>NZ_JBGBYL010000011.1:0-303010 GCF_041260495.1 Paenibacillus sp. RC84
GGTAGATAGGTTGGAGGTGGAAGCACAGCAATGTGTGGAGCTGACCAATACTAATCGGTCGAGGGCTTGACCACAAGGCTTTTTCCGACAGGAAAGGCCGCATCGAAAGCATATGTAACATATGCACCACAAGATCTTTGGATGGATCGACTGCACGTTTCGCTGCTAGTTTTCAGGGAGCAACCCTGATAGTTTTATTCCCTGATAGCTCAGTTGGTAGAGCACTCGACTGTTAATCGAGTTGTCACAGGTTCGAGTCCTGTTCGGGGAGCCATATGGAGAGGTGTCCGAGTGGTCGAAGGAGCACGATTGGAAATCGTGTAGGCGAGAAATCGTCTCGAGGGTTCGAATCCCTCTCTCTCCGCCATCTATATATGGCCCGTTGGTCAAGGGGTTAAGACACCTCCCTTTCACGGAGGTAACAGGGGTTCGAATCCCCTACGGGTCACCATCATAATTTTACCTTTGACAAGGTTAATAATTATGATTATAATGTAAATCTATGGACGCTTAGCTCAGCTGGGAGAGCATCTGCCTTACAAGCAGAGGGTCGGCGGTTCGATCCCGTCAGCGTCCACCATATAAGTTTTTTACTGACGCGGGGTGGAGCAGCCCGGTAGCTCGTCGGGCTCATAACCCGAAGGCCGCAGGTTCAAATCCTGCCCCCGCAATACTTGGAGCTGTGGTGTAGAGGCCTAACATGCCTGCCTGTCACGCAGGAGACCGCGGGTTCGAATCCCGTCAGCTCCGCCATTTTTATCTCTGTATACAAATGGATTTTAAGAACATAATAAGGCTCGGTAGCTCAGTCGGTAGAGCAGAGGACTGAAAATCCTCGTGTCGGCGGTTCGATTCCGTCCCGAGCCACCATTGATAATTACATATGCCGTTGTAGCTCAATTGGTAGAGCAACTGACTTGTAATCAGTAGGTTGGGGGTTCAAGTCCTCTCGACGGCACCATTCCTGGAGGCTTAGCGAAGTGGCCAAACGCAGCAGACTGTAAATCTGTTCTCTTACGAGTTCGGTGGTTCGAATCCATCAGCCTCCACCAGTTTTAGGGGCATAGTTTAAAGGTAGAACAGCGGTCTCCAAAACCGTTAGTGTGGGTTCAATTCCTGCTGCCCCTGCCAATTAGCTTTAAAACCTTATATGGCGGTCGTGGCGAAGTGGTTAACGCATCGGTTTGTGGATCCGACATTCGGGGGTTCAATTCCCCTCGTCCGCCCCACTTAATACTCACTGACAATTGCAAGATGTTGGGGGTTAGCCAAGCGGTAAGGCAACGGACTTTGACTCCGTCATGCATAGGTTCAAATCCTATACCCCCAGTATGATATGCGGAAGTGGCTCAGCGGTAGAGCATCGCCTTGCCAAGGCGAGGGTCGCGGGTTCGATTCCCGTCTTCCGCTCCATTATAATAAGGCGCCATAGCCAAGTGGTAAGGCAGAGCTCTGCAAAAGCTTTACCCCCAGTTCGAGTCTGGGTGGCGCCTCCACCATTCTTTGCCGGAGTGGCGGAATCGGCAGACGCACAGGACTTAAAATCCTGCGGTAGGTGACTACCGTACCAGTTCAAGTCTGGTCTTCGGCACCAAAAGTGCTAAATAAATTTGTGCCCTTAGCTCAGCTGGATAGAGCGTTTGACTACGAATCAAAAGGTCAGGAGTTCGAATCTCTTAGGGCACGCCATACAAGCCGGTGTGGCGGAATGGCAGACGCGACGGACTCAAAATCCGTTTCTCGCAAGGGAGTGGGGGTTCAAGTCCCTTCACCGGCATCATAAAAGCCTGGTTCCAGTTTTACTGGAATCGGGCTTTTTCCTTTCGTATATAGAATTTATGTAAAGTGTTAAATACAGAAAGAAAAGACAGAGGGCTTTTGTACAGTCATGTACAGTAGGCTCCCTGTCTTTCTTTATTGTTAAGAATGAAGATGGCTTAAGTAATCTGTAATCGCTTTGTTTACTTGATCCGGATGTTCCCGAACGGTAAGATGAGCGGAATTTTTAATTTCGGTATAGGTTGCATTCGGAATGGAATCGGCCATTTTTTTCATGATCGCCGGGGGTGTGATTGCATCCTTTTCACCACCGATGACAAGGGTAGGGGCTTGTATGGTAGACAAAAGCTCCGTAGAGTCTTTCCTGAAAGCCATAGCTAGAGATGCGTGGACAAGTCCCAATGGATTCATTCCGTCAATCTGATCTTGTAATTCGCCGGCTAGTCCGGAGCCTTCTCCTTCGGATAGAAGTTTAGGGATCATGGCTTTTGATGCTGCTTGTGGACCCTGTTCAAGAAGGGAAGCCGCCATTTTCATCCGGTTGATTTGTCCTTCCAGAGGGTCGGCATCCGGGCGTGTATTCGCCAGTATAAGTCCGTTGAAACGATCCGGTGCTTTTCGAAGGAGATTAAACGCTACATACCCGCCCATGGAGAAACCGGCAAGAACCGCTTTTTCCACTTGAAGTTGATCCAAAAGCAGCAGAAGTTCATCTGCCATATGCTCCAGCGTAATCAGGTCCTTGTGAGGCTCTGATTGGCCAAAGCCTCTAAGGTCGGGAGCAATGACCCTATAGTTCGATTCTAACGCCGCAATCTGTTCCTGCCACATCCGGTGGTCCAGAGGGAAGCCATGAAGAAGTAGGACAGCCGGACCGCTTCCCCGTTCTTCATAAAAAGTTTTCAAGCCATGGATAGTTGTAAACATAACGCATCTCTCCTTAGTTAGTAGAATTCTTTATATGTATGAAAAAAATGCTGATGCACGCAAGTTGGAAGAGTTAAGCGGCTGTTCTAAGTATTGATACTCCTTACATATAAAAAGTTTGTTTTAACAAGGAACATCATTCAGCAGGTGGTACGGACTTGACTCAGAATGGCCAGCACATGCAAAGAGCTTCCTGACAAAAGTTGAGGCCTAATTGCAAGGAATGAGCAGTTGTTTGTATGACAGGCGTCTTGGGTTTCTTGCCGGATGAGTGATCCCTAAGGTAAGGAAATGTCTCATTGCTATCTTGCTCTTAAATTTGCTCTTTAGTCATCCCTTTGAGGATAACGACAAATGCTTAGAAGATTTAGCAGTTAAATTTTAAGCCGCAGAGAGCCTCGGAATGTCTCGAAATTTCTTGTGCATGGAATGTCTTCCGGTGAAGAAATCATACCAAAGAGAAAAAAAAGTTCAGTTTTAGTGTTTTAAAAAAAGACTCTGAAGAGTCTTATAATCGGAAAGGTTGTATATTATTCTCATAGTCCGCTTAGTATGGAAGGCAGGAGAGTTAAAAGGGATCTCCCCCTAGCTGACTTTGTCATATCCCTAAATTATTTCCCCGGAAATTTTTGACATAATACCGAGTAATTTAAGAAAATCACGCGAATCATGCAAAAACACCCATCTAAAATATTACCCGTTTAACGAATGAATGAAACTCCTCGACAAGATAGTTTAAAATAAATTTTCTTCATTGTTTTTTAGTCAGGAAGAGCACACGTATAGGTAATAGAAAAGACTTGGTAAGAGAGATAAAGTCCTATGCACCATTAAAGCAAGAGCGGTTGTGGGCCAGTGATGGCGGCAGGAATGAGGATAACTGGCCACACATACGAATCGGTCCGACTTGCTTATAGGGTTCGGCAATGTTTGTGGAAATTTGGGGAGGGGTAATAAAGAGGATAGCGAATAATGTTTAAGACAGATTCGATAATAAACAAGCGTGCTTATAGGAGGAGGAGTATCCATGAAATTGCTTACTTTTCTAGGTGAACATGGACCGAGGCTAGGCATCAGGCTGGAACAAGGTGTTCTGGACGTGGCCGAAGCATTAAAAAATATGAAGGGTTACGAGGAAGGCAGTGTGCCTACCCATATGGATCAAGTTATCAAGGGGGGGCCGGAGGCGATTCAGTCTCTGCAAAAACTTATCGATGATCTTCCGGCTACTTCCGAAAATGAGCCTTATCTGTTAGAAGAGTCTCCCTTAGTGTTCGCGCCCTGCGTAACGGAGCCCGGTAAAATCATTTGTGTAGGTTTGAACTATCAGAAGCATGCGGAAGAGACAAAATCTCCGATCCCGGAGCACCCCGTGCTGTTTAATAAATTCAATAATGCTCTGACCGGGCATAAATGCAATGTTTCCCTGCCTAATGTAACTTCCGAACTGGATTACGAAGCTGAGCTGGTGATCGTCATCGGTCAAAAAGCGAAAGATGTGTCGAAGGAAGAGGCAGCGCAATATATCTTCGGCTACACCTGCGGAAACGACTTGTCTGCGCGAGATTTGCAGAGAAGGACCAACCAGTGGCTGCTGGGTAAATCTTGCGATGGCTTTCTTCCGTTAGGCCCCTACATCGTCACGGGAGATGAGATCGGGAACCCGAACGAGCTGAAGATCCGCTCTCTCGTCAATGGAGAGCAGCGTCAAAGCTCGACGACAGCGGATATGATTTTCAAGGTGGAGGAACTGGTCAGTTACATTTCGCGCCATATGACGCTTTTGCCTGGTGATATCATTCTTACCGGGACGCCTGAAGGGGTAACAATAGGCTATCCGCGGGAAAAGCGTGTCTATCTGAAGGATGGGGATCAACTGAGTGTCGAAATTGAAAAGATCGGCACTTTGTCTAATAAAGTAGTCGCGGAAGCTAAAGTCGAAGACGGCAAACCGGTGGGTCGTACGCTGGGTATCTAAACACTTGTCATTAATGATGGAGAAATTGTTAAGAAAATTTAATGAAATTAAACGGTGCAATTTGGCAAATCGTTTAAAGTTATAAAAGGAGCTTTTCATTTATTTGAAAAGCTTCTTTTTTTATAACTAAAAAAAGCTTATATAATAGAGCTTTCTGCCACATTTTTACTTCCTTCGGACGACTTTTTCCTTTTAAGGGGGCAGCATTACATTTTCCTAAAACTTCTTTAACAATTTATTGCTATCCTTTAGTTACCGGAACGTTGGTCACAACGAATACGACAAATGAACGGGGATGATGTGTGTATGGCGAAAAAATCTTGGTCGACACAGGAGATGGAAAGACTCTGTATGCTTTCCAAAGAATGCCCTCCATCGGTAATTGCCAAGGAACTTGCCCGCCCGGTTACCTCCGTACGGAAGAAGCTGCGTGAGATCGGCGTCACGTATGTAAAGGGAGACGAGTGGAAGCGGAAACAGGTTCAAATGCTGATCTCTGACGAAGCACGCGGAGAACTTCCACGCCGAAACAAGCAAGAGTTGACCGAGGAAGCACAAGTCTTGAATGAGTTTTGGACAACGCTGCTGTCCATGGCCAGCGTAGCCAAGAAAAAAGGAAAAAGAGTGGACGTTTTGTCCTTTATAGATACGTACCGTAAAATTAAGCTAGGCGGTTGAATAAGCATCTCTTGCGGAACCTTTTGAGGTTTTGCAGGAGATTTTTTTATGGCGAGAAGACTTCCTCCTTCATTTTTTGGTATAGTGGATAAAAAAAGAGGGGAGAGGAGTGTCTCGTGATGCCTCAGATCGTTTCCATAAACGTAGGAAAACCGAAGAAAATCGTGTATCAGGGAAAAGAAGTGGAAACAGGTATTTACAAAGAACCGGTTCATCAGCCCTTGTTTTTGTCGACAACACAGCTTGAGGGAGACGGCCAAGCGGATCTGAAAGTCCACGGAGGCCCCGACAAAGCGCTTTGTGTATACAGTGCGGACCATTATGATTACTGGGAAAAGGAACTGGGGCAACCTCTTTCTTTCGGAGCATTCGGAGAAAATATCACGGTAAGCGGTCTTAAAGAAGAAGAGATATGTATCGGGGATATTTATGAGTTGGGAGAAGCCTTGGTTCAGGTTTCGCAGCCGAGACGTCCTTGTTTTAAGCTTAGTGTCCGTTATTCGGATGTAAAACTCCCCGTAAAGCTGCAGGATACAGGCTATACCGGCTTCTACTTCCGTGTGCTGAAAGAAGGCATTATTCCCGAGAACCCTGTCTTTAGACTGGTGACGAAACATGCTCAGGGTTTAACGGTTGAATTTGTAAATACATGCAAATATCACGATAAGAACAATATTCCCGGCATCCGGATAATTTTGGCGAACGAAGCGCTCGCGGAAAGCTGGAGAGGATCTTTTGAGAAAAAGCTTGCTGAAGCGGACGATTTGGCGGGTCCTACGCAAAGCGGCGGGGTGAAGGAATGACATCTTCCGGTGTATTAAAAGATAAATTTAACCGCATTCACGATTACTTGCGCATCTCGGTTACCGACCGCTGCAATTTGCGCTGTGTCTACTGCATGCCGGAGGAAGGGATGACCTTCGAACCGGATGAGCGTCTGCTGAATTATGACGAGATTACGGAAGTTGTCCGGGTATTGGCGGGGATGGGAGTGCGCAAACTGAGGATTACGGGCGGCGAGCCGCTTGTCCGAAGAGATTTGTATGTGCTGATCCGGCAGCTGGCGGCTGTCCCGGGTATCGAAGATATCGCTTTGACGACGAATGCCGTTTTTTTCGCCCAACAGGCCGAGCGGTTAAGAGAAGCCGGACTGACGCGAATTAATATCAGCCTCGATTCTCTTCGTCCGGACCGTTTTAAGCTTATTACAAGGGGCGGAGACGTTACCCGGGTGATGGCGGGAATAGAGGCTGCCCAGCGAGTCGGGCTGTATCCCGTAAAACTGAATGTCGTACTTATGCAGGGACTGAACGACGACGAAATCGACGATTTCCTGCAAATGACGGTCGATAAGGACATACAGGTGCGTTTTATCGAATATATGCCGATAGGGCATCAGGATGATACCTGGAAACTCCGGTATGTTCCTCTTTCTTCCGTGTTGGACAGGTGTTCCGAACGCGGGTGGAAAGTGGAAGAGATACAGTCCGTAAAAGGGAACGGTCCTTCTCAAAATCACCGGATCGCGGGAGGTAAAGGGTCATTCGGCCTCATACATCCGGTGAGCGACCATTTCTGCGCTTCCTGCAACCGGCTGCGGCTGACGGCGGACGGTAACATCAAACCGTGCTTGTACTGGTCCCACGAGTTTAACGTGAGGCCGCTGATCGGGGATGACCGGGCGATCAGGGAGTTATTTTATAAAGCATTGGAAGTAAAGCCCGAAAGCCATGAAATGGCGAAAGCGCTCCAGGGGGACGAACCGTCCCACCTGCCAACCGTAAGACGTATGTCTCAAATCGGGGGCTAAAGCCGGGGACGCGCCGCGTTGTTGTTTAGCTTTAGAAGGAGGTCAACCTATGAGTGAAATCAGAAGACTGCGCCGGGAAGAACTCCGGGACAGCTTGGATTTGTCGATGTATGCGTTTCAATACGAGCTGCGGGAGGAAGAGCTTGTCGAAAGACTTGCAACCATGAATCCCGAGGAAACCTGGGGATATTTTATCGATGGGAAACTGGCCTCGAAATTAACCCTCCTGGATTTTACAACTTGGGTAAACGGGAAAAAGCTGAAAATGGGCGGGATCGCCGGCGTTGCAAGCTGGCCGGAAAATCGCAGGCAGGGAATGGTGGGACAACTGCTGTCGAAAGCGCTGGAAGTGATGAAAGAGAACGGGCAGACCCTTTCGTATCTCCATCCGTTTTCGTTCGCGTTTTACCGGAAGTACGGTTGGGAGTTGGCCATGACGTTCAAAAAAATCGAACTTCAAACCTCGCAGCTTCCCAAGCTAGGCGCTGCGGAAGGGCGAATCATACGGACGGCTCCCAGTGCGGCCGCGCTTAATCCGATCTATGATGTGTACGCGGCCAAATTCAACGGACCGATTATGCGTTCCGAGGAATGGTGGGAAACCCGTCTCCTTAAAAAGAAAGGGCACATGGCGGTGTATCTGAATGCGGCCGGGGAGCCCGGAGGATATGTGCATTATTGGATCGAAAACCACGAGTGCAAGATCCATCAGCTGGTTTATCTCGATCAGGATGCGAAGCGGGGGTTGTGGAAGTTTATCGGCGATCACGATTCCATGTTCGACAAGCTCATTATGCAGGCCCCTCCAGACGAGGACTTGGCCTTTGAGGTGGATGACCCGCGGATTAAACAGGAGTTGGTTTCGTATTTCTCGGCCCGGATTGTCGATGTGGAGGGACTCTTGGGCCAACTGCAGCTGCGGCATACGGGGCTGTCGCAGGAGGCGTCTCTCCGCCTGCACGTAACGGACGGGCAGGCGCCGTGGAACCACGGCACGTTCGAGCTTAGGCTGAACGCGCCGGAAGGCTCCGCGGTCGTTGTGAAGACCGCGGATGAGCCCCTCGGCGGCAGCGGAGCCGCAGCGGACGGATTAGCGTGCGACATCCGCACGCTGTCCGTCCTGCTGCTCGGCGCCAAGAGCGCCGGCGAGCTGCACCGGATCGGTCGTCTGCAAGGCGACGAACGATCGGTAGAACTGCTTGCGGCGGTCCTGCCGCGCCGCACCTGCTACCTGCCGGACTTTTTCTAGTCCGGCAGAAGAAAAGCCGTACAACCCGGGATTTCGGGGCTGTACGGCTTTTTGACGCGGGGCTGATCGCGCGCCCCGGGAGAGCCATTCGACAAACCGCCAGTTGGCGGGGGAGTGTCGAAGAACGTGCCTATGAACGCTCATGAGCAGATGATTCGCGTTTCACCCGGCAAAAGCCATTCGACATCCGCAAGTCGGCGCGGGGGTTAGCTTATGAACGCTCAATAAGCAGATGAATGTCCCGGGTCAATCCGGCTTCGTCCGTTAAGCGAGCTTCATACCTTTGCTGGAGCGCATGCAGCAACTGCCGGAGCCGGTCGATATTTTCGGATACCGCATCTTTGAGATCGGAGATACGGCCCTGGACAATCCAGTCGAAAATAAAACCGTCCATAAAATAGTCGGCAAACCCCAGAAACCCGTTATAATCCAGGTTCATCTCGGTAGCGCCCCCGACGTCTTCCAGCTCGCGCTTGAAGCGGCTCATCAGACCCTGAGCGTACTCGATCTGTTCCATCGCTTCATTGGCTTTGCTGCGTTTGAGATGGGTGGCGATCACGCCTCCGCCGAACATATCGTAAGTTCCCCAACTTTTGGCCGACCTCAGCAGGTTTTCAGCTTCTTCGAGAGATTCGACGAGCTCGTATCCCGCCTGGAGCGCTTCATCCAGCTCTTTGCCCTCGGAGAGAGCCCGTCTTTTGGCTTCGTAGAGCCGATTCAACTGCTGGCGGAAATCTTCGCTCCGGCCGCGCAGCCATTCTTCCTTTTCCTGAAGCAGAGCCGCGGCTTCTTCCTCCCAGCCGAGCAGAGAGGAGCGGCGCTGTTCAAGTTCCGCTGTCATCCGGGCTAACTCTTCTTCCGCCAGCCTTGTTTCCTCCGCACGGATACGGGCTTGAATCGCTTCGGCTTCCTCTTTTTCCAGTTTTTCGACTTTCCTACCCAGAACGGTATAAAACAAATTGGTAAGAGACGCCTTCTCCAAACGCTCGACATCCCGCGTTTCACTCTTCAGAGCCTTCTCGGCTGCCGTTCGCTGCTCGCCGGCCTGCTTCAGCCGGACTTGAGCTTTTTCCAACTGCTTATTTACCGTTTGCAGCAGGCTTTCTTTTTTCAACACCTCGTCGTACCGGTATTTCCAGTCTTCCCTCATTCTTATCCCGCCTTCCCCAACCGATTTTGCTTCTTTCCCTTCCATACGTTCGGCGGAAAATAGGGTTGCGTTTGGACGCTTTTAACGGTTCGGAATGATGAACGCTCAACCGGAATTACGGCGCTTTCTGTTTACCCGGAGGCGGGAACGGGCTTCAAATAACGGAGCAGCCGTTCTTTTTCAAGGAAGGGCTTGACCTGGACGGAGGTTTTAAACAGAAACGGCTTTCCCGTCGTAGAGAAGACGAGGAGCAAAGGCTCGTTTAACCGCGACGGATCGAGAAACAGGAACAGTTCATTGGAACTGCCCTGCATCCAGCGGTTATTTACGGCAAGGGGAGGATCCAGCGGAAGTTTCAGGACGACACCCTGCACATTGTCGATTTTCGTCTGAACGGCAATGTCTTTGATGCTTGCCAGCCAGCGGGAAGCTTCGAGGCGAATTTCGTCCGTGACGACAAGAGTTTCAACTACCTTTTGCTTGTCTACATCGTAAAGCTGTGCGCGAATTTCCCGGGAAAAGGCTCCGGAAGACGGGGGGACGGCATGTGACGGCGTGGCCTGAAGCCTGGCTGTCCAAGGGCCGTGGGGAAGGATGATGCCGGATGATCCGGCTCCGGACGTGTCGAAAGAGGACAAGCCGGTTCCGGGCGCTTGTGCGGAAATGGCGGATGCAGGAACGAAACCGGCTGCGGCCGTGCATAATAGGGCGATCAGAGCGGTACGCGCTCCAGCGTTTAGATTAGTCATGGGAGTATCTCCTTGTGCCGTTGTTTGGTTGGACTTATTTTCTTATAAAAGCCCGTGAATTATTCCTTTCCGGAAGCGGAAAAACGCCTTCCCCGACCTTGGTCCAGGGGATTAGACCGCCAATAGGCGGTGTCGGATGCGCAGCGGATTCGCTACAATAAAAGCATCATTTCTTATCTTGGAGAGGATAGGCGATTGTGATATGCTATGTAAGGATTCGCGGCTCTAAATGACGGTACGGAACGGCAAGAGTCAGGCGATACGACGGACGGAAAAGATTTCAGGCAGACCGCAGCCCGCAAAGGAGGTGCCCCATGGAACAACAAATGAAAAATAACCGCCACCGGAACACGGCTATGCTGTTGATCGCACTGGGGATTTTCCTCATTCTGGAACGGTGGGTCGGTATATTTGTGGTGATTGCCCTGCTGCTGATGTTTTTCGGCTTTTATAAAGTCCGGTATGAGAACGAGAAGAAAGGCGTTGCCTTTATGGGCGTCGGAGCCGTCATTCTGCTGGGCAACAATTTCTCGCTGGTGCTGGCGATTATCTTGATCTCGCTCGGGATTTTCTATATTAAGTCCAAGAAGGTACAGCCCGGAGACGATTTTATCCAGAAGCAGACCCTGATCGACAGCATCCGTCCCGGCAAAGAGCCCTGGGTGCTTAAAGACAGCAGCATCTGGTTCATTATCGGAGAAGCTCACTTGGACCTGTCTTACGCGATTCTGGAGAAAAAAGAAACGACGCTCGTTCTGCAGGGGATTATCGGAGATGTGCGGCTGATTGTGCCCGAAGAAATAGGCGTATCTATCGAAGCTTCGGTTACGATCGGACAGATCAGTTCGCCTCTGGAAAAAGAATCCGGAGTTATCAATAAGCTTAATTGGATATCTCCTAATTACGAGACGAGAGAACATCAGGTGAAACTAATCGTCTCTTATATCGTAGGGGATATAGACGTTCGCATGCTTTAGAACGAAACCGTCTACTGACAAGAGAGGAGAATGGTGCCGTGGACAGCTACAAAAAAAGACTGACCAATATGATCTGGCGAAGCATGGCGGAATCCATTGTTCTTTGTCTGGCGGTGCTTACTTTTATCGTCTATGTGCTTTATACCGCTAAATTTTTAACCCCGCCCGAGACGTGGGCCCAAGGGATCAAAATCGGTGCCATGCTCGTCGGCGGCTCGATCATTCTGGGGGCGGCTTACGGGTATTGGAGCAGCAACCGCACGACGCGGCGGCTGGAGCTGCTGATGGAAACGATGCAGATGCTGGAGATCGGCAGCATTTCCCGCTCTACCCTGCCTCCGCTGGGCGAGGATGAGATCGGGCGTTTGGGCGAACAGCTTGGCCGCATCCTGAAAAAGTGGGAGGAGCAGGTCGCTTCTCTCCAGCGTTTGTCAAACAATAACGCCCAGCTTGCGGAGAAGGCACGGGTTTCCGCCATCATTGAGGAGCGGCAGCGTCTGGCGCGGGAACTGCATGATGCGGTCAGCCAGCAGCTGTTCGCGATCTCGATGACGGCTACGGCGGCGCTCCGCACGCTGGACAAGGACTTCGAGAAGGCCCAGCGGCAGATTCACCTCATTGAGGAAATGTCCTCCGTGGCCCAATCCGAAATGAGGGCGCTGCTGCTTCACCTGCGTCCGGTTCATCTGGAAGGCAAACAGCTCTCCGAAGGGCTGATCCGGCTGCTGCAGGAATTGAAAGCGAAAGTTCCCATGGACATTATATGGGAAGTGGACGATGAAATTGCCCTGTCCAAAGGAATCGAGGATCATCTGTTCCGGATTGTCCAGGAAGCTATGTCGAACGCCCTGCGGCATTCGAAAGCGACCAGGCTGGAGCTGCGGATGCAGCAAAAATCGGGCTGGGTCCGCCTGCTTATCCGCGATAACGGGGTAGGGTTCGATCTGGACGAGGAAAAACAGACATCTTACGGTTTATCCACGATGCGGGAACGGGTGAACGAGATCGGAGGATCTCTTCAACTGGTTACGGCTCCGGGAAGCGGAACCCGTATCGAAATCCGGGTACCGATAATGACGGAAGGAGAGGAAGCATAGTGGACATGGTTAAAGTACTGCTGGTGGACGACCACGAGATGGTCCGGATCGGACTGGCGGCTGTTCTTGGTACGGAAGAGGGAATCGAGGTGGTCGGCGAAGCCAGCAACGGGGAAGACGGGATTCGCCTGGCACAGGAATACAAACCGGACGTCGTGCTGATGGACCTGGTCATGGAAGGCATGGACGGCATAGAAACGACGCGCAAGCTGCTCCAGCTTTACCCGGACTGCAAAGTTATCGTGTTAACGAGCTTTCTCGATGACGAGAAGATGTATCCGGTTCTGGAGGCGGGAGCGTTCAGTTATCTGCTCAAAACTTCCCGCGCGACGGAAATCGCCCAGGCTATCCGCGCGGCTGCGAAAGGGCAATCCATTCTGGAGTCGCAGGTAGCGTCGAAGCTGATGAACCGGTTCCGGCAGCCGAAGCCGGCCGCCGCTCCCCATGAAGATTTGACCGAGCGCGAAATGGAAGTGCTCCGGCTCATTGCCGCGGGCAAATCGAATCAGGAAGTGGCCGATGATTTATTCATCGGAATTAAAACCGTTAAATTCCATGTAACGAATGTCTTGGCCAAGCTGGGCGTGGAAGACCGCACCCAAGCGGCCATTTATGCGTTCAAGCATGGTCTGGCGGAATAAAGCGCAACCTAAAAAGCCCGTACCGCGGAATGGCGGTGCGGGCTTCCCTTTATACAGCGGATTCGAGGGCAATCTGCTTCCGGACGAACGGACGGTAGGCTTGCAGAGCTTTATTAAGCTTCATCTGCTGCATAGCTGCGTGCGTCTGAACAAGCGATTCCTCCGCTTCCTCAGATTGCACCGCCGGACGGGAACGGTCATCATCTTTGGGCCGTTTCCACTCGTTTGTTTCTCCCAGCCTGCGAAGCATTGCGGGCATACCGGATTGCCGCTGGGCATCTTTACCGGAAGCGGCGTCCCGCTGCTCAGCAGGAAGCCCGCTCGTTTGGCCTTGCTCCGCCGGGCCTGCCTTGCCGCTCCGATCCTGCCGGGTATAGAGCATCTCGGGAAAGGGTCCGCGCGGGCTTACAGGGCCCAGCCCGTTCATACGGCGGATGGCCTGAATCCGAAATAAATGGGAATGACTGCGGTACGTCTCATTCACGTACTGGGGTGTAACTATATACATAACCGTCCGCCACCTTTCATGAACGTGCTTTTAAGAATTCCTTCTTTTTTCGATTTCCATATAGTTACAATCATATTACCACGTTTTTATCGTTTTGAAAGCATGAAGTTAGACAACTTTATAAAATTTTTTTATCGCCTAACGATGGAACTACGAACGCTGAGCGCCGATAACAGGAGTAAGGACAGGAAGACGGTTTGACGCTTCTCTTCCGGCGACTTACAATGAAGGCATATAAGATAGGGAAAAATAAAGGGGATTTGACAGTGAACGGGTCAACGATATTGGTCATCATCGGCTTTCTTGTCCTATGCGTGGTCTTTATGTGGGGCATGTCCAAAAAGTATAAGAAATAAACGGTAAAATCTTGGAGGATAAACACCTGTTTACGGAGCAAAGCCTGCCATTTCGCATACGATGCAGTATCTGCAAACCATGTGGAGGCGATGTTTCTTGATCCGCAAACGAATTCCGGCCAAGGATGACAGGATACTGGTGCGTCTGACTGAAAAGGAGCTTTTGCCCTACACAAGAATGACTGTGCCGGAGGCGGACGTTAACCTTTCGGAAATGAAGAAGAGATTCAAGCTGGGAGAAACCTTCGTGGCTGACGAAGGGGCGCAAGCCGCCGGTTTTGTCAGCGTTCAGGTGTCGGATGACAGCTTGTTTGTCGATATGCTGGCGGTCGATTCGCGCTTTCAAGGACGGGGGCTGGGGACTTCGTTGATGGAGCACGCCGAAAGACACGGCCGTAAATTGAAATGCAGGGCTTCGCGGCTGTATGTGGATTCGGTAAATGAGAAGGCCATTTCCTTCTATCTGTCGAAAGGATACAGCATCAAAAGCTATGTGCCCCAGCTTCGTCTTCATTTAATGGAAAAAGAGCTTTAAAAAAATGTTCTCCGCTCCGGCAAAAAAATAAACCAGGAATGTGTCCATTCCTGGTTTTGGGGAATAGTAGAGTGGAATGGCCCGCTTTCTATTGAAGTACAATGATAGCGGCAATAAAATTTCGGTCCAGCACGATGGGGGTATACCCAGCCGGACGGGCTATGACGGGCTGACTTTCTTCGGCAGCAAGTCTGACCGATTTTTTGCCGCCTTTCTTGGCCACTTTTAATTTTTTGGTTGTTTTGGGAGAAAGATTTTTTACACCTGGTTCTTCGTTTAGAATCAGATTTCTTTGATCGAGCCGGCTAAGTATACCGAAAATTTCCGCGCCGTCTCTTAAGTAAACGAGAACGGGTCTGCCGATATGGGGCCGGATTTGCTCACTCTTTGCAGGATCGATTCGCTGCACCGCGCTGCACCTCCATGGGGAGAATTCTGATAACAGCCTATGGCGGGGAGGCGGAAACGGATTGGACAGATGCCCGGTTTGTGAAAAAAAGTTGAATCCCTTATGCAATTTCGGTATGCTTATTCTAATCTAAAACCACAGAGAAAGAATGATGCGACGATGAATGGTGCTGTTTTTCTGATTTTCGGAGCTACAGGAGATTTGGCCAAGAGAAAATTGTTTCCCGCCTTTTACAGCTTATACCGTGAAGGCAAGCTGAATGAACATTTCGCCGTAATCGGACTTGCGCGCCGTTCTAGGACGAACGAGCAGTTCCGTGAAGATTTGCGTGATTCCATTAACGAATTCGCCCGTCATCATGTGCAGGACGACGAGGACTGGGCTAAATTTGCGGAACATTTCGAATATTTGCCGCTTGACATTAACAATGTGGACGGGTTCCGCCAATTAAACACGCTGACGCAGCAGCTGGACGTCAAATTCCAGACCAACGGCAACCGTCTGTTCTATCTGGCGCTTGCTCCCGAGCTGTTCGGCAACGTGTCTTATAATCTCCGCGAAGGCGGTCTGCTTGAAACCACCGGTTGGCATCGTCTCGTGATCGAGAAGCCGTTCGGCTACGATTTGGAATCGGCAGGCAAGCTGAACCAGCAGCTCCGTCAAGTTTTCGAGGAGAAAGATATTTACCGCATTGACCATTACCTGGGTAAAGAAATGGTCCAAAACATTGAAGTGGTCCGATTTGCGAACGCCTTTTTCGAGCCGCTGTGGAATAACAAGTACATAGCCAACATTCAGATCACGCTGGGCGAAACCGTCGGCGTCGAAGACCGCGGCGGTTATTACGACCATTCGGGGGCTCTGCGCGATATGGCGCAGAACCATATGCTCCAGATGCTTGCCATGATGGCCATGGAGCCTCCGAGCCGTCTTCATCCGGAAGATATCCGGGATGAGAAGGTGAAGGTGCTGCGTTCCCTGCGTCCTTTCGAGACCGCCGAAGAGGTCAATAAGAATGTCGTGCGCGGCCAGTATACGGCCGGACAGCTGAACGGCAAGGAAATGCCGGCTTACCGCAGCGAAGAGAGCGTCAATCCCGAATCGAACACGGAAACGTATTTGGCGGCACGTGTTTTTGTGGACAACTTCCGCTGGGCGGGAGTTCCGTTCTACATCCGTACAGGCAAGCGTCTGCCCGTGAAATCCACGGAGGTTGTCGTGGAGTTCAAGAACGTGCCGGACAACGTTTACCTGGCTAACAAGCATGACCTGCAGCCGAACCTGCTCGTATTCCGCGTGAACCCGATGGAAGGCATTTATCTGCAAATGAATGCCAAAAAACCGGGCGCTGAGGGAGTCATTATCCCGATCGCGATGGATTTCTGCCAAAGCTGCCAGGTGGGGCTTAACACGCCGGAAGCATACGAGCGTCTGATCTTCGACGCTATGCGCGGAGATTCCACCTACTTCACTCGCTGGGACGAAGTGGCGCACGCGTGGCAGTACGTGGATGCCATCGCTCAGGCGTGGAGAGAAAACGGCGGAGACCTTGCCCATTATCCGGCAGGCTCCTGGGGCCCGGACGCAGCCAACGAACTGCTCGCCGCGGACGGCTTCAAGTGGTGGCCGGTGAACGGCCAGCATGAAGGCGAAGTTATCTGGGCGAGCCAGTCCTAAACCGGCCGTTCCGGTTTCACAAACAAGAGATTGACGGGAGCACCCTGCGGCTTAGGCTGACGGGTGCTCCTTTTGCTGGTCGCATAGATGAATGAGAAAAAATGTGGGTCTGTATTAGGGGAAACCGGGAGGTAAGCATGTACCGCATTCTGATTGTCGAGGACGATGATAAAATCGCCCACATCTTGAAAGACACTTTAATCAAATATGAATATGAGGTTTTCCGCGCGGTGCGGTTTCACGATATTAAGGGAGAGGCCGCCGAACTGGAGCCGGATCTGATTCTGCTCGATATTAACCTTCCCCGCTACGACGGGTTCTACTGGTGCCGCCAAATCCGCACGTTCTCCAACGTGCCGATTATTTTCCTGTCGGCGCGGACGGGGGAGATGGACCAGGTGATGGCGATCGAAAACGGCGGCGACGATTATTTGACGAAGCCGTTTAATCTTGACGTCGTGCTGGCCAAGGTCAAAGGCGCGCTACGGCGCGCATACGGGGAATACGCCCAGGCGCATCCGTCCAGAGACGAATGGGAGCTGAACGGCCTGAAGCTGGACCGGATGAAGAACAGTCTGGAATTCGCCGGGAAACGGATGGAATTGACGAAAAACGAGCTGCTGCTGTTCGACTGCCTGGCGCAGAAGGCCGGAAGTATTGCAAGCAGGGAGGAGCTGCTGGAGGCCCTTTGGGACGACGTCCATTTCGTCGATGACAACACGCTGACAGTGAATGTCACGCGGGTAAGGCGGAAGCTGGAAGAAATCGGCCTGCCGGGAATTATCGAAACGGTCCGGGGCCAGGGTTACCGTCTTCAGACGGAATGGGGGAACACCGGCGATGCATGACAAAGCCTGGACGTGGAAGCGATTTTTGTTCGACCGGCTTTTGTACACGGCGGCCTTCTTTTTCGCTATCCTGCTTATTCTGGTCGTGTTGTGGCTGGACCGTATGGAGGCGGGGCTGCCCGTTAAGACGGACAATCTGGTGTACTTGTTCCTGCTGGCCGGAGCCGTGTGGACGGCGGTACTGATTTATGATTATGTCCGGCAGGCCGGTTACGCAAGCGCGCTGAACAAGAGGCTCGGCGAATCCGCCCAAAGCTCGGTGGACAATGCTTTATTTCTGCCGCCCCGGACGCAGGAGCAGCAGGCGGTCAACGAACTGCTGCAGAAGCAGCACCGGGCTTATTTGTCCACGCTGTCTTCTTATCGGGCGGCTCAGGAGCAGCATCTGCATTTTACGAACCAGTGGGTCCACCAGCTCAAAACACCGGTTTCCGTCATCGACCTGCTTATCCAGCAGTCGGAAGGAGCGCCGGGACCGCGGGACCGGATGAAAGAGCTTCTCTCGAGCATTCAGGAGGAGAACGAGAAGATCGCCTCGGGTCTCCAGATGATGCTTTACACGGCCAGACTCGAAAAATTCGAGCTGGATGTCCATCCGCGGCGGATTGAGCTTACGGCCGTAGCCCGGCGGATCGTGAACGACTATAAGAAAGCCTGTATCCGGGCGTCTATCTTTCCGAAGATCGAGTCGTCCGCCCCGGACATTTATGTGGAAACCGACGAGAAGTGGCTCTCATTCGTGCTTCACCAGCTTATCGGCAATGCGATTAAGTACTCCCGGAAGCGGGAAGGGAACAAGCCGCTCCTTATCCGGATTGAAGAGCAATCTTACGGCATCCGCCTTTCCGTTCAAGACAGCGGGATCGGAATAGCTCCGGAAGATTTGCCGCGGGTTTTTGACGCTTTTTTCACGGGAGAGAACGGAAGAGGCGTCGTTACGGAGTCGACGGGGATGGGGTTGTATCTCGTCAAGCAGGTGATGTCCCGGCTGGGACACCGGGTTGACATACAATCCGAGCCGGGCCAAGGAACGACGGTGAGCCTGATGTTTCAGAGCCAGGGTCTCCACCGGTTCGGAGAGCGGGATGGAGCGGGCGGAGAATAGCCCGGGTGACGAAAATGTAAGGTTGGCCCGCCGCATTGAAAGGCAAATCAATAGGTAGCTTCTCCTCAGAGGTCTATACTAGGAACATAGACACGATCAATGGAGGGATACCGAATGGCCGTTTTAAAAGCCGAGCAGGTAACGAAAATATACGGGACGAAAAGCAATTTGACCTATAAAGCATTGGAGAACATCGGCCTCGAGATCGGCGAAGGGGAATTCGTCGGCGTTATGGGGCCTTCGGGAAGCGGGAAAACGACGCTGCTGAACATACTGGCCACGATAGACAAACCGACGAGCGGCCATATCGAGATCAACGGAACGGACCCCGCGGCTTTATCGGGGAAACAGCTCGCCTTGTTCCGTCGGCGTGAACTGGGATTTATTTTCCAGGATTTCAATCTTCTCGACACCTTGTCGATCCGGGAAAATATAATTTTGCCGCTTGCCCTGGACAAAAAGCCGGTGGCGGAAATCGAGAGCCGGCTTAAGCCGTGCGCCGAGCTGCTCGGAATCACGGCGATCCTGGACAAACGGACTTACGAAGTGTCCGGCGGCCAGAAGCAGAGGGCGGCCATCGCCCGGGCCATCATCCATAGGCCGTCCATCCTGCTTGCGGACGAGCTGACGGGCAACCTGGATTCCAAAGCCGCCAAGGATGTGATGGAATCGCTGAAGGAGCTGAACGAGCAGCTCGGCGCCACCATTATGATGGTAACGCACGATCCTTTTGCGGCGAGTTACTGTAAGCGGATTGTATTCATCAAGGACGGGAAGCTGTTCTCCGAACTGAGACGGGGAGCGAACCGGCAGGCCTTTTTCCAGCAGATTCTCGATTCGTTAAGTGTGCTTGGGGGGAATTTCGATGAATTTTCGACAGCTCGCCCTTAAAAATATCCGCGGCAATTGGCACCAGTACGGCGCTTTTTTCTGGAGCAGCGTGTTCTCCGTTACGATTTTTTATATTTATTCCGCGTTTATTCTGCATCCGGACGTCATAAACGGTTCTATGCCGGCGGCATCTAAGATCCGGGAAGTGATGATCGCCTGCGATTATATCATTATCATTTTTTCTTTCTTTTTTATCCTGTACTCGATGTCGGCCTTTTTCAAATCACGGAAAAAAGAATTCGGCCTGCTGACGCTGTTCGGCATGACCAAAGGGCAGATCCGCTGGATGGTGCTGCTGGAGAATGTGATTATCTCCATTCTTGCCGTCGCCTGCGGCATCGGAATCGGTTCGCTGTTCAGCAAGCTGTTCTTTATGGGGCTGGCCCGGCTGCTTGCCGTCGATTCCCCGATCCGGTTCGTCATACCTTTAAAGGCGGTACTGCTCACGGTTATCGGGTTTCTGCTGCTGTTTCTGACCATTACCCTGCTGACCCTTTATCAGGTGGGACGCGCGGAAATTATCGATCTGCTCCGGGCCTCCAAACAGCCGAAAAAGATGCCGGCTTTCTCGATCTGGCTCGTGGTCCTCTCGGCCGTCTGTCTGATCGGGGGGTACACGCTGGCTTATCGGATCACGGTTATGAATTTTATTCTTTATTTCCTGCCGGTCGTCTTTCTTACGGTGCTGGGAACGTATTTTTTGTTCACCCAGGGCAGTGTGTTTATTCTCCGGAGGCTTCAGCGCCGGACTTCGCTTTATTACAATCAGACGAACCTGATTACGATTTCGCAGCTGACGTTCAAGCTGAAAGATAATGCGCGGATGCTTTTTATGGTGTCTATCCTGTCGGCTGTCATTTTGTCCGCATCCGGTACGGTGTATGTGATCCTTAAAGATACCCGCAACCAACTCATGGAACATTACCCTCAATCCATCGCCTTTGCGGAAAAAGGGCTGGACAGTCACCGCGTACTGGATCCGGATGTATTGAAACACACCCTGAAACAAAACGGGGTGGAGCTGGATTATGAGGTGCGGATGGCGGGTATTCCGGTCCGGGTCCCCGTCGAACTGGGGGGCAGAGTCCGGGAGCAGCAGCTGTTCATCGTCTCGGAGGATGACTACAACACCCAGGCCAGACGGCTGAGCAGGCCGGAGCTGCGGGTGGAGCGGGGCCATGCGTCGTACATTTACCCGTATAAGGAGCAGCAGCGCAAGTCTTTCACCCCCGGCCAAAACCTGGAAGCGAAGCTGGAAACGGGAACCCGAACCTTTACGCTGGACGAACAAATTAACGGGTCCGTTTTTCCCACTCAGTTCGATATCTCAACTTTGCTCGTGACGGATGCTTCGGAGTTCAAGGAAATGATGGACGCCACCCCGAACGAGGACAAAAGCGTCTTATACGGCTACGAGATCAAAAATTGGGAGGAAGCCTCTCCGACCGTGCATCAGATCGAAAAAATGGTGCCCGAGCAGGAGAAGCAGAATTTCGGGACTCGTGTCAATCAGTACCTGGAAACGAAACAAATGATGTCGCTGATGCTATTCATCGGAATTTTCGTCAGTTTTCTTTTCTTTATCGCTTCTGGCAGCATGATATATTTTAAGCTGTTTACCGAGATCGAAGAGGACCAGGCCCAGTTCCGGGCTCTCACCCGGATAGGGATCACGGATCAGGAAATCAGGCGGACGGTTTCCAAGCAGGTCGGGATGATCTTTTTTATCCCTCTTGTGGTCGGACTTGTCCATACGTCCTTTGCGATGAAGGCGCTCGGGAATATGCTGATCTCGAACATATGGCCTTACGCGGCGGTGGTGTTCGTTATTTTCGCTCTGATGCAGACGCTTTATTTCCTGGCCGCCAGACGCTCGTACATGAAGAGAATTTTAGCGCATTCGGTTCGTTAATTCAGGTTGTTAGACTGTTAGATCAAAAGGCTTTTCTATCCCGCTGTCGGTCGGCGGGTCGGAAAAGCCTTTTTCTTTTTGACCTGTAAATTATTTTATATGTAAAATATTATGTATATTGACGATAAAAGTAAAGAAAAGATGTATAACTAAATTGTAAATCTATGGAATTTAAAGATGGGAGAGAAGAGAGATGTATAGAAAAGGGGACAGTCTGGACGATTTCATTTTATTTGACCGCATTTGGACCCGGGTCTGGCAGCAGCAGGGCTTTGAGCTGGAATTTACCCGCCGGGACGCGGATTGCTACCTGATTCTCTCCGAGGACGGTGAAGCGGCCGGGACGGTAGAGTTTAAACGCTATGACTCCGGCCGCCATCCGCTCGACGCTCTCGCTCCGTTCTCTGAACATCCCGCGCTTGCGCCGGGCAAGGCTGTGGAGGTCGACAAGGTGGCGCTCCTTCCGGAGTACCGGGGCCGCAACCTGGACAAGCTCATTTCGCTCATCGTACATTACTGTGAAAATCGCGGCTGCACGCATATCGTGGCGCTGATGGAACCCAAGCTGTGCAAGGCTCTACGCATGGCATTCCGGATCAAGCTTGAGCGTATTGCGGAGCCTTTCCACTACAAGGGAGGGATGGTCGTACCCGTCGTATGCGACGTAAGCCGCCTCTACCTGAATAAACACGGCTACGGCTGGCTGCTTCCGAATCCGGAACAGCCGGAAATCGTCCTGCCTGCCGTCGGCTCTTGAAAAAAGAAAACAGGAATACCCTCGTGCGAGGGTGTTCCTGTTTTCTTTAACCGCGGGTCATCGCCTTCAAATTCGTGATGAGGCTGTCCAGACGCTGGTAGCTCGTCACGATATCTTTAATGCGGGCATCATGATTCTCAAGTCCCGCCATAATCTCTTCGAAGGAAGCCATGTTCTGCTCCGTGCTTCCGGCGATGGCGACAATTTCGTGAGAAATTTTGCGGTACTCCTCCTGCAGCAGCGCAACGGATTCTTCCACGTGATCGGACTGGTTTTTGACGAGTCCGGTATTGTCGGCTACCCGCTGGATGATGCTCTCGACCTGTTCGTTGGCGGCGCGTCCCGCCGTAATCGCCTGCTTCCCGAGATTCACCTGTTTGGTCACCTCGATGCTCGTGTGGCGGATGCCCTGGAGAATGTCGTTGATCTCTTCCGTGGAGCGGCGGGAGTTCTCGGCGAGCTTGCGGACTTCGTCGGATACGACGGCAAAGCCTTTGCCGTGCTCTCCGGCCCGGGCGGCCTCGATTGCCGCGTTGAGCGCAAGCAGGTTGATCTGAGATGTGATGTCGTTGATTAGCCCGACCATGCTGCCGATGCGTACGCCTTGTTCATTCAGATCATTCATCAAATGGACGGTCTGGTGAATGATGCTGTAGACGGTTTCGATTTCCGCGCTGAGGGCATGAACCTGTTCGCTTCCCTGATTCGTCAGGCCGATATTCTCCGTAGACAGCCGCTGGAGCGTACCGGAGCCATCGGCTACGCTGGAGACGACCCGTTCGACTTCCTGAACGTAACTGCTGATATCCACAACAATTTGAGTCTGATGCTCGACGCTGGTAGAGACTTCGCCGAACGTGGCGGTGACCTCTTGCGAAATTTTTCCGGCTGTAGCCACATTCGTTTTGAGCGTGTCGTTGAATTCGTTTAACACCTGCACGGTAGAGCCGACCTGTTCCAGCAGCGAGTCCGTCTGAGTCTTCGCGTCCAGGGTCTCCGCCTGCTTTTCCAGTACTTCTGTCTGAAGTTTCTCCGAGAATCGTGCGGAAGCGGCGGAAGCCGCGGTAATCATGGCGACGTAGAGCAGCAGGTTGGCGAGGGATTCTTTGGGGAACATGGCTTCGTAAAAACGCGGTTGGATGAATAAAAAGGCCGTTAATGCCCCTCCAAGTATACCGGAGAATACGATAGGCCGATAATTGGAGTAGAGGGTCATCAGCGCGATGTTGACAAAAATGAGGTAATACGTGCTCGTCAGCGGTTCGGCATAAATCAGCAGGGCGGTCAAAACGGTTACGTTCACCGGAACAATATACATAACGAGCTGAGGCGCTATGTGTTTAACCGACATCAAGGTGCTGATTCCGCAAATCACTATGCCGACAACGGCAAGTACGAGAACAACCTCTAAGCTGGCCGTCATAAGATCGATTACGATACCCAGGGCGAGCATGATCCACAGAATGCGGTTGAGCAGTTTGTTCCTTTTAAAAAGCAGATCCTTTGATTCCATGATTTCCCTCATCTCTTAATATTTGTTTACTTTCACCTAATCGGTTGTTTACCGTAAAAAGTTTATAGATTCCACTAATAAATGTTAGTTTATTTTTGTGATTTTTTTTCGGAAGGCGCTTGAAGAATCCGCGTGCAGTGCGGCAAAAAACGGGTTATAATAGGGGGAAGCTTAGCCGGAAGGAGCTGGCAGATGGACAGGCGCTCGTTTCTCAAATGGCTGACCGCATTTTTCGCCATTCTGCTGGGGGCCGGTGCGGGAACCGTATTAAGCGGATTAAGGCGGAAATCCGGTCTTTCGGACCGTGAGGCTGCCGTGGTCCAGGCGGAAGAAGCCGAAGAGCTCCCGGCCGGAGAGGATCTTCAGCTTCCGGATGATCCGCAGGCGGGGAAGGCGCTCGCCACTTTCGCGATTATGAGCGATATCCACGCTTCGCCCGACGATCCGCTGACTCTGGAGCATCTTAAATCCGCTCTGAGCGATATGACGGCCATGAAGCAGCCGGTGGATGTTCTCCTTCTGACCGGCGATTGTACGGACTACGGGAGAGAGCGGGATTACAAGGAGCTGGGCCGGCTTATGAAGGCGTACAAGCTTCCGCCCGTGCACGCCAATATGGGGAATCACGAATATTACGATCTTTGGCTGGACAAAGCCGGCAAGTTTAACCGGGAGGGCATGCCCAACGGCAAGACCGACGCGATGGCCAGGGAAAGATTTTTAACATTTTTCGGGTACAAACAGCCGTATAACCGGATGGATCTGGAGGGCTGCACCATTCTGCTGCTTTCACAGGAAGGCTACATGCAGGAGAAGCCCGAAGCGGGTGAAGGCGCCTGGTACACGGACGCGCAGATGGAGTGGTTTAAAGCCCAACTGGCGGGACTGGACAAAACGGCGCGGATCTTCATTATGATCCACCAGCCTCTGCCGATGCAGGGACGCAGCGGAGGAAGCCACCAGATCGTCCGCGGCAAGGAAATCCGGGAGCTGATCGCCCCGTACAAGAACGTTTTCGTTTTCTGCGGGCACCGGCATCAGGATTTCCAGAACGGATCGGCCCACTATTTGCAGGAGCCGTTTCATTATTTTCACAACTCATCGGTCGGCCGGACATTGAACAAGGCTCTGCCGGATGCCCGAAAATCGAAGACGCAAGGTCTTTACGTCCAGGTCTTCGAGAATAAGGTCGTGGTCCGCGGCCGCGAATACGCCCAGCGCAGATGGCTGAAGGAAGCGCACTGGACGATCGCATTAAACAAGAAGAGCGTGTGACGCCGCAGGCACCGGAAGCGGGCCGCGGCATAAGATGAACTATAGAGAAAGCAGGAAGGATCCAACCATGAGTACACCTTTACAAAAAGAGCTTCAAACCGAGGCGGCCAAGCGCCGCACGTTCGCCATTATTTCCCACCCCGATGCGGGTAAAACTACATTGACGGAAAAGCTGCTGCTCTTCGGAGGCGCGATCCGTCTCGCCGGAACGGTTAAAGGCCGCAAGGTCGGCAAATATGCGACGTCCGACTGGATGGAGATCGAGAAACAGCGGGGGATCTCCGTTACGTCGTCCGTTATGCAGTTCGATTATCTCGGACACAAGATCAACATTCTGGATACCCCGGGTCACCAGGATTTCAGTGAAGATACGTACCGTACCTTAACCGCCGCAGACAGCGCGGTGATGCTGATCGACGTTGCGAAGGGCGTCGAGGCTCAGACGATCAAGCTGTTCCAGGTATGCCGCATGAGAGGCATTCCGATATTCACGTTTATCAACAAACTCGACCGTGAAGGCCGTGATCCGTTCGAGCTGCTGGAAGAATTGGAGCAGGTTCTCGGTATCCGTTCGTACCCCATGAACTGGCCGATCGGCATGGGCAAGCGGTTCTGCGGCGTATACGACCGCCAGCGGACCCAATTGGAGCTGTTCCAGGGCGACGATCATAAGCAGGTTGCCGTCCGCAAGGTAGAAGGCTACGAGGACCCGGTTATCAAGGAAATCGCGGGCGAGCATATGTACGAGCAGCTCGGACAAGAGCTGGAGCTTCTGGACGTTGCCGGCGACCCGTTTGATTACGAGAAAGTGATGAAAGGCGAGCTGACGCCGGTATTTTTCGGCAGTGCGGTCAACAACTTCGGCGTCCAGACGTTCCTGGAAAACTTCCTGGAACTGGCACCGGCTCCGGAGCCGCGTAAAAACACGCAGGGCGAAATGGTAGAGCCGACCAAAGAAAACTTCTCGGGGTATGTGTTCAAAATCCAGGCCAATATGAATCCGGCCCACCGGGACCGGATCGCGTTCCTGCGGATCGTGTCGGGCAAATTCCAGAGAGGCATGTCTGTGAAGCATGTGCGTGCCGGGAAGGAAATTAAGCTTTCTCAGCCGCAGCAGTTTCTTGCACAGGACCGCGACATTGTGGAAGAGGCGTATCCGGGAGATATCATCGGGTTGTTCGACCCGGGTATTTTCAGAATCGGGGACTCTCTCAGCCAGAAGGAAGAAATCGTGTTCGATGAGCTGCCTACGTTCTCGCCGGAAATTTTCAGCAAAGTAACCGTCAAGAACGCCTTGAAGCACAAACAGTATCAGAAGGGAATCGACCAGCTTACGGAGGAAGGAACCATCCAAGTGTTCCGGACTACCGGGGCGTTTGACGATACGATTCTCGGGGTAGTCGGCCAGCTTCAGTTCGAAGTGTTCGAGCACCGGATGAAGGCCGAGTACGGGGTAGATATCCAGCTTCAGCGCTTGGGCTTCCAGTTCGCGAGATGGATTATCGACGAGAAGATCGACCCGTCCCGCTTCCGCATCAACTCGCAGCTTGTCACGGACAAGAAAGGCAACTATGTTGCCCTGTTCGAGAGCGAGTACGCCCTGCGGTCCGCCATGGAGAAAAATCCGAATGCGCAGTTCCTGACAAACGCGCCTTAAATAAACAAGGAGGACCGGGTGGTGGTTGATTCCCCGCTCCTCCGTATTAAACGAAAGCCATTCCGCCGATTTGGGCGGGATGGCTTTTTTGGAATGCTTTGGCGCTAGTCCGGGTCGTGGCTGTCCGTCTCGGCTTCTTGTTTACGGACTCGTTCGTTCGGCCGGCCCGTAAGGCTGCATTTTCCCGGCGGCAGGCGTTTGTCCGTGACAGTCCTTGGCCCGGCCTCATAAGCTAATCGCAGGTTTGGATAATCTGATTCAAGCAGGTATGTCGGCGGATGATAGGAGGAAGCACCGGATGAGAAGATATGTCGTGAGCAAGTGGGTAAAGACGGAGGCTGTCCTGCACAGCACGGCTGTGCGTCCTCATATACCGGCGACACGGATCCTGTCGGAAGAATCGCTGCGGGATATGTTGAACGAATATCGCATGGTGTACGTGAAACCCGACTGCGGGACGTTCGGCAGGGGCGTAATGCGGGTGGATTATAACGAACAAGATGCCAAGCCATACCGGTATCAGCACCGGAAGACGACCCGAAGCTTTGAAACTTGCGAGGACCTGTATCAATCGCTGAAGACGGCAACGGGAGGACGCAAATATTTAGTCCAAAAGGGTATCCGCATGCTGAAGCATGACAAGAACGTGTTCGATTTGCGGGTCATGGTGCAGATCAATCCGGCCGGGCAATGGGAAACAAGCGGAATGATCGGCAGAGTTTCCCAAACCGGCAAGGTGGTTACGAACTACCACAGCGGAGGAAAGCTGCGTTCCGTTGAGACCTTACTCGGCCCTTATCTGGGCGCCGAAGAGTTGAAGCGCTTCAAAGCCAAGCTTAAACGGCTGGCTCTCGGCACCGCTCATGCTCTCCGTTCGAAGTATCCGGGTATCCGGGAAATCGGGCTGGATGTCGCTGTCGATCAGGAACTTAAGCCGTGGGTGTTGGAAGTGAATACGAAGCCGGACCCATATATTTTTAAAGTCCTGAAGGATAAGCGCATCTACGCGAAGGTACTGCGGTACTACAAGTACAACAAACGCAAATGAAAAAGAAACGGCCGGGCGGTGTCAGCCGGGCCGTTTTGGTTGGAGGGGCATCGGAAGAACTGCATTGCAAACTGCAAAGCTTACAGCAGGATACCGGGAAGAACGAGCAGCGAAGAAGAACAGGCCAGGCGCCGAAAGCCGCCGCTCTTAGATTTCTCCTTCTCCCGGCAATTCTCCCGTATGAGCCGCTTCTCCCGGCTTGACGGGAAAACACAGGCGGAACGTGGTGCCTTGGCCGGGCACGCTCGACACGCGTATTTCGGCGTCGTGCGCCTCCATAAGCCGCTTCACGATCGAAAGCCCGAGGCCCGTTTCGCTCCGGTCTTTGGAGCGGGAAGGATCGGCCTTGTAGAAGCGATCCCAGATCTGCTCCATCTCCTCGGCGGTCATCCCCCGCCCCGTGTCCGAGATGCTCAGCTCGGTGGCGGTCTCCGTCTGTCTTGCCGTCATACGGATGGTGCCGTGAGACGTGAACTGGATGCTGTTTTTAATCAGATTAATCAAAATTTGCGTTAAACGGTCATAATCGCCGTAAATCAACGTGTCCGGAGGGCAGTCGATTTCCAGATGGAGGTCTTTGTCCCCGATCAGGAATTCGAAGGACTCTTTCAGCACTTCAAGCAAATCATTCAACGGATAATACTCGCGGCGCAGCGTGATGAGGCCGTTTTGTATTTTTTCCATATCCAGCAGTTCGTTGATGAGACGGATAAGCCGGAGCGTTTCCTGCTCAATGATGCCGTAGTATTTGACCTGCTCTTCGTGTCCGGTGATATACTCGCTTTTCAGACCTTCGACAATCCCCCGGATCGAGGTGAGCGGCGTTCTCAGTTCATGCGTCACATCGGTGATAAAACGCCTCCGCTTGATTTCGATACGCTCCAGTTTGTGGGAAGTGAACTCCAGCTGTTCCGCCATCCGGTTGAAATCCCGGGAGAGATCCCCCAGCTCGTCCGTCCGCGCGAGATCGCAGCGCGCATCGTACCGCCCGTCGGCGATGCGTCGGGTGGCCTGCCGGATCGAAAGGACGGCCCGGCTCATATTGCGCGAAACGATAAGCGCGACGATCATGGCGAGCACAAAAACCACGATCCCGGCGAGCACGACCATTTCGTAAACGCGGGAGAGCGTCTGCGTCATTCCTTTGACCGGAGACATGACAAACAAATAATTTTTGCCGTCGGAATGCTTTAATTTAAGCTCGTACGGATATACCAGATAGGGGTCCGGTCCGCTTTCTTCCACGATCAGGGCTTTGCCGCTCTGAAGCTTGGGGATCTGGGCGAGCAGGCTGTCCATGAACGTTTTGGACCGGAACGTCGGAGGAGTGGTGCGCTGGTCTTTAAAATAAAGCTGCCCTTTCGCATTCATGGCGATAAAGGAAATGCCGCGCTCCCTCAGAACCGTGCGGTAGGCGCTCAGCGTCAATTCGGGCACGACTTCCTCCCGGAGGATCAGCCGCGAAATCGTGTCACCGGCGCTCTCGAGCTCTTCCGTTTTCTCGTCGTAAATGTGGATCTTGAACAGATAGACGAAAATAAAACTGACGAGCACCAGCACAAGCAGAGACAGGAAAAGCAGCGAGACAAACTGTCTCTGGAAAAACGTGAAGCGGTGCCGGGTCGGAATCAGCCTGAACTTCATCTTATTCCTCCAATTTGTAGCCGACTCCCCAGACCGTGGCGATCAACGGCCTCTCGGCGCTGCCGATTTTGGTGCGGAGTCTCTTGATGTGGACATCGACCGTGCGTTCATCCCCGTAAAAGTCGTACCCCCACACAGCTTCGAGAAGCTGCTCCCGGGTAAACACGCGTTTGGGATAGCGGACAAGCAGGGAGATCAGATCGAATTCCCGGG
Organism: Paenibacillus sp. RC84; assembly: GCF_041260495.1. NCBI lineage: Bacteria > Bacillati > Bacillota > Bacilli > Caryophanales > Paenibacillaceae > Paenibacillus > Paenibacillus sp. RC84. The sequence goes on from NZ_JBGBYL010000011.1 coordinate 29,384, forward strand.
GCGTCAGGTTTGTGAATTTATCCGGGCCGACGTAGACCTCGCGAGTGCTCGTATCGACTTTGATATCTTTGTGGACGAGCCGCTCTCCGTTGTCTTCGACAAGATCCTCCGGGAACGCGGACTCCGCAGCACCGTTGTCGGCCCTACTGCCGGGCCCGCTGTGATAGCGGCGCATAATCGCTTTGATGCGTGCGAGAAGCTCCAGCGGACTGAACGGCTTCGTGATATAATCGTCCGCGCCGGATTCCAATCCGAGTACGCGGTCGCCTTCTTCTCCGCGGGCCGTCAGCAGAATAACGGGGGTGTCCTGTGTCGTGCGGATCATCCGGCACAGCTCGATCCCGCTGCGGTTCGGAAGCATCCAGTCCAGGATAATCAGGTTCCAGGAGGCTTCACGGATCAGGGATTCGGCTTCGGAGCCCGTATGCACGAACGTAACGGTCCCTTCGCGTTCCAGAAAAGGGCGGAGCATTTCGCACACCGACCGGTCGTCTTCCACGACGAGCAGTTTCATTTTCGCTCAACTCCTTATATGACAAGCGGTTGTCCTGGCGGGCTTTGGCCGCAACCGTGATTGTTGTTCGATGCTGCATGCGCAGCTTGTTTTAGGGCGCTTTCATAATCTTAGCATAGTCGGTCGGATAGGCGAGCGCAAGTAGGGCCGGAGCAGACGGAAGGCACCTGCCGCCGATTGACAGAAAGCCGCTGGACATGAGAAAATGAACGCGTGTTCATTTATTTTATCCGAAAAATTTCTTACAATAAACGATAACGATCTTATCGAATCGAACGATTATGATCCAACCAAGTATATTTCCATTGAAATATCCATAGAAACCGGGCGGTAAGGAACGCCAGCTAAGGGGTAGCGGCATGGTAACGAGAAAAGATGTGGCAAAGATGGCGGGTGTATCCGAAGCGACGGTTTCCCGCGTTTTTAACAATGTAGGGCCTATGAAGGAAAGCACGAAGCAGAAAGTACTGGCGGCCGCCAAGGAGCTGAACTATCATCCCAATGCGGTGGCCCGCAGCTTCGCTCTGGGGAAAAGCGGTCATATCGGACTGATTCTGCCGTATGTGCCGAAGGTGCATCTGTTTTCGACGTATTATTTCTCGGAAATATTGAGTGGAATCGGCGAAGGGGTCCGCAGGCACGGCTGCGACATGCTGGTCATGTTCCGTTCTCCCCACGAATCCGTGGATTACACGGAGCCTTACCGTTCCCGCAAAGTGGACGGGTGTATTTTTCTGGGGGCGCTGGACGTGCCCGCACAGCGGGAAGGGTTCCGGGAACTCGATCGTCAGGGGATGCCGTTCGTGCTGATCAATCAGCACTACGAAGGGGAGACCTACAGCGTTGTGGACGCCGATCATGAGCAGGGCTGCTACGAGGCGGTCAAGCACTTGCTGGAAGGCGGGTACCGGCGGATCGCGTTTCTGAACGGATCGCCGCAGTATTCGAACAGCGCGGATCGTCTGCGGGGCTATTACCGGGCCTTGAACGAAGCGGGTCTGGTGCCGGAGCCCGAGCTGATTCTGGAAGGCAACTACAGCCGGACAAGCGGCTATGCGGCGGCGGCACGGATTGCCGAACTCGGCGGCCGTGTCGATGCGGTATTCTCATCGAACGACCGGATGGCGGTCGGCCTCATGCAGGGCCTGAAAGAACGGGGCATCGTCCCCGGAGAAGATCTTGCCATCGTCGGATATGACGATTCCGAAGCCGCCAAGCTCAGCGATCCGCCGCTGACGTCCGTCTATGTCCCGTTCTTCAAGATGGGACTTCTCGCGGCCGATGCCCTGCTGAAGCGGATCAACGCTTCCCCGGAAGAGGGCGAGCTGCCCGCTTCGTTCCATGAACGGCTTTCCACGAAGCTCGTCGTCCGTGCTTCCTCCAACCCGCGGCCGGGGAATTAAGAGGTCCGGCAGAAGCAGCAGCCCGCTTTTTGCGGGATACAGTTCGGTTCCGGCTCATCTGCTCTAAATTCCGGTATGCTATAATAGAGAAAAAAAGACCCGTTCTCAGGTTGATCTGCTTGAGCGGAAACAACGGAGGCTGCCGGGACAACCTTTCTGCCCGCACGGCAGGTTTAACGGAGGATAGAGGGGTCTGCAAGGGGAGCGGATATCGTTTGGAGAAGGGACAACTGGTCGTTGTGACCGATTTTGACGGCACTTTGATGGAGCAGGATGTAGGGGCGACCCTGATGAAGGAACTTGGCGTGGAGGACCGTCCGGATGTCCGGGGGAAGCTGGAGCGTTTTTTGAACAAGGAAATCGGTTCACGGGAATGGATCCACACGTCCTACGGCTTGCTGGGGGACCGGCAGGAGGAAGTGAACGCCATCGCCGACCGCATGAATCTGAGGGACGGAGCCGAAGAATTTCTGGCGTATTGTAAAACCAAAAGCATTCCGGTGACCATTCTCAGCGACGGAATGAAATATTATATCGACCGCATCATGGCCGCCAATCACGTCACCGTTGACACCGTTATTTCCAATCCGATTCAATACGGGGAGGACGGCGCTTACACACTGGGGACGCAAAACATGAACCCGGCCTGCTCCTGGTGCGGCTGCTGCAAATCCGGGGTTGTGCGCAAGCTGAAAGAAGAAGGCTGCCGAGTCATTTATATAGGCGACGGCAGCAGCGATATTTACGGCTCGGCCTATGCCGATTGGGTTTTTGCCCGCAGCAGTCTGGCCCGTTATTTGACGCGGGAGGAAATCTCTTTTTTTCCGTTTGCCACGTTTCATGATATTTTGAAGGTGGTTCGGGAGCGGGAAGAGCATTTTCTGACCGACAGCCCGGAGCGCAGGGAACCGGCGGGACACAGCTTTTGTAAATTCTGATGCGGTTATAAAAAAGTTGAAAAGGCGGCAGCCGGCTGGCGAACAGCGGCTGCCGCCTTTCGGTTGACGACCGCCCGGGCGGGAACAGATCGGCGATGATAAGCCGGGTTTTAAGTCAAATGATCGTGCAATGCCGAAACAAGCTCGGACTGCTTCTCGGAATCGATATTTTTCCAAATCACTTCGAATAAAACACCGAGTCCCGGAAGTGCCTGCTCTTGGCCGTCAATGGAATCGTCGATGATTTCTTTCAGCTCGTCATTGGACTTTCCTTCGACCCGTTGAACAATCGCTTGCCGCAAACTGAGGATCATGCCTTATACGCCTCGCTTCCGTGTGGTTTCGTCTTTAATATGCTCGAAAACGGAAGCAATCATGCTATAATAAACTTCAGAATCAGGTATCCTAAAGCGTAAGGATGGAATGCCATGAAAAAACAGTTTGCGGTCATCGGAATGGGCCGTTTCGGATCGTCGGTAGCCAAAAACTTGACGGGACTCGGATTCGAGGTTCTGGCGCTGGATCACAGTGAAGAGCGCATCCAGGAAATATCCACGGTTGTCACGCATTCCGTACAAGTGGATTGCACCGACGAAGAGGCCTTGAGAGCGCTCGGTATACGCAATTTCGACGTTGTCGTCGTGGCAATCGGTGAAAATATACAGGCCAGCATTTTGGCTACGCTTCTCCTGAAAGACATTGGAATTCCGACCATCGTCGTTAAAGCGGCTAACGATCTTCACGGCAAGGTGCTGCGCAAGATAGGCGCGGACAAAATCATTTATCCCGAGCGGGATATGGGCCAAAGGGTTGCCCATCATCTCATATCGCCCAATATTCTGGATTATATCGAGTTGTCGAGCGAACACAGCATTCTGGAAATGAAGGCGAACGACCGGATGGTCGGTAAAAATTTGCGCGATCTCGACCTTCGCGCGAAATTTCAGTGCAACGTGATCGCCATCAAGCGGCAGGAGCAGCTCATCATTCCTCCGCCCGTCGAAACGCCTATCCAGCCCGGGGAAATTCTGATCGTGCTCGGCAATAACAAGGATTTAAAACGTTTTGAAGTCGAATATTCGGAGTAAATCAACCATGGCACAAGCATACAATCAGCCGGACATTACGTCCGTGCAGAACAATAGAGTGAAAGAATGGGCCGGGCTGCTGGACCGCAAAGGCCGGCAGAAAGCGGGCGCGTTCCTCATCGAGGGGATTCATCTCGTCGAGGAGGCCGTCCGCGCCGGCGCTCCTGTCCGCACTCTCGTGTACGAGGTGGACAAGGGCCTGCCCGGCACACTGGCGGACCATGCCGAGGCGGCCGGGATAGAGACCGTGTCGGTGACGCGCCCGATCATGGAGCGCTGTACCGACACGGAGACACCGCAGGGAATCTTCGCGGTGGTGGACAAGCCGGCGGAGCCGGCCGAGACGCTGCTGGCGGATACCGGCAGCGATCTCGTGGTCGTGGTCGACGGGGTCCAGGACCCCGGGAACCTGGGCACGATTATCCGCAGCGCCGACGCGGTCGGCGCCTCTGCGGTCGTGCTCGGACGGGGGACCGTCGACCTGTACAACCCCAAAGCGATCCGCTCGACGATGGGATCGCTGTTTCATCTGCCGATCGTGGAGGCGGATCTGCAGGAGCTTCTGCCGGCCGCGCGCGAAGCGGGCCGGCAGATCGTCGTCACGAGCCTACAGGCGGATTCGAGCTGCTATGCGCTCGATATGACCCGCCCGACCTGGCTCGTGGTGGGCAACGAAGGCCGCGGCGTGTCCGCGGCGGCCGGGGAGCTTGCCACGCATCGGGTGATTATTCCGATGCAGGGGCAGGCGGAGTCGCTCAACGTGGCGATGGCGACGACGGTGCTGCTTTTCGAGGCGTCGCGGCAGCGGCTAGCCGGCTCGTCCGTTTAGCCTCGCCGGTTGAATTTCATGACACAAGAAGAAGAGCCTTCTTTTGAAAAAGAGGCTCTTCTTCTTAATTTAGCGCCGTCGGCCGTTACGGCTGGGCGCCCTCACTTCTTACGCGCAAAACCTTCCTCTTCCAGATACTCCACCGCTTCTTCGTAACTTTCAAAAACGGAATCCAGGTTCAGTCCCGCATGAATAAACCACATGTCATCTTCCGGCTTGACCGTCAGCACGTGTCCGTCGGCGTTTTCCCAGGTTTGTTCGTCGTGCCCCGAAGAGCCGGTTATGTGATCTGCCGTGCCGGATGTTCCGGCGCCGGCGGTTAACGACCGGATCGCAGCGCCGGCGAGATCTCGAAGCTGCTCTTCCGAATAATCGCGGATGTTGACGAAGCCTTTGTCGTCCGTCTCGGCGCCCTCAATCTGTCCGGCGTAAATGTACCCGTTTCCGTTCGGATGAAAATGGTAGCCGACCGTTTTTTTATCATAAGCGCTGCCTTCGTAATGAAAATTGACCCGTCCGAGAGACACGTTTTTCCGCTGGAGTTCAGGGAAAGATTCCATAATGGCGATTTTTTGTTCAAAAGTGAGCATAGCTGCCTCCGTTATAGCTTCCATGATTTAATTGCTGATTGTATCATATCCTGTTGGAACGGGACAGACAACCGGGAAGAGCCTTCTTTTTTAAAACGAGCCTGCATAGGGTATTAGTAATGCCGCAGGACAGGGAGGAACACGGATGATCCGGCAAAGATGGAAGAGCAGGCCGACCCGCAAACAAGGCTGGAAAAAAAGGCTGTTCTTCGTGCTGCTCATTTTTATGCTTGTCTCGCTGCAGTCGTTTATTATGATCGAGCGGAATTTGAAGCCCCCGCTGATGAATCTGGCGAAAGTGCGGGTCAAGCAGATCGCCACCGAATCCATCAATGAAGCGATTTCCGATAGGATTTCCAGAGGAACGGACTTCGAGAAGCTGATCGACTGGAAAACGGACAGCAGCGGCAAAGTATCCGGCTTTATGCTTAATTATTCCGAGCATATGCGGATTACCGCCGAAACCCGCGGGGCCGTTCAAAGCCAGCTGAATCGGCTGACGGCGATTCCCGAGCATATCCCTCTCGGGCAGGCGATGGGAAGCGCCATTCTCGCTTCTTTCGGTCCGAATATCCCGATCCGGCTTACGCCGGCAGGGGCCGTTAAGGTGGATCTCAGCACCCGTCATGAAAACGCGGGCATCAACATGATTCTCGTCGAAGTCTATATCCGGATCGTCGCCGAGGTCTCTGTCATCATCCCGTTCGATTCCGAACCTGAAATCGTCGAAACCGAAATCCCGATTTCCTATTCGCTTGTTGTCGGCGACGTGCCTATGTATTATTTCGACAACAAGGGGAATCCCGTCGGGTCGAGCAAGGATGCGGTGCCCCCGAGCATTTCGCTGCCCAATCTCAAAGGACAGCCAGCAGCGGGGAGTGGGAAGCAGCAGCCAGACGCTCATACGGAAGGAGTAACCAAGCCCGAGGGGGCGGAGGAGAAAAAGGCGGAATAATCCGGGCGGACAGCCGTTTGAAGGAGGTTGCCCGAAGTCCGCCTCTTTTCGCCTTATCACGGGCAGCGGTGGTTGACCCCCGTCATTCGGCGACAAACACCGCGTGCCGGGAGCTTCGCGTGGTGCGAACAGCTATGCGGCAAGCTTCTGCCTGCTCGTTCCGTCTTTGCCGGCAAGGAACGCCGGGAACAGAACAGGCCCTCTCTTCAGAGAAGGCCTGTTTGTTGACTCATAGGGGCCGGCGGATGCGGAAGAGGGAGGGGGTCATTTCCCCGCCGCTCTTTTTTTAAATTCCTCGCGCTCCCACTTCTTCAGCGACGGGTAAGGGTCGAAAGGCCAGTCCGCCAGGCCTTTGTCCCGGTACATGCCGAAATGAAGGTGAGGCGGAAATTTACCGGAGGTACCGGGTTTTCCGTACCCCGAGCTGCCGACCCAGCCGACGACTTGTCCGGGCGCTACGACGTCGCCTTCCTTGATTTTTTTATCGAATCCGGACAGGTGCGCGTAATAATGATAAATATTATCGAGATCGCGGATGCCGATCCGCCAGCCCCCGTAAGGGTTCCAGCCTTTTACTTCTATGATGCCGTAGCTGGTGCTGCGCACCGGAACTCCGTATCCGGCAAACAGGTCCGTTCCCTCGTGAATGCGGAAACCTCCCCAGCCCCGGCTCGCTCCCCACGTGCTGCGGTAGGAATATTCCGCTTTGACCGGAAGGGGGAAAGCATGCTCGTGAAGACTGAGTGTCCCGAATTTTTCGTAGATATCCGCAAATTGTTCAATGCGTTCGACGCTGCGCGTATTGGAATAATGTTCCCACAAGGAAATGCGGATATCTTGGGGATCGTTTCCGTGGCGCAGCATCAGCCTGGCCATCACGGCCAGACGGTCGAGGTCGTTGCGGCGGTCGGCGAGACCGTCGCCCGACCCGTCCACCCCGACGCCGCCGAAAAAGGAGATGCTCCCCGGATCGGTGTCTTCATGGTCGGGGTTAAGCATGCCGACCCAAGTCAGCTCCGGAAAGTCGATGTCGATAAGCCTTTCGGAAGCGTCTTTTTTGCGGCTTTTGTTCATCGTATATTCATAGCGGTTCACAGCTGCGAGCAGGGGCCACGGTATCCCTGTAATTTCACTTACCTTCTGCAGGAGCTCTTTGCGCTCGGCATCAGGCGGCTGCTGCGGTTTGGCGGCCGGAGGAGGCACCTTGACCGGCTCGGCTGCCGTCGCCGTGAGGGGGCCTGCCGCGAGGCACGCCGTTAATAAGCCCGCAAGCAGCCTTTTGGACGGCAGTATTCCTTTCATGCAATCACCTCTTCTTGGTGCTGATGACATTAGGATGTACAGGCTTGGTGGATTTATCCCGCAGAGGCCCAATTAAATGCCCGGCCGGAAGTGAAGAAAAGCGGCGTGGATTGTTTGTACATTCGTGCTATAATAAAAAAAGCCCGGCTTCCGTCAGGTTTCTTGCCTTGAATGAATTGGCGAGTATTCGGATCGGGAACGTTACAAGAAAAAACGCAAGGCCTTACAACCCTTGCGAACAAAAGGTGGAGCAAGCAATGGCAACTAAACCGTTACAGCGTAAGCCGGAATGGCTGAAAATAAAACTGAACACCGACGATAACTTTAAAGATTTGAAAAACATGATGCGTTCCAAAACGCTTCACACGGTATGTGAAGAAGCGAAATGCCCCAACATTCACGAATGCTGGGCGAACCGTACGGCCACTTTCATGATCCTCGGGGACATTTGTACCCGCGCCTGCCGTTTTTGCGCCGTTAAAACCGGCCTGCCGACCGAGCTCGATCTTCAAGAGCCGGAACGCGTAGCCGACGCCGCCGCTCAGATGGGGCTCAAACACTGCGTCGTAACGTCCGTTGCGCGCGATGATCTGAAAGACGGCGGTGCGACGATTTTCGCCGAGACGATCCGTGCCGTGCGGAGTAAAGTGCCGTTCTGCAGCGTGGAAGTGCTGATTCCCGATTTTATGGGCGATGAAGCTTCCTTGCAGATCGTGATGGACGCGAAACCCGACATTCTGAACCACAACATCGAAACCGTTGAGCGCATGTCTGATCACGTCCGGGCCAAAGCCAAATACAGCCGCTCCCTTGAGCTGCTGGCGCGGGCGAAGAAGATGAACCCGGACATTCCGACGAAGTCCAGCATCATGATCGGGGTGGGCGAGGAGTGGGATGAAATCCTGCGGACCATGGACGATTTGCGCCGTCACGACTGCGACATTATGACGATCGGACAATACTTGCAGCCGACCAGAAAACATTTGGCCGTAGAAAAATATTATACGCCGGAGCAGTTCGCTCTGTTGAAGGAAGAAGGAATGAAGCGCGGATTCAAGCATGTGGAATCCGGCCCGCTCGTCCGCAGCTCGTACCATGCACATGAGCAGGTTCGATCGGCCTCACAGACGTCCGCTCCGTAACCGACGCCGGGATACAGGGGAGGAATTGGGACATGATTCATATCGGAGGCAGAGCGTACGAGCTGGTCACCGAACACCGGAACGGTTGGAATCAGGAAGTTTTCCGGGACCGTTACAGCGAAGTGCTCGAACGTTACGATTATATAGTGGGTGACTGGGGCTATAATCAGCTGCGCCTCAGAGGATTTTTCCGTGAGAATCACAGCAAAGCGGGCAAGGAATCTTCGATTGTCTATCTTCAGGATTATTTGAACGAATACTGCAACTTCGGATGCGCTTATTTTATTCTTGAAAAGCTTCCGGGCAAGCATACCCCGCCTGAACAGACGGAGGAAGAAGCTGCGGCGGAGGGAACTCCCAAGCCTTCCAGACATCAGGGCCAGGGACAGGGTGCTTCCAGAGCGGAGGCCAAGCAGGAGTCCCGTGAAGGCAAAAGCGATACCCGGGAGCCGCGTGGCGACCATAAGCAGGAGGCTAGGGAATCCCGGCAGGAGCAGAGAGGTTCTTCGAACCGCTCCCAGCGCCAGCAGGAAGGCGGCCGTGCGGATGCCCAGGTTTCCCAGAAACAGGGCAAACCGCGTCCGCCGAGGCAGCCCCGCGGGGATCAGCAGCGGGGTGAGCGTTCGACCGACGGCAAGCCGCACAATCAGCGTCAGGGCGGCGGCCAGGGCCAGAACAACAACCAGAACAACAACCAGAACAACAACCAGAACAACAACCAGAACAACAACCAGAACAACAACCAGAACAACAACCAGAACAACAACCGTCCTAAGCCTTCCCAAGCGGCCGAAACTCCGGCTCCGCCAACCGGTCCGGAATCTTCCGAATAATTCAGATTACCAAGCAAAAGCAAAACCCTCTGTTCCTCCTTATTTATGCATAAGGACAGACAGAGGGTTTTTATATGTGTGCCCTTCCGGCAAAGGGCATGTCCGGCAACAATCAGTTTGCTTTGTTCGCTTTTTGAGCCAGGCGGACCAGCATGTGAGCGAGCATATGACGCTCCTCGTCGCGGCCTACATTCCAGAGCTCTCTGAGCAGATTTTCCTCCGCATTGCGGGGTTCCTCGTGAGCAGCTAGGTAGCCTGCTACTTTCTCGGCCGTTTTGGCGAGCTGCTCTTCACCCAGACCGAGGCTTTCACCCAGGTGGACGCGGCTTCCGAGGTAAGATTTGAACTCCTCGAAGTTTTTCAGAATCTGATCTTTCTCGCCCGGGTCCATGCGATTCATGACATCATTCACTTTACCTGTATCCAAAGTTCCGTTTTTGTCGACCATATGATTTTGTTCTGTCATCGTTAACGCCTCCTTGTATAAGGTTAGTATAATGTTACAAGACATCCTTACCCTCAGGATTTTAGGTTGAATCGGTGCGGGCTTTTTTTCGGGGGGCGGATATCGTATTGACTTGCCATCGGAGCGCTGGTTATAATGAAGAGGTAACTTCTTACAAAAGGGGAAATTTTGATGTCGGTGTCCGTTCTTAACTAAACAATTCCATAACCGGAGTTCGACCATGTACCGTACAGGCTAAATGTCGCTCAAGGCGATGTTTATTTTGTTGTGCGTACCGGATTCCAGTGGATTAGTTAAGAACAGCGGAAATCAATCATCGCCCCAGGTGCATACCCGGCTTTGAGCTTATTCCGTGCTTTCTTAAAAGCACGGTTTTTTTAGTTAGCTCTCGTAAAAGCCGGTTTCTGAAGAGGCGGAGAATGAGCATGCTCATTCTTCGTCTTTTTTTATTACCCATTAAAAGGAGAGAAAGACTACCCATGAATCCAAACACGTTAAAACGTCTGAATTACGAGTTCATCAAACAACACCTGCTGGAACATGCTATTTCTTATCTGGGAAAAGAGCGGGTCGAGAGTATGATGCCCATGACCGGTATAGAGGAAATCCGAAGCCGTCTCGACGAGACGGAGCAAGCCAAGAAGCTGCTGGAGCGAGGCCGCGGAGCTCCCATCCCCTCCCTAGAAGGCATACGGGACATTCTGGATCTGCTCGGGTCGGGCTATGTGTTCAGCGAGCGGAATTTTTCCGATATCGCGCAGTTTCTCTACAGCTGTACCCAGCTTATCCGCTACATGAGGTCTCATGCTCAAGCGGCTCCGCTCGTAAACATGCACACAGCCGAAATGAACGACCTCCCCGCGCTGCAGGCAGAGATCGAACGATGTATCCGCAGCGGAGCGATCCTGGATACGGCAAGCAAGGAGCTGTTGAAAATCCGCAAAAAGAAGGCAGCCGCCGAAGAACGGCTTAAAAGTAAGCTGGCTTCTCTGGCTAACAGATACCGGTCGGTTATGCAGGAAAACCTGATCAGTATGCGGGGAGGGCACTATGTGTTGCCCATCAAGAAGGAACACCGGAAGCACGTAAAAGGATCGGTACTGGATGAGTCGGCAAGCGGCCAAACCGTGTATATGGAGCCTCACGAGATCGTGGAGCTTCAAAGCCAGCTTTCTTCTCTACGAAGGGAGGAAGCCGACGAAGAAATGAAAATTTTGAGCGGGCTGACGGCCATGATGGAAGAGAACAGGGATGCTTTTCGCAAAAACGTCGAGCAGGTCGGTATTTATGATTTTCTGTTTGCAAAGGCGAAGTACGGTCTGGAAATCGGGGGGACGAACGTGAAATTAAGCGGGGAGGGTAAAATCGACCTCCGCGATGCACGGCATCCACTGCTTGGAAACCGGATGGTGCCTCTGCATTTTGCCATCGGAGAAGCCTACAATTCCCTGATCATAACCGGCCCCAATACGGGCGGGAAAACGCTCACGCTCAAAACCGTCGGGCTTCTGACGCTGATGGCCCAATCCGGTCTGCTCGTGCCGGCTGCGGAAGGAAGTACCTTGGCGGTATTCACGCAAATAGCCGTGGACATCGGAGACGGTCAAAGTCTTGAAAATAACCTCAGTACGTTTTCGGCTCATATCCGCAACATGATGGAGATCTTAGAGAGGGCAGACCGGTCGACGCTGGTCCTCATCGATGAAATGGCAACGGGAACCGACCCGGGCGAAGGAGTCGCTCTGTCGGTAGCTATACTGGAGGAGCTTCAGAGAAGGGGAGCGACGGTGACGGTTACGACCCATTTTAACGAAATCAAAAATTTCGCGGAAGCGGCGGACGGCTTTGAGAATGCCCGGATGGAGTTTGACCCGGCAACGCTTCAGCCCCTCTACCGGCTGCGTATAGGGGAGGCCGGCCGGAGCTATGCGTTTCTGATCGCGCAGAAGCTGGGAATGCCGGCGAGGATTATAGAACGGTCGCGTGAAATCGCGTCGGAGGGACCCGGCAGGCTTGCGGATCATGGGAAAACTGAATGAGGGGAGTACGAAACCGTAAACCATAAACCGTAAACCGTAAACCGTAAACCATAAACCGAAACCCATCACAAAAAAACGGGACGTTCCGGCAGCGTAAGCTTGCCGGGAACGTCCCGTTCGCTATTTGCGGGAGCTGTCTGGGGCACCCGTGAAACACACTATTGAAATTCGTGGCCGATGAACGCTTCGCGGACCCGGTTCCAGAACGGGAACGGGCGGTAGCGGGCGAATTTCACCTTCAGATTCGGGCTCACCCGGCACCGGATCGACTCCACATCGCTGCGCTGCACATATTGATAATCGAACGCCAGGTAAACCGGGTGCTTCGATTTGGGATAAATGTCGCAGTGGTGATGCATCGGAAGCAGCATCGGCGAGCCGAGCGTCCGGTAGACGCGGTTGTTGATGGACGCAATCTCGGCAATCTGGATAGCGGCCAGAGACGGATGCACGATGGCGCCGCCCAGACTTTTGTTGTAAGCGGTGCTGCCCGATGGAGTGGACACGCAAATGCCGTCTCCGCGGAACATCTCGAACATTTCATCGTTGATGTCGACTTGGGCGACAAGCGTGTTTTCGATTCCTTTTAACGTGAATTCATTTAAAGCCAGACGCTGCTCTACACCTTGGGAAGAATGAATTTCAATTTCCAGAATAGGGTATTGAACAATGCGCATGTCCTGATTGATTTCTCCGTTATGCATAAGCTCTACCAGGTAATCGAGCTGGTCGGGTTTCCAGTCGGCAAAAAAACCGAGATGCCCGGTATGAATGCCCACAAAAGAAATACGGTCCAACTTATCCGCAAATTGGTGGAAGGCGATCAGCATGGTGCCGTCCCCGCCTATGGATACAACAACCTCGGGTTCCTGTTCGTCGAGCTCCATGCCGTATTGTCCGGCCAATTCGTGGAAACGGCGGGCCAGACCGGCGGATACATCATCCTGACGCTGCACTAAGAAATATTTCAACACGGTTCCTCCTAAGAAGATGTTTGTTCGCAATAGGTATCAATGAGATTCAATGACGAAAGCGGAACGTCATGAAATTCAATGCCGACGCGATAAGAATCGCTGCTGAAGGGCGTGCTGCTCCGAACTTCGCCTGTCAGGAGAAGCGGAGCTTCAACTTCAGGCAAATGGAAGGATAATTCCAACATTAGGGATTCGATCATCCTGTGCGGAGTGATCATAGAAGTGCCGCTTCGGCTGATTTCCAGAAGCTGCCCTACAAAGGCGGGCGCTTCCTCGGCGGAACGCTGCCGGGCTCCGATCACACGGCATGTGGCGTTCGTGTGCGGAGGAAGAGGCTTCCTGCAGTGCCTGCGGTTCTGATAGGAGTACAGCTCCTGCGGAGAGACGAGCTTCAGCACGCAAGAGGAGACTCCCGGGTCAAGCTGTACAAGATCGACAAAAGAATAGTAATTGATCCCCTGATCCTGGAAGGAGAATTCGATAAAAGAAATCTGCTCCAGCTTATCAAGCGGATTGGCGAGATCAAAATATACATGCACCGAAAAAAAGTCCAAGCCGGCTTCGCGCAAAAACACGCGGGTTTCCAAGCAAAAGGGCTGACCATCGGCGGTTTCTCCGACAATGATCAGCTTGCATTCCGTTTTCGGTACGAGAATATGTTGGGTCAGCGCATACGTCCAATTCATCATTATCACCATGGTTCCGTGCGGCGGCATCCAGATTAGGTACACTCATTCATAACGAACCTTCTTTTCTCATAATAATCAATTACGGCCGATAACACAATGCTTAGACCCTGTAAAGCTTTACTGGAAAGAGCAGCGGCGGGAGTGCTTATTTGCCCGGACGCCCATAATTCGCCGTTTTCGCGCCGAAGGCTGAGGTTTCATACGATGCGGCGAGGCTGCCGAGGCGTCGGCTGACTGTTCACTTTTTGCAAGGCCGATTCATAAGATGAATTGACAGAATATTCTTTCAAACCGTTCGTTTCAGGAAGGAGTGGAGAAGATAAAGCGAGAATAAAATGAACAGGGAGCCGGTGAAGACAACGAAAGCGAGCGGAAAAAGCGTCAGCCATCCGGTACCGCCGTCCGTTCCGAATTTTCCGGCAGGCAGGGTGTTCTCCAGAAGAACCCCGATGGGCCGCATCGGTTTCCACAGCACAAACACGAGCAGCGAAGCGAGTAAACTATGCAGAATGCGGGCCGTCAAAAATGGCGCGTAACGCATGTTCGTCTGGCTCAGGACGCTCACGATCTGGGCATGAACGGATAGCCCTCCCCAGGAAAGAATGAAGGCGGCCGCGGCTGTCTTGAATACGAGCAGGGTCGAATCACCCATGCCGCCTGCCGCTTTGGCGCCGAGAGTAACTTCGAACGTGCCTCCGATCAGCGCATCAGAGAGGGTCGGGGGGAGTTGAAGCACGCTCAGGAACATGCGCAGCAGCCCGGAGAGCATGTGAATGACACCGCTCAGGGTTAGCATTTCAAGTACGACGGAGAAAAAAACGACGAGGCTGCCCAGAAGAAAAATCAGGTTCAGCGAATTCCGAACCCCTTGGGCCAGCAATGTTCCGAAAGGCCGTCCGTCTTCCAGACGTGCCTTGTGCATCGCTTTGAAGGCGCGGGCCCAGACGGACGAACGATTGCCTGCGGCAGCACGCGGAGCGGGCGTTGAAGGAGCCCCTCTTCCATGGAACCGCATCAGAAAGCCGACAAGCAGGGCGCCCCCGTAATGGGCGGCCGCGAGCACGGCGGCGAGGGAAGCGTCATGGAAGAAGCCGACGCAGACGGCTCCGATGAGGAAGATGGGATCGGAGCTCGTCGTGAAGGCGACAAGGCGCTCGCCCTCCTCCCGGTTGACGAGCCTGTCCTTCCAGAGCTGCGAAGTCAGCTTCGCTCCGACCGGATAGCCGGAGGCAAAGCCCATGGCCACCACGAATCCGCCGATTCCGGGTATGCGAAAAACGGGACGCATCATGGGATCGAAGATCATTCCGAAGAAATGGACGATTCCGAATCCGAGAAGCACCTCGGAAATAACGAAGAAAGGGAATAAGGCCGGAAAGAGCACACCCCACCAGATGGCGACGCCGTGAACCGCAGCCGCGAGACTTTCGCGGGGATAGGCAACCATAAGCGCAGCGATGCCGATGATCAGGACACACAAAGGAATAAGGGTAAAGACGGAACGCCTCGACATGGGGTTTGTACACCTCCTCCCTAACGTATATGTGCGCAGGGAGAAAAACATGTTTTTTGTAAGCGTATACTTAGTTTTTCGAAAACACTGGAAGTTGAACTTAAGTATGGTACAATGGTACTAAACCTGGTTTTTCATCCTGTAACCGTGGGAGTGAAACTTATGGCTGGAGTAATTTCTGGACTGCTGGTATGCTTTTTTGTTTACGTGATAAGGGAAGCCCTTATAAATGCGGCGGAAGACGATCTGGAAGGATATTGAGCCGAGCAGTCAGGTCTGTTTAGCGCCGATGTCCTCAGGTTGTTCTGCGCCGACGATTTTAGTTGCCAAAGGATGACCTCAGCATGAATATCGATGATTCAACGACAACGCTGTACGAGCGCATGGGCGGGGAGCCTGTCCTTCGCAGGCTGGTGGAAGCCTTCTATCCGAAGGTGCAGGAGAATCCGCTGCTCGGTCCTCTATTTCCGGAGGATATCCGTCCGGTGATGGAGAAACAAATTCAGTTTCTCACCCAATTTTTCGGAGGGCCCATGCTATATACGATGGAGCACGGACATCCGATGATGCGGGCGCGCCATATGCCTTTTCCCGTTACGAGAGACAGGGCGGATGCCTGGCTGTCCTGCATGCGCGAGGCTGCCCGGGAAATCGGTCTTCCCGATGACTTGGCGGGGATTCTGCTTGCGAGATTGCAGGCGCCGGCCTATCATTTCGTGAATCAGGAATAAGGGGAAGGACATGTCGGGCAGGAATGCTCCTCCAGCCCCCTAAAATTTCAAAACGCTTATTGAAACACGCATGCTCTCTTTCGCATGGTACTTCAATAAGCGTTTTGTTGTTCCAGGAGCGCAGGCTCCGGAGATTCGCTGCACAGGGTAATCCTGTTTTTACCCGTATTTTTGGAAATATACAGGGCACGGTCCGCTTCATCGATCAGCAGCTGCAGATCCGTGGCGGCATCCGCGGCGGAAGAGATGCCGATCGAAACGGTGACGGGTGTCGTTTCCGCATGCTCGAACGGATAAGCCGCCACGGCAAGCCGGATTTTCTCGGCATACTGCCGCAGCTTGACGGGATCTGTCTCCGTGCTCATAAGGATGAATTCCTCGCCCCCGTAACGGGCGATGTAATCGTGCTCCGCGACCGCATTCTTAAGCAGGCGTCCCGCTTCCCGCAGAAGCTGATCCCCGTGAAGGTGGCCCCAGCAGTCGTTATATTGCTTGAAATTGTCGATGTCGATCATAAAAATGGAAACCGTACGGAACCCGAGCGTACGTCCCGCTATTTCAAAAAAGCTCCTCAGATTCGGGAGCCCCGTAAGCAGATCCTGGCTTGCTTTCATCTCGAGCTTGCGCTGGGTCAGCCACTTGGCGTTTTCGTCGTTGCTCATCCCGATCAGGAGGCAGACGGAGACAGCCGACACGACGGACATAAACAGCAGCGGGTACGATTCGCTCAGCGCGTGCCTTCCCGTATGCACGGCGGCGTAAATGACGACTTGGGTCAGGAACAGGAGCACGCTGATTTTCAAACCGGCCCGGATCGGAATCGGTTTGCTGCCGGTCCTGAATTCCGAACGATGAAAGCCCGAACTGAGAACAGCCGGGATAATCAGGCTCTGCAGCGTTTGCATAACCCACATGGAGTCTTCCGCCGTCAAGAAACAGTAGAGCGTGGGGAGCAGGGTGGAGAACAGGGCGTTGCCGAGCCCGTAGCGGAGCCCCGCCATGACGACGGGAAGATAGCGCAGGTCTACGGCGCCCGTATCCAGCGAGAGCGGCTGCTGCATCAGCAAAATGCAGGCCAGGCCGGTCAGTACGGGTGAAGCTATTTTTTCATAATTTTCAAAAAAATGCATGCGCTGTATTTTCAGCGCCAGATAGCTGAGGGTGACCAGGGTACAAGCAATGGTGAGGGCAACCAGATATTCACTCAAGCGGAACCACTCCTCGTTATTGCAATGGATGGCTCGTCTTACCGTTTTCTGAAAGGCCGGTCCGCAAGCAAATAATCCGTGTCCGTGTCCACCAGCGTCACTTTCTCACGGCAGCAGGGAAACACAAGAAGTCTTTTCTTGCCTTCATGGATCGGAAGTAAGTCTTTAGTCCTTAAAGGCAGGAGAACGTTAGATTGGCTGCAGAACGGGCATTCGGCTACATAAATATCTTTCAAAACGGTTTCATAAGGCCATGTATGACTAAAAGGAAGCATCATTTTACTTCGTTTCACTTTCGGAATCCGGTGCCGGATCCTCATCGGGCTTGGACGAAGCGAGCTCGGCCAGCTTTTGCAGCAGAATATGCTGGGGCATGTGCATCAAGTGCTCGAGCGGTACGCCCAGGTGCTTGGCAAGCTTCACCGCCGTGTCCGGAGAAATGTTCAAGGGTTTCATTAGACCTATCCTTTCTTCGGGAAAAATGGTTCTTTTTATCTATTGATAGCATATTTCTTAGGAAGAAGCAATTGGGTGAATAAACGGTCCCTCTTCCATACTGTATCCTATCAGGGGTCCTCTCACAACAAGGCGGAAGACCCTTCTTTTGTTTGAAGGAGGTTTATGGTTTAATGTTACCGTAGGTCAATTTGCTCTTTACCCTCTAATCGGAAAGGTGGATTACACATGCATACACCGTTGAATCAGACCTGGGATCTGGACGTATTTTTCCCGGGCGGCAGCGAATCTCCCCAGTTTGCCTCGTTTCTGAACGACCTGGATGGCGATATCGCCGCATTCCGCGCAAGTCTCGAGAAAGCGTCGTCCCCTCAAACCGCCGGCGATTCGGCTGACTTTAAGGCGCTAATAGATCAGTATCAGGGCATCTTAAAACGGATTCGTGAAGCGGATTCATTCGTAGGCTGCCTCGCGGCCGATAATCAGAAGGATAAGAAAGCCGTCCAGCTCGGCGGTAAAGTGAAAACGCTCTATGCCGATTTCCTGGCATCTCTGACCCGTCTGGACCCTGTGATCACGGGAACGCCGGATGACGTCTGGAGCACTCTGCTTGAGCAGGAAGGTCTCCGCGAGATCGCGTTTTCCCTGAACGAGCGCAGAGCGCAGGCGAAAGAGAAGCTTCCGCCGGAGCAGGAAGCGCTGATCAGCGACTTGGCCGTTGACGGCTATCACGGCTGGAACGACCTTTACAACACGACGGTGAGCCAGTTCCGCATGGTGGTGGAAGAAAACGGCGAGCGCCAGGAGCTGTCGGCGGGCCAGGCCTTTAACCGCCTGCATACGCCTGAGCTTGCGAAACGCACCGAGCTTTTCAACCAGTGGGAAGAGGCATGGGCCGAGAAAGCCGACTTTGCGGCGGAGGCTCTTAACCATATCGCCGGTTTCAGGCTGCAGGTTTACAAACAGCGCGGCTGGGATTCCGTACATAAAGAACCGCTTGAAATCAACCGCATGAGCAAGCAGACGCTCGATGTGATGTGGGACGTCATTACCCGCAATAAGGGCGTGCTCGTCGATTATCTGAACCGCAAAGCACAACTGCTGGGCCTTGAAAAGCTGGCGTGGGCGGATGTGGACGCCCCTCTGGAAGGCGGAACGAAGACCGTCGGCTACGACGAAGGCGCCAAGCTGATCGTCGACCAGTTCCGCGACTTCAGCCCGCGTCTGGCGGATTATGCCGCGGAAGCGTTCGAGAACCGCTGGATCGAAGCGGAAGACCGCGCAGGCAAGCGTCCGGGCGGCTTTTGTACGTCGTTCCCGCTGGCGAAGCAGACGCGCATTTTCATGACCTACAGCGGAACGCTGAACAACCTGTCCACGCTCGCTCACGAGCTCGGCCACGGCTTCCATCAGTATCTGATGGATGATATGCCGGCGCTGGCCCAGGAATACGCCATGAACGTGGCGGAGACGGCTTCCACCTTCGCGGAGCTGATCGTATCCGACGCGGCTGTAAAAGCGGCTGTCAGCGACGACGAGCGCATCGTCCTGCTGGAAGACAAAATTCAGCGCGCGGTCGCGTTCTTCATGAACATTCACGCCCGGTTTATTTTCGAGACCAACTTCTACGACGAGCGCCGCAAAGGTCTCGTAAGCGCAGACCGCCTCAGCGAGCTGATGGTCCAGGCGCAGAAAGAAGCGTTCAACGATTCGCTCAGCGCTTATCACCCTCATTTCTGGGCGGCGAAACTGCACTTCTACGCGACGGATGTGCCGTTCTACAACTTCCCGTATACGTTCGGTTTCCTGTTCAGCGCGGGCATTTATGCGCGTGCGCTCGAAGAAGGGACCGCGTTCGAGGACAAATACGCGGCGCTTCTCCGGGATACGGGCAGCATGACGGTCGAAGAGCTGGCTCATAAGCATCTCGGCGTCGATCTGACCCAGCCGAATTTCTGGCAGAGCGCGGTCGATACCGTTATCGAGGACGTGAACGAATTCATGCGCCTGACGGAAGGCAAAGTGAAGTAAAACCGTTCCTTGCAGCCCAAAGAACCTTTAAATCCACAATTGTGGATTTAAAGGTTCTTTTTACATGAACACGCCGGCGGACCGGAATTAAACTTTCTCACGATGATTTTTGCTGCTGTCCTTACACGGCCGCTGTATCCCAGGCCCGGTTTTGTGCTCGGCCAAGCCTCTATTTTAACTCAAAATTTAAAAATTTGTATCGTCTGCTCCAGCTGTTTGACGGAACGTGTCATTTGTTCGCACCGGCTCACTATTTCGAGAACGCCGCTGATCTGCTCGTTCATCGAAGCGGACACTTCCTCCGTTCCCGCAGCGGACTGCTCGGTAATGGCGGAGATGTTCTCCATCGTTGCGGAAATTTGACGTGCGCCTGCCAGCATATGGTCGCTCTCTCCGGCAAATTCTCCGATCCGGTCGGATATAAAACGGACGGCGTTAAAAATATCGGAGAACACGGCTTCGGTATCCCGGATCAGCTCCGTCTGTCTGCCGACTGCTTCCTCATTGACTTCGATATGAGACAGCGCCTGACGAATGCCGGATTCAATGGCTGTGACCAGCCCGAACACTTCCCGCGTCTGGGTCGTCGCTTCTTCGGCCAGCTTCCTCACCTCCTGCGCAACTACGGCAAATCCCCGCCCCTGTTCCCCCGCTCTTGCCGCTTCTATTGACGCGTTCAGCGACAATAGGTTGGTTTGTTCGGCAATTTCCGAGATCGCCTTGGTGATTTTGGAGATTCCTGCGGTTTGTTCCGCAAGCGTGCGAATCGTGTCGGAAACGCGCGCGGTGGCTTCGACATTTCTTTTCATGCCCTGCCCCTGTATTTCGACAGCCTCACGGCCTTTGTCGACGAGCGACAGCATTTGCTCCGAACGGGCATTCATCGTTTTGGTCGACCCCGCAAAGTTCGAAACCTTCTGCTCGATATCTTTCGTAGAGACGGAGATGGTGGAGACTTCTTCCGAAATCTGTCCGGCTCCCGAGGCGAGCTCCTGGGCGGAAACCGTCACCTGCTGAAGAACGTCCTTGAGCTGCAAGTTCTGGGAATAGATGCTTTGGCTCGTATCGGCGACTTGTCTCGTGCTGGCTCCGGTTTCGCCCAAAATGCCGCGCAGCTTGTCGATCATGCTGTTGAAGGAACGTCCGAGATCGCCCAGGGCATCGTCCGTTGCCGCATCCACCTTGCGGGAGAAATCGCCTTTGGAGATGTTAAGAGCCGCGCGGGTAAGGTCTTCGACAGGTTCTGTAAGCGCTCTCTCGAACCAGCGGACGAAAGGGAAACTTGCAGCCAGCATAACCGCGAGAAAAATAAAGCCGAGCAAGCGGTTGGAACCCGGAAGCAGGAGAAGGAGAAGCAGCGCCGCGGAATAAACGGCGATCAAGCCGTAACAGCCGGCCAGCAGCTTGCTTTTGAAGGAGAGAGACGACCAGTTCTTCATACTTAACGCTCCTATAGACAGAATAAATTCAAAATGTAACATATTTCCTGCCGCCATTATATCACCGTGTTTTATAAGGGTCTATAGTTTTATTTCGTGTAAAAAAGGTGAGTGAAAAGACCCAAAAAAGGATTGGAAATATAGGCCCCAACATAAAAATTTCCTCAATTTTTGCAGGAAAAAACATAGGAAATGTGACTATTAGGCGGATTTTGGCGGGAAAAAGGTTGAAAAAAATAAAAGTAATGTAAAATTTTGTTGTATTAGATCTAAAGACACATTATACTGTGGCTACATACCTAGAACATACAAATCCATACCATTTTAAGAGGGACATTAGGGGGAAAATGATGATTATTGAACCGATTTCATTGGTGCGTCAGGTTGAAATTGTATTTACCGAGCTTCGGCAGGAATTGAGCGAGTTAAACTCGGGAACGGTCTTTTTGCAGATCCGCAACAATGCGGTCGGAAAGTTCGGTGTCCGGCATAATCCTCTCGAAGGAAGGGACGGGGTTGTGCAGAAGAGCGGGACGGGTCTGACGGAATCCCAGTGGCAGGCTTTCCGGAAGCTTGCGCTGGATTCCCTGAAGTACAAAGTGAATTGGACGCACGGGGAAATTACGTTTGATTTCACGGTAAAGAAAGAAACGCTGTATGCCAGCGTCATGTTTGAATCGAACTATAACATGTCCAGCCTCATCCGCGGATAAAGACGTTTAAAACAAGCAAAAAGGTGGCTGTTTCGGCCACCTTTTTTGGTCGTGCTTAAGTATGTTTGAATCAGACGATTAACGTCCCAATTTGCCTGCCAGCTGTTGCTCGGCGATTTGAACCAGTCTGCGAGTGATGTGTCCACCGATCGCGCCTGTGTCGCGAGTAGCCATGTAACCGTAGTAGCCGTCTTGAGGGATTTGAATACCAAGCTCTTGAGCGACTTCGTATTTCAGCTGGTCCAAAGCTTGGTTAGCTTGTGGAACAACCAGTGTGTTGCTGCTGCGGGATTGCCCTGCACCCATTGATATCACCTCCTTCGGTAATGGGTAGTATGAACCGTTTTGTTAAAAATACTCATGCTTGAAAAAAATATTTTAACTTGTCGAAAAGAGTCTGGATAGAGGTGTATAAATAGGTAGAAAAAGTCGAAAGCGTCAAAAAAGGAAAAGAAAAGAGGGTCTTTACGAAGAGCGGCAAGGAGGCTTTATGAACGGGCGGAGCTCTGTCATTTTGTGATAAACTATAGGCCGGGGATCGGACAGATACGCACGTTGTCCGGAACGACCCCTTTGCATGGAAAGGAAGGGAAGTATGGCCGAGAAAAAGTTTTATGTGGTATGGGTGGGCAGAACCCCGGGAATTTATTCGACTTGGGCCCAGTGCAAGGAGCAGACCGATGCGTTCCCGCAGGCCAAATACAAGTCGTATCCTACGGAAGCCGAGGCGCGGTCCGCTTTCGAACGCGGCTGGCAGAAGTCGCTCGATTTCGGAGCGAAGAAAAAGTCCGCGGGAGCGGGGGCTTCAGGGAAATCCGAGGCGCCTCCGGAGGTGGATTACGACAGCATTTCCGTCGATGTGGGCTGTTCCGGCAATCCCGGAATCGTGGAATACAAAGGCGTGGATACGAAGACGGGCGAAGTGATTTTCTACAGGGGACCGATTTCCAAAGGGACGAACAATATGGGGGAGTTTCTCGCCATCGTTCATGCTCTGGCCTATCTGCAGAAGCAGGGAAGCAGCAAGACCATTTATACGGATTCGATGACGGCTCTCAGCTGGCTCCGCAAAAAAGAGGTCGCTTCCAATCTGGTCAGGGACGCTTCGACCAAAGAAATATGGACCTTGGTAGACCGTGCGCTTGAGTGGATACGCACCAACACATACACCAATAAAATCGTCAAATGGGATACTAAAAAGTGGGGCGAAATCAAGGCCGATTTCGGCCGTAAATAAGCCAGGCTCTTAGTCCGGAATGTTATCCGGGCTGAGAGCTTTTTTAGTTTGCGCGCAAAAAGGACGCCTCGGAACCTGCGCAAGTGCGCCTAAAATTTTCGTTGACGAAAAGAAGGACGTACAGTATGATATGCCTTAATCCAACTGGAATACTTGGATTAAACAGAATCTTTTACACAGAAAATGAACAACGGGGGAGATGGAACTATGAAAGGGATACGCAAAGTTGTCCATGTTTTCACTATGATGATTCTCATCGTCGGTCTGGTGGCGGCATGCGGCAAAGCAAACACGGAGACAACTACGGGATCGGCTGCGCAGACACCTGGCGCCACGCCGGCTGGCGGAGATAAAGCAAATGCCCTGGCGGGCAAGAAAGTCGCGCTGATTATGCGTCAGAATCTCGGAACGTTCTCGGCTCAATACGTAGAAGGCGTGAAGGAGCAGGTTACCAAGCTTGGCGGTACGGTAACGGTGATTCCTGCGGACGGCGATCTGACGAAGATGGCCTCCAACCTCGATGCGGCCGTCAATCAGAAATTCGATGGTATTCTGCTCGATCACGGAACACCGGATGCCCTTCAGAACGGAATCAATAAAGCCGTGGAGAAGAAAATTCCGATCGTGGCTTTCGATTCCAACGTCAAAGGACCCGGCATCGTGGCACTGGAGCAGAACGACCAGAAGCTGGCCGAACTGACACTGGAGCAGCTCGGTAAAGACGCCGGCGGCAAAGGCAACATTGTCAAAGTATGGGTAGCGGGCTTCCCTCCGATGGAGAGCCGCCAGATTGCCTACAAAGCTTTTATGGATAAGAACAAAGACATTAAAGAGGTCTCGACGTTCGGCAACGCGCAGAACCCGGCTTTGGATACGCAGGCGCAAATGGAAGCGATCTTGAAAAAGTATCCGAACAAAGGCGATATTACGGCCGTGTGGGCGGCTTGGGACGAGTTCGCCAAAGGCGCAACGCGCGCCATTCAGCAGGCGGGCCGCACGGAAATTAAAGTATACGGCATCGACATGAGCGACGAGGATCTTCAGCTCATTCAGGATGCGAACAGCTCCTGGGTAGCTTCGGCCGCTGTCGATCCGAAAGATATCGGACGCATTCAGGTCCGCTACCTGTATCAGAAGCTTCACGGGGATCAGACTCCGGAGAAAGTCGTCCTGGAGCCGGTATTCGTCTCCCGTGACCAGCTGCCGAAAGACAAGAAAGTAACGACGGCGGAACTCAGCCAGTATGTGCAAGGTTGGGGCAACAGCCAGCAAGGATATACCGACTGGCTTAAGGAAGCCGAGAAACAGTCAGGCAAATAAGAAAAATACGCGAAATCCCATCGGGTTGTTGACGATGGGATTTTGAAAGTTCGGGGAGGAGTACGGTTCATCATGACGACGACTTCACTATCCGTGCTGCGGATGAACGGCATAACGAAAACATTTCCGGGCGTAAAAGCGTTGTCGGAAGTGGATTTTGAAGTAAAAGGCGGCGAAATTCACGGTCTGCTGGGGGCCAACGGGGCGGGAAAAAGCACGCTCATGAAGATCTTGTCCGGCGCGTATACGGCCGACGGGGGAACGATCGAAATCGACGGGAAGCCCGTGCCGATTTCGTCGCCCAAGGACGCGATGCGCCAGGGGATCTTCTGCGTGTACCAGGAAGTCGACACCGCGCTCGTCCCGGAGCTTACGGTGGCGGAGAACGTGCTGCTGGACAGCGTCGCGCACGGGAGCGCCTGGCTCCGCTGGGGCACCCTGAACCGGGAAGCGGCGAGAATCCTCGCCTCGATGGGTTCGGACATCCCGGTGAAGCTGAAGGCGTCGCAGCTGACCATCGCGCAGAAGCAGCTCGTGCTCATCGCACGGGCGGTGGCTCATGCGGCGAAGTGCGTCATTTTCGACGAGCCGACGGCTCCCCTCAGCCTGGAAGAATCGGAGCAGCTATTTGCGATTATGGAACGGCTGAAGGCTAACGGCGTCGGCTGTGTATTTATTTCGCACCGGCTTGCGGAAGTGACCCGGCTGTGCGACCGGATCACGGTCATGCGGGACGGAAGCCGCGTGCTGACGAAGGACGCCCAGGGCACCAGCCACGGCGAAATCATTGAAACGATGCTCGGCAAGACGTTCGCCGAGGAGTTTCCCAAGCTGCCGGCGGACCTGGGCGGGACGGTGCTGGAGGTCCGGGGGCTGCGCCGCGGAACGAAGGTGCGCGGGGTCGATTTCACGCTCCGCGAGGGCGAAATCCTCGGCATCGTGGGTCTGGTCGGCGCCGGCAAAACCGAGCTGAGCCGGCTGCTCTTCGGAGCCGACCGCGCCGACGGCGGCGACGTCTCCCTGCGCGGCAAACGGCTTCGGCTCCATGAGCCGGAGGATGCCGTCCGCGCAGGCGTGGTGCTTGTGCCGGAGGAGCGGCGCAAGCAGGGCGTGCTTGTGGAGGAATCGGTCCAGCGCAACTTGTCGCTGCCGATTCTCCGGAGCCTGAGCGCGGGCGGATTCATCCGCCGGCGCGAGGAGCGCGGCCACGCCGAGCGGCTGATCGGCCAGCTCGGGGTGAAGCCGCCGCAGCCGGAGCGGCCGGTGAAGCACCTGAGCGGCGGCAACCAGCAGAAGGTGGCTGTAGGCAAGTGGCTGCCGACGGACGCTTCGGTGTACATGTTCGACGAGCCGACGAAGGGCGTGGATGTCGGCGCGAAGAGCGACATTTTCCGGCTGATCGGACAGCTGGCGCAGGAGGGCAAGGGCGTTATCTACCTGTCCTGCGAAATCGCCGAAATTCTGGGGATCGCCGACCGGATTCTCGTGATGAGCTACGGCCGGATCACAGGCGAGCTCAGCCGCGAGGAAGCCACGGCGGAAGCCATTTTATCTTATGCCAGCGCAGGGGAGGCCGAACACGTTGAAAGATAAAGCACTGGACGTTTCGTTCCGCTACGGGACGCTTGTCGTCATCGCCGCGGTTTTTGTCTTTTTTTCCATCACGAACCCGAACTTCTTAAGTTATGATAATATTTTTGATATATTGCGTTCCATTTCTATTGTTACGTTTGTGGCGATCGGTGTCACATTGTCGCAGATTGTCGACGGATTCGACTTGTCTGTCGGCTCTACCGTTTCCATTACGACCGTCGTGGCCGCTTCGCTGATGGTCTGGTACGAGCAGCCCCTGATCGTGGTCCTGCTGGTACCCTTGGCGATCGGCATCGGAATCGGCTTGCTTAACGCCTTCCTTATTGTGAAGGTGCGCATTCCCGACCTGCTTGCCACACTGACGGTTATGTATATCATCGCAGGGGTGCACAAGACGTACACCAAAGGGTTCTCGGTCTACAACAACATGCCGATGCCCGACGGAACGACGGCAAAGGGTGTAGTGACGGAAAGCTTCAAATGGCTGGGCCAGGGAAAAATCATCGGCCTGCCGGTTCCCGTCGTCCTGATGATTATCGCGGTGGCGGCCGTCCATATTTTCTTGACGTACACGCGCTGGGGCCGTCAACTCTATATTACGGGAGGAAATCGCGAAGCCGCCCGATTGTCCGGCATCGGCGTAAACCGGGTGCGGACGGCCGCCTACGTGCTCTCGGGGCTCTTCGCCGCGATAGGGGGAATCCTGTATGCGGCCCGGATCGGTTCGGGCCAGATCGACGCGGGGGCTCCGCTGCTCATGGAAGCGGTGGCGGCCGTGTTCGTGGGGTATTCCGTCCTGGGCGCGGGCAAGCCCAATGTAATCGGCACTTTCTTCGGAGCGGTGCTGATCGGCATCTTGCTCAACGGCTTGACGATGCTGAACGTGCCGTACTACTCCTTCGATATCATCAAGGGGGGCGTGCTTCTTGCGGCGCTTGCCGTTACGTTCGTTCACTTGAACCGCCGGCGTCAGTAGGCCGGCACGAACAAGAGACCTTGAAGGAAATCCTTCAAGGTCTTTTGTTGCAGATAAAGCGGCTCTTCCGAACCCCTCGTCAGGAAGATTTTAGTTGACGGTGGACAGATTGAGCGTATAATTTTTTCTTGTATCGACATTCAGGAAAGCTGGAGACACTTTAACGAAAAAAGTAGTCCCGGACGCGCCGCCGTTCAGCGTAACCGATCCGTTGCCGCTTGCGGAGGACTGGTATACAGGCACACCCAGCGGGGACAGTGTATATAACGTAATGAGGTAAGGATAGCTGGAAGGAGACGTGAGCGTGACTTTGTGTACGCTGCCGGCCGGAACTTGGTCGGTCCACCAGTCTCTGTCGAGCGATCCGCTCAGTTTGCCGAAGTTGTCCCCTTGGGACAAAACATTGGCGGTTGTGTAAGTATCGTTAGGCTCGGTTTCGGCGAAAGCGGAAGAGGCTCCTAAGGTCAGCAGGAAAAGAAGCGTGAGGACAATGATTTTTTTCATAAACGACACCTCCAGGTTATAATAAATGGTAGGTTGGCCAACCTATCTTAAAAAATAACATAAATAGGCAAAATTGTAAATTTAGTATTTGTAAAATACCCGCTTCACTGCCTCTTTTAAGCTCTACAAGCAGCAAAAAAACAACCAGTCCCGTTTATCAAAAGGAGCAGGCTGCTTTTTTATAACCTTCGGATTCTATCAAACTTTCACTTTCCGGAGGTATAGAAAAACCAATTGTTAGACAGGATGTATAAGGAGAAAGAGTCATACCCGTTTTCCGGCCGTTGTGGTGCAAACAAGCCGACTAGAGCCTCATGTACAGCAGCCAGCCCAAACTTCCGGCAATCGCGCCTGCCGCCACAGCGACCCAGAACCAGCCGTTGTGCAGCAATTGCCGCAAAAATGCAGGAAATTCCCGCATAAAACCGCCTCCTTTTTCATACTTTTTATCATAATCGCAAGGGCAGGGGCGTGCCGCCCGCAATTTTTGCTGAAAGTTCTGAAATACCGGAACCATATTCCCGTCTTTTCGTTATATAGTAGAGAGAGTTAGAGCGGGCGGAAAGGCCCCGAGTTTTGTGAGGATAGGAGCACACCATCACATGTTTACCAAACAATATTTCCAAAGCAAAGGTTTCCGGAGGATTTTGATCTTCGCCCTGCTTGCCCTTATTCTTTATGCTATGCAGAGCATGATCAATCTCATTCTGCTTACGTTCATCTTCGCTTTTCTGATGGACCGTATGCAGTCGTTCGTCTCATCCAGGCTGAACCGGTATATGAGAGTGGACCGGCGCTGGATCGTTGCGATTCTGTACGTGGTTATTCTGGCGCTGCTGGGGATCGGAATGTACAGGTATTTGCCTGTCGTGGCCGTCCAGGTATCGCAGGTCGTCAGGCAGCTGTATGAATTTTATACGCAGCCGCAGGACAATGAGGTGCTCAGCTATATCATCAACCTGATTAAACCTTACATTGAACAGACCGAGCTCTCGAAGTATATGAATCAGGGATTCGGCTTTGTGTTCAAATCGGTGACCGACATCGGAAAAGTGCTTCTGCATGTGTTCATCGCCCTGCTCCTCAGCCTGTTTTTCCTGCTCGAGAAGCCGAGGATCATCCGCTTTACCGCGAAGTTCAAAGACAGCAAAATCGCGGCGTTTTACGAAGAGGTGGCCTATTTCGGCAGCCGTTTTGTCCACTCTTTCGGTAAAGTGCTGGAAGCTCAGTTCCTCATTGCGCTCGTAAATGGTATTCTGTCCGTTATCGCGCTGTGGATTCTCGGTTTTCCTCAGCTGTTCGGCCTCGGCCTGATGATTTTCCTGCTGGGCCTCGTCCCCGTGGCGGGCGTCATCGTATCCCTGATTCCGCTCTGTACGATTGCTTACAGCATAGACGGGATCATGATGGTGGTATATGTGCTTATCCTGGTCGCTGTTCTGCACGCCCTGGAAGCTTATATGCTGAATCCGAAGCTGATGTCCGCCAAAACGAACCTGCCCGTGTTTTACACCTTTATCGTCCTCATCTTCTGCGAGCATTTTATGGGTGTATGGGGACTGATTATCGGGATTCCGATCTTTATGTTCCTGCTGGACGTACTGGATGTGACCCGTGAAAAAGAAACCGTTGCTTAAACCGAAAAGAGCAAGCGTCCCTTAAAGGGATGTCTTGCTCTTTTGGGTTATGCTGCCGCAAATCGGTCAGCCGGTAGGACAGGCTGCGGTACCGTCGCCTTCCGGATGTTCGGGAAGGCATGTGCCCTACATGCTTGCCCAGCGCTATAACCGGATACGCCTGAATCGTGCTTTGAACCGGATGAGCACAGTTGATGGATATTGGGTATTGCAAAAAATGATTCGTCTATGATATAATATGTAATTGTATTGTTAAACCCTCTTTTTTAGTTCCTCTTTTATGAATAACATTCCTCCACCGAATCAAATTCCAACAACCCTAAGAATTTGTTTACCGTGTTACTTGATTCACACTGGCGCGGTCATCGGAGCCGCAAGGATGAAAGAGAGGTAGGGCTTTCATTGTTTTAGGAACACTAATTGGTCATTTCTTTATTCAGAGATCATTAGGAACTAGAAAACAAGGCCGTTTCTTCGAGCCTTCTATATGAGCATACTAACGACATTTTCTATAGAAACGGCAGTGGGTTTCTTTCCGCCATAGTAGCCATGGCACAAGGAAGAAGCAGATGGACACATAACCCGCTACAGGCAGTAAAACGAACATACGAAAAACCCGTCAGCATGGCTGGCGGGTTTTTCGTATGTTCGTTTTCTGTTTCCGTTTGGCCGGTGCTCATTTATATCCCGGTATTTCTTAAATGAACTTGAATCGGCGTTGCAGCAGGAAACGAAGAAGAAAATAAACGATCGCTCCGCCAAGAAGAAAAGCAAGGCCATAGGCATAATAAGACGTTCCATTTTGCTGGTATCGATAGTAGGCGGCTATGAAATTTTTGCCGATCATTCCCGCAAAACATGCTCCGCAAACTACGACGCTCCACAGAAAGTAAGGTTCTAGACGGGGAAAAAGAATGGCCTTGCCATTGTTCTCCGGTTTGTTTTTCGAATAAGCGTAAAGCCCGGCTCCCAGGAAAATTAAAATGTAAACCGCGCATATTCCGAACAGATAAAGCGAAGTCGGTGGATACCAGCTGTCCGTAACGAGAACCAGAGGGTTTAAATAATGCCAATTGTATCTAACAGCCGAGGGTAATAGCTCTCTATATCCGGACCAGTAAACGGAGAAGAAAGAACTTAACATACTCTTGAGGCCCATCGGCAGCACGCCGGCGACTATGGCTAGAAGAATCTGTGTCAAAGCCCCGCCCGTGAACGTTCCTGCAAACAGGACGATGGTATACCAAGCGGTTAATATGAGGGTTGAACGAAAGATCTCACGCACGTGGACAGACAGAGTGAAATAGTCATGGAACGGCGATAAGAGAATCACGATAATATCCAGTGCGTTCGTGAGGAGAACCGATCCGAGGATAAAAATAATGCCCAGAAGCCATTTGTTCCAGTAAATTTGAGTGCGTTTGAACGGCAGCGAAAAGGTGAAATCCTGATGAAGGCCGCGCCGCTCCATGCCGATAAGCAGGACCGCGGCTCCTAGCGCCAGGACGGCAAGCGCAATCCGGTAGTGAATAAATTCATTTCCGTATATCGTGGCGTTTTCCGGATGCTCACGCATAAATAGCAGCTTCCATTTCATGTTTGCCGGGGATGTGATCAATTCGATCATCCGGTTAAAAACCAGAAACAAAATCCCCGCCGCAGGCATAAACCACAACAGCAGCTTGGCTTGCTTGTAGTCTTTTTTCCACAGTGCTTTAGACAGCATGTTCGTCACCCTCTCCCAGACGGTATTCAAATACATCTTCCAATTGGATGGGGAGCCGTTCGACCAGCAGCGGATTCAGGTGTTGAAGATGCTGGAGCGTTTGCCCGGCATCGTCCTGGAGCAGGAGCGTATAAACGCGGCCCACATGGCTCGCGACTCTCACCTGAGGCAGACACAGGAAATTTTCCGGCGGCTCTCCATTGAACACGACCTGCAGCTTATGCAGGGTTCTTTTGGTTTCTTCCAGAGAGGAAACGGACTCCAGCTTTCCTTCCCTGATCATGATGACCGTGTCCGCGATGCGCTCCAGTTCCTGCAGCTGATGGGACGAAATGAGAACGGACGTGCTCCCGTCCGCGATTTCTTCGACCAGGAAGGAAAGAACCTGCTTGCGCACGATCGGATCCAAACCGTTCGTGGGTTCATCGAGGAGAATGAGGCTGGGTTTGGATGAAAAAGCGAGAAGTATGCCCATAAGCGCCTTCATGCCTTTGGAGAAGGTGCGGATTTTTTTGTGCTCCGGGAGCTGAAATCTGCAGAGCTGGTCCGCAAAATAAACCGGATCTAAGTTGGGATAGGCAAGACGATAAAGGTTCGCGCATTCCTTGGCCGTGTAGCCTCCCAGCATATCAAGGGAATCGGGGACATATAGGATATTCCGCTTGGCATCGGGATGCTCGTGAATTGAAAGGCCTTCCCATCGGACTTCTCCGCGGTCCGGGTCCAGAATGCCGGCAAGGGTCCGGAGCAGGGTGGTTTTGCCGGCTCCGTTGCGGCCGACGAGCGCGGCGATGGAGCCTTGGCCGAGCTCGAATCGGATATCTTCCAGGACCGGACGCCCGTCGATGCATTTGCTGAGAGCTTCAACATTTAGCATAAGGATACTCCTTTACTCCTTGATTTCTTTGTAAAATTGTTCGGTCCAGCCTTTAATCTGATCGGCATCGATTCCGAGATAAGCGGCTTCGACAAGAAGCTGACGGAAAGTGGAGCGGAACTTCTCAAGGCGCTCTTTTTCCATACCCGGTGAAGATGGCTTGGCGACAAAGGTGCCTTTACCGCGCAGCGTTTCGATGATGCCCTGGCGCTCCAATTCCTGGTAAGCCTTGCCGACCGTATTCGGATTGACGAGGACCGCGGCGGAGAGTTCCCGGACAGAGGGCAGACGGTCTCCCTGCTGAAGCGCCCCCTTGAGTATGAGTTCTTTCATTCCTAGTATGATTTGTTCGTATATGGGAAGTTCGCTTCGCTCGTTGATTTTGATCATCGAAGGAGGCACCCCTTTCTTGGAGGTAAGTAGGATGAAGAACGCGTGGTGTCGTTAGGCCAGGTAAATTCTAAAGTGTACTATTTAATGTAGTACACTTAGCACAATAATGAAAATGAAGAGGCTTTGTCAACCCGTATTTTTCCGGAGCCTTAACGGTGCTGAAGATGAGAAGTGGGCGTTTTTGGCCTTCCGGCCGGAGACATGTTAAGATCAAGTACAAACGAAACCGGAGAAAGGAAAAGGAAACACGATGGACCCCAATCCGAAGATGACACGCAGAGCCTTTCTGGCAAAAGGCAAATTTCTGGCAGGCGCTTTGTTGGCAGCCCCTTTTGTTTCCTACGGATACGCGCGGTTTGCCGAACCGCACTGGATCCGCACCAAGCATGTCCGGCTGGAGCTGGAACGGCTGCCGCAGGCGTTCGATGGCGTACGTGTCGTCCAGTTCAGCGATGTTCACGTCGGACCCTATCTGGCGCCCGGAGATCTGCCGCAGCTTGTGGACATGATCAACGCGCTCAAGCCGGATTTGCTGTGCTTCACCGGCGATTTGTACGATTACCGCGTGTACGACGCTTCCGTAGTCAGTCACGCATTGGCGGCACTCAAGGCTCCGCTGGGTAAATTTGCGGTGCTCGGCAATCACGATTATTACGGTTCACCCGGGGAGACGGAAAAGGTGCTGAAGCCGGGAGGCTTCGAGCTGCTCACGAACCGGTCCGTCGCGGTCGGCAAAGACAAGGCGCTGATCCGGGTGGCCGGCGTCGATGACATGTGGGAAGGCCGCCCCGATCTGGACCGGGCGCTGAAAGGCGTACGCCGAGACGACTTCGTGCTCCTGCTGTCCCACGCCCCGGATTTCGCGGATATCGCGCTGGAAGCGCCGGTCGATATGCAGCTGTCCGGGCACAGCCATGGGGGGCAGGTCCGGCTGCCGTTCTACGGCGCGATTACGACGCCGATGTACGGACGGAAGTATGTCGACGGCTTGTACAAACTCGGCGGCGGCAAGCTGCACGTGTACACGAACCGAGGCATCGGCATGACGATGCACCCCGTCAGGTTCTGGTGCAGGCCCGAGCTGACGGTGTTCACGTTAAAAAAGCGCTTGTAACGCCCCGTAGGACGACAGCACCGGCGGAATATAACTCAATTTAACCGAATGCGGGCTGACATCCACTCCATTTTAGCGGAACGACATATAGTGTACGGTAAGACAATAACTCACCGAGAGGGGATACGAAAGATGGGTTATGTTGGCGGATTAGGCGGAGTAGGCGGAGTAGGCGGAGTAGGAGGAGTAGGAGGATACGGAGGCTACGGGGGCATAGGCACGAGCGTAGGTGCAATTCTGGTTCTTTTCATTCTGCTGGTTATTATCTCCCGCACGTTCCTGTACTAATTTCCTTATAAGTTCCGTCGGCCGCGTTAACGGCCGTAAGCGTTTATGAACAAACTCCAGGCTGCTTGCAGCCGGGGTTTGTTCTTTTTTTATGCGTTTTTTCCTTCTAAAACGTTTAATTAAGGTGGAGGTCTTCTGCGAGGCCCGCATTCCAAAATCAAGGAGGTACCGCCATGTACAAGGATTTGGAAGGAAAAACGGTTGTCATCACGGGAGCGTCCACGGGGATAGGAAGAGCGGCTGCGGTCCGTTTCGGCCAAGAGAAAGCGAATGTCCTGATCAATTACTTGAGCCATGAAGAAAACATTCCCGCCTTGATCGTTGAAGTGGAAGCCGCGGGGGGCAGAGCGCTGGCGATCCGGGGAGATGTGACCAAAGAAGAGGACGTGAAGAAGCTGGTGGAAACCGCCCACGAGCATTTCGGTTCTCTGGACGTGATGATCAACAACGCGGGAATCGAGAATGAAGTTCCTTCTCAGGAGCTGTCCGCCGACGATTGGCGTAAAGTGCTGGACGTGAACCTGACCGGGGCGTTTCTCGGCAGCCGGGAAGCCATCTCCTATATGCTGGAGCATGAAATCAGAGGGGTCGTTATCAACGTTTCAAGCGTGCACGAAATGATCCCTTGGCCCCATTTCGTCCATTATGCGGCGAGCAAAGGCGGCATCAAAATGATGACCGAAACGCTGGCGCTGGAGTTTGCGCCCCAAGGAATCCGGGTGAACAATATCGGGCCGGGGGCTATCAACACGCCCATCAATGAAACGAAATTCGCCGACGAGCAGGCGCGCGCCGGCGTGGAAGCCCTCATTCCGATGGGGTATATCGGCAAACCGGAAGAGATTGCGGCCGTAGCCGCCTGGCTGGCCTCGTCGGAGTCAAGCTATGTCACCGGTATCACGCTGTTCGCGGACGGAGGGATGACGAAATATCCGTCGTTCCAAGGAGGAAGAGGCTGAGGGAGAGGAGAGAATTCACATGAACCAAACATGGTGGAAAGAAAGTGTCGTGTACCAAATTTATCCGTCCAGCTTCAAGGATTCGGACGGGGACGGCCGAGGGGACCTGCGCGGGATTATTTCCAAGCTGGATTATCTCGCGGAGCTTGGCGTCAACGTCATCTGGCTGTGTCCCGTTTACCGCTCGCCGGGCGCCGACAACGGCTACGATATCAGCGATTATTACGAGATCGATCCGCAGTACGGCACGATGGAGGATTTTGACGAGCTGCTTCTGGAAGCGCGCAAGCGCGGGCTGAAAATCATGATGGATCTTGTGCTGAATCATACCTCCGATCAGCATGCCTGGTTTAAAGAATCGCGTTCTTCCAGGGACAATCCCAAACGCGACTATTATATCTGGAGGAAGGGGAGAGAGGGGCTCTTCCCGAACAACTGGGAGTCTTACTTCAGCGGAAGCGTCTGGGAGCACGACCCGGAGACGGATGAGTATTACATGCATCTGTATTCGAAGCATCAGCCCGACCTCAACTGGGAGAACGACGAAATGGTCGACGAGCTTTTCAGAATGGTGCAATGGTGGCTAGGCAAGGGTGTCGACGGTTTCCGCTTCGATGCCATCGCTCATATCGTAAAAGCGCAAGGGCTGCCGGATGCCGATAATCCCCGGCATTTGCCCGTTGTGCAGGCTTACCAGCTTTTTTCGAACCTGGAAAAGGTACATACGCTGCTGCACAAACTCAATGACCGGGTGCTGTTTAACTACGACATCATGACGGTCGGCGAAACATCCGGACTGGGTCCGGAGCAGGCGCTGGATTACGTGGGGGATGAGCGCCATGAGCTGAACATGGTTTTCCAGTTCGAGCATATGAATCTGGATGCGGCTTCCGCCGGGACGGGCAAATGGGAGTCGAAGCCGTGGACCCTGCTGGAGCTGAAAAAAGTGATGAGCCGCTGGCAGACGGTCCTTCACGGCAAAGGCTGGAATGCCAACTATCTCGGCAATCACGATCAGCCCCGTCCCGTTTCGAGGTTCGGAGATGAAGGCCGGTACCGGGTGGAATCCGCGAAAATGCTGGCTGCGTTTCTCCTGACGCTGGAAGGGACGCCGTATATTTTTCAGGGGGAAGAAATCGGCATGACCAATGTCGCGTTCGATCTGATCGGCGATTACCGCGATGTGGAAACGATCAATTACTACAAGCAGGCCAAGCTGCTCGGCAAGCCCCAGGACGAAGTCATGAAGGCGATCTGGAAAAAAAGCCGGGACAACGCCCGCACCCCCATGCAGTGGGACGACACGGCGAACGCCGGATTTACGACGGGGGAACCGTGGATCAAGGTGAACCCGAATTATCCCGGGATCAATGCGGCGGCAGCGGCAGCCGATCCGCAGTCCGTCTACCACTACTACCGCAGCTTAATCGCGCTTCGCAAAAAGCATCCCGTCATCGTTTACGGCGAATATAAGCTTCTGCTTCCGCTGGACACGGAAATTTATGCGTATACGCGGACGCTGAACGGGGAGAAGCTGCTGGTGATTCTGAACTTTTTCGACGGAACGCCGGAGTTTACATGGCCGGAAGAGCTGGGAAAGGGGAAGAACGCGGAGCTTCTCATTTCAAATTACGATCCCGTCTCCGGCGAGGATACCGGCGTCCTCAAACTGCGGCCTTATGAAGCCAGAGTTTATCTGCTCGGTTGAGGGGAGCTTTTATCGGCATAGACAAGTTCTTTGACCGGATGTTATGATGAACAGAACACAATCGAATATGGTAAAAACAGGTGCGGAGCCCATTCGAACGGATCAGACAGTCCATAAGAACCGGGTTCGGCTTAAAACGGGAAGTTCGGTGAAAGACCGACGCGGACCCGCCACTGTAAGGAGCCCCCTGCAATCGCAGGGGAAAATTTTTTTCGGCATCAACGTCACTGGATTTTCCGGGAAGGCGCCGAAGAAAGCTCCGAGCCAGGAGACCTGCCTGTTTAAATAACACTAGATAACCTACGAGGATTTAGGGAGGTGTTGAGAACGGCTGAATCGCTGCCAACGGCGGCTTGCCGGAACGTGGGCGTACAAGACTGCCCGGGGCCGGCGACTGTGCGGGTTGGAAGCATATGCGGGATATTCCCGCTTAATGGCTCGAAAGTTCGAAGCATTTCTATCCGAAGAGGGTGGAAATGCTTTTTTTATTGTCCGGACGAGACGGGAAGGCAAACGGCAGGCCGCCGGAAGGCGCACCGCCGTGCATATAGAAGGCCGCCTGTTCGAAGCGGACAGGAAGGCCGGACTGCTTGATAACGGTTGTTCAGCGTAAGCGCTGGAGCTTTTTTTACAGGGAAGAGGAGGAATGGGAATGGCCGGTAAACTGCTTATCATCGGATTTGGCCCCGGGGACGAAGCCCATATTACAAAACGCGCGCGCGAGGCGATTTCGGAAAGCGAAGTCATTATTGGCTATAACACTTACGTGGATCTGATACGCAGTCTGATCGACGGCAAACAGGTCGTGCGTACGGGCATGACCGAGGAAGTGAGCCGTGCGCAGGAAGCCGTCAGACAGGCGGAGGCCGGGCGTAAGGTGGCCGTTATATCCAGCGGCGATGCGGGCGTCTACGGTATGGCGGGTCTCGTGTACGAGGTGCTGATCGAGAAAGGGTGGAAGCCGAGCGATGGCGTGGAAGTCGAAATCGTGCCCGGCATCTCGGCGATCAACTCGTGCGCTTCGCTGCTTGGAGCTCCCGTCATGCACGACGCATGCACGATCAGCCTCAGCGATCACCTGACGCCGTGGGATCTCATCCGGCGCAGAGTCGAAGCGGCCGCATCCGCCGATTTCGTCATCGCTCTGTACAACCCGCGGAGCGGCAGAAGAACACGCCAGATCGTGGAGACGCAGCAGATTTTGCTGAAACACCGCTCTCCCGATACTCCGGTGGGTATCGTCAAAAGCGCCTACCGAGACAGGGAGCACGTCGTGCTGACGACGCTTGCGGAGATGCTGGAGCATGACATCGGCATGCTTACTACCGTGATCATCGGCAACTCCGCGACCCGCAACTACGAGGGACTCATGATTACGCCGAGGGGCTATCAGCGCAAGTATACGCTGGACAGCGATATTCAGCCCCTGCGCCCTCATGAGCGTCTCCGGCGGGAAGCCGAGCCGTGGGCTCTGGAGCAGGAAGCGGAAACCGGCGCGGAAACGGAAGCGGCCCTGCCGGTACAGCCCGGTGCCGCTCTCCGGTCCGCGGAGCAGCGGGAAGCCGGCAGCGCCGGTCTGCCGTCCTTCTTCGACGAGGACGAGTACGGGGATGACGGCTACGGCGAATACAGCCCCGAAGCCGAAGGAACCGGTACTGCCGACGACTACGACCGCGAAGATTCGCCGGTCCGCATACAAGCGGCCGGGACACGGTCCGCGTACGATAAGCCCGCGTCTTCGGGGGCCGGGGAGTACGGGGACTCGGCGGTTGCGGTCGCCCTACGTCCGTCTGCCGCACCTGCGGCTTCCGTCGAGGCTTCGGCTCCTACCGCCTATGAGCTGGCGGAAGAGGCGCTCCGTCTCGTGACGGGCGAGCCCGGCGGAACGGCTCCCTCCGCTTCCCCAAGCGGATTTTTCCGCCAGCAGGCTATTCTCGAGTTCGCCGTCAGCCCCGGACTCGCGAACAAAAACCTGACCGCCAAACAGCTGATGGTCCTCGCGGCCGCTGTCGGCGATACAGGAACGATGGAGTATACGCCCCATCATCAACTGCTCGTCAAGCTGCGGACCGATGATCCCGATTCCGTAACGAAACGGCTTCGCGGAGAAGGGCTTCTGCTGGCTCCGGTCGGCGATGTGGTCCAGGTCAAAGCCTGCGACTTCTGCAATATGGACAAGGGCGACGCCGTGCCGTATGCGGAGGAGCTTCACGATCTTCTGGGCGGAGCGGCCGTGCCCAAAGAGATGAAAATCGGTTTCAACGGCTGCGGCATGGCCTGCTACGGCGCGGTGAAGGAAGATATCGGCATCGTGTACCGCCGGGAGAAGTTTGATCTGTTCCTCGGGGGGAAAACGGTCGGCCGCAATGCCCACGCGGCGCAGCCCGTTGCGGAAGGCATCGAGCCGGACAAGCTGGTCGAGACCATAGAGCGGATCGTCGCCCGGTACCGGAACGAAGGGCACCCGAACGAACGGTTCCATAAGTTTTTTGCCCGCGTAAAAGAGCTGGAGGGCTACCGTCACCGGGAAGTCCCCGCTTTTCAAATCGAAAACGCTTTGTGCGGAGATTAACGAACCCGTAAACACGAGGAGTTCTTTTCAATACAGGGATACAAAAAAGGAGGCAGAACCGAT
Source organism: Paenibacillus sp. RC84 (assembly GCF_041260495.1). NCBI lineage: Bacteria > Bacillati > Bacillota > Bacilli > Caryophanales > Paenibacillaceae > Paenibacillus > Paenibacillus sp. RC84. Next base: position 68,204 of record NZ_JBGBYL010000011.1, read on the forward strand.
GGATGCGGTACTGTTTGTAGGTCACGGAAGCCGTGACGCGGAAGGGAACAGCGAGGTCCGGGCGTTTGTAAGCCGGCTCGCCGAAACGATGGAGCAGGCCATAATCGAAACCTGTTTTCTGGAGCTTGAAAAACCGACAATTTCGCAAGGGATACAGACTTGCGTCAACAGAGGAGCCACCCGGATTGCCGTGGTGCCGATCATTTTATTTTCCGCCGGTCATGCCAAGATTCATATTCCGGCTGTCATTGACGAAGCGAAAGAGCGTTACCCGGGCGTGCAGTTCATTTACGGACGGCCGATCGGCGTACATGAAGGTGTAGTCGACATCATGACGGCAAGGCTGGGCGGGGCGGACCGGTTCCGCGATGAAACGCCGGGGGATACCGCCGTACTGGTTGTCGGACGCGGAAGCAGCGATCCCGATGCGAACAGCGAGCTGTTCAAAATTTCCCGCTTGCTCTGGGAAAAGCTCCAGGTTCCCTGGGTCGAAACGGCATTTATCGGCGTAACGGCGCCGCTTCTGGAGAACGGGATCGAACGCTGCCTGAGATTGGGCGCGAAGAAAGTGATCGTGCTTCCTTATTTTCTTTTTACGGGGATTTTGATCAAACGGATGGAAGGCATGCTGCTTGACTTCTCCCTGCGCTATCCCGATTGTACGTTTGAGATGACCGATTATTTCGGCCTTGATCCGATTCTTGGGGGCATTCTCCGCGACCGCGCGGGCGAGGCGCTTCAGGACGAGGTGAAAATGAACTGCGATATGTGCTCCTTCCGTCTGGAAGCGATGAAACATATCGATCATCACCATCATCACGACCACGATCATGATCACCATCATCACGACCATGATCATGATCACCACCATGAACACGATCATCACCACGGGCACCATCATGACCATGAGCACGATCACGGGCATGCACACGAACACGTTCACGGACATGCGCACGATCATGATCACGGCCATGAACATCACGATCATGAGGCGCACGCGCATAACCATGCGGACGACAGCCGTGCCGCAAGCGAGGCCGGCGCCACCGGTGGCGAAGCGTCCCGGCCTGCGCCTGGCCCTGTAGCCGCAGGCGCGGACGGCAGGGAGGGAGGACGATGATCCTCCTCCTGGCCGGCACGAGCGACGCCCGCGAGCTCGCGGTGCTGCTGGCGCAGGCCGGGCACCGCGTGCTGGCGACAGTCGTCACCGACAGCGCCGCCAAGAGCCTGACCGACGCCGGCATCGCCGCCGCCGTCGGTCGCCTCGACGCCGAAGCCCTGGCGGCGCTCATCCGGCGCGAAGAGGTCTCGCTCGTCGTAGACGCGAGCCATCCCTTCGCGGAGGAAGCCTCGCGCAACGCCATGGCGGCGTCGAAAGCGGCGGCTGTGCCGTACGTCCGCTACGAACGGGAAGGGTCGGACCTGCAGGTCCGGCCCGGCATCGTGTTTGCGGACGATTACGCGCACGCCGCCGAGCTGGCGGCCGTTCGCGGCGGTGTTGTCATGCTGACGACGGGCAGCAAGACGCTACATATTTTTGCCCGGCGTCTCGGCGGACTGCCGGACGTGAGGCTCGTCGCCCGCATGCTCCCGCGTCTCGACAATATGGAGAAGTGCGAGGAGCTCGGGATCGAGCAGCGCAATATCGTGGCGATGCAGGGTCCTTTTTCCAAGGAATTGAACAAGGCGCTCTATTCGCATTACGGCGTGACGCTGATGATTACCAAAGAAAGCGGAAAAGTCGGCGCGGTGGACGAGAAGCTCGAAGCGGCTCTGGAGATGGGGATCGAGACGATCGTGATCGGCCGTCCGGGCCTGGAATACGGCATTCATTTTTCCGATTATGAGGGCGTGCTGAAAGCGGCCGCCGATCTTTTGCAGGAGGTATCTTCCTAATGGACTTTCGTACCGAATTTAAACCGCTGACGGTTCAGCCGCAGGAAATAGAAGCGAAAAGTTTTGAAATGATTACGGAGGAGCTGGGTTCTCACGACTTTACCGAAGAGCAGTACCCGGTTGTCCAGCGGGTCATTCACGCATCGGCCGATTTCGAGCTGGGCCGAAGCCTTGTTTTTCATCCCCGTGCCATAGAAGCCGGAATTGAAGCGATCCGGGCGGGCCGCACGGTCGTGGCGGACGTTCAGATGGTGCAGGTGGGAATCAGCAAACCCCGCATCGAGAAATTCGGCGGCAAGGTCAACGTTTACATCTCCGATCCGGACGTGATGGAAGAGGCCAAAAGGCTGAACACGACACGCGCGATCATTTCGGTCCGCAAGGCGATCCGTGAAGCGGAAGGCGGGATTTTCGCCATCGGGAATGCTCCTACGGCTTTGCTGGAGCTGATCCGTCTAGTCAAGGAAGGCGAGGCGCGCCCGGGACTTATCGTAGGCGTTCCGGTCGGTTTCGTATCCGCGGCGGAATCCAAAGAAGAGCTGCTTCAGCTCGACGTGCCGTTCATTACGAATATCGGCCGCAAAGGAGGCAGTCCGGTCGCGGTCGCGGCAGTCAATGCGCTGTCTCTGATGGCAGAGAAGCGGGGGTAAGCTTACGCCTATGGAAGAGCAGGCAGCCAAACCGCTCCGCCACGGCTACACGACAGGCTCCTGTGCCGCGGCTACGGCTAAGGCGGCTCTGACCGCGCTGATCGAGCAGGAGCTGCAAAGCGAAGCGACGATCCGGCTGCCGATCGGGGAGGTCGTCACGTTCACGATGACGGCCTGCTCGGTCGGCGAGGAATCGGCTTCTGCCGAGACGATCAAAGACGGGGGCGACGACCCCGATGCGACTCACGGCGCCCGGATTATTACCGAGGTGAAGTGGCTATCGGAACCCGGGATCGTCATCGACGGCGGAATCGGAGTAGGCCGGGTCACGAAACCGGGTCTGCCCGTTCCGGTCGGCGAGGCGGCGATCAACCCCGTTCCGCGCAAAATGATCCGGGAAGCGGTGGAAGACGTCCTGAACGTTTACGGTTCCGACCGCGGCGTTCAAGTAGTCGTTTCCGTTCCGGACGGCGAGGAAATCGCGAAGAAAACATTGAACGGCCGTCTGGGGATCATCGGCGGCATTTCTATTCTGGGAACGCGGGGAACCGTCGTCCCTTTTTCCACGTCGGCCTACAAAGCGAGCGTGGCCCAGGCGATCCGGGTCGCCGTACGCTGCGGCTGCGAGCACATCGTGCTCTCGACCGGGGGACGTTCGGAGAAGTTCGGCATCGACCTGTATCCCGGGCTGTCGGAAGAAGCTTTTGTCGAGATGGGGGACTTTGTCGGCTTTGCTTTGAAGCAGTGCCGGGGCCAAGGCGTGAAGAAGATTACGCTCGTCGGCATGATGGGCAAGTTCTCCAAGCTGGCGCAGGGCGTCATGATGGTCCATTCCAAAAGCGCCCCGGTGGATTTCGGGTTTCTGGCCGAGCTCGCGGAAGCGGCCGGCGCGGACGCGGAGCTCATCGGCGAGGTGCTCTCGGCCAACACGGCCTCCCAGGTAGGGGACCGGATGCAGGAGCTGGGCCTGACGGCTTTCTTCGAGGAAATGAGCAGCCGCTGCTGCCGGGAAAGCTTGAAGGAAATGGGAATGGAGCAGACGGCGCGGGAGAACGACGGATCTGTCACGATTGAAACGTTCCTGATCTCCATGAAAGCTCAGCTTCTGGGTCAGGCTGTTTTATACGGAAAGGGGAAAGACAAGTGAACAAACCCATTAAAGTGATCGGGATAGGAGACAACGGAGCGGACAGCCTGCTCCCGGCGTACCGGCAGTGGATCGAGGAAAGCGAGGTGCTGGTCGGAGGGGAGCGGCATCTGGCTTTTTTTCCGGATTACCGGGGGGAGAAGAAGGTGCTGAAAGGCGGCTTGTCGGCAATGACGGATGGGCTTGCGGCAGAGGAGCGGACGGTTGTCGTGCTGGCGTCGGGCGATCCCCTGTTCTACGGCATCGGCTCCCTGCTCGCGCGTAAGCTCCAGGTGGAGCTTTATCCGTACCTGAGCTCGCTCCAGCTTGCTTTCGCCCGGATGGGCGAGAGCTGGCAGGACGCGCACGTCGTGTCCCTGCACGGCCGCAGCATCAAGGGCCTTGCCCAGCGAATCGACGGCAGGCCGAAGGTAGCGCTGTTGACGGACGAGCATAATACGCCGGCCGCTATCGCCGCTTATCTGCTCGAGTACGGGATGACCGAATACCGCGCCTTCGTAGCCGAGAATGCCGGGGGAGCCGCCGAGCGCACGGGCTGGTACGAGCTGGAGCAGCTTGCGCGTACCGAGTGCGCTCCGCTTAACCTGGTGGTGCTGAAGCGTACGGGTCCTTCACCGGTCTGGCCGCTCGGCATTCCCGATGAGCAGTTCGCCCAGCGCAAGCCGGACAAAGGGCTTATCACCAAACGCGAGGTGCGCGTGCTGAGTCTTGCCCAGCTTGCTCTCCGGCCGGACAGCGTGGTGTGGGACATCGGGACCTGTACCGGCTCCGTTGCCATCGAGGCGGGAAGGATCGCCCGCGAGGGGGCGGTTTTTGCCATCGAAAAAAACGAGGGAGATCTCGCCAACTGCCATGAAAACGCGCGGCGTTTCCGGGTCGATCTGACGGCCGTCCACGGAAGGGCGCCTGAAGGACTGGAGGCGTTCCCCGATCCCGATGCGATTTTCATCGGCGGTACCGGCGGAGAGATGAGAGAACTCCTGCGCATCTGCGCTTCGCGGCTGAAGAAAGGGGGTCGCATTGTGCTCAATGCCGTCACCATCGAGAATTTAAGCGATGCGATGCGCGCTTTTGCCGAAGAAGGGATGCGGACGGACATCCAGCTCGTCCAGATTTCGCGGAGCAAGCCGATTTTGCAGCTGACGCGTTTTGACGCGCTGAATCCGGTCTATATCTTGACGGCCGCGCACCCTCCTGAAGAAAACACGGATACATTCGACATACCTGCAGAAAAAGGAGACACAGCCACATGAGCGAATATGCAGCAAGCGGCACCCTTTCGGGTGGTGCCGGGCAACCCGCGAATCGCGCGGAAACAAGCGGAACAGGGACCCTGTACGGGCTTGGAGTCGGTCCGGGGGACCCGGAGCTTCTGACCGTTAAAGCGTTCCGCATTCTCAAGCAGTCCCCGGTAATCGCGTACCCGCGCAAAAAAAGCGGTGCCCAGAGCTACGCGCTGAAGATTGCGGAGACTTACGTCGATACGACGGCGAAGGAAATGCTGGGGCTGACTTTTCCGATGACGAAAGACCGGGAAGCCCTCGAAAAAAGCTGGAACAAGACGGTGGATGCCGTATGGGAACATCTGGCCGCGGGCCGGGATGTCGCGTTTCTTACGGAGGGCGATCCCATGCTTTACAGCACGTTTATCCATATGATGCGTTTTCTTAAGCAGCGCCATCCCGAAGCGAAAACCGTATCGGTCCCGGGTATTTCTTCCGTCAACGCCTCGGCATCCCGGCTCGGCATTCCGCTGGCCGACGGAGACGAGCGGATCGCCATCGTTCCGGCAACGGACGATTACGGGGCGGTCCGGGAAGCGATCGAAGAGCACGACTGCGTCGTGTTTATCAAGGTGGCGAAAGTGATCGATCTTATGCTGCAGGTGCTCGGGGACCTCGGTCTTACGGACAAAGCGGCCGTGCTCACGAAAGTGACGTCCGCCGAAGAGTCCGTCTGGCTGGACGTACGGGAACTCCAGGGCCGGCAGCTTGAATATCTGACTTTGATGGTGGTGAGAAAATGAGCCGTGTGGTTATTATCGGCGCGGGGCCCGGAGATCCCGATCTGATCACGGTAAAAGGACTTCGTCTGCTGCAGGAGGCCGATGTCGTCCTCTATACGGATTCACTTGTTAACGACGACCTGATCGCCCGGGCCAAACCCGAGGCCGAGGTGCTCAAAAGCGCGGGCATGGAGCTGGACGAAATGGTCGCCCTTATGATCAAGCGGGTGGAGGAAGGAAAGCTGGTCGCGCGCGTTCATACGGGCGATCCTGCCGTGTACGGAGCGATTATGGAACAGATGACTCTGCTCAAAAAAGCCGGCGTTCCCGTAGAAATCATTCCGGGCGTAAGCTCGGTATTCGGCGCCGCCGCTGCGCTTCAGGCGGAACTTACGATCCCGGACCTCACTCAGACGCTCATTCTGACGCGGGCGGAGGGCAGAACGCCTGTGCCGGAAGCCGAGCAGCTCCGTGAGCTGGCCAAGCATCACTGCACCCTGGCTTTGTATTTAAGCGCAACTCTGGTCAAAAAGGTCGTCGGAGACCTGCTGGAAGCGGGCTGGAGCAAGGATACGCCGGTAGCCGTCGTTCAGAAAGCAACCTGGCCCGACGAGCTGATTGTCCGCACGACGGTGGAGAATCTGGAAGCGGATATGCGGAGCAACGGGATTCGCTCCCATGCGATGATTCTTGCAGGCTGGGCGCTGGACCCTCATATCCACGATAAGGAATACCGCTCCAAGCTGTATGACAAATCGTTTACGCACCGCTACCGCCGCGGGGTGAAGCCATGATTTCCCTCCAGGAAGGAATCGTGCCGGAAATCCGGGTACGCTCCGATTACGCGGTTATCGCCATCACGAAGCACGGGGTGGAGCTTGCCCGCAACTTGCTCCGTTCTTTCGGCGGCGTGGACGTGTATTACATGAGCAAATTCGCACGCGGGGATGAGGACGTTGTCTCTAGCGGGGGCGCAGAGGAGGTAGCTTCCGCTGGTGCAGGCGGGGTCCGGTCCACGGGTTCCAGCGAGGCTGGAGCGGAGGCATCGGCCCGGGCGGAAGCCGCTAACGCGGCAGTATCCGCGGCGGCTATCGCATCCGCCGGTACGGCCGGGACCACGCCAGTCAATGCGGCTGTAGTCGGAGCGGCTTCTCCCAGCACGACAAGCAGCCCTTACGGGGGCATCCAATTGTTCGAAGGCAGCGTCAGGATGCTGTTTCCTGCGTTATTTCCCGCATACAAAGGGATTATCTGCATCATCTCGCTCGGAGCCGTAGTCCGCATGATTGCGCCGCTGCTGCAGGACAAGAAAAAAGACCCGGGCATCGTCGTCATCGACGACAAAGGGGAACATGTCATCAGCGTGCTGTCCGGACATTTGGGCGGCGCGAACGAGCTGGCCCGTGAAGTCGCCGCCGCGATGGGGGCCCGTGCGGTCATCACGACGGCTTCGGATGTCCAGAAAACGATCGCCGTCGATTTATTCGGCCGCCGATTCGGCTGGGAGTGGGAATCCGCCGACAAACTGACCCCGGTCAGCGCTTCGGTAGTCAACGAAGAGCAGGTCGCCGTCGTCATCGAATCCGGGGAGCCGGGCTGGTGGACTCTGGACACTCCCGTTCCGCCAAATATCCGCAGCTACGGCAGTGTGCAAGAGGCGCTGGAAGCGGCGCCGCATGCGGCCCTCGTCGTCACGCACCGGCTGCTGTCATCGGCCGAGCAGGCGATTCTGAGCAATGGCGTCCTTTACCGGCCGAAGGTGATCGTACTCGGCATAGGCTGCAACCGGGGAACGCCTGCCGAAGAGATCGAGGAAGTCATTGCCTCCACGCTGTCCGAACTGGATTTTTCGATCCGGAGCGTAAAGACGGTGTGTACCATCAACCTGAAGGCTGATGAGGAGGGGCTTTTGGCCGTTTGCGGCAAGTATGGCTGGCCTTTGGTCACTTATACGCCGGAGGAGCTGAACGAAATGCCGATGAATCAGCCGTCTCCTACCGTGTTCAAATATACGGGCGCGTATGGGGTCAGCGAGCCTGCCGTCCAAAGATACATCGGCGGCTCCGTCCCCTTGGCCCTTGTGAAGAAAAAATCGGGAAACGTAACGATTTCAGTCGGCATTCAGCCGTTCACCGAAGAGCTTCCCCAGTAAATAACGGCACATGGAAAGAGAGGGACAGAGATGGCTGCTGAGCAGGAAAAAGAACAGGGAACCCTCTCCGTAACGGCGGAAACGTCTGCCGCGGATTTTGTCCCGGAAGCGGGCGGTCTGATCGTCAGCCGGGCTAAGCGGCTCCTCATCGCAGGAACGGGCAGCGGCGTCGGCAAGACGACGGTCACGATCGGCGTTATGGCCGCTTTGAAAGCGAGAGGTTTGTCCGTACAAGGCTTCAAGTGCGGTCCGGATTATATCGATCCGACCTATCACACCGCGGTTACGGGCCGTCTGTCCCGCAACCTGGACAGCTGGATGCTTCCGGCGGACACCGTACGCGAGATTTACTGCCGGGCGTCCCGGGACGCCGACATCGCCGTCATCGAAGGCGTAATGGGTTTTTATGACGGCAAAAACCCGAAAACGAACGAAGGCAGCTCGGCCGAAATCAGCCTGCTGCTTGATTGCCCGGTCATTCTGGTCGTGAACTGCAAAAGCATGGCGCGCAGCGCGGCCGCCATCGTGAAGGGCTTCCAGCTCCTGGACCCACGCGTCAGGATCGCCGGGGTCTTCGCCAATCTGGTCGGCAGCGAGGGGCATTACCGGATCGTGCGGGACGCTATCGAGCAGGAGTGCGGGGTCCCGGTAATCGGCTACATGCTGCGGGACGAGAATTTGGCGATGCCGGAGCGTCATCTGGGGCTGGTCCCGTCCATCGGGCGGGGCGAGCTGTCGCCGTTCTTCTCGCAGCTGGCGGAGCGCATTTCCGCTCACACGGATTTGGAGCGGCTCTTGCAGGCTGCCGATACGGAGCCGCTGGAAGCGTCTGCCCGCCTCTTCCGGCCGCAGGAAGCGGATAGAGGCGGCATGGCACCGGAGGCCACGCGCAGCCCGCTGGCAGGCGCGGATGCGGATGCGGCTCCCGAGACGATCCCTCCGCCGGAACCCCGGGTGCGTATCGCGGTCGCCAAAGACGCGGCTTTCCATTTCTACTATCCGGAAAATCTGGAACTGCTTCAAGCTTACGGGGCGGAGCTCGTTTATTTCTCCCCGCTTGCCGGAGAGAAGCTGCCCGCAGGTGTTGACGGGCTCTACCTGGGAGGAGGCTTCCCGGAGGAGTTTGCCGAGCGCCTGGCGGAGCTTCAGGAGATGAAGCAGTCCATCGCCGAGGGCATCGGATCGGGTCTGCCGACCTTGGCGGAGTGCGGCGGGTATATGTTCCTGACCGATGCGATCGTGGACACCTCCGGCAGGCCGTATCCGATGCTCGGCCTCGTTCCGGGCAAGGTGACTATGCAGACCAAACTTGCGGCGTTAGGCTACAGGGAAGCGACGGGGACGGAAGGGAATTTCCTGCTCGGTCCGGACGATACGGCGAGAGGGCACGAGTTCCATTATTCCGTATTCGAGCCAGGGGCGTCTGCGACGCTCCCGCCCGCGTACAAAACGAAAGGAATGCGCGGATCGAAGGAAGAGGGGGCGCTTAACGGCAGCCTCGTATCGGGGTACACCCATCTTCATTTCGCTTCCAATCCCGACATGCCGCGCAGATGGATCGAGAAATGCCTTCTTTTCCGGAAGATGAGGGACGGCCTTGTTTAACAGCCCGGACTAAATTCCCGGATGATTTTTTTGTCTGTGCGAGAGAGAAGGTTTTAGCTTGCTGTTTTTGAGCCATACCGAACGCTTTTAAGGAATGACTAACATTCCGAAGTTATCTGTAACCCAAACTTTTTCGGAGGTGCACCATACATGACTACAGCCGCAGCATCTATTCTGGACCTGCTGAACAAAAGGCGTGCCGTTCGCGGGTACACGGAGCAACCGATCGAGGAGCAGGATATCCGCACGCTTTTGCAAGCGGCCGTTACAGCGCCTAACGACAGGCTCAGAGAGCCCTGGCATTTTTACGTCATCCAAGGAGAAGCCAAGGCACGCTATGAGGCTGCTGCCGAAGCTTTTCTGACGGAAAGATTTCCGACCAAGCCTCATCTGGTGGAAGAGACGATGAAGGCCGTTAAAGGCGTGCCGCTCGTCATCGTCGTGACTGCGGACGTCATTCCCGGCGACGAACCTTCCAGCCACGACAACGAATATGCGGCCGCCTGCGCGATATACGGCATGTGGCTTACGGCCGAAGAGATGGGTCTGGGCCTTGTTTGGCGGACCCGGGGAGTGGGGCTGGTCCATGACGGGCGCATGCACGAGTTTATCGGTTCGCCCGAGAACCGGAAGGTCGTCGGGACTCTTTTTATCGGTCACCCGGCAGAGCCCGCGAAACCTACGGCAAGAACCCCTTATGAAGAGAAAACGACCTGGCTGTAGTTTGCGCTGTCGTTGACATTAAGAGCAAACGGGGTATAATAAATAAAAATCGATGCAATCAACGCGAAGACGGGAACAAGTAAGCGGTATTCGTTCCGTACAGAGAGCCGGTGGGTGGTGTGAACCGGCGGAACATGCAGGCCGAATGGATCCCCGAGCTTAAAGTGGAACGGAAAGCGGACCGGCGATGACGGTTCATGGAACCAGCTGCTTTTTTTAAGCGGCATGGACCTTTCCCAGTATACGGAAACGGCTTTTCTCCCCGTTATCGGAGACGAAGGTTTGTTTTTTTTGCGGTCCGCGGATTTCGGGTGCGGTACCTGCAGCAGGCAAACGAATAAGGGTGGCACCGCGGTCTCTCGTCCCTTCGACGAGAGGCCTTTTTTGCGTTTATTTCCCAATCCAAATTCAGATTCAAACAGGAGGTTTTGTCATGAAACGCGTACTATCGGGCATTCAGCCAAGCGGTCAATTAACGCTCGGCAACTATATCGGGGCCCTTCGCAACTTTGTTAAACTCCAGAACGAGCATACCTGCTATTTTATGATCGTGGATCTTCATGCCATCACGGTTCCTCAGGACCCGGCCGCATTGAAAGAACAGACGGAATCGGTAGCGGCGCTTTATCTGGCCTGCGGAATCGATCCTGCCAAAGCCAGCGTCTTCCTGCAGTCCACGGTCAAGGAGCATGCCGAGCTGGGATGGCTCCTGACGACGCTGACTTACATCGGCGAACTGGAACGGATGACCCAGTTCAAAGACAAATCGGCCGGTAAGGAATCTGTCGGCGCCGGGCTGTTCACGTACCCTTCGCTGATGGCGGCGGACATCCTGCTGTACAATGCGGACCTCGTTCCGGTAGGCGAGGATCAGAAGCAGCACCTGGAGCTTACGCGCGACCTGGCGGCCCGCTTTAACCACCGCTATGGGGATACGTTCACGATTCCGGAGCCGTATATTCCGGAAGTGGGCGCGCGCATCATGTCGCTGGACGATGCATCCAAGAAAATGAGCAAGAGCAATCCGAACCCCGGCAGCTTCATCGCCATGCTGGACGAGCCTTCAGTAATCCGCAAAAAGCTCAGCCGCGCCGTGACGGACTCGGGCCGCGAAGTGAAGTTCGATCCTAAGAACAAGCCGGAAGTCAGCAATCTCATGGGCATTTATTCCCAATGTGCCGATATGACGGTAGCCGAGGTGGAAGCGAGATACGAAGGCCAAGGCTACGGCGCCTTCAAGAAAGATCTCGCCGAAGTCGTCGTGGCGGCGCTGGAGCCGATTCAGCAGCGGTACCGCGAGATCCGCGAATCCGGAGAGCTTTACGATGTCCTCCGCAAGGGGGCGGCCGAAGCGTCGGAGCTTGCGGGAGAAACGATTAAGCAGGTTAAAGAACGGATGGGCTTTGTTCTTCTGTAAAGCAAATTAAAAAAAGCGCCGTAGCGGCGCTTCGGGTTATTGTTTTCCCGAGGCTTCCCGCTTGCGGCGCATTTTTGCTTTTGTAGCGAATCCGAATCCCATAAAACCGATGGACAAGACGATAAACAGCACGACCAGCAGCGGCTCCCTCAGGGCGATGGCGAAGCTGATGCCTGCCAGAAGTAGAGTGCCGATCACGGCAAAAAGTAGTGCGAGTCCGCGACTCATTGAAAATCCCCTGCTTTCAAAGTTTTTTTGTTTGAGATGCGTATAGAATTCTTCAACCGTCACATACTATCTTTGCAAGCTTGCAAATACATCAAGAATCTTAACTGACCGAAAGGAGTCTGATCCCAATGGGAACTGGACAATCTCGCAGCAGCAACGTACTGGTAGTACCTCAAGCTAACCAAGCTCTGGAACAATTGAAATACGAAGTAGCTCAAGAACTCGGCATTCAAATTCCTCAAGATGGTTACTACGGTTACATGGCTACTCGTGACACTGGCGCGATCGGTGGACACATCACTCGTCGTCTGGTGCAAATCGCTGAGCAACAGCTGGCAGGTCAAGGTCAAGGCCGCTAATCTTGCGGAAACTGTAATACGCAGTCTTCATATGAGCCCGAGGGACTTGTCCCTCGGGCTTTGCCTTGTGATCCAGGCGATGCGGACACGGCAAAACCGCGCCGGTATCGGCGCGGATTAACAACCGTCGTACAGTCGTACATAAGTGATGACGTGCCCCGCTCTAGTAGCTGTCCACACGGAGCCGCTTCTGAAGACGGTCGTCGCTGAGCCAGCCGATATAGGAATCGAGCGGCTTGTAGCTGTGGTCCATGAGCAGCACGGCAACGAACGGATACTGCTTGCGGTGCCGATACCTTACATCGCTCCATCTTACTTCATAACCCCAGGGCTTTTCAATCACCTGAGCGCACGCATGGCCCGAGAAATAAAGGAAAGCCTGGATGTCCTTGTGGCTTTTGGACGCTTCCGCCGCCGGATGGATATCGCATTTGACCTGATCGATCCACCGGAGATTCCCTTTCCGCAGGTCCCCAAGGGTGTACAGGCCGTCTTCGCCCTGCTTGACCACATTCCACGCCGTTAAACTATAGGTGGGAATGGCCATATATTTATCCCCGGCTTTGTGTGCGGGATCTTGGACCGGCAGCTTCTTTTCCACCAGATAGTGGGCGAGTGTCCGCCATACGTAATAGAGAGCGATCAGCCCGTACAGCACCGGGAAAATCAATGTGGGTTCCGCGGCGTGAACGGCCCACAGAAATATCGCGACAAGGTGAGCGGTAAAAATAAACGGATCGAAAATGTGGATAATGTTCCACGATATCCATTTCTGGTTAAAAGGCCGGAAGGCCTGCGTTCCGTAGGTGTTGAACAAATCGGTAAAGACATGAAACGCCACGGCGATCAAAACCCACATTCCTACATGCAGGACGGGCACACCCCGGAAGATAAGGGCGAGAACACCTGTGATAAGCAGAGTCCAAAGAGCGACGAACGGCAGGGAGTGCGAAATGCCGCGGTGATTGCGGATATAAACGGCATTGTTTTTGAATCTGAGCAGGGTATCGAAATCCGGAGCCTGCGAGCCCAATACGGTCCCGATGAAAACAGCGGTCATGACCGAAGGGTTGGAGGCTACTACCGGATCCACCATGGATAAGCCGGCGAGGCCGAAGCCGATGACTAAATGGGTTCCCGTATCCACTGGCTCTCCTCCTAAGCTGGAATTGTCTTTGACGGTATATTATAGTTTACCATGTTCGGTGTGAATTTAAATCAAGCGGAGGGGAAAAATGAGTAAAGTTTTTGTTGAATACGCCATACTGCCTGAATCGCGCGAGGTTTACCTGTCCTTTATGCGGGAAAGACTCCGGGATAACGAAAAACTCTCCTTATTGGAAGGGACAGACCAGCCTAACTTGTTCGTCGAGATATGGACTCCCGTTTCCCCTGACGAATACACTCGTATGCGGGAAGTCCGTGTCAGCGGCGGAGATCCTACATGGGGGTGTATGCACCCGTGGATCAAAGGCGGCGGGGAAAAGCTGCACATCTGGCATTTCCGGTCCATCGGTCCGGATGAATAGAAGGGCATTCCGGCTACGTTTCATTAACCTTTATAGACGGATTAGAACCTGAAAGAGCCTACGGCTTAAGCGAAATAAAGCTGACGGGCAAAAGGAAAGCCCCGGCTGTCTGCCGGGGCTTCATTCTGAATCCGTTACCGGGGCTGAACCGGCGTGTTGAAATAGTTCAGCGGCTCGTCAAACGTCGCGTAATCCAGATTGACCATCAGCAGAAGATAGCGCACGCCCGTTTTGGGGTCGCTGATGATGATGTGATCGCGCCCCGCCGCTTCGATAACGCCGCGGAAAATTTTCGCGTTCCATTCTTTGTTGTTCTCGTATGTCATGTAGAAGGTGCCGACTTTGCCCAGATTGAGCCGCAGAATGTTCTCGATGAACGATTCTTCCAGGGGAAGCTGGCTCACTCCGCCCGGGACGCCGGTGCTGCCCGACCCCGCTCCCGGAGGAGGATATTGGCCCGGATAAGACGGATAGCCGGGGAATTGCGAGCCCGGAAACGGGGTTCCGGGGAACTGAGAGCCCGGGGACGAAGGATAACCGCCTTGTGCGGATCCGGGGTAAGACGGATAAGTCGTGTAGCCGGGAGCTGTTGTGCCGTACGATTTGCTGCCTGGATTTGAACTGATCGTCATGGGAGTATACCCTCCTTATAATGCCCACTAGGTTCGCGTTGTTGCGCCGGCTTTTGCCGGATGGGCGCTTTTCCTTACTTAGCATATGGTCTAGGCGCTTGTCTCGTGACACAAAAAAAACCTTGCGCCGGCACAAAAACCGTCGACAAGGTATTCATTAGGGCTATTCCGCGGCGAGAGCGAATTTATATCCGACTCCCCACACGGTTTTGATGTATTTGGGATCTTTGGGATCGACTTCGATCTTCTTGCGCAAATTCGCGATATGTACGTCAATGGCCCGTTCCGTTACAAAAGAATCGATGCCCCTGATCCGGTTAAGCAGCTCTTCGCGGCTGAACACTTTTCCCTCATGCAGCCAAAGCAGTTTAATAAGTTCAAACTCGGAGAAAGTTGTTTCCACAGGTATGTGGTTGACGTATAAACAGCGCTTATCGGTATCCACATGAATGGACGGCGGAGCCTCTCTGACCGCCGGGGCGGATTTGGCCTGTACGATTTGAGACCGTCTGAGAAGAGCCTGAATCCTGGCGGAAAGCTCGCGCATGCTGAAAGGCTTGCATAAATAATCGTCGGCGCCGATCAGCAGGGCCTTCACGCGGTCGGACACATCGTTCTTCGCAGAAACCATGAGGATAGGCAAGGAAGACAGACTGCGGATATCCGCGCACAGCTTCATCCCGTCGGAATCGGGGAGCATGATATCCAGGACGATTAGGTCGGGCTCGAATTCTTTGAAAAGCCGGAGCCCCGATTGACCGTCCGAAGCGCGTTTTACCGTGTAGCCGTCTTCCGCCAGGTAAATCGACATCATATCCCCAATGCTGTTATCGTCCTCAATGATCAGAATGCTCGACATTAAGGGGGACCCTCCTTGCATGAGGTGGATGAAAATTGTTAGGAAAATGTTTAGGAATCTAAATCTTTTCTAACTGCTTTCTTTAATTTTCCTAAAACGATTAATTTAACTATACTAAATCCGTTTTGTGACGTCTAGGAAAGAATTCGTCGGGAACGTGGCGGGACCGTCTGTCCGAATTCGACAATATGATGACAACTCATGCCATTACATTGTCAAACGTGGTCCTGCTTGATATGATGAGTGGGTACGAAAAACAGATGACTCGTTATGGTTTTGATGAATTTCTATGGAGGTTGAGATCCTTGGATAAACAATTAGGATACAAGGCTGCTCCCGATACGGTGCTTCACGCGGATCATCAAGCGGAAGTCGAATCGGCGGTGCAGACTGATGTTCCTTCGGAGCCGGCTACATGGAAAGATTATTTTGCCCTGACCAAGCCGGGGATTATATTTTCTAATCTGATTACCGCTTTCGGCGGATTTTGGATCGCATCGGCGGGAAACTTTACGATAGACTGGTTTTTCCTGATGATTTTCACCCTGGTCGGCACGGCGCTTGTCATGGCTTCGGGAACGGTGCTTAACAACTACCTGGACCGCGATATGGACGCCAAAATGGAACGGACGAAGAAGCGGGCTACCGTAAGCGGCAAAATCAAGCCGTCCGTGGTGCTCGGCTACGGAATTATTCTCGGCATCGCAGGTATCGCCCTGTTGTTTGTCGCCGTGAACCCGTTAAGTTCTCTTCTCGGTTTGACCGGTCTTTTCCTGTATGTGTGGGTTTACACGGCTATTTTCAAACGTACTTCCGTATGGAGCACGTTCGCGGGAAGCTTTTCCGGAGCGGTTCCGCCCGTGATCGGTTACTGCGCCGTTTCAGGCAAGCTCGATATGACCGCGCTCATCTTGTTCCTCATCATGTTCCTGTGGCAGCCGCCGCACTTCTGGGCGCTTGGAATCCGCAGGAAGGAAGAATACCGTGCAGCCGGTTATCCGCTGTTGCCTGTCGTGAAAGGCAACTACGTCACCAAAGTAAGCATGATGCGTTACATCGTCCTGCTGGTGCCGGTTTCCCAGCTTCTCTTCTTCTACGGCGGAGACGCTCACGTTGGACCGCTGTATTTCTTCGCGGCGACGATTATGGGGCTGATCTGGGCTTTTATGGGTTACAAAGGATTTAAGACGAAAGATGACGACAAATGGGCCAAAGGCATGTTCATCTATTCCGTGAATTACCTGACACTGCTGTTTTTGATCATGGTGGTCGATTCGACCATTATGAATTTATAAAGTAGATTACCCAAACTTGAATCCAGATGAACAAGACATCCCATGGCGACATGGGATGTTTATTTAGAGGGGAGAAGTGTATTTATGGCGGGTGGATTTTGGGCAAAAAACTGGTTTAAGGTAGGTATTACCGTCGTTCTGCTTGCGATCATCGCATCGTTTGCCTACAAATTATACGGTCAGGAGCAGGCCAGCGCTTATTTGAAGGATAAGCCGGTCGGCACCGCGGCGCCTTTTGAACTGACAGATACGGAGGGCAAGAAGGTTTCTTCTTCCGATTTCGACAACAAGGTTAAACTGGTGTATTTCTTTTTCGCAAGTTGTCCGGACGTATGTCCGATAACGACCAATTTTTTATCCAAAGTCCAGGATGAGATGAAAGCCCAGAAAGTATTTGCGGACAAAGCGGACATCGTATCGATCTCGTTCGATCCGGCCAGAGACACACCCACCGCCCTTAAGGAGTATGCGGTCCGCAACCGCGCCGATTTCACGGGATGGAAATTTCTGACCGGCACGGACGAACAGGCAATGGCACAGCTGGCCAAGAAGTACTCCATCGGGGTCACGAAGGACAACACGGGAAATTTCACCCATTCCAACGTCATCCTGCTGGTGGACAAAAAAGGCCAGATTCGTACGTATTACAATCCGGGCAGACCCGATCTGGATTACAAAACCATCGTAAAAGACATCAAGACGTTAAGCAAGGAATAGGCGGAACCTACAAGGCAGGAGCCGGGGGATACACAATGTATTCTTCGAGCCCTGCCTTTTCCAGTTGCTGGATCAAGTATTCCTCGGGTGTGCCTTCCACGCCCGCGTATCCGCGTCTCGTGTAAATTTGCTCGCCGTCCGGGAACAGGTCCCGGAGGCGGCCGCGGATTTTTTTGCCGGAAGAATCGTTGTCGGTAAACACATACACTTCACTCGTCCCGACTTTTTTCTTCAGCTGTTCCAGAGCTTCGGTGCCGGGAGTCCCGTATGTACAGTATATATCCACTTCACTGCTGAGCAGACGCCTAAGCCTGCTGCGGTCGTTTTTTCCCTCTACAATAATGGCGATAGACATATTCCCGGTTCCTCCGTTCAAGCTCATTCCGCTTGTCTGTTCAAGGTGCAGATACGTGTTGATATTTATTATAATGGACAGAATTCCGGCTCACAAATAGTCCGATCGGCAAAGAACGATGTGCATTTCCTGGGAAATGTCGAAACGGCAAAAAGACGGCTTGAACGCTCAAGCCGTCTTTCGCGCCTTTTGCAGGCGCTTTAGGGTTAGATGAAGGTGCGCGAAACGATAACCAGCAAAATGAACAGAACGAGAATCGTTCCCGTCGAAGTCCAACCGCCGTATCCGCCGACTGCTCCCATTCGTCTTCACTCCTTTATTTAGAAGATCACCTGCTCCTGTATCTTATGGCGCCGCGAGAAGGAATTCCTGTGCTTTTGCCCAAATCGGACGTGAAATGAGACGGACGGCTCTCAGACAGCCGCGGGCTTCTGTCTCAGAACCCGGAACGGAAGCAGTGTCAGGGCGGCCATGAGGATAACGAACGCAATGAAGTAAGGCGAGATGGAGTCGCGGAGCTTGCCCGCCACCATCGGACCGATAAAAGCGCCGATGGAGTACGCGATGGAGAGGAGCGAGAACACTCTCCCGTAACGGTTGCTGCTCGTTATTCCGGCGAGCAGGGTTGCGAGCGACGGGAAAATAAGGCCTTTGGCCATCCCGATCATAAACAGGGTGACCGTCAAAGGAAGCGGCCAGTCCACCGCGAGACCGAAGAAAAGCACCGCCAGGGCAAGAGCGCCGGAAACGGTCCGGTGGGCGGGCGGTATCCGGTTCAGGAACAGCATGCTGAGCGTAACGAGAGCGCCGAGACTGATCAGAGAGAAGAAAAGGCCGGAAGTAAGCAGCGAAGACTGGGCTGTTTTCATCAGGGGAAGCTCGAAGAACAAAATTCCCTGCGAACAAGAAATCGCCAGCGGAACGAAATAAAACATCCACGGGATTTTGTCCGCGCCTCCGGCAAGACCTCCGGAGTTGTCCGCTGCCGGCGCATGAAGCTGTGCAGCCTTCCGTCCGGTGCCCTGCGAACCGGGTGACGGCGCGGCGGCTTCCGTGCCGCCGCTTCCCGGCTTGCGGGACATGGCGGCGGATACGCTTATCCCTGCGGAACCGGTCCCCGTGTGAAGCGGGGGAGCCGCGGCTTCCGGGCGCGTTTCTTTCAGCCACGGAATGGAGAGCAGCCCCGTCACGATAAGGAGCCAGCCGAGGAGGGTGAAGGAGGCCGTGAAGCCGAACTGGGCGACGAGATAGGCGCCGGCAGCGGGCGAGACGACGGAAGCGAGCGTGTGGATCAGCCCGTTTCCGGCCATAAGCTTGCTTTGGTGCACGCTGTCTTTGGCGATTTTGGCCAGCATCGATAAGCAGGCGGGAGACAGGAAGGCGAGAACGAAACCGCTGATGGAACGGATCATCAGAAGCTGCCAAGGGTCTTTAACCTGCGATTGAAAGATAAGTACGATACCTGCTACAATCAGGCTGAACACGATGAAGAGCTTGCTTCCGTATTTATCGACCCCGTATCCGGCAAGAAGATTGCCGGGGAGATGGGTGAGGGAATACATGCCCATGATCAGACCGATAAAAGAAGGCGCCGCGCCCAGGGACAGGGCGAAGGGTGTCAGAATGGGGTATTGGGCATGTAAGTCGAAGAATGCGACAAACATGAAGAAATAGAGCCATATTGCCGTTTTCATACGTAGCACACCGCCTCGTTATTTTTGCTGGCGAAACAACTTCTCGGTTCCGTTCGTCTTTTCTAGATGTACGCCCCTTGTCCCGTACTTATGCTACCGTTAGCGTTCAGGCACGTAATAGGAAAGGAAGAAGGTGGCCGTATGGACCGGTTCATCGTCGCTCTGCTGGCTGCGCTCGGCGCTTTGGCCGTTATCCGATTTCTGAAAACGAGACGGAGCGTGCAGCAGGAAACCGACCGCGAAGAACAGATTCGGCAGGAATTGAAGGAGCTCCGCAGAAAACGGGAAGAGGAATAAAAGCTTTCCGCCGGGCGGAGCCGGTATTTTATTTTACAAAGGGGGATATACAAGGAAATGGATGCCTGGATAGCGTTTTTTCAGGAGCGCTGGCTGCTGATTCTCGTGGCTGTCATCGTTCTACTGGTCGTCGTCAGTCTCGTCAAAACCGTGGTAAAGTGGCTGCTGGTTATCGCCATTGTGGGGGCGCTGGTGGTTTACGGAGCCAACTATAAGGAAACGCTGCAAAGTATCGGAAACGCCGCGTTAACCGAACTCAGCAGTCAAGCGGTCAAAGCCGTGCAGAACGAGGCGAAGGATGCCACCTACACGGCCAACCCGGACGGTACTTATACAGCCGCGACCAAAAATGTTAAAATTGTAGGAACACCCGGTTCGTCCGAAGTGTCCGTCACGTTTATGAACCAGACTTTTAAGGTTAAAGCAGAAGAAGCGGTCCGCGCATTCGTCGAGCAGGCGAAGAAGAACGCCGGCCAATAATACAAAGCGAAGTTATATGTGTGTAAAAGGAGGCCCGCCTGCCTATGTTTACCTCGTTGTTTTCCGGGGACACGACGATCAATTTCATCTCGGTTGCACTTATCCTCATCGTGATCGTTTCAGCCATTCAAGGCATCATACGCGGAGCCTCCGGTTCTGCCAAGCATCTGCTGCATATGGTCTGCGGAATTCTGATCACGGTAGTGGCCATCTATCTAGCCTGGCAGACGGCGACCCTGGTTTCGGACCCCGTCCGCAATTGGCTGAGCAGCCTTGCCATTCAAATACCCGCCCAGGAAATGCCCGTCTGGAAGCAGACGTATTATACGGCGGTTACGGCTATCCGCGACTTTGAACTGTTCCGCTTCGGCGTCCTGTTCCTGCTGGCTTATCTGATTATCCGTCAGGCTCTTTACTGGTTCGTCGATCCCGTTCTGCTCAGATGGGCGCAAAGCCGCTGGGACCGGGAGAACAGCCCTTCCGTCATCAGCGCGGCGACAGGCGGACTGATCGGGTCCGTAACGGGCGTTTGGCGGGCCCTGCTCGTCGTAGCCGTGCTGTTTGTTTTTGTGACGCTGTTCCCGCAGGCGAAGCCCACAGGGTATATCCAGGCTTCGTCCCTGTACCAGAAAGGCGCGCAGGAAGTCATCCAGCCGTTTACGGGCGATTTTCTGCAAAACCAGGTGCCGGTCTTCACCAGGGCCGTGGAGCAGGAATTCAGCCAGATTCTGCAGCGTAAATACGAGGTTCTGGACGCGAACATCCCGAACAATATTTCCGCGGCCGCCCAGGAAGTCACGAAGGCAGGCAAGACGGACGAGGAGAAGGCGGAGCTGCTCTATAAATGGGTCGGCAGCCGGGTCGAATACGACTGGAACAAAGTCGAGCTTTACGAGCAGCAGCGTATCTGGAAGGAACAGACGCCGGAGGATACGTTTGCGACGCGCAAAGGAGTATGCATCGACTATTCCCGTCTCTACGCCGTTATGGCCCGTTCCGTCGGTCTCGACGTGAAAGTGGTGACCGGCCTCGGGTACGACGGCCGGGGCGGATACGGTCCGCATGCCTGGAACGAGGTATACCTGGCGGATTCCAAGAAATGGATTCCGCTCGATTCCACCTGGTTTTCCAGCGGAGGCGACTGGTTTAACCCGTCCAACTTTAATCAGACGCATATCCGTGAAGCTTAGAGGACCGCTCCCTTATGGGGGCGGTTTTCTTTTGCGGGAACCATAAGAAATTAATTCTCCCATTCTCTTACATTTTTCTAGCGGTACATGTCTATGGTAAACTGGTAGATAGAGCAAGGATAGAAAAGGACACAAGGAAGGAAGCAAGATGCACAACGAAGATTTAGAAAAACCGGATTCCTCTAAACGCACGCGTTTCTCTGTTCGCATTAATTTGTTCTTTTTCACGACGTTTATTTTGTTTTCCGTTCTGATCGTCCGTCTGGCCATCCTCCAGTTTGTCGAAGGAGACAGGCTCGCGGAAGAGGAGAACTCGGCCACCAACCGGGAAACTCCCATCCCGCCGATCCGGGGCAATATTTATGATTCCAACAGCTACCCCATTGCCTATACGATTCCGGTCCAGTCCGTCTTTTTCCGGATTGAATCGGGGCAGAACAATAAGGAAGAGGTAATCGGCCTCGCCCGTAAGCTTGCGGACGTTTTCCAGCAGTACGGTTCCAAGACGGCCAAACCTTTGACGCCCGAGGAAATCGTAGAGCTGATGGACGTAGGCTACGATATCAACCAGCAGCAGACGAAGGCGCCGAGCTATTACTCCATTCCGAGAAGGATCAAAGCCGATCTGACGAAGGAAGAGGTGTCCTATTTGCTGGAGCACCGGGATGAATTCAAATGGATCGAAGTGATGGAAGAGAGCATCCGGACCTACGACCAGGATAAAATCGCGGTTCAGCTGACCGGATACATGCGGCAGTTTTCGACCGCGAGGGAATCCAAATACGGGCTCAGCTTTTATAAAAACAAAGAAAACACGGCCGAATATCTCGATACGGAAGACGTCGGCTATGACGGGCTTGAGCTGATGTATCAGGAAGAACTGCGCGGCAAGAACGGCTATAAGAAATATCCCGTGAACTCCTCGCAGAAAATTATCGGGCCCGTGTCCATCACGAAGCCCGAAAAAGGCAACAACCTGTACTTGACGATTCACAAGGACATCCAGAACCGCACGGAACAGAAAATTATGGATCATCTGGCTTACCTGCGTCAGCCGAAATCGAGCTCCTACGGCTATTCGCCCAATGCCCGTTCGGGTTACGCCGTCGCCATGGAAGTCGATACGGGACGTGTCGTCGCCATGGCCAGCATGCCGGATTACGACCCCAACCTATGGACCGGCGGGATTAAGACGACGGAGTACAAAAAAATCCAGCCGTTCGTCAACAACGGGACGATTACGACGGCCTATCCGGATTATCCGGAGAACGAGCTGAAAAAGCACGCCAATTCCATCGTGTACATGGGCTCGACGATTAAACCGCTGACCGTGCTTGTCGGGCTCAAAGAAGGCTTTTTCGGCGTGAACGATTATTATAACGACCGGGGCTCTTATTCGTTCGGTAAAAAGGGATCGCAAAGCACGATCTGGAACTCCGGCCGCAAAGCGTTCGGTCCGATCAATGCCGCCGATGCGATCAAGCATTCCTCCAATACGTTTATGTCCGCATTGATCGGGGAACGGCTGTATTTTGACCGGGAGGACGGGCTCAAGGTGTGGGACGATTACTTGAAGCGGTTCGGCCTCGTCGTTTCTACGGAAAGCGGCCTTCCTAACGAGTATGCGGGCTCCAACGAGTCACTTGCCAATGCGAAGCTGGACAGCAAGCAGTCCGCGCTCGTATACGCGTCTTGGGGGCAGAACGAGAAGTCGACCACGCTGCAGCTCGCCCAGCACACCGCCATGCTCGCCAGCCGGGGCAAACGGATGAAGCCGCTGTTCGTGGACCGCATCACGACCTACGAAGGCGAAACCATCAAGAAGTTCGATCCCGTTGTGCTCAGCGAGGAAACTTCGTTCAAGCCCCAGTACTGGGACACGATTTTCAAAGGCATGAAGGAAGTCAGCAAGCAGGGCTTCGACGGCGTCAACTACACCGTAGCCGCCAAAACGGGTACGTCCACGCAGCAGATCGGCTCCAAAGAGGTGGACAACGCCGTATTTATCGCGTTCGCTCCGGCCGATAAGCCGAAGCTTGCCGTTGCGGTCGTCGTCCCGGAAGGGGGCTACGGCTCCTACGGCGCCGCTCCGATCGCGAGGGAAATGTTCGACGCGTACGACGAATATATCGGCCTGAACGGCACCCCGCGCGGACCGGCCAGCGGCAAGACGGACGACACAGCCAAGCATTAGGCCGGGACACCGCGTGCAGCCTCCTCGCCTGGGGCTCCGCGTGACGGTGGACGCCCGGAGGGCTGTCGGGAGACTGTGTGGGGAGACGAACTCCCCGGACACGGAGAGCGCGGTAGCTTGCCGTGTTCGCGGAGGCTGCTGCCCGCACGGGTACAGCCGGGCCGGCGGGCAAAACCGTCGGCATGACCGGCCGCCAGACCATATCGCCAAACCGGGCACCTGCTCATGTTTGTCACTTCTAACGGGAAGGGACATAGACTGAGAGCAGGAACCCGGTTTTTTTTGCTTCAAAAGTTGCCTGATACCAACAATTGTGTATAAAGGAAAAGGGGCGGTGGATATGAAAAAACGGAGGCTGGCTTCATCTGTTAAACGCCTCATGTGGGTTATTGCCTTTTTGTAAACGAGGGCTGCCCGCGGTCCCCGGAAAAAGGCGGAGACGCTTCTATTCCAAGGAATTTCAAGCGTCTCCGGCACGCTCCAAAAGCCGCGGTTAAAGGGGGCCGCGAGTTTTCATTTTCAGAAAGGCGACCGGGTGTGCTATACTAGTTTATCGAATAACAACAAGACTAGTTGTAGCTTTAGTGGAGGTGTGAATCACTCGTGTGTGGTATCACCGGTATTATGTATTTTGAAGATAGAGAGCCATCCGTATCCATGCTTCAGCAGATGACGGACGTGATTCATCACCGCGGCCCGAACGACTCGGGCTTTTGGACAGAGAATCGGATCGGGCTCGGGTTCCGCCGACTGTCGATTATCGATATTGCGGAGGGCCATCAGCCGCTTTGCAACGAAGACGAATCCGTTTGGATCATTTTTAACGGGGAAATTTACAATTATAAATCTTTGCGGAGCATGCTGCAGGACCGCGGCCATGTTTTCCGGACGAACAGCGATACCGAAGTCATCGTCCACTTGTACGAAGAATTCGGCGAAGAATGCGTGAAGCATCTTCGCGGCATGTTCGGTTTTGCCATCTGGGACCGCCGCAAGAAGCAGCTCTTCGCCGCCCGTGATCATTTCGGCATCAAACCTTTTTATTATCAGTACAACGACCGGCAGCTGCTGTTCGGTTCCGAGATCAAAAGCCTTGTCGCATCGGGAAGCGTAAGTCCGTCCATTCGGACCGAGAGCCTGATGAACTACTTGACGTTCCAGTACGTCCCTGAACCGAACACGATGTTCGAGGGGATTCAGAAACTGCCGCCGGCGCACTACATAAAAGCGTCCTTCGACGGCGAAATGTCGATTCACCGCTACTGGGATCCGATGTTCGATCCGGTGGACCGCCCCTTCGGGGAGTATGTGGAGCAAATCCGCGAAACGCTCAAAGATTCCGTCGTCCATCACATGGTCAGCGACGTGGAGCGCGGCTGCTTCCTGTCCAGCGGAATCGACTCGACCGCGATTGCGGCTCATATGCGCCAGATCGAGCCTATCCGGACGTTCTCCGTCGGTTTCGAAGGTACGAACAACGAGACCCTGATCGCGGCCGAAACGGCCAAAGCGCTCGGTACGGAGCACTACTCCAAGATCATCACGCGCGAAGATTTCTTCAACACGCTGCCGAAAGCCGTCTGGCATCAGGACGAGCCTGTTGCCGACCCTTCGGCCATCGCGCTCTACCACGTGGCCCAGCTTGCCCGTGAGCACGTTACCGTGACGCTGTCGGGCGAAGGCGCGGACGAGCTGTTCGGCGGCTACCGGATCTACCGGGAGCCTCTGTCGCTGGCTCCGCTGGAGAGCCTGCCGCTTTCCGTACGCCGCATGCTCCACCGGCTGGTGAAAATGCTGCCCGCGGGCATGAAGGGCCGCAATTACCTGCTTCGCGGAACGACTCCGCTGGAGGAGCGCTTCCTCGGCAACGCGAAAATTTTCACCGAGGATATGAAGGCGGAAGTGCTGCGCGTGGACAGCGAGATGTTCAAGCGATATCAGAATCCGTTCCAGATTGCCGCCCAATATTACGACAAGACGAAGCATCAGGATCCCGTGACGCGGATGCAGTACATCGACATGAATCTGTGGATGCCGGGCGACATCCTTATGAAAGCGGACAAAATGACAATGGCCCATTCCCTGGAGCTGCGCGTTCCTCTGCTCGACAAGGAGCTGTTCGAGGTTGCCCGCCGCATCCCGACGAAGTACCGGATCGCCGAAGGAACCACGAAGCATATCTTCCGCAAAGCGATGGAAGGCATCGTGCCGGATTTCATCCTGAACCGTCCGAAGCTCGGATTCCCGGTTCCGCTGCGCGACTGGCTCAAAGGGCCGACGGGCTCCACCATGGTGGAGCAGATTAAAGCGAGCGGCATCGAAGACTATGTAAAAATCGACGCGGTCGAAAGAATGGCCAAGCTCCATCAGGACGGACAGGGCGATTATGCACGCCGTCTGTGGACCATTTACATGTTCGCTCTCTGGCACGCGACCTACATGGAAGAAACCACGAAGAAAACCGTAGCCGCGTTCTGACATAAAAGTTTCGTTTAGCTCCAGATTCCCCTCCCGGGAGTCTGGGGCAATACTTACGAAGCGGCTTTCCTGAAGGAAAGCTTGGAGGAGGAAACATTTTGAGTCAATATAAGCTGGTAGCATTGGATATGGACGGCACGCTGCTTAACGAAGAAAAGCAAGTTTCCCCGGCGAACCGGGAAGCGATTTACGCGGCTCTGGAAGCGGGAGTCACCGTTATTTTCTCGACCGGACGCGGCGTGCAAAGCGCCCTTCCTTATGCGGAAGAGCTCAAGCTGGAAACCCCGATCGTTTCCGTTAACGGAAGCGAAGTCTGGAAAGCTCCGCACGACCTTCTGAAACGTACGCTGCTTGATTTGGATCTGGTCAAACGGATGTACGACCTGGCGATTGAGCACGATACCTGGTATTGGGCTTATTCGGTCGAGGGCATGTACAACCGGGATAACTGGGCGGAAGATATCACCAAACCCGAGTGGCTCAAATTCGGCTTTTACACGGAAAATAAAGAAAGCCTGGAGATCATCCGCGGAGAGCTGGCCCGCTGGGGAGAGCTGGAAATCACGAACTCCCATCCGGACAATCTGGAGCTGAACCCCAAAGGAATCAGCAAAGCGAGCGGCATCGAAGAAGTCTGCAAGCTTCTCGGCATCGAGATGTCGCAGGTTATCGCCATGGGCGACAGCGAGAACGACATCGCGATGATCCGCGCGGCGGGTCTGGGCGTAGCTATGGGCAATGCCCAGGACGGCGTGAAGCGTATCGCCGACCTTGTTACGGTTACCAACGACGAGGACGGGGTCGCCAAAATCATTCAGGAATACGTGCTGGACCCGTTATCCGCCCATTAAGATAACCGCGGACGTTTTTCGGGAAGAAAGGATGAGAAGACATGGCTATTTTGGGATGGATCCTCATTATTTTGCTGTTTGCCGTCGGGATGCTGGGTGCGATTTTTCCTATTCTTCCGGGTGCGCTCGCTATCTTCGGAGCTTTTTTCGTCTACGGGTTTTTCTTCAGCTTTGAACCTTTCGGCTTCTGGTTCTGGCTGATCCAATCGGCGATCGTTATCGCCATCACTATCGCCGACTATCTCGTGAGTGCGTTCGGCGTCAAGAAATTCGGCGGTTCCAAGGCGTCCGTATGGGGAAGCACGATCGGTCTGCTCGCCGGTCCGTTCGTCATACCGGCTTTCGGGCTTATCCTGGGGCCTTTTATCGGCGCTGTGCTGGGCGAACTGATCCATGGCTCGAACCTTAAGCACTCCGCCCAGGTCGGGGTAGGATCGGTTCTCGGTTTCTTCTCCAGCGTTGTCGTCAAAGTCGTTCTTCAACTGCTGATGATCATTCTGTTTATCATTTGGATTTAACCCCTTCAGGGATACCCGTCAAAAAAGGCGGACTGCGGAAGCGCGCGGAATACGCCTTATCTCTCCTTTGGAAAGGAAGACCGAAATGATTAAAGTAACCGTGTGGAATGAAAACGTGCATGAGAAAACGAATGCCAAAGTAGCCGAAGTATACCCGGAAGGCATCCACGGAGCGATTGCGGCGGGGATTGCGGGAGACTCCTTCCAGATCCGGACCGCAACGCAGGAACAGCCCGAGCACGGGCTTACGCAGGAGGTTCTGGATGACACGGACGTTCTGATCTGGTGGGGACACAAAGCTCACGGCGAAGTCGCCGATGAAATCGTGAACCGCGTACACCAACGCGTATTGGACGGCATGGGACTTGTCGTACTGCACTCCGGTCATTTCTCGAAAATTTTCAAAAAGCTGATGGGCACTTCCTGCGATTTGAAATGGCGCGAAGCCGGTGAGAAAGAACGCCTGTGGGTCGTGGATCCTTCCCATCCGATCGCCGAAGGCATCGGGCAATATTTCGAGCTGGAGCAGGAAGAAATGTACGGGGAGCATTTTGATATTCCCGCGCCGGACGAGCTGGTCTTCGTCAGCTGGTTCGAAGGCGGAGAAGTATTCCGCAGCGGCTGCACCTATCACCGCGGGCAGGGCCGGATTTTCTATTTCCGTCCCGGTCATGAAACGTATCCGACCTATTACAACGAGAACGTTCTGAAAGTTATTACAAACGGTGTGAAATGGGCGGCTCCGGTACGTACGACCAAGCCGGTTTACGGGAACGCGCAGCCTTTGGAGAAGCTTCAGGCGAAGTAAAACGGCGTCAGCCGATCACGTCCGGAAAAGGATCTCCTTTTCCGGTCTTATTATGTATGGGGAGAAGGAACGACATTGTCTAAGGATTCGCTAGTCAAAGGCACTCTGATCTTGACGGTCGCGGCTTTGATTGCCCGCTTTCTCGGTGTATTTCAGCGTTTTCCGCTCGTTTATATGCTGGGGAACGAGGGAATGGCGAGTTATGCGATCGCTTTTAATCTCTACAGCAATCTGCTGGTTATCGCAACGGCGGGGATTCCGAGTGCCCTGAGCAAAATGATTTCCGAGCGGACCGCGCTCGGGCGGATGGATGAAGCGAACCGGATCTACAAAGCCGCTTTGATATTCGCGGTGGGAGCCGGCGTTGTCATGTGCGCGATCCTGTTCCTTCTGGCTCCGCATTATGCGGAATCGTCCGGTGATCCTCATGCCACGCTGGCTACGCTGGCCATCGCTCCGGCGCTGCTGTTTTTCCCGCTGATCGCCATCATGCGCGGTTATTTCCAGGGCCGCCAGAGAATGATGCCCAACGGCATCTCGCAGGTGATCGAGCAGATCGTCCGTCTGATTACGGCGGTGGGGCTCGCTTATCTGCTGCTGGGCGTCTCGCTCGACTGGGCCGTGGCGGGGGCGTCCTTCGGCGGTGTAACCGGCGGAATCGCAGCCTTGGCCGTCATGCTGTATTTCGCGCTTAAGCTGCGTAAAGAAGACAGGGGGACGCTGCCGGTTTCCGAACCCGTGTATACGGAAACCGGTCAAAACCGCCCATCGGGAGGAAAACTCCGTTACGGGCAAATTTACGGCCAATTGCTCAGATTGTCCATTCCGATCGTTATTTTTTCGATTACGGTTACGCTGATTTATAACATTGACTCTTCCACCATTATTCCGCTTCTGCGGGATCAGATCGGCGAAGCCAAAGCCAAGGATATCGTCGGTATCCTCGGCGGGCAGGCCCAATCGCTTGCGGGGCTGCCGATCGTGCTGGCGATCGCGCTCAGCCAGTCGGTCGTCCCCATTATTTCGGGTGCTTACTCCCGCCGGGACTTGGAGCTGGTCCGCAACCAGTCCTCCCGCGTGATGCAGCTCGCTATCCTGTCCGGCCTGCCCATGGTTCTGGCGATCTGTACGGCGGCACGCCCGCTTTCGGGCATGTTCGACTACGGCGGCACTCCGACAGGCTACGAGTACGGCCCTCCGATGATCGCCATGATGACCGCGGGAGCGATGTTCCAGATCATCATGCAGACGTCGGGCGCCGTTCTGATGGGCATGGGCAAAATGCGCGCGCTCGTGTCCAGTGTCGTCTTCGGCATAGCCGTAAAGCTGCTCGGCAACCTGATTCTATCGCCGTGGCTCGGCATTTACGGCATTCTGGCTTCGACGATGCTCTGCTTCATCGTCATGTCCGCCTTTAACCTGGCCGTGATGCGCAAGGTGGTTACCTTCCGCATCATGGCTCCGCGCCGCTGGACCGGCCTGATCGTCACGACGGCTGTCGTCGCGGTGATAGGCGTGTTCGCGGAGCGGCTGCTCTTCGAGCATCTCCACTTGTTCCCGTGGAGAGTCGTGAACGCAACCGTCAACGCCGTCCTGATCGGCGCCTTGGCCTGCGTGCTCTATGTCATCCTTCTGTTTGTCACGAAAGTGGTCACGAAGGATGACATCAAGACCTTCCCCGCGCCGCTGCAGAAGCTTTATGCCAAGGCGGGCCGCGTGCTCGGACGCCGGGGATAAAGCTTCAGCGCCAAGCGGTCTGCGAGCCCGTGGGATGGGGCCTGTGCCCTCGCGCCCCGCTGCGCCGCCCGGCGGACGCCTCCGCGACGGCTGGACCAACCCCTCAAAAACGCCCGATGTGCCTCTGCATAAGCAGAAGGGACGCCGGGCGTTTTTTAGTCCCCTTTCAACTGAGTGGACGCGAGGGCGGCCAGTTGAATTTTATGGAGGCCGAAGCAGCATTCGGCGCTCATCTCGAACAAAGCGGGGACGTCGATGTCCCCAAAGTAGCCCGTCACGCTCTCGGCATACGCGGGAAACCAGTCCCCGGGCTCGGGAGCCGTCAGCGGAACGTCTTTCCACGTGCGTTCGAGCTCCGGACTGTAGATGCCCGCGGCTCCGGCCTTAAGTTCGCAGCCTTCCAGCTTCGGGCCCGCTGCGCCGACTCCGGGGGCGTCCTTGCGGATGCGGGAGAACAAATGCGGCCAGTAGTCCGCCCGTGAGCCGGTGTGCGGATGTGCGGAAGCGAAAAGCACCACGCCCTGGTGGACCGCCGGAATGCCGAACAAGATGGCGTACAGCGTTTTTCCGAATCCGATCCGTTCCTTGATATCCGTGAAGTCTTCCAATATTTCACCGGCCAATTTCAGGCGGTCTGCGGACTTGTGCATAGGATCTTTGTGCAGGGCGAAAGGAAAGAAAACCTGATTCAGCTGAAGGAGCGCCTGGGCTTGAAATTCCGCCGTTTCCATAACATGCGTAATGAAATACTGCTGTTTGACGACACGGCTTTCTATAAAATGTTGTTCATTTACGATGAGGGAGACCGTTAGCAGCACCGGATCGTGAACCGCCCAGAATTCCTCCCAGACGGGCCTCATAAAAACGGACACCCCGAAGGCCGGGAGCAGGTGAAACAGAGGCTCGCCGGACCGCTTCGACTCCTCGTAGAGCAGCAGCTGCGGGTAAGCGTCCCCGAATATGAGCGCATTCGCTCTCTCCAGAAAAGCGAAAAGAGCTTCGCGTCCCGGACGTTTCAGCAGGGCGGGAAGAAACTCCCCTTCCAGGTCCGTCATGTTCCAGCCGCCGTTGCGGGAGACCATATGGGCGAGAAGGGCCCAATGAAGCTCGGGATGCTGCTCATACAGGTTCCAGTAAGCCCGGGTACGGGTTACGTTGTTCCGGTTTTTCCGCTGCGTATCGAGGCGGATGCGCTCCACGAGGCGCCGCTCCTGCGCGGACAAGGAAAACTCCGGAGCCAGCGGGCTTACGGGCAGTACCGCGAGGTCCTTCCAGGTCCTGCGCAATCTTTTGACACTGTCTTTGCCCGGTACAAGTTTCTGGGCACTCTGGCCCAAGTGAAACGCGGACTGCAAAGAAGCCAGTTTGCCCGATGCAAGCTGGGTAATCGTGTGCGGTACACCCGCCAGCCAGTGTCCGATCGCTTTGAGCGGATTGTTCTCTTTGACCCCGTTGCCGTTCATTGTTGCAGCCTCTTTTCCCCGGAATACTTTGTGAAGCAGCCGTAACGTCTATCATTAGGATGCCCGGTTTTTCCGATTTTCCATCTTCTTGCACGATATGCAAACAAATGGGCAGCGGTCCTGCTTTCCAGGAAAATTTATCGGGAATGTGAGTCTTTTTGCTTACTTGTGCGTATATAAAAGAGTTAGCAATACTTGGGAGCTGGAAAGGAGCCGGAGAAATGAAAGTGAATAACTGGAAGAAGGTTGTGTGCGGGGGTACGGGCGCGCTCATGATCGTCCTTACGGGTTGCGAATCCGTAGGAGGTCTTGATGTGAACAAGGCGCTGGTCAACCAATACGCCGTCAAATCGGCGGAATCGCAGGAGTCACTCAAGTTTGAACTTCTGACGGGAGATCTGGCCGGACTGCCGCCCGAGGCGCAGAAGCTGGTAGGCCTGTTTAAAGAAGTGACGATCAAGTTTACGGAGGAGAAGATCCAGGATCCCCGGAACGCATCGATGAAAGGCGAATTTACATACGGCAAGGGAAGCATCCCTTTCGAGCTCTCCCTTCAGAACGAAGATATTATGATCCGCATCGAAGGCGTAAGCAAGCCGATTTACATTCGCAATGCGCAGACAGGTCAGCTTAACGGAGGCTTACTTGTACCGGGCCAGAAGAGCATCCAGGAGCTTCAGAAGGTGCTCGAAGACAAACTTCCGACGCTTGCGTCGTTCTTCATCGGCCATGCGCCGAATCCGAAGACGATCGGGGTTACGTCCGTTTCGGAGAAAGTGAACAATGAGACGGTTTCCCTGCAAAAACTTCATGCCGAAATTAAAGGCAGCGAAGCGCTCGGTCTGGTCAAAACCTTCCTGCAGAACATCGCCGCAGATGAGAAAGGCCTGAAGGAATTCCTCGGCACCGTATTCGACGTATTCGGACCGATCGCCAAAGAAGCCGCCGCACAAGCGGGCGAGGAGAACAAGCTGCTGGATGCTTATCTGTCCAACAAAACGCTAGCGGTCGAAACGATGTATACCGCCGTACAAACCGGGCTGAAGGATGTTCTGGCAAGCTATGACGAAACGACCGACAAGCTGGTGAACGGTCCCGGCAATGAGCCGATCCGCGACATTCTGAGCGACCGCTCGTCCGTAAACGTGGACTTGTATGTGGACAGCTCCCAGCAAATCCGCAAAAGCAGCGCGGGAATTACCATTCCGCTGCCTGAAGCGGAATCGGGATTGAAAGGGATCAAACTGAGCGTGACCGGTGAAAGATGGAATATTAATCAGCCCGTCACGATCAACCCTGTCAAAGCCGAAGGAGACCGTTTCGTCTTCGATGCGGCTGATCCCGAATCGGTTCCTTCTCTCGGAAGCTTCCTGAAATCGGTGGATAAAAATTCCTCGATCTATAAGCTGCTCAAAGAGGATCTCCAGATTACGAAGCGTTCCTTTACGCTGCCGCTGGACGATGAGGACATGAGTTTGTTCGGCTTTGGGGGCTACCGCAAAGGCGATGTTTCCATGGCGCCGGTGACGCACGTAGCGAATATGCTTGACGCGAAAGTGAAATGGGACGGGGAAACGAAGCAAATTACGGTAACGGATGATCTCGGCGGCCATACGATCGTGTTTACGCTGGGCAGCGCCGAAGCGCTTGTCGACGGTAAGCCGGTGACGCTGGAGCAGGCTGTCGAGCTTCACGGGGACTACACCAGCGTTCCTTTGAGATTCCTGGCCGAAGCGCTGGGCGGGGAAGCGAAATGGGACAGCAAGCAGGATGCAGTTATCATTACACGTCAATAAATACGGCAGAAATTGAAGGCGGAAGCCGAATAGCATGAGCAGGGAGCGGGCTGTATACAGCCCGCTCTTTTTTTGCCAGCAAGGGGTTAAAGCCGGATGCATACGGCGATAATCCTACAAAGATGGCAAAGAGGAGATAAAATGGAAATCAGAAAGTTTCAGGTATCGGATATTCGCCCCATCGTCTCGTTGTTTTATGAAACCGTTCATTCCGTGAATAAGAAAGATTATACCCAAGAGCAGCTTCATGCATGGGCATCCCAAGAGGAAGAGGAACTCAGATTGGAATCCTGGAAGGATTCGATGAGCCGCAATATCACGTATGTCGCTCTAATCAATGGCAAAATTGTGGGCTTTTCGGATATGACCGTAAACGGATACGTGGACAGACTGTACGTGGATAAAGATTTTCAAGGACAAGGAGTAGCTTCAGCTTTACTGAACGTTCTTGAATACGAGGCAAAAAACCGGGGGCTTGCCGAACTGGAAGCGGACGCGAGTATCACGGCGAAACCGTTTTTCGAACATCACGGGTTCCGGTTGGTTTGGGAGCAAAGCGTGGAATGCAGAGGGATCAAGCTGGTTAACTTTAAGGTGAAGAAAGAATTAAGCCGTGACGTTTGAAGAAAAGAGCAGCAGTGCAGCTCACGCATGGCCTTAAAAATGTAGAGCCGATATCCCCGAGGGGAGTATCGGCTCTCTTATGGTGGGGCGGGAGGCTTGTGTCGCCTCTCGCCTCAGTTCTCATTCTCCAATTCCGGAGGCGGCGCCGGTGCGTGACCCGGCATTCTGCCTGCACGCACCAGCGCCTCCCGGAGCAGGAATTCGATGTGCCCGTTGACGCTGCGGAACTCGTCGGCTGCCCAGCGCTCCAAAGCTTGATGGAGCTTCGGATCGAGCCGCAGCGGAAAGTTCTTCTTAACAGCCATGCGTCAGCTTAATAAATGGAGCTGGAGTTGATGACAGGCTGGGCGGACCTGTCGGAGACAACCGCTACGAGCAGGTTGTTGATCATCGCGGCTTTGCGCTCTTCATCCAGCTCGACGACGCCTTCCGCCTGAAGGCGGGCGATTGCCATCTGCACCATGCTGACCGCGCCTTCTACGATCTTCTCGCGTGCGGATATGATGGCGGAGGCCTGCTGGCGCTGGAGCATGGCGCTTGCGATCTCGGTGGAGTAGGCCAAGTGAGTCAGCCTGGACTCCAATACTTCAACGCCGGCTACGCTGAGGCGGCTTTGCAGCTCGAGGGTGAGTTCCTTGGCAACCTCTTCGCTGTTGGCGCGCAGAGAGTAGGCTTCTCCGGCATATGAGTCGTACGGGTATTTGGAGGCGACATGACGGAGAGCGGTCTCGCTTTGAATTTCCACGAATGCCTGGTAATTATCGACTTCGAACTTGGCTTTGGCCGTATCGACTACGCGAAAAACGACGACGGCCGCAATTTCAATGGGATTGCCGTCCACATCGTTGACCTTCAGCCGCGCGCTGTTGAAGTTGCGGACACGCAGCGACATTTTTTTGCGCTCGCTGAAGGGGATCGTTACCCAGAAGCCGCTGTCGCGGACTGTGCCGCTGTAGCGGCCGAAAAAATTGACGACCATCCCCTGGTTCGGCTGTACGACGGTAAACGAGCTGAGCACTACGCCTGCCAGCACAAACAGCAGCACGGCGGGGATAATCAGCTCCGCGGTCAGGCAGAAAATACCTGCTCCGATAAATAAGACCATAGCAAGCAGGCCGACAAATCCGTTGATTTTCCATACATGACGTTCGGTCATCGCGTTCATCTCCTTTTAGACAATCAGAAAATTTAAAATATCTTTTTGATATTCATATGATATCACTTTTTACAATGTCTGTAAATGGCCGAATGGACCGCATTTTTGCCGTTATTGACAGGCCCGGAGGAGCATGCTATAAGATAAACAAGTTTATCAGATTCCGATGAAGCCGGTCGGGAATGAAGGCCGGACGATTCTATTCGAGGTGATCCCCATGGAAAAAGTCCACAATGAACAAGATTTCCGGGCGGCGGTAGAGAAATCCGAAGTGACCGTTGCCGTTTTTAAAGCAACCTGGTGTAAAGACTGCCATTATATCGAGCCTTTTATGCCGGATCTGGAAAAGGCGTATGCCGGGCGCATCTCGTTCATCGAGCTGGACCGGGACGAAGTGCCCGATCTCTGCGAAGAATTGAACATTCTGGGCATTCCGAGCTTTATCGCCTTCAGCGGCGGGCAGGAGCTGATCCGTTTTGTCAGCAAGCTGCGCAAAACGCGTGAAGAGATCGAGCAGTTCCTGGACCGTGCGATCGAAGTGGGCAACGCGCTGGCCAAGTAATACAGGCACTCGGGAGACCCGTTCTCTTTTAAGTAAAACAAAAACAGCCGTTCCTTCGGGAACGGCTGTTTTTTTGTATACCGTTTCCAGCCGCGTCTTTCTGCATAATTTGTGGTCATTAGGGACTCCCTAATGATGGGCCGCGTGCCAGCCGCTTCTTTCAAGGCTTTGTAACATTTGCGAATGGAATTGGCCCCGAATAGTAGCTATAATGAATACAAGCGGCATTGCTGCTGTCTGGCGGCCAAATCTCTTGCAAAAATAGCCTTATTGATTATAGAGAAGTAGGTGCATGGTATGTATAAATTAACGAAGCGGTTGTCCTTTCTGACCATGATCGGCATGTTCCTGATCGTGATTATGGGCGCGCTCGTAACCAAAACCGATTCGGGTTTGGGCTGCGGTAACGAATGGCCGCTCTGCAACGGCAAGTTCGTTCCGGCCTATACGATCTCATCCGTTATCGAATACAGTCACCGGGCGGTGACGGGCCTTGTGGGTCTGCTGCTGCTCGCCACATTTATTCTTGTTTTCAAAACGGTCAGCCGTAAGGACGCGAAATATTTCGTAGCGGGTGCGGGCTTCTTCACCGTGCTGCAGGCGATTATGGGTGCCCTGGCCGTTGTCTTTTCGCAGTCTTCCGCGGTTATGGCGCTTCATTTCGGCCTTTCGCTGCTTGCTTTCGCCATGACGCTGCTGCTCTGGCTGACGTTCACGAAATGGGGAAACTACGCGGTTTCTGTCGCCCGTACGGCGGACGGCCGCACACCGGCGCTGCCGAAAGATGCCGCTCCGATCGGCCGCGGCTTCCGCGCTTTCGTCTGGTTTGTCGGCGTCTACTGCTACATCGTCGTTTATGTGGGCGCTTTTGTCCGGCATACGGAGTCTTCGGGAGGCTGCATCGGCTGGCCGCTCTGTAACGGACAGGTCGTCCCGGAACTGACGGGCGCCACCGGAATCGTATTTGTCCACCGCATCGCGGCGGTGATTATGTTCATCTTCGGACTCGCTTTGTTCCTGATCGCACGGAAGAAATACAGCCATCTTGAAAATGTGTACAAAGGCGCGGGCTGGGTGCTGGGCTTCCTGATCGCTCAAATTTTCAGCGGAGCTACCGTTACCTGGTCCTTGGGACACGATACGGCTTTCTTGTTCACCGGCATGATCCACGCGGTTCTGATCTGCGCCTTGTTCGGATGGATCAGCTACCTGTGCGTCGTGATGCTGAATGCGCGCGTACCGCTGGGTGCCGAGCAGCCGCGCAGCAAGCAGGAAAGTCCGAAGCAGGCGAAGGCTCCCGTTAACCGAAAGGAAGCCGTAACGGAATGACTTTTTGCGGGCCTGGCTGTCTCCGGCGTCCCTTCGACCCGAGAACTTGCGGTTGATTCCACGCCGCATTCAATTAGAGGAAGGAAAACGCGCTGCTTTTCACGAATGTGAAGGGCAGCCGTTTTTCTTTTTGCCGCGAAAATTTGTCTGACGGAATGCCGGGTGGAGTCTGGATGCACCGTGCGGCGGCTAACGGAGACGGATGGGGCCTTGACCCGCTTTCCCGGAAGGCCCGGAGCGGGCGGATCAACCGTTCAGCCGAGACGTCCGGGCCGAGCGCCGACGACTCCCGTTTTTCGAAAAAGGCTCATTTAGGGTAATCCCAAAGTAGACGCCCCGTAAGGAGCGGCCGCTTCATAGGAAGCTCCGGGCCGGCCGGACCCGAATGTATGGATCGCGGAGACGGAGCTCATACTGAAAAAAATAAGGAAATGAGTGAAAGCCATGCTAAGAACGATTTTCAACGAGACGAAACGCGGCGAGCGCTCCGACGAGCGGCTGGAACAAGCTTTCACTTCGATCAAGCGTTATTTGAACGTCCTTCAGCAAAGCCGACATTCTTCGCCCTCCTACAGCCCCAAAAAGCTGCATAGACTCTATGTATGGTCCCAAGGGTTTCTCGATGCTTTGGATGAGCTGGAGGAAAGCAAATACTGCGCCGGACGTTTTGCCGAACGTGTCAAGAAGTCTTATCTCGATGAAATGCAGCCCGAGGAGCTGGACGATTACAGGCGGTATGTTTATTTTTATAAAAACGCGCTTATCCGTCTTTTTTCGGTGCTGGATAAGCTGGGGTATTTTTTGAACGATTTGTTCGATCTCAAAACGGAGACCCTCAAAACGCACTTTTCCTTTTTTACCGTATTGCGTAAAATGAGAGAGAGCGGGGTTCATCCCGCCCTGCAGCAAAAACTGTACGAACTGAAAACAGAAGCCAAACAGCCGCTCCAGGTTCTTCGCAACCAGCGGAATATGGAAATTCACTACGTGAATGTAGAGATGCTGGATGATCTGATGCTGTCCCACTCCTATTTGGGCGACCGTATCCAAGTGGAGAATATCGCGGATAATCTGGCGCAGATGGACCGCGGATACGAGATGGTTTGCATCACGATGGATCTCGTGTTCCAATATATATCCAAGGGCAGCATAGGGGAAAACGGGGAGGAGAATCATGGCGGAGGTACGCAGAACGGCTCTCATCACGGGCAGCGCGAAAGGGCTCGGCAAAATGGCGGCGCTAACGCTGGCCAATCAAGGGTATGATATCGTTATCAATTATGTACATAGTGAAGAGGAAGCGCACGACCTGGTCAGGCACATCCAGAATACGGGCGTCCGCGCCGCCGCGATTCAAGGCGACGTCTCCCGCGGCGAGGATATCGAGCGCATCGCGGAGACGGTGGGGGAAACGATGGGCGGCGTCGATGTGCTCGTCAACAACGCCGGCCCTTTCATCCGCGAACGGAGGCTGTTCGCGGATTATAAGCGCGATGAGATTGATTATCTCATCAACGGCAACCTGCTCGGCGTGATCCGGCTGGATCACGCGCTGCTGCCCCACATGCGGCGCAAGCGCTGGGGCCGCATCATCCACTTCGGCTTCGGCCATGCCGCCGAAGCGCGTGCTTGGCCCCACAGGGCCGTCTATGCGGCCGCCAAGGTGGGGCTGGTTTCGTTCACGAAGACACTGGCCGAAGAAGAAGCGGCCCACGGGATCACCGTGAACATGATCTGTCCGGGCGATATCCGCGGAGCCAACAAGGAGAAGCGGATCGAGGAAGTGGAGAACTGCACAGACGATGAAACGCCGCGGGGCAGACCCGGCACGGGCGAGGATGTCGCCCGGGTGTTGTCCTTCCTGTGCGACCCGAAGTCGGATTTCCTGACGGGGAACATCATGGAAGTGAACGGCGGCCTCGATCCGATCCAGACGCTGCCGATGCTGAAGCAGGGCAGATAAGCGGAGCCCGCTTCATGCCCATAAGCCATAAAAAAGACCGGCCCCAAGGGCCGGTCTTTTTTATTAGAATACTTGAACAACCTCGACAACGCCTTCTACTTCTTCGACAAGCGCACGCTCGATACCGGCTTTCAGCGTAATCGTGGAGCTCGGGCAGCTTCCGCATGCACCCATCAGCTTCAGTTTTACGATACCGTCTTCCACGTCCACCAGTTCCACGTCACCGCCATCACGCTGCAGGAACGGGCGAAGCTTATCTAGAACCTCAAGTACTTCATCATACATGGTTGCACTTTGGGTATTTTCAGTCATTTCAATCGACTCCTTTCTTATTTTATTATAGTACATTTCGGGAAAAAAAAATATCCCCCGCATAGAAAGGGGCGGCCGGACGTTCGGGCCGGCCGTTTATTTTTTTTCAAAAAAACACTTCTTATTCTGCGGCATATGTTATATAATACAAATCATATAAAACGAGAACTGTATTATAACATTAAAAGCGGAGAGGATTGAGTCACGATGAACGAGAATAACGATTGCTTCCACTGTTATGGGGATGGGGAAACGGAGTGTCAAAGCTGCTCCGGTGAAGGAAGCCGGGGAGACCGGGGAATCTGCACGTCCTGCGGAGGAAGCGGGAAAACGGCCTGCGCGCGCTGCAGCGGAAGCGGTGTAGTGGCCGATGCGTTCGACGTTCAAGACTCGATCACCGACATTATGCGGAGCCTGTACTTCAGACCGGAGTATACCAGGGGAAGATAATGGCGTGCCGTCCGTCCGCGATCCTATGCTCAAATCTCCCCGGATGTGTTACAATACAGATAGTTTGTGAAACAGGTGGAGATCAAACATGAGACCTATCATTGAGTTTTGCGCAAGCAATATGCATCACGGTACGGACGCCGTCATGAAGAAGCTGGAGGACAATCCGGATTACGATGTCATCGAATACGGATGTCTGGGAAACTGCGGGGAATGTTACCTTTTTCCTTTTGCCATGGTGAACGGTGAAATCGTAGCGGCGGAGACAGCCGACAAGCTGTTTGACGAAATTTCCAAAAAAATAAAGGAAGTCGAAGAGATGTACGATCTGTTCGGCGACTGAATAACAAAAAGCCCGGTCTGCACAATGTCTGCAAACCGGGCTTTTTTTTGCTTTTCTAGCCCCAGTGGTGTTTGGACATCCACAGGACTCCGTTTTTCAGGACACGCGGAACCATGCCTGTCATAACGGTTTTCTTACCCATCAGGCCGAAGCCTGTCTTCTTGCCGAGGGAACCGAGGACCCCTTTGAGCTTGATCTGGCCTAGCTTAGGCGTTTCGTTCTTCCACAGAGCCTGCATCACCTCGACGATCTGTTTGCCCTGCGATTCGGCCGCCTGGGCGCTCGGGGAGAACGGCAGGCTGGCGCAGTCACCGACGACGAACACGTTCGGGTGGGACGGGATCTGATGGTACTCGTTCAGCAG
Source organism: Paenibacillus sp. RC84 (assembly GCF_041260495.1). Taxonomy (NCBI): domain Bacteria; kingdom Bacillati; phylum Bacillota; class Bacilli; order Caryophanales; family Paenibacillaceae; genus Paenibacillus; species Paenibacillus sp. RC84. The sequence continues at coordinate 108,382 of NZ_JBGBYL010000011.1, forward strand.
AACGCGTCCGGAAGGATCTTTGTCCACCGCGAGCTGTTCGACGATCGGACTCGGCTTGATGCCGGCCGTCCAGATCGTGGCGTCCGTACGGATGATCTCTTCTTCGTTGTAGAGATCGCCGCCTTCCAGTCTTTTCAGAGAGACGTGGGAACGCATTTCGATGTCGTGGTCGAGCATCCAGTCACGTACGAATTCTTTCGCCTTGGTTGGGAAGGAGGACAGAATGCTTGCGCCGCGGTCCAGGATACGGATATTGATATCCTGCCGGCTTTCGCGAAGCTCCGCCGCCATTTCCACCCCGCTCAGGCCGCCGCCGACGATGGTAACCTGACCGTAAGGAACGACGTCATTGACACGCTGATACGTGATGCGGGTTTGCGAGAAGGTCTGAATGCCGTTGGAAAATTCCTGCGCGCCCGGAATGCCGTGGAAATTGTCCACACAGCCGAGGCCGATCACGAGGTAATCGTAGTCGAGCGGTTCTTTGTCGGCAAAGATCACCTGCTTTGTTTCCAGGTTCACTTCCGTAACCTCTCCGTATTTAAGCGATAATCTGGGATCGTTCGGATAGGCAACGCGAAGTTCCGTCTCGGCGGCCGTACCGGCAGCCAGCGCGTAGTATTCCGTCTTCAGCCCTTGAAAAGGCGAACGGTCGACCATCGTGACCGTCCAGTTGTCGGGTATTTCTTTTTCCAGAAGCTCCGTGGCTATGGTTATGCCGCCATAACCGCCTCCCAGAATAACAAACTTGTTCATGTTACATGAATCCCTTCTGCCATGGCTTTTGTTCGTTGCATCATCTTGTGTCAAAGGCTTCTAAAAGGTTCTTACCCCAATTAGTTGTAGGTTTGAACCACATTGTAGAAGGTATCCCGTTCAACCGGAACTCGTCCCGCTCCTTTAATCAGCCAGACCAGATCTTCTTTCGTGACTCCGTCCGGCGATTGAGCGCCCGCGGCGTGGGAAATGCGTTCCTTCACAATGGTTCCGTGAGCGTCAGATGCGCCGAATTGGAACGCAAGCTGAGTCACTTTGATGCCCATGTTAATAAAATAGGCTTTAATATGCGGGAAATTGTCGAGCATCAAACGGCTGATCGCAATCGTTTTGAGCTCGTCGACGGCAGGCACGCGGCGGCGGATACCCGCGCTCGCGCTGGCCGGCTGGATCGAATTCGGGATGAACACGAGGAATCCGTCGGTTTCATCCTGCAGATCGCGCAGCAGGGCCATGTGCTCGATACGCTCTTCAAGCGTCTCGATCGAGCCGTAGAGCATCGTCGCATGCGTCTTCATGCCGAGCTCGTGAGCCGAACGATGGACATCCAGCCATTGGTTCGTGTCGGCTTTCTCGACCCTCATCTTCTTGCGGTAGCGCTCGGTCAAAATCTCGGCTCCGCCGCCGGGCAGCGTATCGAGACCTACATCCATCAGGGTGCGGAGCACCTCTTTGTAGCTGAGTCCGCTGATTCGCGCGAAGAAGTCGATTTCGGCCGCCGTATGGGCTTTGATCGATACTTGCGGATAATGCTGTTTCAGGGTGCGCAGGGCGTCCACATAATATTGGAACGGCACGTGCGGATTGTGACCCTGGCTGATGTGGAACTCGCGAATATCCGGGTGGAAATTTTCGGAGATATACGTCAGCATCTCAGAAGGCGTCAGCGTGTAGGAGCCTGCCTCGCCTTCATCTCTGCGGAAATGGCAAAACGCGCAGTGTTCTTCGCATACGTTTGTAAAATACAAACTCATGTTTTGTACAAAATACACGTTTTTGCCGTTCTTGCGCAGGTTGACCTTATTGGCTAATTGACCAATGGTCAACAAATCGTCCGATTGGTACAAAAACAGGCCGTCCTCCCGCGAAAGACGTTCTCCGTTCTCAACCTTTTCTGCAATTTCCGCCATGCGGCGGTCAGGACTGTCTATAATGACATTCACTAGTATACCCTCCCCGTCGGATCTTTTGAATCCATCCTGTGTAAATTTTTCACCGTACGTTCAAAATCAAGTGAACCTCTACAAAGAAGCATATCCCGTCAACCGAATAACGTCGGCTGCAGGATTCCATACTAAAAAAAGCGATAAAAGTCCGGTTTCATCCCTCCTATTATAAACCTGTCATCCCAAAGGGGCAATAAGGATAAAGCTTGCAGCTCTTCCAGGGCGGCCTGAACCGCCGCCTCTGTACCGGTTTGCCGGTAAATATATTCGCAGACCCGGACAAAAACTGGTAAAAAGGTCTTTATTATCCTTCGGGGTTTGATGTACACTGAAGTGGTGATCTTTTTTTGGATAGGATGGTAGGTACATATGCAGCAATCGGAGGAGTGGGAATGCAGACAGAAGCTTGACGTCAGAATCGAGCAGCTGCGGTCCCAGATGGTAGAGAACGGGATGAAATATGGATTCCTGCACCCGAGTGTACAGCACGACAGCAGAAGACTCGACAAACTTATACTGCGGTACTACCAACTGGAGCGGGGAGAGTCACCTCTTGAGACGAAGCTTGAATAGGAGTATACTAAAGGAAGATAAGTGGATTACTAAAAGACTGCTTTCAGGAGTCGGGCGCTGGACTAAGGCCGCTCCGTACAAGGAGGTTTATTTATATGAGTCTGATCAAGATCAGTGAAGAGGCAACGGACAAAATCAAGGAAATGCTCGCGGCCGAGGAAACACCGGATCTTTTTCTGCGCGTCGGTGTCAAAGAAGGCGGATGCAGCGGTTTTTCGTACGGTATGGGTTTCGACAACGACCAGAAGGAAGAAGATAAGGTTCTGGATTTCAGCGGCTTGAAAGTGGTCGTGGACCCGGAAAGCGCGAAATACCTGTATGGCGTCGAGATCGACTACAAGGATGCCGGCATGGGCGGAGGCTTCACGATCGACAACCCCAATGCGGTAGCATCTTGCGGCTGCGGCGCTTCCTTCAAGGTGAAAGGCGAAGAAGGCAAAGCGGAGAAGTGCGACGACTAAGCCGGTTAAGAGAGAGAACCCCAGGGCGGTTTACGTCCCTGCGGTTCTTTTCTTTTGTTTCAGGGAGTATGAGAGCCCGGAAAAATAAAAACCTGCGAGATGCGCCCCAAGGCTGCCATCTAGCAGGTTTTTTGTGTGGAATTCAATAGGTTAAGATGTGAAATGAAAGCAGAGCGAACCGGCCCTACGATTGGGGCAGCGCTTCCGGTTCAAGCACCGAAGTGCAGCGAGGACAGCGGGTTGCCTTCGCGGCGATTTCCGAAATGCAGTAGGGGCACTCCTTCGTCGGCTCGGACTTGACTTCCTCTTGAGGTTCTTCTTTTCTGCGCAGCTTGTTCATCTGGCGGATCATCAGGAAAATGACGGCCGAAACGATGATAAAATCGATGATGTTATTGATAAAGGCTCCGTAATTGATCGTGACGCCGCCTGACAGAGGAAGTTTTAAATTCTTGAAATCCATCTTGCCGAGCAGCAAACCGATCGGGGGCATAAGGATATCGTTGACGAGCGAGGTCACGATTTTATTGAAAGCGGCCCCTATGATAACGCCGACCGCAAGGTCCACAACGTTGCCGCGCATAATAAACTTTTTGAATTCGCCGATGATTTGAATTTTTTTAGGTTGATTTTCCAAGTGCAATACAGCCTCCCTTTTACCCTCCTAGTCTATCAGAGGGGGCACCAGGGAATCAATATGCAATTAATAGAGAATGCGTTTGAGAACGCGCGTGTTTTCCCCGTACTTCATTTTCATCTGCTTGGACTGTTCCAGCATGTACGCATACAGTTCCTTCAAACGGAGCTTCTGCGGCCGGATGGTCTCTTTCACTTCTCCGTTGACTACGATGTCGTAGACGATCATGACTCACTTCTCCTTTCGCTTACTGAACCCAGTATAAACGGCCAGTATTAAATCTACGTTAAATGAGATCGTCCATCCTGTGAAATTTACAGGTCCCAAAAGGGAGTAGGGACGACAACTACGTTCAATATATGCGAAAGGAGTCGGATTATTCCCGTTATATGGGAAATCAGCGCGGAGATTTAAATAAATCCGCAAATGAAGCTTCATGAATTCTGTTGATGGAGGGACAAGTTCCGATTATTTGTTTTTATCACGGTAAAGTAAAAAAAGGTGTGTATAACTTTGTCCACATCATCCCACCTACAAAACTCGCCAATATTAGAGTCTATTCACAAATTACCCACAAGATATGCACATGGGATTGTGGATAACAGAACGATTGTTCTAATTTTTGGCACATGGTAATATAATGACAAGTTAAGCAGGAAAGGTGGTTGGTATGAGACAGATTAGCGACGAGACCCTCGTTGAATCGTATTTCAAAGCCCTTGACCTTGAACTGGAATCGGAATTTGTCGATTTACTACTAGGCGAAATTAACCGGAGACATATTGTGCTGGAAGCTTATCATAGCGACGAAGCTGCGCTTGCGTAGCTTCTTTTTTTGTCCGCCGGTCAAAATAGAATGAAGATCAAGCTAAGCTCTCGGAAACGGCCAGCACCGAGCTTGCGCCGCATGCCTCGCAATAAAGCATATGCAGACATTCGCTCCGCGTGACATCCGGGTATCCGTTGGTCATGGAGATATCTTCGATCGGCCGGTAAGGAGAGTAGGGGCCGAAATAATCGTTAACCCGTCCGCAGTCGGACGCGCTGCCGCTTCCGCAGTGCGGACAGACGGCGCTGAGCTCGTCCATTCCGTTGCAAACGGCGCAGAAAGTAGACAAAAGGCATTCCTCCTCAATCGGCTCGCGGGTTCGCGGCGTCAAAGTTAGAATGCCCTTCGTGCTTTATTTTCATTTGTAAGAGTCGGTCTGCGGCTCTTGCATCAGAACTTCATGTTGCTGCTGTGTCCCGGTGAAAGTTTGGCGGACGGGTCCAGATAAACTTTCGCGTTGTTGACGGCGGTGGGCGCTTCTCCGAAGCCCACGGCGATGAGCTTCAGCTTGCCCGGGTACGTGGTGATGTCTCCTGCCGCGAAGATGCCGGGTACGTTCGTCTCCATCCGCGAATCGACGACGATGGAGCCGTTCTCGATCTGAAGCCCCCACTCCGCGATCGGACCCAATGAAGAAACGAAACCGAAATTAACGACGACGGCATCGACGTCGAGCACCGTTTCTTCCCCTGTCTTGACATGCTTCAGGGTTACTTTGCGGATCGCATCTTCGCCTTCGAGCCCGGTGATTTCGGTCGGCGTGACGACGTTGACGCGGGAATTCATCAGCTTCTCCACGCTGTGCTCATGGGCGCGGAATTTATCCCGGCGGTGAATGAGCGTAACCTGCTCGGCGATCGGCTCCAGCATGAGCGACCAGTCGACGGCGGAATCGCCTCCGCCGCTGATAAGAACCTTCTGACCGGCGAACGAGTTCAGATCGCTGACGAAATAGTGCAGATTCGTTTTCTCGTACCGGGCAGCATCCGGCAGTTCCAGACGGCGCGGTTCGAAGGCGCCGACGCCTCCGGTAATGATAACCGCCTTGCCCAAATGAGATTCCTTATCCGTGATAACCTCGAACAGGCGCTCCTCTTTCTTGACCACCTGCAGAACTTTCTCTTCCAGACAAACGTGAATCGGAAAGTGATTCATCTGGACGGCCAGGCTGTTCACAAGCTCCTGCGCGGTCACTTTCGGAAATCCCGCTACATCGTATATATGCTTCTCCGGATACAGAGCGGCAAGCTGCCCGCCCAGTTGAGGCATACTTTCGATTAACGTAACGGAAGCCTGACGCATACCCCCGTAAAACGCCGCAAACATACCGGCCGGTCCGCCCCCGATGATGATCAGATCTTTCACTTGGTCGTGCTGAATTTCGGTTTCACTCACTACTCGGACACCTCCACTGTTCTGCACATTGCTTTCTGCTCCATTATAAACGCCCGAAATGCGGAAATAAACCAAATAGATGTATAAAGCCGAGCAAACCGGTTGACAATCCTTCTGAAAGGCTCTTCCAAAGGCGCTAATTTGGGACTAACTTCCCCTTTAGTCGGTGGAAATTACTGGTTGGAAAACCTTCGTTTTTGAGGAAATTGACCCTTGCTATTTAACAGGGCACATTATATGATTGCATGAGATTGGTGCTGCATTTCCGTGAAAAATGGCGAATTTGCCTGGCTCGAAGGATAGAGAGAGAAACATTTTCACGGGCATATCCGTAAGGAGATATGTGTTAATTTTCACAATGCAAGCCCTTAAAAAAGTATGGAAGTGAGAGAGAACCAATGAGTAGAGTCCCAAGGATAGTCATATTGGGCGCTGGCTACGGTGGTGTTGTAACATCTTTACGTCTTCAGAAACTGTTAAATTATAACGAAGCGGACGTAACGCTGGTGAACAAGCATGATTATCATTATATTACGACCCATCTGCATATGCCCGCAGCCGGAACGGATAAACCTGATAATGCACGCGTCAATATTTCCTCACTGATCGATGAATTCAAGGTGGACTTCGTGAAATCGACCGTAGTTCAAATCCGTCCGGGGGAGAAGAAAGTCATCCTCGAAGACGGCACCCTGTCTTACGATTATCTGGTTATCGGTCTCGGCGGCGAGCCGGAAACGTTCGGAATCCCGGGTTTAAAAGAATATGCGATGACGATCCGCAGCATTAACAGCGTACGTCATATCCGCGAACACATCGAATACCAGTTCGCGAGGTTCAAACAGGAGCCGGACCGCAAAGAGCTGCTGACTTTCGTCGTAGGCGGCGCGGGTTTCTCCGGCATTGAATTCGTCGGGGAACTGGCGGACCGTATCCCCGAGCTGTGCAAAGAGTTCGACGTGGACCCGGCGCTTGTCCACATTTATAATATCGAAGCGGCTCCGACGGCTTTGCCCGGCTTCGATCCGGAGCTGGTGGAGTATGCGATGCGCCTGCTGACCGATAAAGGCGTCACGTTCAAAATCGCCACCGCGATCAAGGAATGCACGCCGGAAGGCGTCCTCATCGCAGGGGACGAATTCATCAAAACGGGTACCGTCATCTGGACGGGAGGAATCCGCGGCAATCATCTCCTGGAGGATGCGGGCTTCGAAACGATGCGCGGCCGCATCAAGGTCGATGAATTCCTGCGCGCGCCGGGTTACGACAATATTTTCGTAACGGGCGACTGCTCCCTCGTGATGAATCCCGAAGGGAGGCCTTACCCGCCGACGGCTCAAATCGCGACCCAGCAGGGGGAGAACTGCGCGTTAAACCTCGTGGCTTCCATACGCGGCAACGCGTTGAAGGAATTCGCGTTCGTCAACCGCGGCACGGTAGCTTCCCTGGGCAAAGGCGAAGCCATCGGCATTGTCGGTACGAAGAAAATGAAGGGCGGTACGGCGGCTCTAATGAAGAAAGTCATCGATATGCGCTACCTGTATACGATTGGCGGTCTTCCGCTCGTGGTCCGCAAAGGAAAGCTGCGCTAATCGGCTTTCCGGACAGGATGATCAAGACCGAAGCCGCCACCGGCAACCGTCCGCAGAGGGCGCGCCGGGGCGGCTTTTTTGCTGAACGGATAAGGCAGCCGGGGGAGGTGTACATACGAAATGAGACACTGCAGTGTACAAGTACGCGGGCTTTTGACCCGCAGCGAGCTGGACCGCTACAATGCGCTGATCGAAGTCGGCCACTATCTGGAGAATCAGAAGGAATACGGTCACGTGGCCGTCGTTCAGAAGGAGATCGACATACTTATCCTTCCGGCGATAGAACGGCTCAAGGAGAAGAGCCGCCAGCGTGACCGCGACACGGAGGACTATCTGCGCCGCAAGGCGGAGATGGAAGCCGAAATGAAGCGGATCGCGGAGGAAGACGACGAGGACTAAGGAGCCGTATCGCGCCGGTCGGGTTCCGCCGAGACGGGATATAACGGCCCGCCGGTCTTCGCGAGATTTGCGGGCACGCAACGAAGCCGAATCGCGTGTTACAGGGCTTAACTCGCGGTACGCAGCGCCCACGGCATGCGTACGGAAGCTAGGCGGCCGTACGGAACGCAGCGGCTGCGTGTACGCGAGGCCCGCCCGCAAGCGGCCGCTGCGGCGCGGTTCGCCGGTCGCGAGTCGCGCCCCGCGGGGAAGCGCCGGCCGCGGCACCTCCCGCCGGACCCCTGGCGGAGAGGGCGCGCCCCGTCCGCCGGCGCAAAAAAGCCTGAACGTCTTCCCTAAGGGAAACGTTCAGGCTTTTTTGCTTGCCGCGGGGCGGGCTATACGTCCAGCAGACGGCCGAGGCGGTCATTGTCGAGCAGGTTGCCGACGTAGAAGTCGCCGAACTCGCCGTAGCGTGCGCTCACTTCATCGAAGCGCATTTCGTACACGAGCTTCTTGAACTGCAGCGCGTCGTCGGCGAACAGCGTGACGCCCCATTCCCACAGATCGAAGCCGACGGAGCCGGTGATGATCTGTTTGACTTTGCCGGCGTAGCTGCGGCCGATCATGCCGTGGCTGCGCATCATGGCTTTGCGCGATTCGAGGTCGAGCATGTACCAGTTGTCGCTGCCTTGACGGCGTTTGTTCATCGGATAGAAGCAGATGTGCTTCGCTTTAGGCAGCGTCGGCTTCAAGCGTGCGACCACTTCGGGATTTTCCATCGGATCGGAGCCCGGCTTGGCCATGTAGCTGCTCAGTTCGACGACCGATACATAGGAGTAGACCGGGATTGTGTATTTGGCGAACGCCGATTTGTTGAAGGCGGTCTCCAGATCGTTCAGCTCTTCGAGCGTTTCGCGGAGCTGCATGAACAGAATATCGGCCTTCTGGCCTACGATGCTGTACAGAGCCGTGCTTCCTTCTTTATTATCTTCAATTGTTGCCCACTCGCCGATAAACGAACGAAGCTCGTCCTCCGCGCGCTTGCGCTCTTCCGGAGACGCTTCTTTCCAGGCATTCCAGTCCATGCGGCGGAAATCGTGCAGGGCGTACCAACCTTCTAATGTTTCGATGGCTTCACTCATAAGAAACGGAAACCCTCCTTTAATCTAGAGAAATTCGGGTCTTACCAATCTTTCTCATTGTATCGGCTCCGCTTTCAAAAGGCAAATGAACAAACGGTGTCGTGCGCTCAATGTTCATGATGTGGACACTTTACCTGACTGTGGAAATTGCTTTACAATAGAGAGAAGAATGCGTAAAAGGAGTGGACCGATTTTGATTCAGTTGGTCATCGTCATCGTCCTGATGTTCGTGCTGTTTTTTGGACTCGGGTTTATTCTAAATATGCTGATGAAAACGACCTGGTTTCCGGTCTATGCGTTTGTGGCGCTGATCATCGGGCTGAGCTTCTACTACAGCGACAAAATGACATCGATTACAGCGGTGGATATCGCGCCGGTCATCGGAGGACTCATAGGGGCCGTCGTGAGCGGCACGACGATCCGCACGCTGAGAATCAAAGGCTTCAAAATGTTCTAGAACACGCTGTAAAGACAGCCAGAAAAAGCCCGGAGCATCAGCTCCGGGCTTTCTTAATTTAGAAGGGACATCCGTTTGCGGCTTCCGCAGCCGATTAGTACGTGTGGTAAGAATCGTGATAGCCGTAGCCTGCATAAGGCTCTTTGGGAACGAGCAAGGAAGCGACGATGTAAATCAGAGTGAAGGTGCCGAAGCTGAACACGGCTCCGATTACAGCGATCAGGCGGACGATGGTAGCGTCTACGCCCAGCAGCTGGGCAAGGCCTCCGCAAAGTCCTGTAAGCTTACGGTCTGTTCTGGAACGGAAAAGTTTATTCATGATTAATTCTCTCCTTTGGAATAGTCGATTGTGGGGTCCGGAACCGTCCGGCTCGTTTGTCTTGCGCCGTTTCCGTATTTCATGTCTTTATCTTACCGGATCGGGAGGAGAGCCAAAACGGCCCTAAGGCGGTTTTGGAGTTAGACTTTAGTCGGGGCGGCCCCTCGTCATTAAGGCCAGGTAACATTTTTCACTCCCTTCCCTGTCGAGATTTGTGGTAAAATGATGTTCAGACCTTTTAAGGTACGGATGGAGAGTTTGATGCTATGCGATTGACCAATTTGCTGCATTTTACAGAGAATCACCGGTTCTGCGTGTACCGGGATTTCGCGTTAAGCAGTCTTGATTATAAAATGCTGTCTTCGATCTATCAGCCGATGATCGGGGGCTATGCCGTCAGCTTGTACCATACGCTCTACCAGCAGGTCCCGTCGGATAAAACGGGCTATGCCGGGCTGGAGCAGCAGCGCAAGCTTTTTTTATCGCTGGAATTGGACCCGGGCGAGCGCAGCCGCAAGCTGTTCATCGAGCAGTCCTCGAAACTGGAGGCCGTCGGGCTGCTCCAGACGTCTCGCATTTACATGGAGGACGAGGATGATTACATCTACGAGTACACGCTGTCTTGCCCGCTTTCACCTAACGAATTTTTCCGCAATCAGCATCTGACCCTGCTCCTCCGGGACAAAATCGGCAAGTTTCTGCTGCTGTCGCTGCGCGACGAGCTTACGATGCCGGAGCCCGCGGAGCTGGCGGGAGCGGACAGCGAGAATTTGTCGGTTCCTTTCTACGAGCTGTTTCGCCTGAACACCCAGGTGATCGACTACGAGCTGGAGCAGGCGCTGTACGAAGCGTCGGCCGGCAAACAGGCGGCGCAGGCGCTTGACGTGACGACCAAAGGCTACGCCTACGCGGATCTCATCACCCGGTATCCCCGGGAGTCGTTTAACCGCATCTATGTCGAGAATCTGAAGTACAAGCCCGAAACGATGATCTCCATTAACATGGTAGCGAGGAAATACAGCCTGACTCTGCAGGAAACGGTTCGTCTGCTCGATGAGGACGGAATGTTCGACGAGGACGGCGAGCTTCAGATCGATTCCTTGCAGTACAAGGCGAATCTGTATTTCCGCCAGGGAAAGAAGAGAGAGGAAGAGCGCGAGCGCTTCCTTCACCGCGCAGAGCCGGGCGACGCCGGGGACAATACGGCCGATTCCGAAGAAGGAACCCGGTCGGTGGAAATGCAGTACTACCTGGAGGTTCCGGCTTTCCTGCAGGGAGCGCACAACGAGCACCAGTACAATTCGCTGCTTAGAAACGAACCTTACACCCTGGTGCTGCAAAGCTTTTTCACCCAAGGTCCGGTTCCGAACGGGGTTCTGGATATTTTCGAGAAAATCGATCTCAATTATAAGCTTAAAGAAGAAGTCATTAATGTCCTGATTCATTATATCCATATCGACAAACGCTCGTGGGCCAAGTCGTCCATCGAAGCGGTCGCGTCGGACATGCTCGGCAAGCAGATCGCCTCGTTCGAGCAGGCCGTCGAATATGTGCGCCAGCGGCTGCAGTTCCGGCAGCAGGCGGCAGCCAAAGCGGCGGCGGCCAAAGCTTCCGGCGGTTACGCCGGCAAAGGGAAAGCGCGCACGGCAGGCAAGCAGATGAAGCCGCAGATTCCGATCGTCCAGAACAAGGGACAGACGTCCCGCGTAACGGAGGAAGAGCTGGAAGCGATGCTGCGCAAGGCGAAGAAGCTCGATGAAATGTTTAATTCCTGAGAGTGCTAGACAATGGCGGGAGGAGGAACCCCGATGGAATCCCTGTCCGATATGCTGAAACAAATGCCCAAGAGCAGCTGGATGCAGAGGGCGGAGGAACAGGCCAAACAGGTGCTGGAGGATCCGCTGATCCTGAAGCTCCGCGGACAGTATCCGCAGCTGGACGATCATACGCTCAAAATCAACATGAACCGTCTGTACCAGTATGCGAGAGAACATAAGAACTGCCTGAACTGCCCGGGACTGGAGCGGTGCCCGAACGATATGCAGGGGCATTATACGATGCTGAACGTGGAAGACAACGGCGGCCGGACTTATATTCATGAAGAAAAAACGGCCTGCCGCAAATTTATAGCGAAGCAGTCCCAGGATGCGATCCGCAGCCGGATCCGCACGTTTCACATCGACGAGCAGGCGCTCAGCCGGGAGCATACGTACACGGATATTTTGCGGACGGATATGGAACGCGCCAAGGCTGTCGATTTCCTGAACGACTATGTGATGCGGACAACGGAAGAAGGGCTGCAGAAGAAAGGGCTTTACCTGCAGGGCTCCTTCGGTACGGGCAAAACGTTCCTGATGTGCTACATGCTTTATCAGCTGGCGAAAAAAGGCTTTACGGGAGCCATCGTATATATGCCGGATTTTGCGGAGGATCTCAAGGGGATGTTCGGGGAGCCGCAAAAGCTGAAGGAGACGATCGAGCTGCTGAAGGAGACGGACCTTCTGGTCTTCGACGATATCGGAGCGGAGAATCTCAATCCGTGGCTGCGCGACCATGTCCTGGGAGCGATTCTCAACTACCGGATGAACCGCAAGCCGACATTCTTTACGTCCAATTACGATCTGGACGCCCTGGAGAAGCATTTCAGCTTCACGAACAAAGACGGTGACGAAGAGTACAAAGGCCAGCGGATTATGGACCGTGTACGGCCTTACGTCGAAGTCGTGACCGTAGACGGATATAACAAACGGGGGGCCTAGCTGCCCCCCCGTTTATTCGTATACGCCAAGAGCCGCCGCGGAATGTGATCCGCAGGCGGCTCTTGGTTGTTCCTGCTCCGCGATACGCCGCCAGCATGCCGCGGAGCAGGGAAGGAGGAGCCGGCAGCGATCTTGCCCGGCTTATTTCTTTTTGAGGCGCTCCAGGTCGTGCGCGACCTGCTCGACCATCTGGACGAACGAGCTGAGCTCCTGGGAGCTTGCGGCCTGCGTGCGCGCGTAGATGGACGTCTGCTCGGACTCGCCGTGTACGGTGCCGAGAATCGTGCGAATCGCGGTCAGCTTGTCCTCGATCAGCTCCAGCGATTCCCGGGAACGGGAGGCGAGCTTGCGCACTTCGTTGGCGACGACTTCGAAGCCGCGCCCGGCATCGCCGGCACGGGCCGCTTCGATGGCCGCATTGAGGCCGAGAAGGTGAGTCTGCTCGGACACTTCCTTCATGAGAGCGCCCATCGCGTGGATGTGGCCGACTTCTTCCTCCAGGTCTTTTAAATATTGATGCGACTTGTCTTGGGACTCCGCGGTTTGTACGGCCGTCTCGGCCACGATCTGACTGCTGCTGCTCAGCTCGACCATCATGGAGGCGAGGTCCTGAACGGCTTTGGAAATGCCGGAGAGCATGATGGCCTGATCATCGGCCAACTGTTGTATTTTAGCTTTCTCGTCATGCTCGTACGCTTCCAGAACGAGCTGCGAGTCAAGGTTGAACATTTTCGTCAGGGAATGGACAACTTCAAGCCAGGCTCCGTCCGGAAGGACACGCTTGAAATGACGGAGGGACAGATCGAGATACAGCATGTAGGTTCCCAGGTACCATTCCGTTGTCAGACCGATCCGGGAATGCACTCTGCCTACGATCAGCCGGTTCTGGATATACTGTTCGTTCAGTACGCCCGAAGTCATGGACAGGAAGTAATCCGCCTGCGTCTGCTTCAAGCGCTCCAGCGTGCTGTGTCGCGAGATCAGGTCTCTGAGTTCGGGTTCGGCGGCGATTTGCTCGTAGAGCTGCTCCACCACCACTTCCACGATTTCTTTGAAAGCGGGTTCATTTGCTTTTAGCAGCTGCAGGTCATTCTCGGTTATACCGGTAAAACGCACCTGCCTTATCCGGTCATCAGACAATTGAATCAAAAAGGGCACCCCATTTTCTCTAGTTTCATCTGTTATTAGGAAGGGCGTAAATGGCCCTTTACCAGAATTCTCCGTTTTGAGACCAAAGTCCTGCTTGATTGCTGCCAAAAGGTATTTTTCTCCCGATAAAACGCCGGAAAACAAGAAAAAAACCTGTCCGCATATGCAGCAGGTTTCTTTCAGGCGGTCCGGATTATCCGATCACCAGTTTAATAATGACCCCAATGATGAAAATGATCATCAAAACGGCGAAGAATCCGCCAAAACCGAGGGCAACATCCATAAGGTCGTTGCGGGGCTCTTCATTGAGATGAAGTTCCGGATGTTTAGGATCGCTCATGCCTGTTCCTCCTCACTTGTCCGCTCGAAAATAAGCAGACGTAGGCTTATTGCCAGTATACCCATTTTTCGCGAAACTTGTAAAGATGCCCGGAGATTCAAAGCATGACAAAGTTGGCACAACCCGGAGACTGCCAGATTTTAGGGCTTGCCCTGTTCGGTTGAAAAACCGACACATTGTGGTATACTTTACATGTTGACAATATCCGGATCCGCTAAGGATTTCGATGAACTTTTAGATAAATGAGGAGGAAGAAATCATGGCGATCGTAAACGTAACAGACCAATCCTTTAAAGGTGAAGTAGAAGGAGAAGGCACGGTTCTCGTTGATTTCTGGGCACCATGGTGCGGACCTTGCAAGATGATCGCACCGGTTCTGGAAGAATTGGCTAAAGAGGAAGAAAGCTTGAAAATCGCGAAAGTGAACGTGGATGACAATCCGGAATCCGCTTCCCGCTTCGGCGTTATGAGCATCCCGACCCTGATCGTATTCAAAAACGGTCAACCGGTCGATAAAGTTGTCGGTTTCCAATCGAAGGATGCGCTCAAGAACGTTCTTTCCCGTCACCAATAATTGCCTCGCGCAAACAAACGATGAGAAAAAGCTCTTTTTCTGCTATGCTGAAAAGGAGCTTTTTTTGCATTTATCCGATAAAGACAGGACCATTTTGGATACAGGAAGCCTAAGGAGGGAGAGGCAGTGACGGAAGAACGGGGGGGAGAACCTCTCCACAGAATGACCCGCGAGGAGAGCGAGGAGCATATCCGCAACAAGCTGGCCTTGCTGCCGGATAAGTCGGGCTGCTACCTTATGAAGAACGCGGAAGGCACGATTATTTACGTGGGAAAAGCCAAAGTGCTCAAAAACCGCGTGCGTTCTTATTTTACCGGAAGCCATGACGGGAAGACACAGCGGCTTGTGTCGGAAATCCGTGATTTCGAATATATCGTGACCTCAAGCAACATCGAGGCGCTTATCCTGGAATGCAATCTGATTAAACAGCATTATCCGAGATATAATGTGCTGCTTAAAGACGACAAGTCGTTTCCTTATATCAAAATTACTCATGAAGAGCACCCGCGTCTGGAAGTGACGCGCAAGATCGTCAAAGACAAGGGGAAGTACTTCGGGCCTTATCCGAACGCGTTTGCCGCGCAGGAGACGAAAAAGCTGCTCGACCGGCTGTATCCGCTGCGGAAGTGCAAAACGATCCCGGACCGCGTCTGCCTGTATTATCATCTGGGCCAGTGTCTGGCTCCGTGCGAGCATGACATCACGCAACAGCAGAATGACGAGATGGTGCAGGGGATTGTGCGTTTCCTGAACGGCGGTCACGAACAGGTCAAACAGGAGCTGACCTCGAAGATGCACGCCGCGGCCGAGGATTTGAACTTCGAGCGGGCGAAGGAGCTTCGCGATCTGATCGTGAACATCGACGCGGTGATGGAGAAGCAGAAGATTACGACGACGGATGTGGTGGACCGCGATATTTTCGGCTACGTCGCCGATAAAGGCTGGATGTGCGTGCAGATTCTGTACATGCGCCAGGGCAAGCTGATCGAACGGCATGTGACCATGTTCCCGTACTATGGAGACGAGTACGAGGACTTCATCACTTACGTGATGCAGGTATACAGCGAGAACCCGGCGCTGCCGAAGGAAATCTTCCTGCCCGGCCGCAGTCAGCAGGAACTGCCGGCAGAAAGCCTGAGCGCCGGTATGGAGGCAGCGGCGGGCGCGACTGTGCGGCAGGCCGGAGAAGACGGCGGATCGCCGGAGAGCCTGCGGGAGGCCCCGGAAGAGGCGGCCTCGCCGTCGCCGCTCGCGGCGGAAGCCGAGAAACACGCCGGTTCCGATTCGCGCAGCATGCCGACGACCGCGGAGCAGAAAGACGTGAAGGAAGCGCTGGAGAGCTGGCTGAAGGTGAAAGTGCATTTTCCGCAGCGCGGGCTGAAAAAGCAGATGGTCGACATGGCCAGGGACAACGCGCGCGTCGGCCTGGAGGAGAAGTTCCGCCTCATCGAGCGGGATGCGCAGCGCACGGTGCTGGCTGTCGAGAACCTCGGCAGTTGGCTCGGTACGGGGCCTGTCACGCGGATCGAGGCGTTCGACAACTCGAACATCCAGGGCTCCGACCCTGTGGCCGCGATGGTCGTCTTCACGGACGGAAAGCCGGACCGGAAGGAATACCGCAAATACAAGATCAAGACGGTGCAGGGACCGGACGATTACGAGTCCATGCGGGAAGTCATCCGCCGCCGTTACGAGCGGGTGCTGAAGGAGAACCTGGCGCTGCCCGATCTGATCATCGTGGACGGCGGCAAAGGGCAGATGTCGGTCGCTATCGACGTGCTGGAGAACGAGCTGGGGCTGTTCGTTCCGGTGTGCGGCCTGTCCAAGGACGTGAAGCACAAAACCGCGATGCTGCTGGCCGGCGACCCCGCCGAAGTCGTTCCTATTCCGCGCGACAGCCAGGAATTTTACCTGCTTCAGCGGATCCAGGACGAAGTCCACCGCTTCGCGATTACGTTCCACCGGGAACGGCGGGCGAAGTCGATGGTCGTTTCGCAGCTCGATGCCATTCCCGGTATCGGGGAGAAACGCCGGAAGCTGCTGTTGAAGCATTTCGGGTCCGTTAAAAAAATCAAAGAGGCCGCGGTCGAAGATTTCCGGCCTCTGGGGATCGGCGAGAAACTCGCCGCACAAATATTGACCGCTCTGCGGGGAGAACAAGAACAAGAGGAACCGTCCATTTGAGACGGTTCCTCTTTTTTGTGCGTTTTATGCGGCGCAAGTCGGCGTGATTGCACTTCCGCCGGTTTCCGGGCCTTGCCGCAGCCACGCGGTTATGCCGTTTGCGCCGTGCCGCTCCTTCGCGGCGATGTGCCGCATGACCGTGTCCATCGCACTGCCGCCGTGTCCGGGCTGCCGTATCCAAGAGTCCGGGCGGCTTGCTGCCGGCAGGCGGTCCGCTGCCCCCGCTTCAGGCAAACCCGCCGACTCTCTAGACGGGCCGCCGGTTCCGCCTGCTTCCGCTCACAAATCTCAGCTTGTGAAGCCAGGATACCGCAAGGGCGACGGCGGCGGGCAGCGCCATATAGAGCAGGCCGAGCGCAGGCGTGCCGGCTGCCAGTCCTTCGCCCGTGAGAAGGGACAAGCCCATAAGGATGCTGTCCATGGCCGTATGGGCGAACAGGGCGGTCAGGAAGCCGTACCGCAGGAAGGCGTAGCCGAACACGAGGCCGAGCACCGTTACCTCGATCAGCCGGGTGTACACCGGGTAGATCGGGTAGGCGGTGTGTCCCGCCGCCCAGATGAGGCTGGGCAGAAGCACGGCCAGCCATTTGAACCGGAGCAGCCTGCTGAACAGGGCGATGCCGAGCAGCCGGAAGGTGGCCTCCTCGGAGATGCCCGCCGCCCAAGCCATCAGCGGAAGCAAAGCGGGCTGCAGCATGTTGCGGGGAGACGACATCGGGTCGTTCACCGACCAGACGCCGAAGCCTTTCTCCGCCACAAGGAACAGCACCTGCTGGAGGCCGAGCAGGAACAGGCAGAGCAGATAGCCCTGCGCCATGCTGCGGGTTACGCGCGAGCCGAAGTCGGCGTCGCGCCAGCGGGGCATGACGGACTTTCCTTCGCGTCTCCACAGGGCATCGCCCGCTGTGAAAGAGAAGTAGACGGCTGCGGCCATCAGCAGCGTCACGAAGTTGATCAGCACGATCGAAAGCATCGCTTCCTGGCCGCTGCTCGTCAGCGTACTGCCGGCTTTATAAGCCGGATACATGTTGATGTTGTTCATGACGTAGATCACGGCATACACCGCCGTTAGCAGGACGCCCCGGGAAAAATCGACCGTCCTCCATTTAAGGACGGTATAGCCGAGGGCGATCAGGGCCATCAGGCCGTTGCCCCACAAGCTGATGCGGGTCCACATGGAGGCGGTATCCTCCTGGTGTTCCAGCCAAGACGTAAAAGCGTCGGGGAGCCGGAACGATTGGGTGAACGAGGCAACGGAGGTTCCGTCCAGTTTCACGCTGATCGTCAGCTTAGCGTCCCCGACAGGCTCTTTCCGCCGCTCGAACAGCAGCAGACCGGACTTGGCGGCAGGCGGGCTGATCCGCTCGAACTCCGCCTCTTCGTAGCCCTGCCTCGCTATCGCTTCCCGGGCGAGCTTCTCCGCATCGGCCGCGGACACGGCGGCCTGGGCTTCGCCGCCGAGGCCGGACCAGCCGATGACGGCTTTCGTGGTCATATGGATATCGATGATCGACTTCCGGACCGAAGGGGAAGCCTCGGTGACTTCTACCCGATAGTAATCGACGGGCACCCGGCTGGCGTAGCTTTTGTCATACAACGTTTGAAGCTTCTCTTTGGTGAGATAACCGCTGAGTTCCTTCTCCGATTGGTAGCTGACGAATGTGCCGGGAGCCCCGCCGCCCGTAACGACGCCGGAACCGTTTACGGTATCGGCGCCCTGCCTTTGCCGCAGCCATGCGACCGCTGCCTCCGCGGCTTGTTCTTTCGTAATGGAGGCTGCCGTTTCGTAAGGATCGGAACCGGCGGGAGCGGCTCCGGTATTATAGATGAAAACTACGGCCGCATATAGAAGGAATCCGGTCAGGGCGAGCAGCAGCAGCGGTTTATCCAGACCGTATTTTTTCATGGTCAGCTCCTTCTCCGATCGTTTTTTTAACCGTATCACAGTTTGCGTAAGGATGCCAATTCGTGACTCCCAGTTAGCTGCAGGAAGATTGTCCAGGTTTCCCCCCGTAAAATCCGGTTAAAAGGGCTTTGTGCTTGTTTAATAACAGATATATAATGCGGATGATTCATTTCTTCGCGCAACTTCATACGCCGAATTTCCGCAGGAAAACGGGGGAACCATACATTGGGGTGAATTTTACCGCTTGTGCCTGAATAGGGCAGGGTAAATAGGGTGGCCTGTACATCCGAATCCGTCAGCTAACCTCGTAGGCGACAGCAGGAACCATAACCGAAAGGCAGTGGGTTTCCAGTGTCTTTTTTGTGCTTCATATAGGAGGAAATTATGTGTTAAAAAAGTCGAGATTTACGCCGCCGCAGATCCTTGTTCTCGGATTTGCCCTCATTATCCTCATCGGTTCCGGCCTGCTGATGCTGCCGGTCTCGTCAACGGACGGGCTGCCGCTTCCGTTCATCGACGCCCTCTTCACGGCCACCTCGGCTACCTGTGTAACAGGTCTGGTCGTGGTAGACACCGGGTCGCATTTTACGATGTTCGGGCAAATTGTTATCATTTCGCTGATTCAAATCGGCGGCCTCGGGTTCATGAGTATGGCGACGCTTTTTGCCTTCATCCTGCGCAAGAAGATATCGCTCCGCGAAAGGCTGCTGCTTCAGGAAGCCTTGAACCAGGGCAGCATGGAAGGCATTGTCCGCCTTTTCCGGAAAGTACTGATCTACTCGCTGAGCATCGAAGGAATCGCGGCTGTCCTTTTTACCGCCCGCTGGTCGATGGATCTCGGTTTTCCGAAGGGGTTGTACTACGGCATCTGGCATGCCGTTTCCTTCTTCAACAATGCCGGGTTTGACCTGTTCGGTCCCATTACCGGCCCATTCTCTTCGCTGACCGCTTACGCCGACGATTTTATTACCAATGTAGTGACGATGGCGCTCATCGTTCTGGGCGGGATCGGTTTTATCGTGATGTCCGATGTGATGGATTACCGGAAAACGAAGAGGCTGACCCTTCACTCCAAGGTGGTGCTGAGCGCCACAAGCATTCTGATCGTGACCGGGGCGCTTGTTATTTTTATCTTCGAGTATTCCAATTCGAAAACGCTGGGTTCATTGGACTTCGGCGGCAAGATTCTCGCTTCGTTCTTTCAATCGGTCACACCGCGTACGGCGGGGGCGAACACGCTTGATCTCGCTTCTCTCCGCCAAGCCACTCAATTTTTCATGATCATCCTGATGTTTATCGGGGCTTCTCCCGGATCTACCGGGGGCGGGATCAAGACGACTACGTTTACGATGCTGGTCGGGGCAATCGTGGCGATGGTGCGGGGAAAAGAAGATATCGTCTTCTTCCGCAATCGTCTCGGCAAGGAACGCATCCTGAAGGCGATCACTCTGACGATGTTTGCACTCTTTCTTGTTATTTTCGTTACCATGCTTCTGTCTACGACGGAAGATCACGAGTTTCTTATGATTTTGTATGAAGTGACTTCGGCATTCGGGACTGTAGGACTCACCCTGGGGCTGACCACGAAGCTTACCGTGTTCGGCAAGGTTATGATCGCCCTGACCATGTTCGCCGGACGTCTCGGGCCTTTGACGTTGGCGTATGCGCTGCAGCCTAAAGCCGAGAAAGAACTGTACCGTTATCCCGAAGGAAAAATCACGATAGGTTAAGGAGAAACAAAACAATGGCTTTCATTCAATATGCAGTTATCGGACTCGGACGCTTCGGTTCCAGCTTGTCCCAAGAATTGACTCAGCTCGGGCACGAGGTGCTGGGCATCGACAGAGACGAAGAGAAAGTAGACGAGATGAGCGACAAGCTCACCCATACCGTAGTTGCGGACGCGACGGACGAAGAGGTTCTACGCTCGCTCGGCGTCCGCAATTTCGACTGCGCCGTCGTGGCTATCGGAGACAACATCCAGGCGAGTATCATGGCGGCGATTCTGCTTAAGGAGCTTGGCGTTAAAACGGTCGTCGCGAAGGCGTTGACCGATCAGCATGCCAAGGTGCTTGAGAAAATCGGCGTGGACCGGATTATCTTTCCAGAGCGGGATATGGGCGTGCGCGTGGCTCACCAGTTGGTGTCGCCGAACCTTCTCGATTACATCGAATTGTCCAAAAACTACACGATCGCGGAGCTCGTCGTTTCCCGGCGTATTTCCGGCCTTACTCTAAAGGAGCTCGATCCGAGGGCCAAGTACGGCTGCAATATCGTCGCCATCAATAAGACGGACGACGTGATTATCGCGCCTACCGCCGAAGACGTCCTGCACGAGAAAGACGTGATGGTCGTCATCGGCACGAAAGAGCAGATCGATACGTTTGAGAGCCGCGCGATTCGGTAAGAAGCGGGAAAGGGGCGTATGCGCATGGAGAATGCTTTGACACAGCTTATTGACTATGAGCTGTATTTATTTATCCTGATTGTCGTTCTGGGCATGTTGTTCGGCAAACTGGCGGGATGGCTGCGCCTGCCCGATGTGGCGCTTTTTCTGATCGCGGGGATGATTTTCGGGCAAGCGTTTCACTGGATCGCCGAACCGAGCAGCTCGCTGACCAACCAGTTCATCCTGGTCGTAGGCTCCACGCTTATTCTGTTCGACGGTGGGCGCAATATCCGGCTGAGCGGGCTGAAGCATGTCTGGATCTCCGTCACGCTGCTCAGTATACCGGGTGTCATTCTTACGTGCGCGGCGGTCGCGGCCGCTTCCCACTGGTTTCTCGGCCTGCCCTGGCTGCACGCGCTTCTCCTAGGAGCTATCATCTCTTCCACCGATCCGGCTACGCTTATTCCCGTGTTCAAACAGGTGAGAATCCGGACCAAGGTGCGCGAGACGGTGGAGAGCGAATCGGCATTCAATGACGCTACGGGCTCCATCCTTACCTTCTCGCTGATTGCTATCCTTCTGGGAACGGAGCACGTATCCGTCGCTTCAGGCGCCTGGCAGTTTGTGAAAACCGCGCTGGGCGGGCTGGCGGTCGGCGCCATTATCGGGTATGCGGGAGCCTTCCTGACCGCGCACGTGAAAATCGGCTTTCTGCGCGATTACGCGACGATCCTGATGCTGGCGGCGGCTCTCGGCTCTTATCTGGCAGGTGAACATCTGGGGGTCAGCGGTTTTATGGCGACGTTCACGGCCGGGCTGATCTGGGGCAATTCCGACGTCTTCAAGCTGCATATGGAGGATAAAAAGCAGGAAATGACGCATTTCTCGGAAAATGTGACCGTTCTGATGCGGATGCTGATTTTTATTCTGCTCGGCAGCCAGGTCAATTTTCCGCTGCTGCTCAAGTATTTGTGGCCGAGTCTCGGCATCATTTTCGTGTTCATGTTCATCGCCCGTCCGCTGGTCGTGCTTCTCTGCGCGCTGCCGGACCGCAAAGCGAAATGGACTTGGAGAGAGATTGTCTTCATGTTCTGGGTGAGGGAAACCGGCGTGATTCCGGCCGCGCTTTCCGGCATGGTGGCGGGGCTGGGCATCGCCCATGCGGATCTGATCGCTTCCGTTACGTTTATGGCGGTTCTGATCACCATCCTGTTCCAGGCGAGCACCACGGCCTTTGTGGCGCGTAAGCTGGGCCTTGAAGAGGACAGCGGCGGCGAAGGCGCGCATGGCTTACCGCATGCGAAGCCAGGGCCGCAATAATGGAAGAAAGAAATTTTTCTTCCGGACGATAAAAAATGGAAACCGCCTCTGCTTGCAGGGGCGGTTTTTTGGCGAAGGCTTTGTTATCCTTGAGTGTTGATTTTTGTCCAAAAGAAAAACCGCCCAATTCGGCGGTTCATTCTTCTTTGGCTTGTGAATTTTTCCCCTCATGATAGTCTTTCCATAATGGGCTGATGTATTTTTCCATTGTTTTTACGACGACATCTCTTCGGCTCTCTTCGACATTTACAGTGTCATTTGAAATCTCATTTCTAATTCGTATGAGCACAAATAAAGGAGGTAACGCAGCCTCACGGAGTGCCTTAATCATGATTTCTTCTTGTGGAGTAATATCCATAACTTATCTTTTTTCCTTTCTAGCAGGTTATATGAATAGTATGAGTCCTGACACCGGTGTTAGGGTCAAGCGAAAAATAAATTCCGCTGTGCTGCCCGTTGCTTCAATAAAAAATCAACAACACAGTTTAACAGAACCTTGGCGAAAAAAAAGAACCTCGCCAGGCCGTGCAGGGCTGGAAGGTTCTGTGCAGCCGGCGGCAAAGGCCCTGCCGGCGGCTCTTTGGAGCATGTCGGCTTGGCCGTTGTAGCCTTTATACAGGCATATCCGAGATACGGGCATATCCGCGTAACGGCCCCAAACGCTCGCGCGGCAGCGGCCTCTGCCTGGGCTCCGCACTACTGGCTTAAGCCCGCGAAATGCGCCTTGGCCTTGCGGATAAAATGCGCGACCGCCTCGTTCTGGTGAGTTTCCTTCACAAAAATGAGCGAGGTGGTCCGCGGCGTTTTCATAAGCTCGGGCAGCTCCCGGACGCAGAGTCCGTCCTGCTCGGACGAATGGTCGTGCAGGTACGATTTCGGCAGCAGCGTAGCCGCCTGGCACGTAACGACGAGACGCATGATCGCCTCGAACGAGTCGATTTCCATTTTGACGTCCGGAAAAATAAAAAAGCGGTGAAACAGCTCGTCGGTAAGCACCCGGTACCAGGTGCCTTTGGAGAAGAGAATCATCGAGAGACCGTTCAGATCGGCGATGGACAGCTCCTCGCGGTCCAGGTAAGGATGACCCTGCGGCAGCACCAGACAGAGATGATCGTCGAAAAGAGGCTCGCAGGCGAGTCCGGGCTGGTCGATGGAGGAGGCGACGAGGCCGATGTCGACTTTTTTCTCCTTGACCATCATGACGATCTCGTGAGTCTTGCCGGTCAGAGCTTTCATATCCGTGGACGGATATTCCGCCAGGTACATCGTCACAAGCTCGGGGAGCGTGGTCTGCAGCGTGGTCAGACTGGCTCCGATGGTGAGGCTCATATGACGTCCGGCGGTCTTATATTCGTACAGGGTCTGCAGGAAGCGGCGTTCGCCCTGCCTCTGCTCCAGCGCATACTCGTATGCGATTTCGCCGGCCCGGGTTAAATCAAGGCGCTTCCCCTTGCGGGAAAAGAGCTGGACGCCGAGCTGCTCTTCCAGCTTCATGATCTTGCGCGATAAGGCAGGCTGCGACAAATTTAGCACCTGCGACGCTTTATTCAAGCTGGCCTGTTCGACAACGACAGCAAAAACGTCGAGATGTTCCATAATTCGTGCCTCCTGGGGTTTAAATTCTTCTTATTATGCAAAAATATTATAATGAATATAAAAAAACAGCAATTCCATTATAAGCGATAAAGAGGTACGATGTATATGTCACCAGTTGTTCACAAAAAATTCGGCCCATTGTCGCTAATCCGAGGCAGGAAAAAGCGATGAGTGTGCCTTTTTTGGCGGTTGACGGTCCCCGGACAGGGGAGTACAATGGAATTTGGTTTTGTCTGGAATTGTCGAGACGTATCGTGTCGAGGCGAAAATTTGAGGGGGGAAGCATCACTAATGGGCAAGAACTCGTATTTTAACCGCAAGCTGCATTCCTTGCTTGGCGTTATTCCGGTTGGTTTCTTCTTGATCGAGCATTTGCTTACCAACTTTGAAGCAACTAAGGGACCTGAAGCGTTTGTGGATCAAATCAACTGGCTGAACAGCCTGCCGCTCGTGCTTGTGCTCGAGATCGTCGGGATCTGGATTCCGCTTCTGTACCATGCCGTTTACGGTCTGTACGTAGCGTTTACGGCCCGCAACAACGTAAGCCGTTACGGCTATTTCCGCAACCAGATGTTTTTATGGCAGCGGATCACGGGGGTTCTTACCTTCCTGTTCGTGGCATGGCATTTCTTTGAAACGCGTTTTCAAGTGGCACTCGGCAACGTAGAGCATGAACGCTTAGGACAGACGATGCATGACATCGTATCTCAGCCTCTTTTGCTGACCATATACGTAATCGGCGTTATCGCCGCGTCTTTCCATTTTACAAACGGCATGTGGTCGTTCCTTGTCAGCTGGGGCATCACGGTGGGTCCACGCGCCCAACGCGTGTCTTCCTATATCTGGATCGGCTTGTTCCTTGTCATGTCTGTAATGTTCATCGCATCTCTCGTGGCATTTAAAGACCCGCAATTTCAGGAGCTTCCTGTCGTTAGCGGAATGATCGGAGGGGTGACCAGCAATGGCTAATTCAAAAGTAATTGTCGTCGGCGGCGGTTTGGCCGGT
Organism: Paenibacillus sp. RC84; assembly: GCF_041260495.1. Taxonomy (NCBI): domain Bacteria; kingdom Bacillati; phylum Bacillota; class Bacilli; order Caryophanales; family Paenibacillaceae; genus Paenibacillus; species Paenibacillus sp. RC84. The sequence goes on from NZ_JBGBYL010000011.1 coordinate 133,334, forward strand.
CTGATGGCAACCATTAAGGCAGCGGAAGCGGGTGTGCCCGTACAGCTTTTCTCCCTGGTTCCTGTAAAACGTTCCCACTCCGTGTGCGCCCAAGGCGGCATCAACGGAGCGGTTAATACGAAAGGCGAAGGCGACTCCACTTGGGAGCACTTTGACGATACGGTATACGGCGGCGACTTCCTCGCCAACCAACCGCCGGTTAAGGCGATGTGCGACGCGGCTCCCGGCATTATCCACTTGATGGACCGGATGGGCGTTATGTTCAACCGGACACCGGAAGGCCTTCTGGATTTCCGCCGTTTCGGCGGCACGAAATACCACCGTACGGCATTTGCCGGCGCTACGACAGGCCAGCAGCTGCTGTACGCGCTCGACGAGCAGGTCCGCCGTTTCGAAACAGCGGGACTGGTAACGAAGTTCGAGCACTGGGAATTCCTCGGCGCGGTCATCGACGACGACGGCGTTTGCCGCGGGATTGCCGCCCAGGATCTGCGCAACATGGAAGTGCAGACCTTCTCTTCCGATGCCGTCATCATGGCGACCGGCGGTCCCGGCATCATTTTCGGTAAAACAACGAACTCCGTTATCAACACCGGTACGGCAGCAAGCGCCGTGTACCAGCAGGGCGTTTACTACGCGAACGGCGAGTTCATCCAGATTCACCCGACCGCGATTCCGGGCGACGATAAGCTTCGCCTGATGTCCGAATCCGCGCGCGGTGAAGGCGGACGCGTATGGACGTATAAAGACGGCAAGCCTTGGTACTTCCTTGAAGAGAAATACCCGGCTTACGGAAACCTGGTTCCGCGTGATATCGCGACCCGTGAAATTTTCCACGTTTGTAACGACCTGAAGCTCGGCATCAACGGCGAGAACATGGTTTACCTGGATCTGTCTCACAAAGATCCGAAAGAACTGGACGTTAAACTGGGCGGTATCATCGAAATTTACGAGAAATTCACAGGCGACGATCCGCGGAAGCTTCCGATGAAGATTTTCCCTGCGGTTCACTATTCGATGGGCGGCATCTGGGTCGATTACAACCAAATGACGAACATTCCGGGCTTGTTCGCCGCAGGCGAGTGCGACTACTCCGTTCACGGCGCGAACCGTCTCGGAGCGAACTCCCTCGTATCCGCCATTTTCGGCGGTATGGTAGCGGGTCCTAAAGCAATCGAATATATCCAAGGTCTCGACAAGCACGTGGAAGATATGTCCACCGCCATGTTCGACCGCGAGAAGCAGAAGCACACCGATCGTTACGAAAGCCTGCTTAAAATGGACGGCAAGGAAAATGCTTATGTCATCCACAAAGAGCTTGGCGAGCTGATGACTTCGAACATGACTGTCGTGCGCTACAACAAAAATCTTGAAGCGACGATCGTCAAGATTAAAGAATATAAAGAACGTTTCCAGAATATCAACATGACGGATACGGCCCGCTGGAACAACCAGGGTGTCGCCTTCACGAGACAGCTCTGGAACATGCTCGAACTTTCCGAAGCGATGACGCTGGGCGCTCTTCTGCGTAACGAGAGCCGCGGCGCTCACTACAAGCCGGAGTTCCCGGAACGCGATGACGATAACTTCCTGAAGACCACCAAAGCCAAGTGGACCCCTGAAGGTCCGGTTATCGAATACGAGGACGTAGACGTATCGCTTATCGCACCGCGTAAACGCGACTACACTACGGACAAGAAGAAGAAAGAGAAAGAGGGAGGGCATTGATCATGGCCGAAGCGCAAACTGCAGTACCAAGCAAAACGGTCAAGTTTATCGTCACCCGTCAAGACAGCCCGGAATCGGCTCCTTACAAAGAGGAGTTTGAAATCCCGTACCGTCCGAATATGAACGTGATCAGCGCACTGATGGAAGTCCAGCGCAATCCGAAAAAATCGGACGGCGGCGAAACGACTCCGGTTTGCTGGGAGTCCAACTGTCTCGAGGAAGTATGCGGCGCCTGCTCCATGATCATCAACGGCAAAGCGCGCCAAGCCTGCGCTGCCTTGATCGATAAGCTGGAACAGCCGATCCGCGTAGAACCGATGCGTACGTTCCCGGTCGTAAGAGACTTGGTTATCGACCGCACCCGGATGTTCAACGCCCTCAAGAAAGTGAAAGCGTGGATTCCGATCGACGGTACGTACGATCTGGGTCCGGGACCGCGTATGGCGGAATCGAAGCGTCAATGGGCTTACGAGCTTTCCAAGTGCATGACGTGCGGCGTATGTCTGGAAGTTTGCCCGAACGTAAACGAGAAGACAAGCTTCATCGGTCCTGCCGCGGTTTCGCAAGTCCGCCTGTTCAACTCCCACCCTACAGGTGAAATGAACAAGGACGAGCGTCTCGATACGCTGATGGAAGACGGAGGCATCGAGGGCTGCGGTAACTCGCAGAACTGCGTGCGTTCCTGTCCGAAAGGCATTCCGCTCACGACTTCCATCGCGGAAATGAACAAGGACACCACGAAACGTCTGTTCAAAAAATGGTTGGGCATGTAAGCACGCCAACCTGGCATATTATGAAATATACGGCACTTCCGCGCAGCTTTTCCCGCGCGGAAGTGCTTTTGTTATGAAAAGAAAACCTGCGGCATGCTAATGAAATAAAGCGTTCCACGCCGTTTAGTTCGGAAAGAGAGAAGGGGGATCCCATCATGTGGAAAGCGATTATTCTTGTATTCCTGGGAGCATGCAGTTACGGGATGCTCTCTACGTTCGTTAAATTCGCGTATGACGCGGGTTTCGAGCCGGGTGAGGTAGTAGGCGCCCAGAACTTGTTCGGCACGCTGATCTCGCTCGTACTCGTTCTGACGCTCTCCCGCCATAAAATGAAGCCGGGGCAATGGGTGCCGCTGCTTATGGTGGGGCTGACGACCGGTTCGACCGGCATTTTATATTACAATTCCCTGCAGACGGTTCCGGCCTCCATCGCCATCGTGCTGCTGTTCCAGTTCACGTGGATCGGCGTCATTCTGGAAGCGGTGCTGGAACGCAAAAGACCAAGCCGCGCGAAGGCGGTCTCCCTGGTGCTGCTATTGATCGGAACGGGGCTGGCATCCGGCGTGGCCAATCTCGGCTCCATCGATTTACCTGTAGTCGGAGTGGTGCTTGGCCTGCTGTCCGCCGTGACCTACACCGGTTTTATTTATTTCAGCGGCAAGGTGAGCACGGGAGTGCCGGCCATCAACCGGACCCTGATGATGAATATGGGAGGGCTTCTTCTCGTATTCGTTTATCATACGCCGAGTTTTATATGGAACGGCGCGCTCGGAGAGGGACTCTGGAAATATGCGCTGCTCGTCGGAGTTTTCGGGATCGTGATTCCGACCGTATGCTTTAACTACGGCATGCCGAAGCTGGGGACCGGTCTGGGTTCCATTCTCGGAGCGGCCGAGCTGCCCGTAGCCGTCGTGCTTTCGGCAGCCGTGCTTAAGGAAAGCGTGTCATTGGTGCAGTGGGCGGGTGTCCTGCTCATCCTTGTCGGCATCGCTTATCCTCATCTGCGGAGAGGAAAAGCCGGGGAACTTAAGCCGACTTGATGGGGCTACGGCCGATCGATTCTCGTTACAAAAACCCATAAAGAGCCGGAACGCATAAGCGTTTCGGCTCTTTTTTTGTTAAATAATACTTGACGGGTAGGAAAAGTCGGAATAAAATGAAACGAAATAATATTTATCTCATATAGTATAATGGTGAAATAAATATTACAAACCGTTTTGTTCAGCCGGCCGACCAGTCCACTGGAAGCTCGCAGCAAAAGCGAACCTACAACTTGGAGGGTTGGTCATGAGAAGGAAAACAAGATGGAAAGCAATAGTGCCCTTGACTGCATTGACGGCGGTGATTGCCGCAGGCTGCTCGCAGGAAGCCGAAAGTACGGCGCAAAGCGAAAAAGCAGGCGCTTCTTCGCAGGAACCGATTACGTTGAATCTGGCCGTCTGGGATGAGAAGCTGAAAGATACGCTGAATCAGACCATCGAGATCTACAAAAAAACGCACAGCAACGTGAACGTCCAGATTACTATTACGCCTAACAAGGATTACTGGACCAAAATGCAGACAAGCCTCGTCGGAGGGGCAGGGCCGGACATTTTAATGATGAACGGGCCTAACTTTTACAAATTTGCCGCTTTGGGCTTACTGACGGACCTTCAGCCTTACATAGAAAAAGACAAGCTGGATACGGCCGTTTTTCCGGAGGGGATCACCGAGCTTTACAAGTACAACAAGCATTCTTACGGGATTCCTTATTATTTGGGATCGCTCGGTTTGTTTTATAACAAGGAATTGTTCGATCAGGCCAAAATCCCTTACCCCGACGAAACGTGGGACTGGGAGAAGCTTAAAGCGAATGCCGCCAAACTGACGGACAAGGAGAAAAAAACATACGGCTACATTGCGGTAAACGCCGATCAGGTGGGCTATTATCCGCTTATTTACCAGGCGGGCGGTTCCGTCGTCAGCGAAGACCGCACCAAGTCCGGTCTGGATCTCCCGGAAACCCGGAAAGCGCTGGAGTTTATGAAATCGCTGATGGACGAAGGGATTTCTCCGAGCGCCCAACAGCAGTTGGATACGGAGGCGCTGCAGATTTTCGGCTCGGGCAAAGCGGCCATGTATCCGGGCGGGTCTTTCGACGCGTACAACCTGAACCGGATGCTCGGCGGCAAACTCGGGGTTGCCCCTCTGCCGAAGGGCGCGAAGCAGGGCTTTTACGTACACGGATCGAGCTGGGTAATCAACAATAAAACAAAACACCCCCAAGAGACATGGGACCTCCTCAAAGTGCTTGCCGGTAAGGAAGGGTCCGGGCTGCTGGCGAAGAACGGCATTAACTTCCCCGCCTACACGGAAAACGTCGATCTCTGGGCAAAGTCGATTCCGGCTCTGGATATGAACGCTTTCGTTTCATCGCTTAACCATACGGCTCCTTACCCCGTTTCCAAAAACACGGCCGAATGGCAGAAGGTCCTCACGGAGGAAGTGACCGGCGCGTTCCTCGGCAAGAAGTCCGTACAAGAGGCCCTTCAGGCGGCCGCGCAGAAAATGAACGGGATACTCGCGAATGAACAAAACCAATAGACGCAGCCGCGCCGGGGGCTGGGCGCACTACCGGATCGAAGCAGCCTGGGCTTATCTGTTCATCGCTCCGGCGTTCTTATGTCTGGCGGTCTTTCACTTGTTTCCGGCAGCCGCCTCCCTGGTCCTGTCCTTTACCAAGTGGAACGGGCTGACCGCACCGGTTTTCAACGGACTTCTGAATTATGCCGCCCTTCTGAAAGACAAGGAATTTATTCAGTCGATCCTTCACACCGCCACGTTCAGCATCGTAACCGTCCCTGTTTCCGTGGTTCTTGCCACGGCATTAGCCGTCCTCCTCAACCGGAAAATGAAGGGAGTGTCTCTGTACCGGGTGATGTACTTCCTGCCCGTTGTTACAATGTCTACGGCGGTCGGGATGATCTGGAAGTGGCTTTACAACGCGGAATTCGGGCCGATCAATTATATCCTGGGCTGGCTGCATCTGCCCCAGCCGAATTGGATCTCGGACCCTGCTTACACGATGCTGTCCATTATGATCGTCTCCGTCTGGTCTACCGTCGGCTACAACATGGTCATTCTGCTGGCGGGGCTTCAGGGAATATCCGGCTCCTACTATGAAGCCGCCAGGATGGACGGAGCTTCGGCCCGGTATCTTTTTTTCGGGATCACCCTTCCGCTGCTGTCGCCGAGCCTTTTCTTCGTTCTGATGATCTCGGTTATTCACGCTCTGCAGGTGTTTGATCTGGTTTTCGTCATGACCGGAGGAAATGCGGCTCTGCTGGAGGCGACTAGAACGGTCGTCTACAACATGTATGATCAGGGCTTCGTTTTGTTCCGCATGGGATACGCCTCCGCTCAGGCGGTCGTACTGTTCGTTCTCATTTTTGCGATGACGCTGGTGCAGATGGCACTGCAAAGAAAGTGGGTGCACTATCAATGAGCCGGCTTGAAAAGCGGAGGGTGCCCTTCGCGAAAATGGTACTGCACGCCGTGCTTATTGCCGGAGCGGCCATTATGCTGCTGCCTTTTCTGTGGATGCTGGACACTTCGCTCAAAACATTCGCCGAATCGATGCAGGCCCCGCCTGTTCTGATCCCGGAAAAACTGAGATTCGATAATTATCTGGAAGTGTTCAGGGAAACCAGATTTTCCCGGTATTATTTGAACACGCTTATGGTAACGGCCGTTAAAACCGCCGGTCAGCTGCTGTTCTGCTCTTTGGCGGCCTACGCGTTCGCGACGATGAGTTTTCCGGGCAAAAGGGTCTTGTTTCTGCTTATTTTATCCAACATGATGATCCCGCAGCAGATTATTCTGATTCCGGCCTTTGTCGTCATGAAACAGCTCGGCTGGCTGGATACCTACTATGCCTTGATCGTACCGGGACTTGCCAGCGCATTCGGCATTTTCCTGCTCCGGCAGTTCTTCATGTCCATTCCGAAGGAAATCGGAGAGGCGGCCCGTATAGACGGCAGTTCGTTTTTCCGCATTTACCGGTCCATCTACCTCCCGCTGTCGAAGCCGGGCCTTGCCGCATTGGCGATCTTCGTCATCATGGCGTCCTGGAACGATTTTATATGGCCGCTGTTGTTTACAAGCTCGGATGAAATGCGTGTTCTGTCACTGGCGGTATCAAGCTTCGTAGGGGAATTTTCCACGGAGTATCCCCTTATGATGGCGGCCGCTTGCATGGCAGTGCTGCCGCTTCTGCTGCTTTTCTTGTTTTTTCAAAAATACTTCGTTCAAGGCATTGCCCTGACGGGAATAAAAAGCTGAAAGCGGGTATGCCATCGTGCAAAAACCGAATGTATTGGTTGTAATGACGGACCAGCAGCGCTGGGATACGCTCGGCTGCTACGGAAACTCCGTAATCGAGACGCCTAATCTGGACTGGCTTGCTTCGGAAGGGACGATCTTTACGAATGCGTATACGCCGTCGCCTTCGTGTGTTCCGGCCAGGGCGTCCCTGCTGACGGGAATGGACCCGTGGAATACGGGCGTGCTCGGGATGGGAGGAGGCGAGGGCCCGATGGGCGGAGGATTTGCCCACACGCTGCCGGGCGAGCTGAGCCGGGCCGGCTACCACACACAGGGCGTGGGCAAGATGCACTTTCATCCCCAGCGTCTGCTGAACGGTTTTCACAACACGGTACTGGATGAATCGGGCCGGGTGGAATCACCGGGGTTCGTGTCGGATTACAAAGCCTGGTTCGATGCCAACAAGACCGGCGATTACGGAATCGTCGATCACGGTATTGACTGGAACTCTTGGATGGCGAGGCCTTATCACGCCCCGGAATTTTTGCATCCGACGAATTGGACGGTCAACCGATCCATCGAATTTCTGGAGAAAAGAGATCCGAGCCGGCCGTTTTTTCTGATGACGTCGTTTGCAAGGCCGCACTCGCCTTACGACGCGCCCTCTTTTTATTTCGATCTCTACCGGGGCAAAAAGCTGCCGGAGCCGTTCATGGGAGACTGGGCGGGGCGCCATAACGTGCCTGAGGACGCCGCCAAACCGGACGCCTGGCGGGGCGTCCGGAGTCCGGAGGAAATCCACCGGGCAAGAGCGGGCTATTACGGGTCCATCCACCATATTGACCATCAGATCGGGAGGCTGCTTTTTCACTTAAGGAAGACGGGGCTGCTGGACGAGACGCTGATCGTGTTCACCTCGGATCACGGGGATATGCTGGGAGATCACCATTTATGGCGTAAAACGTATGCCTACGAGGGATCGGCGCATATTCCCCTGCTCGTCAAACTGCCGGGGGGCGGGCAGGAAACCCGGCTGAAGAAGGTGGAGGCTCCCGTCGTTCTTCAGGATCTTATGCCGACGCTCCTGGAAGCGGCCGGAGCCGGAATCCCGGATACGGTCGACGGGGTAAGCCTTCTCGGCCTGATCCGGGGAGAGCGGGCGCAGCGCCGGTTCGTACACGGGGAACACAGCACCTGTTACGCCGAGGAACAGGAGATGCAGTATGTAACGGACGGGGAAATGAAATATATCTGGTTTCCCAGATTGAATGAAGAGCAGCTCTTCGACCTTCGCGGCGACCGGGAAGAAACCCGCGACGTGTCCGGCTGTCCCGAATACCGGGAGGATCTGGACATGTGGAGACAACGGCTGATCGCTGTCCTGGAAAGCCGCAATGCGGGGCTGACCGAAAACGGCAAGCTCGCGCCGCAGGCCGGGAGGCCTTATCTCGTTTCCCCTCATTACGAGAAGCGGATGAGCCTGCTTCGGACTTGAGCTTTCGGAAACGGGCCGCTAAAGTAAAGGGGAAGACAAGCACGGGATTGAACCCGCACGTTAAGGACGTGAAAAGCATGATCAAAGGCATACTGACTGTCATAGACGAAACCTTCGACTCGCTGACGGCAATGGAGCAGAAAGTCGCCCGGTTTATTCTCGACCACCCGCAGGACATGGTCCATATATCCGTGCAGAAACTGGCCGGGCTCACGCAAACGAGCGAGGCTACGATTGTCCGTCTGTCCCGCAAGTTCCGCTGCAAGGGGTTCAAGGAGCTGAAGTTGAGAATAGCCGCCGACCTGTTTGTCCCCGCCAGGGAGAATGCGGAATTCCAGCAGGTTAACGTCGGCAGCCCGACGGGCGAGCTGATGGAGTCCGTGGCGCACAACAGCGTCAAGTCGATCCAGGACACCCTCGCTATCCTCTCGGCCGAAGTTATGGATGAAGCCATCGAAGTGTTATCCCGCGCCAGAAAAATCGCCTTGTTCGGGATCGGGGCCTCCGCGGTTGTAGCGGAAGATTTCAAGCACAAGACCGCCCGGATCAATCGGTGGTGCGAAGCCGGATACAGCGGAGACATGCAGGCGATCATCGCGGCGAATCTGACCGCGGATGACGCCGCCCTCTGCATTTCCTATACGGGAGAAAATGCGGAGGTGCTGCATGCGATGCGGATCGCCAAACGGAACGGCGCGACGGTTATTTCCTTGACGCAGCTGGGGCTTAATCCCATTGCGGAGCATTCGGACATTCAGCTGTTCACAAGCACGCTGGAACAGAACTTCCGGCAGGGCGCCATGAGCTCGCGGATCGCCCAGTTGTATGTGATCGACCTGCTGTACGTCGGGCTGGTTTCACGGGATTACGAGAGCAGCCTCGCTTCCATCGAGAAAACCAAGCGGGCGGTCCAGAGCCTGCATCCGGGGCGGGAAGGCGATTCCCAGAACAATTAAATAAGTTGACCATACCATTGGAGACGCTATTTTTCGAGAATAGGGTCTCTTTTTCTATGGAAAAAAAGGAGAGTGGAAAAGATGATTCACCGCTTACGCGCCGCAAAAATAGGCATGGTTCTGCTGCTGGTCCTGCTGTCGGGAGCGGCCGGTTTTCAACCTGCCCAAGCCTCCGATGAATTTGACAGCCTGCGTATCAAATGGAAAAACCTGCTCACCGGCGGTAACTACCCTGCAGGCGACCCCGATATCGCGGCCCAAGTGGCCGTTTCGGCTGAAACGGCCGGCGGATACTGGGCGTCGCTCGATAAAAGCGCGGGCCGCACGTTTCTGTGGCCGGATCTTGCGGATTGGAGCGCATCCAAGACAATGACAGCCTCTTACAACCGGCTGAAAAGTTTGGCGGGCGCCTATTCGACGCCCGGGTCTTCCCTATACGGCAGCGCGGAGCTCGGAAGCGACATCGTAGACGGTCTCGATTGGATGTACAGCCGCATATACAACGAGAACAAAAGCCAGTCCGACAACTGGTGGGACTGGCAGATCGGGACTCCTCAGGCGCTGAACGATGCCGCGGTATTGGTCTACGATCTACTCGGCTCCGTCCGGCTTGCGAATTATATCGCCGCGGTCGATAAATTCGTTCCCGATCCGACCAAGCGCCTGAACAGTACATTGACCGAAACGGGGGCCAACCGGTCGGATAAAGCCCAAGTCGTTACGATACGGGGAATTCTGGGCAAAACAGGCGGAAAACTGGCCCAAGGCCGGGACGCCTTAAGCCAGATCTTTCTCTATGTCACCGATGGGGACGGATTTTACCGGGACGGATCGTTTATCCAGCATACCAATATCGCCTATACGGCAAGCTACGGCCGGGTGCTTCTGGCCGGCATGTCACGGCTTCTGTATGTACTCAGCGGCTCTTCATGGCAGGTAACGGATTCAAACCTGGGGAATGTGTACAACTGGGTGCAGGACTCCTTCCTGCCTGTTATATATAAAGGCGCCGCCATGGATATGGTACGAGGCAGGGCGATATCGAGACAGCATCAGCAGGACCACGAGATGGGAAGAGATATCGTCGCTTCGGTTAACCGGCTCTCGTTGTCGGCACCGGCGGCCAAACAGGCAGAACTGAAAAGTCTGGTAAAAGCCTGGGTCCAGCAGGATACGAGCTTCGGTTCCTATTATGCGGGTCTGCCTGCCGACGATATCATCCGGCTCAAATCGGTTCTGAACGATTCTGCGGTTAGCCCGGCTCCTGCCGGTCAACTGACGAAAATTTTCCCTAAAATGGACAGGGCTGTCCAGAGGGGGCCGGCTTTCGCTTTTGGAATCAGTATGTCTTCGAGCCGCATAGCCCGGTACGAATCGGGGGGAACCGAAAATTTGCGCGGCTGGCACACGGGAGACGGAATGACGTACCTGTACAACGGCGATCTTACCCAATTTTCCAATGACTACTGGCCGACCGTGAATCCGTACAGATTGCCCGGCACAACGGTGGATTCCGGTGCTCTTACCGACAATCAGGGAAATATAAGCACATCGGCTTACAATTTCGTTGGCGGGGCCTCCAGCGGAAATGCGGCCGCAGTGGGTATGCGGTTGTCGGGCATCGGAACCGATCTGACAGGCAGAAAATCCTGGTTTCTGCTGGGAGACAAAGTCGCTGCGCTGGGAACGGGGATTTCAAGCGCTTCGGGGCGTAAAATCGAAACAATTGTGGAAAACCGCAAATTGGACAGCGGCGGAACGAATGGTTTCACGGTCAACGGAGGGGCCAAACCGGGACAGACCGGATGGTCGGAGTCCATGGCGGGCGTGAGATGGGTTCATTTAGCGGGGAGTACGGTGAATTCGGATATCGGCTACTATTTTCCTCAACTCCCCTCAATAGACGGATTACGGGAAACGAGAACGGGCTCTTGGCGGAATATCAATAAGGACAGCCCGACAACACCGGTTACGAACTCCTTTTTGAGTCTTGCTTTCAACCATGGCATCAACCCATCCAACGCAAGCTACGCGTATGTTCTTCTTTCCGGGAGAACGGCTTCGCAAACACTCTCGTATGCGGAAAATCCGGATCTTGTCGTGCTCGAAAATTCGAACGATGCCCAAGCCGTTCAAGATCTTAGTTCACATGTGATTGCCGCGAATTTCTGGAACAACATCACGAAGTCGGTTGCGGTGAACGGAACGGATCTGCTGACAAGCGGCAAACAGGCTTCGGTCGTCTACACGGAAACTTCCGCAGAAATCGAGATTGCCGCCGCCGATCCGACTCAAACGAACACGGGCAGTATTCCTCTGCAAATTAACAGGAGCGCATCGGCTGTTCTTGCCGCGGATGCCGGGGTGACGGTTACCCAGCTAAGCCCGGTCATCAAGTTGAACGTCAACGTGAACAAGGCAAACGGAGCGACGTTTAAAATACGGCTCCAAAAGTAGCTAAATCCGTGAGGGAACGATTGCGAAACCTGCTCTTTTATCATGAGTAGTTTACCGCCCGCCGCCGCAGCCTCAGCCTGCATCCGGGGGCATGCCCTTACAGGTCGTTCATCCGCACGTCCTTATAGATCGTTCGTCAGCACGACCTTGCCGATCGCGCTGCCCGACTCCAGGCGGCGGTGAGCTCCCGCCGCGTCGCGGAACGTAAACCGCTGCTCGTCCAGCAGCGGGCGCAGATGCCCTTCGTCGGCCAGGCGCGCAAGACGCTCCAGCGTCTCGCCCTGATGCTTGCGGCCGACGCCGGTCAGAAGCGGCAGCACGGTGAACACCACGTGCAGCGTCAACCCCTTCGCATGAAGCGGGCTGAGATCATGCGTGGAGCGGGCGGCGATGGCGACGACATGGCCGCCTGTGCGCGCGGCGGCGAAGGAACGGTCGAGGTTGTCCTTCCCGACCGTGTCGAACACGACGCCGAAGCCCTGGCCGCCGTCCGAGCATCTGCGGACGTAATCTTCTACCGATTCCGTCCGGTAGTTGATGACGCCGTCCGCGCCCAGCCGCGAAGCGATGTCCAGCTTCGCGTCGGAGGATGCCGTCGCAAAGACGTCGGCGCCGCCCCATTTCGCGAGCTGGATCGCGATGTGGCCGACGCCGCCTGCGGCGGCATGCACGAGAACCTGCTGGCCGGGCTGAAGCCGCGCCCGGTCGAACAGGCCCTGCCAGGCGGTGAGCGCCACGACGGGCAGGGCCGCCGCCTCGCTCATCGAGAGCGAGGCGGGCTTGCGGGCGATGAGCTCCGCATCGGCCAGCATGTATTCGGCGAGTGCGCCGCCGAAGCCCTTGAAGCCGCCGGCGAAGCCGTACACTTCGTCGCCGGGCCGGAACTTCGTCACGCCTTCGCCCACGGCTTCGACGGTGCCCGCTACATCGCCGTGCAGGACCGCGGGAGCGGGCGGAGCGAGATTCGGCATCAAGCCCTGGCGGATCCGCGCGTCGATCGGATTCACGCCGCTGGCGGCGACGCGGATAAGCACGTGTCCGGGCCGGACGGCCGGGGTCGGAATTTCTCCGATGGAGAACGATTCCGGCGCGCCGAATGTTTCGAGAAGAACTGCTTTCATGGGAAGCACCTCCGATAGGTTGGCTGGTATGGGTACGTTAGATCCATTATAAAACACCCGGCATGAGAATGGTACAAGCCCGGCTAACGCGAAAAACACCGGACCCCTTGCAAGGGATTCCGGTGTTTGCGCGCCATGTCGTCTCACGTCATGGCTTGTTTTTGAACGGGAGCCGGAGAATCTTCCTGATGCTTCTCTTCCCGGTGTTTGAGAAATTCCCGGCCGTATTCGCCGTGAGGATGAATACCCGCATGCTCCATCTGAATGGTGGAATGCGTAATGCCGTACTTTTCCTTCAGCGTTTCGTTAATGGCGAGGATGATGCAGAACGGCTGGATTTTGTCGTCGATAAAAACGTGCGCGGTCAGAGAGTAATGATCCGTCGAGATCGCCCAAAGGTGCATTTCATGCACATCTTCGACCCCTTCGACATTGCCGATATCGCGGCGGATTTCCTCCAGATTGAACTTGGCGGGAACGGATTCCATCAGAATGAGGAAAGATTCCTTAATGATCCGGCTGCCTCCGATGAAAATAATGCAGCTGATTACGATACTGATCAAAGGATCAAACCACAGCATTCCCGTAAAATAAATGATCACCGCCGAAATAATAACCCCTACGGAACTGAGCAGATCTCCGATAAAATGCCACAAGGCACTCTGGACGTTGAGATTCTCCTCTTCTTCCATACTGCGGTGGAGAACCAGCGTGAGCACCAGATTGACCACGAACCCGATGGAGGAGATGATGAGCATAAGTTTGAAATCAATCTCCTGCGGCTCGTAAAACCGCTTGATTCCCTCGATAAGGATTCCGATGGCGATCACGGCCAAGGCAAGCCCGTTAAGGAAGGAGGCAATGATTTCGAACCGCAGAAAGCCGAATGTATAGCGGCTGTTAGGTTTCCGGGAGGCCAGGTAAATGGCGGTCATGCTGAGTCCGAGCGCAATGACGTCTGAGATCATATGCGCGGAATCCGAGAGCAGGGCGAGGGAGTTCGACATAATCCCCCCGACAACTTCAACAATGGTGAAAAATAAGGTGAGGAGAAGAGTAATCCAAAGCGTACGCTTGGACGTGGATTGTTCCTTTACATGGTCAAGATGGTGAAAATCGGTCATGGCTTGTACCTGCTTTCCGGCTTTTTTATATGGATGAACGGACGATAGTAGACTCTTCACCAGGTTGTTCTGTTGGAATTATACGTCACGTCCCGGAATCCTGCAACGGCTGTTCTATGAAATAGACAAAAGGAATTTTTCATAGGCGAATGCTGCCGAAACCGGGGAAGTTGCCGTCGGAATATAAGAGAACGCTTTCAATTTTGTTACATAAATGAAATATTTCTGTTACGTTCCTATAATGTAAGGGAGGTATTATAATAACCAAGACCCCCTTTTTAATATACAACGTTTCAGGCTTACCCCGTTGGTAAGCCTGCTTTTTTTTTGTCTGGAGACTTGCTGCTTACGCCGCAATGTACCCGGAAGCCGCAGTAAATGAGCACGCTGCTCCCTGTTTGGAACTGGTTCTGATCTTGCAGACGCCTTTTTCCTGTATGATCTCCGTTGGGACGGAGAAGCTGTTTCAGGCAGTCCTAACCGGATGGCCCGTGCAGGGAACTGTCGGCTTTATGGGCCGACTTCCTGCGGATCATCCGGAATCACAGCTCACGGAATTAAAGAAAACCGGCCGATTGACGGCCGGTTTTCTTATGTCTTTTTATGAAATGCGACGGGTATTACAGGGTAACGAGAACCCGCTCTTTATTGCGGAAGAAACACCATTCTTTAAACCCGATTTCTTTCAGCCGCTTGCTTACGAGTTCGAAGTCGTCGCCAACACGCTGGGGAACATGAGAGTCTGAGCCGAAAGTGACTTTAACCCCGTAATGGAGGGCGCGTTCCAGAATAAGATCGGACGGATACCATCCGCCTACGGTTTTGGTTTTGCCGGAAGTGTTGATTTCGATCGCCACATCCTCATCCGCGATGACTTTCAGGGTTTCGTCCACTTTGGGAGTCGGAATGTCCGAGAAAGCGGGATAGAATCCTTTCATCGCGTCGATATGACCCAGTATCTGAAACAATCCGGCTCTTGCCGATTGCTGGATCAGATCGTAGTAGGTCTCTTTATGGAGGATATGCTGAGCGTCGTCAAGCCCTTTCCACCGGTTCTTGTTAAAAATACTGACGCCGCCGGACAGATGGACCGAACCTATAATATAGTCGAACGGGAATTTCTCATACATGGAACGGTACAGGTCCAGATGCTCCGGGAAAAAGTCGGATTCGACGCCCAGCAGCACTTCGATTTTGCCCGCATATTCCTTCTTCAGGCCGAGCACTTCTTCCACATAGGCGGCGAAGGCGCTTTTGGCCATGGCGATTCCGGGAAACAACTGGTCCTGCTCGCTGTAAAAATAAGGGGAATGATCCGAAATGCCGATCACGGACAAGCCCGCTTCCACCGCCGCGTCTACGTAGTGACGGATGGTCCCCGTTGCATGCCCGCATCTTTCGTTGTGCGTATGAAGATCGAATTTCATAAGTAGCCCTCCTATTCGGAACCGAGAAATTGGGTTTCCGGCATTCCTTTCAAATCCTGCAGGAACTGGTGCATCGCGGAGTTGAGGTAGCGGCCGGATTTGTACACAACGCCGACGGGATGAGTGATATCTAACTCGTCTACTTTCAACATTTTCAGCGTACCGTGGTCGAGATCGTTGACGACAGACAACTTCGAGATGATGGCGGCGCCGAGATTCAGCTCGACCATCCGTTTGACTTCTTCGCTGCTTGACAGCTCCATCACGATTTGCGGGTTGATATCGTACGTTTTGAACACCTGATCGACGAATCGGCGTCCCGCCGTTTCCGGCGATAGCATGATAAAGGGCAGATTGCGCAGCTTCTCGATGGAAATATGAGAGTACCGGCTTAGCGGATGACTGGTGGATACGATGAGTTCGAACGTGTCGTAGTACAGGACGGAAGCCTCCAGAGACGGATACTTTTCGTAGAGATACGAAATGCCGATATCTACACTGCCGTTGTCGACACTGGCCATAATTTGCGAAGAGGTCATGGAATGAATGGTGGTTTTGATTAAAGGGAACTGGTCCTGAAAATAAAACAGCACCCGCGGTAAAATTTGCATGGCAATGGACGTGGTTGTCCCGATATGGATATGGCCCTGGGGAGTCTGGCTCAGATCGGCCAACCGTTGTTTCAAATCCTCGACAGTGCGGAGGATTCTTTCGGCGTGCTCCAGGAACAGCTTGCCGCTGTCCGTCAGCGTCACAGGCTGGTTGCGGTCGATCAGAATCGTCCCGAACTCTTCTTCCAAGCTTCTAATCTGCGCAGACACGGCCGGCTGCGTCAGGTTGAGAAGTTCGCCTGCCTTACGGAAACTCATCGTCTTGGAAATCGTGATGAGCGTCTCCAATTGATTGAGATTCATGGGCAGCCCTCCGATTATAAGTAAAATTTATCGAAACATATAACGAGATAACTTAATTTTCTTTCTATTATAAAGGATGGCCGGGGAGAGTTCAAATGATCGGATGTAAATAAATGACAATCGGGTTTTGGGGGATCATTTCAATCCCGGTTACAAAAAGAGGGGGAGAAACGGGGCTCTTTGTCAAGGGGAGATTCCCGTTTCTCTGTAATAAAAGGAGTTGTCTCATTTCCAGGCTGTCGGGCCGGGCTATTTCATAAGACTGTTCCAAAAATGAGGCAGGTCTCGGCAAATCAGATCCGGCTCGTTCCCGGACTTCGAAATGTGCTCCCGGACATTGGCCTCCGTGGCAAGGCCTGTCAGCACGAGAGCGGTCCGGCAGCCGGCCGATATTCCGCCGCCGATGTCCGTTGCGGTATTGTCGCCGATCACCCACGTGTCTTTCGCCTGCAGTTCCAGTCGGGCCAGGGCATAGTTCATAATGACCGGCGACGGCTTGCCGATGACGACCGGATTGGCGCCGGAAGCGGTCCGGATGAGGGCGCCGATGGAGCCGGCTCCGGGAATCAGGCCGCTGTCAGACGGAAGCAGGTGATCCGGGTTCGTCAGGATGTACCGGGCGCCGCCCAGCAGGTGCTTGACCGCCGAAGCCAGCTTGTCGTAGGTCAGCTGCCGGTCGATACCTTGAACGACATAATCCGGCTCCTTGTCGGTGAGCTCGAACCCCGCTTCCAGCAGAGCGCTCTGCAGTCCTTCTTCGCCGATGCAGTAAACGCGATTGCCGCTTCCGTGTTCGAGCAAATACTGAACGGAAGCCATAGCCGTCGTGTATACGCGGTCGGGCCCGACGTCTATGCCCATCCCGTTTAAATGGCCGGCCACGTGTTCCGGGGAGCGGGACGAATTATTGGTCACAAGGAGGTAAGGGAGGCCGTTCTTATTGAGCAGCTCCACAAACTCCTTCGCGCCCGGTATGGCTTCGTTCCCTTTGTACAGGGTGCCATCCAAATCAATCAAAAATCCGTGCATGTTTTTGTTCACCTCACCTTTCATCGTACCAAACGGAATGCTTCCTCACAAGCGCGGTCATTTATGACGTGCAAAGAGGTTCGGCGGCGTCTAATCCGGTAAAAGACTGATTTGCTCTATCCCCGCGCTATCCGTAAAATCCCAAAACGGGGAATAGGACCGCCGCACGATTCTCTTCCTGTTTGGCCCCGCTTTATAGGTCCAATGATAAAAAAGACTCAAAGCTGACATGGATAAAATAGGACAAAAGAAGTATACGGACAACGATTTTTACTATATAATGTAGAAAAATGTGTAAGTTTGGTTCGAAAAAATCCGACATGAGTGCCTAAACCGGAGGAATGGTTTTATCGCCTTGTGAAACAATTTTTGTTCCTATATGTTGGTAAAGGGGTTAAAGAGCACATGAAAGCGGAGTACATCAATCCTTTTCTGGAATCCGCGCGGATTGTCATCGAACAAGTCGCGAACGTGCGTCCGACTACCGGTAAATTGTCTGTCAAAGATATTTACTTTATCGAACGTTATGTATGGATACAAATCGGTATGACCGGTCAAATGCAAGGAAACATACGCTTCGGTTTTGAAGAATCAACGGCGCTTCGGATGGTTTCCGCTATGATGGGCGGATTTATTTTGACCGAGCTGGACGAAATGGGACACAGTGCGATTTCCGAACTCGGAAACATGATCAGCGGCAACGCCAGTACGATTTTGTTCAATCAGGGCATCAAGGTTGACATTACGCCCCCTAAGGTCGTCACGGGAGACGTCCATGAGGTGGATGCACTGAAAGCGCTGACGGTTCCTCTGCTCATGGACGGAATCGGCGAACTGGATATTCAGGTCCTTCTCGCTTAGTTAAACCGGACCAAGCTGGAGAACCGGCCAAACGACTGCTTCTGTTGAAGCAGTCTTTTTTTGACGCGAGTTTCTCCGATACGGGGTGCGGGAGGAGCGAGAGAATTTAATTGGGGAGTTAAATTCGAGCGGAATAAAATCTGTCCTGCCCGCCTCCGCCTGGTGAAGAAAAGCCGCGTAAGGTATACTAAGCCTACAAGCGTCATCGGAAGGGGAAGAAGCACATCCATGAATATAGAAGGCAAAGTAGTCGTCGTCACCGGAGCCTCCAGCGGAATAGGCGCACAGACCGCGCGTGCGTTGGCGCAGCGCGGAGCGGTGCCCGTTCTGATGGCACGCTCGCGGGACAAGCTGGAGCGGCTGGCGGCGGAGATCGGCGGCGGATGCGGCGTGTACCGGCTCGATGTGCAGAATACGGCCGAAGTGAACCGGGTTTTCGCCGAAGTTCTGGCCGAGTACGGGCGGATTGACGTTCTCGTCAATAACGCGGGGTTCGGAGTATTCGAACGGTTTCTGGACGCTCCGCTGGAGCAGTTCGAAGAGATGATGGATGTGAATTACATGGGCATCGTCCGCTGCACGAAAGCGGTTCTTCCGGCCATGGTCAAATCGGGCTCGGGCCACATCGTCAATATCGCTTCGATGGCCGGCAAAATCGGGTCGGCCAAGTCCTCCGGATACTCCGCGACGAAGCACGCCGTGCTCGGCCTGACAAATTCGCTTCGCCAGGAGCTGGCGGGAACCGGTGTCCGGCTCAGCGCCGTTAATCCGGGTCCGATCGATACCCCGTTCTTCGAACGGGCGGACCCTACGGGGAATTACGTCAAGAACATCAGCTGGTTCATGCTGAAGCCGGAGCGGGTGGCCGGAGCGATCATCCGCGCGGTCGAGAAAGAGAAGGCGGAGATTGACCTTCCTTTTATAGCGGGAATCGGCACGAAGCTGTATTCGCTGTTTCCCCGTCTGCTGGATAAATCCGCACAGCGCATGCTGAACAAGAAATAACCCAGAAAAAAAGCGGCTCTCCTGCAGGAGAATCGCTTTTTTAATCGGTTCCATGGAAACCATGGGAAAAACGTGCGGCAAGAAAACCAAGGACGGTTTGCGCTGATCAGAAGCCCTGGTTTTGCCCGGTCGTTCTGCCGACTTCCTGGACGATTTCTTCGTCCGTTAAGCCGTGAGCATTGATGACGGAAGCGGAGGTGGTGGCATCCTCGAAGCCCATCAAATTCTGGTCCAGACCGGAAATGACCACGCAGGACGCTCCGTCCGCCTGATTTAACGAGGTAACTTCGTAGCCGCTGCTCTGCAGGGCCTGCTTCACACTGGATAAGCTGTCTTCGACTGCGATTTTAGACATATGCCTTCGCTCCTTTATAAGGGATCTCAGGCTTATTGTGGCTGCGTGGACGAATTCTTATTCAGGTTTGGCCCGGCTTGCCTTCTGCTGCTCGTTGAGATCGCGGATTTCTTCGAAAATGGCCCGGACTTGCGTTTTGGCGTCGGGGTGCGAGCCGTTCCAGTGATTCGTTAGAGCGGGCATCGCTTTATGTAAGTGTTGATAGACGGCCCAGATTTTTATTTTCTCGGTCATTTCGGAGGAACCGTCCCCGGTCAACAGCTCGGCCGCTTTGGATACGAGGGCGTTAAACTCGTTTTCGAATTCTTGACTCATAAGATCATTCCTTCCGTATGAAAATAAGATACTCCCAGTCTATCGGAAGCCATGGGGACTGTAAAGTTTCCTTCACCACGGGTCCCGGGTCGGTCCGCAACTACATTCAGGATATATACATACAAGGAGGCTGAACAAGCATGTCGGAATCCATTCAATCGGGGAAAAAAATCAGCACCCTCTCGCCGGTCACCTTGTCGCCTGCCGTACGCGCGGCCGGTAACGAAACGGGAAGCCTTAAAGACGGCCAGCTCCTGGAGCGGGAGCTGCTGTCCCGGCACGCGAGAAACGTCTCGCTGTACGTCGTGACGTACGCGGCCCAGGGACTTCGCGTCAAAGGCTATCTCGCCGTGCCGGATCACGCGGAACCGCTGCCGGCGGTCGTCTACTGCCGGGGAGGCATCCGGGGCGTCGGAATGGTGCGGATCCGCCGGATCGTTTCGATGGCACGGCGGGGGTATGTCGTTTTCGCGCCCTTCTACCGCGGCAACGAAGGAGGAGAAGGACGCGAGGACTTTGCCGGAGAGGACCGGTACGATGTGTATCACGGGCTGCTGATGCTGAGAGATCTGCCCGAAGTCGCCTCCGTACCGGTCTCGCTGATCGGCTTCTCCCGCGGCGCGCTGATGGCGCTGCTGGCCGCCAGAGACTGCGAGGAAGTCGGCCCCGTCGTCGTATGGGGCGGCGTCAGCGACCTTCACGACACGTATGAAGAGCGGGTCGACTTGCGGCGTATGCTCAAACGGGTCGTCGGCCATCCCCTCAAGCAGGCGGATGAATATATCCGCAGGTCTCCGGCCAGATGGGCCGACCTTATCGAGTCTCCCGTGCTGATCGTGCACGGAACCGCCGATCCGCAGGTTAAAATTTCGCATGCTTACAAGCTGGCCGCAGCGCTTGAACATGCGGGCAAAGATCACACCATGCTTATTTACGAAGGGCTGGAACACCGTTTTCCGAAGGAAATGGACGAAGTGGCGCTGGACGAAGTTTTCCGCTGGATGGAGCAAAAAAGAATTGAAATAGAAGGGAAGAAAAGTAAAAAAGAAGGAAACTAGCTTGATATTACTAAATTGAAATAGAAAAAAATCTCCTTTTTTGGCGAGCAAAATGACGTTATCCCGCCTGATTTTATCCGAAATGAGACTTAGAAGCATGTTTGGATAGAAATGTAAGCTTTTTCTTTAAATATAATGAATTTTTTTGCTGTTTAATATTGTTAACTCCCTCGGTATAGCCTAATATGAGTTTTAGGAATGGTTTACATAAGGGGGATGTCTCATGTCGAAGTACATGATTCATTTGTTTACATCGAATTATTTCCACCTGGACAAAAGCCTTCAGGAAAAAATATATAAAGAATTTCATGTGATGGTATATCCGACCATTTATTTCATCCTCCAGGATCACAATTTAGTCGAGGATATCATTCAGGAATCGTTTCTCCGTGCTATCGACAAGGCTCCTCAACTGAAGGAGACGGAGAAATATGAAGGCTGGCTCAAGAAGCTGACACGCAACGTGACGCTCAATTATTTGCAGAAGCATAAGCGCAACCGCAACGAGTTGGATTCGGAGATAACGCTGACGCTGAGGGAAACGGCCCCGGCTTACGAGGCCGGCAGCACCCCGCTGGAGAAGGAAGTTGAGCTGAAGATCATGCAGGAAGCGATCAACCATTACGTGAACCAGCTCAGCCCCGCTTACCGTCAGATTCTGGCCATGAAAGTGGTTCATAACATGTCTTACAAGGAAATGGCGGAAGAGATGAACGTGACGGAAGGCGTCATCCGGCAGCGTCTTTACCGTGCGCGGGAGGCGATCCGGCAAATGCTGCTGGAAGAATGGGATTTTCTCAGATAAGCGCTCCATGCAGGCCGGATAGGGCCGTTAAGGGTGGGCAGTGCGGTCAGGCTCCGCAGCTCATCCTTTTTTGCATGCCCCGGTTTGTTCCCGGGAGCTTCCTCGCGTATAATGTAGACAAACAACAACGGTATACAGAAAAGAGGTTCTTCATGTACGACAATTTTGAACAGCTGCAAATCGCCCCCGTCTGGACGGAAAAGTTGAAGGAACGGGGGATAGGCAGACCGACGGCCGTTCAGGCCGAGGCGATCCCGCTCATTCTCACGGGACGGGACGCTATTGTGCAGTCGCAAACGGGAACGGGCAAAACACTGGCTTTCCTGCTTCCGGCCCTGCAGCGGATCGATGTGAACGCGAAGCATGTCCAGGCCGCTATCATCGTTCCGACACGGGAGCTCGGCATGCAGATTTTGCGCGTGGCGGAAGATCTGATCGGCGACGGTCCTATTAAGTGCCAAGCTCTGATCGGAGGAGCGGCCCTGGCCCGGCAGGTAGAGAGACTCAAAAAAGGTTCTCCACACCTGATTATAGGAACTCCCGGCCGCATTAACGAGCTGATCAAGGCACGTAAGCTGAACGTGCATCATGTGTCCACGCTGATCGTGGACGAAGTCGATCACGTGCTGGAGCTGGGCTCCATGAAAGAAGTCTATTCGATCTTCAAAGCGCTTCAGCGCTCGTCCCAATCGCTGTTCTTCTCGGCGACCATTCCCGCGGAGATCGGGCAAGCGGCGGAAAACTTGATGAATGACCCGGCCGAGATCCGGATCAACCCGGATCAGCGTACGGCGTCCACGCTGGAGCATCTCGCTTTTAACTGCGAAGCCCGTAATAAAATCGACACGCTCCGCCGGATCATCCGTCTGTACGAGCCGCCCAAGGCGATGGTGTTCGTCAATGCGACGGCCGACGTGTCGGAAGTCGTATCGAAGCTGCAGCACCTCGGATTGTCCGTGGAGGCGCTCTACGGGGAGGCGGGCAAGCAGCAGCGGGCGAACGTCATGCAGTCGTTCCGCGAAGGCAAGTTCCAGCTGCTGCTGGCTACCGATGTCGCGGCCCGCGGGCTCGACATCGAGGAAGTGACGCATGTCATCAACCTCGACATGCCGCTTAACGCCGAGTACTACCTGCACCGTGCGGGGCGTACCGGAAGGATGGGGCGCAGCGGAACCGTGATCTCGATCGTCGCTCCGAAGGAGCGTTTCATCATCGATAAGTTCCGCAAGGCTCTGCGCATCTCCATCGACGAGAAGGAGATGTACGAGGGCCGGGTGGTCGATGCCGGCCAAGGCCCGCGCAGCGGCTTCCGCGGCGCACCGCGCCGGGATGACGCGGGCGCCGGAGCCCGTGTTTCGGGCACGGCCCAGCACGCGTCCGGCGGCGAAGCGGGGGCGCACCGCGGCGGGACTGCCGGCGCGGACGGGGAGCGCCTCTCCACGGATCGCCGTGGAGAGAGCGGCCGCAGCGGCGCGTCGGCCCGAACGGGACGCGGCAGCGCGGGCGCAGCCTCCCGCAGCGGTGCGGGCGAGGGACGCGGCGGAGCGGCACGCGGAGGCTCCGCGCAGCAGCCGGTCTCGCGCAAGGCCGCCCGCAAGCAGGAGACCGCCCAGGACCGGAAGAACAAAGGCGCGCCGAAATGGCTGAAAGCCAAAAGAGACGGAGACGGGAAATAACCGGAGCTGCAGCATCGCGTATAAGACTCCAAGCCGGTTCGGGTTGAACCGGCTTTTTCATTTGGAGTCCGCTGGGTAAATAGGGGGTACGCGTCATTACGGCAAGGAGGGAATAAACATGAAAATCATCCGGCGTATAATCGTGGTCCTGCTCGTTCTGGCCGTTGCGGCGGGGCTGGCGGCCTGGGGACTCTTAACGTATATCAAACCTCAGCAGCAGCTTGATCTGGCTTACACGGAACTTTCCCTGGAAAGCCAACTGGTGGATATCATCAGGAGCAAGAAGCCCGAAGTCCGGCTGTCCAATGAAGAACTCAATCAGCTCGGCAAAAAGGCGATCGCCAAACACGCGCGGGTATCGCCCGATGTAACGATAACCGGAGCCGACTTTACACGAAGCGGCGAGGATCTGACCGCGGATGTGAATCTGCTATGGAAAAATACGGTGCCTGTCGGGGCGCAGATGACGTTTAAATTGGCCTGGTCAGGCAAAGAACTGACCGTAACGCATACGGGCACGCATATCCGGAACTTCGAAGTGCCGCCGGGATTGGTATCCCTCGCGCCGGTTTCGATTTCGCTGGATTCGTATCTGCCTTCCATCGTGCATATCAAGGATGTCCGTTTTGACCCTGATTTCGTCGTGATTGGTCTCACTCTCCGGTAGAGTGAGACTTTTTTTCATCATTTTACCGGTTGCACTTGGAACGGACCCCCCTAAAACGCCGCGGCTCCAAGAATTGCTATAGTGTAAACCGTCATGCTTCGCGAAGAGTTGCCGGTTCATCCAGCCCGGGCCGGGGCTGATTCCTACACGCATAAAGGAGAGTTTTCCGATGAAAAAACTTAACATGAAAAAAACCGTTCTATCCACGGTCGTACTCGCTATGGCAATGGGCGGAGGCACTGCCGCGTTCGCTAACGGAAACGGCAAGGATAAGGACCATGATAAGGATAAAGACTGGAAAGAGGGCAAAAACGGCGGCGTACACGGCTCTTTCGATTTCCGGATTACGTTCGACGATTTGAAGGGTTCGGACGTGGAGTGGGCGCTGAAAAATATTGCAAGCCTTTCTTCGAAGCGTGTTTTTGAAGGCTATGAAGACGGTTCGTTCAAACCGCGTAATACGGTTACCCGCATTGAAGCCATTACGGCTGCCGTCCGGCTGATGGGTCTGCGCGATAAAGCGGAATCGAACGAAGAGAAGCAGACGAAGCTGAACTTCAAGGATGCGAACAAAATTCCCGACTGGGCGGTAGGTTACGTGGCCGTAGCGCTTGAGAATGACCTGTTCGGCGAGAGCGAGGACATGGTTCAGCCGTCCAAGCCTGCCGACCGCCTGTGGGCGACGGTTCTCCTCGTGAAAGCGATGAAGCTGGATGCCGAGGCTAAAGCGAAAGTCAACACGCAGCTTTCGTTTAAGGATGCGAAGCAGATTCCGGCCGGTTCCGTCGGTTATGTGGCCGTCGCTATCGAGAAAGGGCTGATCGACGGTTTCGAAGACAACACGTTCCGTCCGAATATGCCAGTAACCCGCGCTCAGCTCGCCGCGCTGCTGGATCGCACGGACAGCCAGATGCCGGGACAGGACCAAACCACGGCCGTCGGCAAAGTGACGGGAACCGTGAGCGGGAATACGCTGGTGCTCGATCAGAACGGCACCCTGAAAACGTATGCGCTGCATCCCGAAGTGTTCGTTTACCGCAACGGCGCCAAAGTAAGCGCGTCCCAGCTTCAAAACGGGGATGTCGTCAGACTGCGCTCGTACAACAACACGGTTGTTTTTATTGAAGTAACGAAAAAAGCGGTTGAAGACCGCACGCTTCAGGTCAGCGGCTTTTTCGATTCGATGACGCTGAACAAGGAAGGCCGTATCGCTACGGTTACCGTAACGAACCAAGTCTACGGAAATACGGACAAAGCAACGTACAAGGTTGCCTCCGACGTTGCGATTCAAGGCGATGTAAGCCGGTTGGTCAAGCCGACTGCGGTTGAGCTGAAAGGCAAAGATAAAGTCGTTGAGACTATTATCATCAAGTAAGAATCACGGCAAAAAAGCCCGGAGTCTGGGGAAATCCCCAAGCTCCGGGCTTTTCTATGAAGGTGCGGCTGCGGTGTGAAAATGGTTTGAGCGGTTAGCCGATTTTGCCGTGGGAAACGCCTTTCGGAAGGTGCGAGCCGGATCGGAACAAAACCGAATTGGAACAAAACCGAATCGGGCCCAGCCGGTTTGGCCTGCTGCGTGCCCGCTATGGCGGAGAGAAGCCGGGCTGCTGATTGACCGCCGTCATGTGACGCCGCGCACGGCGCCGGGAGTTTCGCGCGGTACGCGGGCGCATGCTCGGCCTTGTTTTACTCCTCGCCCTTCATACCGAAGGCGTCGGCGATCAGGCGGTAAGAGCGGAGGCGGGCGCCGAAATTGTGGATGGGCGAAACGATCAGGAGCTCATCCGCGCTGTAAGCTTCCGCAACTTCATGAAGCCGGCGTTTGACCTGCTCGGGATTGCCGACAATGCGCCGTTCCCGGCGCTCTTTGATGCGTGCGAGATCATACTCCGTGTACGGATAATTCAGCGCCGTATCCACGGACGGGAAGAACCCGAGCTCCAGGCCGCGTTCCAGGCGCAGGAAGTACAAGTCGGTGCTTGACGCGAGCTTGTTCGCTTCTTCCTCCGTATCCGCGCAGACGGCGAGAACGGCTGCCAGCGTACGCGGCTTGTCGCCCAGCACGGAAGGCTGGAAATGCGCCTTGTAGTGGCGCATGGCTTCCTCGCCGCCGGGGCTGCCGAAGAATTGGGCGAAGCCGAACGCGGCGCCCTGTCTGGCGGCGATGCGGGCGCTTTCGCCGCTGGAGCCGAGCAGCCATACCTCCGGCGCCGTCGGTATGGAGGGCGAAGCCTGCAGCGCGGCGAAGGGGTGCTCCGGAGGCATCGCTTCGTGAAGGTAGCCGGCGATATCGGCTACCTGATCCGGATAGCGGTCGATGCTGACGTATTTGTCCGCCTGCAGGGCGCGGGTCGCCAGCGGCATACCGCCCGGCGCGCGGCCGAGCCCGAGGTCGATCCGCCCCGGGTGGAGCGCCTCCAGCAGGCGGAAGTTCTCCGCGACCTTGTAGGCGCTGTAATGCGGCAGCATAATGCCGCCGGAGCCCACACGGATGCGGGAAGTCGCCGCCGCGAGATGGGCCAGGAGCACCTCGGGGCTCGAGTGGGCCAGCGATTTCGAAGCGTGATGCTCCGAAACCCAGTAGCGGGTGAAGCCGAGACGGTCCGCCTCCTGCGCAAGCCGGGTCGTTTCTTTAAGAGCGTCGGAGGCCGTACGGCCTTCGGCTATTTGCGATTGATCCAGAATCCCCAATTTCAACATAAGCTCACCTCTTGTGGGTAACTGTAACAAAAACGATTTAACTGTAATCTTAACTGTAACAAATTTATGTTCCAAGGTCAAAGTTCCATCCGGTTTCGTTCCGTACACCTTGATGCGCAAAGGAGAGATGGCATCTTGTGCGAAGTTGGCTTTCTCGGATGACCGCCCATGCTGTCCAGGCAGTCCCAGCCTGCGCATGCCGCCCGGCGGCGCCCCGGCCCCGCCCGAACGCTGAGAAGACCCGCAGCTTCCTGCGGGTCTTCTGTATTAATCCGGCCGGGTTTCCGCCTTTCCGCTGCCGCCCCAAAGCTTTTCCTGCAGCCGGGAGGGGGCCAGGGGCTTGCTGATCAGGAAGCCCTGAATGCAATCGCAGCCCTGTTTTTTCAAATAAGCGAGCTGGTCTTCCGTCTCGACGCCCTCCGCAACGACTGTCATATGGAGGCCGTGGGCCAGTTGGATGACCGTGCGGACGATCCATTCATCTCCTGTGCGGTCGTTCATGTGATGGATGAAGGACTTGTCGATTTTAAGCCGGTCGAACGGATAGTAGTTCAAGTAGCTGAGGGAGGAATAGCCGACGCCAAAATCGTCCATGGCGATGTGAACGCCAAGTTCCTTGAGCTGCCTGAGTGTACGCATCGTTTTGATTTTATTGCGGAGCAGAAGACTCTCTGTGATTTCCAGCTCCAGCCACCGGGCTTCCAGTCCGGTTTCGTCCAAGATGCGCCGGATCGTGGGAATCAGCTCGTCGTGTTCAAACTGGATGGAAGATAAGTTGACCGCCATTCTGACGGGCGGGAAGCCTTCGTTCTGCCAGGCTTTGTTTTGCTCGCAGGCTGTCCTCAGCACCCATTCGCCAATCGAAAGAATTTGCCGGCTTTCTTCCGCAAGCGGGATAAAATCTTCGGGAGATACGAGGCCGAGCTCCGGGTTGTTCCAGCGGACGAGAGCCTCCGTGCCTTGAATTTGGCCCGTATCCAGCTGGAGCTGAGGCTGGTAGACGAGATGGAATTCGCCGCGTTCCAGCGCTTTATGTAGATTTCTCTGCAAAATCAGTTTCTTTTCAATATTTTCTTCCAGGTCGGAGGTGAACATGGAGTATAAGTTGCCGCCGAGCTCCTTGGCCCTGTACATGGCGGTGTCCGCGTTTTTCACGATCGTTTCCGAATCGTATCCGTT
Organism: Paenibacillus sp. RC84; assembly: GCF_041260495.1. NCBI lineage: Bacteria > Bacillati > Bacillota > Bacilli > Caryophanales > Paenibacillaceae > Paenibacillus > Paenibacillus sp. RC84. The sequence continues at coordinate 161,281 of NZ_JBGBYL010000011.1, forward strand.
GTCCGGATACAGGCTGATGCCGATGCTCGGCGTAATATAGATGTCTTTCCCCTGTAGGAAAAAACCCGTTTTCAGGGCGGACAGGACCGTTTCGGCCACCAGAACGCAATCCTGCGCCCCCGCAATGTCCCGCACGATAATCGTAAATTCATCGCCCCCCAGCCTGGATACCGTATGGTCTTGCCCCAGACAGCTTTGCAGCCGTCCAGCGACTTGAACGAGCAGGGCGTCCCCGCTGATGTGTCCCATGGTGTCGTTAATATTTTTGAACTGGTCGAGATCGAGAAAAAGCAGTCCGACTTTTCCTTTCGTTTCCCGTGCCGCGGCAATGTCCTGAGTCAAGCGTTCGTTAAAATGAGCTCGGTTGGGCAGACCGGTGACCGAGTCGTAATAAGCCATCTTTTTGTAGCGCTTGTTGCTTTCTTCGATGATATCGATCTGCTTCAAATACCCGGAAACAAAATAATGAATGATCTTGATCGCAATGATCGTGAATACGATTTCCGAAATAAAAAGCTCATAGCTGGGCTGCTTCAGCATCTTATAAAGCACGACCGAGGCGATCAGGATGCCGATTTGAAGACTGCGCGCCTCGTAAATGGCTTTGCCTGCGGAAACGGGCGTACCTGTGACCGAACGCACGATGCCCATCCTCAGCAGGAGGTTCACTCCCTCGAACGCGAGAAATACGCATACGATTTTGACGTACAGAGGGGCCTGAGCGGTCAGAGCGCCCGTACCCCAGGCAGCCAGCATACTGATGCCGTACATGCCGAGCGTAGAGAAGAAGCGGAACCATCTGATTTTATAGAAAGGCTTGGAATGCAGCGTAAAAAACGTGAGCGTGTTCAGGACAAGAAAGAAAGTGCTTGCAAAAAATCCCATTTCAAAAAGTGAAAGGATAAAACCGATCGTGCCCCCGCTGAAGTAAGTGCCGTTAGGCATTTTAAGGGGCATCATTTCAAAGACGATGACCATGACGGCGATAGGCAGCAAAATTTTCGGATCGTAAGCGTTTTGCGCGATAAAAGCCGATGCGGTGATCAGGGTGAGGATTCCGAAAGCCGACAGCAGGGAAGTAAACGGGTTATGGTCCTTCATTCTTCCTCCTCTTCACCGAATTTCCGAGCATAAACCGGATGAGTCCGGCTCCGATCCCTATATCGCCGATGCTGATTACTCTTCGTACAAGCGGAATCCAATCGCCCATCCACCAGAAGGCGGACGCGGCCATGAGCTGATGGCGGGGTTCATTCTCCGGCAGGGTCGCAAGTCCCGCCCATGCCAGCGCCGTATCGGATACGGGCATCAGCCCTCCGTGTAGGACAAGAGCCGTCCAGTTCCAGAGAGCGCCCAGGAAAATAAGGGGGATGCCGGGAACTTTCCGGTTCAGCCACAAAAACAGAAGCACAGCCAAAATGGCCGCTTCCGTCCAATAGGGGTACGTCCGGTTTGTCCGGACCGTTACGGCGAAAATCGCGATCTGGGCGGCGAAACTTCCGAGCAGGAGATACGGTAATTTGAAGTTCACTTTCTCTACCAGGGAGAGCGGATTTCGTCCCGAAAGAAGGGTAATGACGACAGCCAGAACGATGAAGTAGATCATATTAACCTCCAAATAAAAAAAAGAACCAGGCTCAGCCCAGTTCCTCTAAGTGGCTCACGGACCCCAAGGAAAAGCCAGTCCGGATGAGTAAACCAATGCCGCAACCGTAAGAATAGCAAAAACCCAGCGTTTCATCGCGTTTACCTCCAATCCTTCAAAATAATAGGTACTAATTGCCATTATGTAATCTCATTATAGCTTCCGGGCTTTATTTGTACAAGGTATCCCACTTCGACAAAAATAGACACATTTTGCGTTTGTTTTTTATCGGGGCTATCCGGGATATCCGGTCTCTTGACGAACGCCGGATGCGTGGCTTATGGTGAAAGGAACCTTTATCTGGAACAGGATGAGACTTATGACTGTACTTGTGTGGCTTTTGTCTGCGGCAGCCTGCGCGTATCTCTTCTTGATCGTACCGACCATGTGGCTCAAAGTGGAGCGCGTGAGGGTACCGGCCGGGCTCGGCATTAAGATTTTGCAGATCAGCGATCTTCACGTCGAAAAGCTGAGGGTCCGTCCCGGCAGGCTTACTCGGCTGATCGACGCGGAAAAGCCGGATTATATCGCGCTAACCGGCGACTTCACCCGCAGAAGCAAGTATTTGCCGAAAGTTGAAAAGGTGATGAAGGCGGTCGCTTCCCGCGGAATTCCGGCGTTTGCCGTTCTCGGCAATCACGATCACCGCCTGGATCCGGCCGGGATGAGGAAGCTGAACGCGATTCTGGACGAAGCGGGTGTTGCTCTGCTGAACAACCGGTCGGCCGATCTCGGCGCCTTCCAGTTCGTCGGCGTGGATGACCTCGGTACCGGACACAGCCGGATCGGTAAAGCGTTCCGGCATACCGCGGCGCACAAGCCGGTCGTGGTGCTGACCCACGATCCGAACCTCGTCCTCCGTTTAAAGCGCCCGTTTACTTACTTGATGGCGGGGCATTTTCACGGCATGCAGTTTCATGTTCCGTTTCTGTTCCGTTTTATCCGGAAGGGGGAGCTCGCGGCGAGAGGGATCACGAAGGGCTTGCATGAAACCTCTTATGGACGATATTACATTTCCAAAGGGATCGGCCAGGCGGGGCCTAACGCCCGGTTTATGATCCGCAGCGAAGTTACCGTCCACGAGCTGTGACGGCGGGAGGAATGTTCGGCTGCCGGATGCGAACCCGTCACGCGGCCGGGAAATACCGGGCACCGGGAGCGGCGCCAGCGCAGGCTGCACTTCTCGGCGGGACAGGGAACGGAGAGGCTTGGATTAAAGACACGACAACGGAGGTACAATTAATGGAGGAGAAAAGCAGCTGCAAAATCCGGCGTTCCGGTCTCGTGCGGGAGCTGGACGGACCGTCGGCCGTGCTGGAAATCGAGGGCAGGACGGTACGTGTGCCCGCCGGTAAAATCGCGGCCGGAACGGCCGCGGGAACGCCGGTGCAGTGGAATGGAACCTTGTGGATTCCGTTCAAGTGACTCCGCGACCCCCCGTGTACACTGCCGTGACTCTTGCGGCTCCGATGACTTTCATGACCTGTGACACGCCTATGGGTCTCCATGGGATCGCTTCTGTGACTTCCTATATATAAATATAAAAAGCCCGGCTATAGCAGCCGGGCTTTTGCATATGGAGCAACAGAAGTAGCGCTTATTTCGCGGAAACCGTCTCAAGGTCGCGTACTCCCTGATAGATCAGGTCGAAAAGCTCCTCGATGTTTTCTTCGTCGATGCAGGAGAAAGCGACGCGAAGATCCGTTTCGCTGAGGGCGATCGTTCCGACGCCGTAAACTTCCAGCAGGCGCTGGCGGAGCGCTTCCGCATCGACGGTTTTCAGCTTCAGGCACATGAAGTAGCCGGAGTTGAACGGATAGTAATCCCAGGAGTCTCCGTACTTGCCGCTGTCGAGCAGAGCTTTCACTTTGTTCGCGCGGCCCTTCATGATTTCGAACTTCTCCTGCTTCTGAGCGTTGAATTCCGGAGAGTTCAAGGCGTGCAGGACAAACGTCTGCGAAGGATGCGAGCACGAGGAGATCGTGGCCCGGATAATCCCGAGCGTTTTCTGTTCCAGCGCGCTGAGCAGCGCTTCATTCTTGCCGGCGTAAGTGATAAAACCTACGCGGAAGCCCCACACATACTCTTCTTTCGTAGCGCCGTCCACTTTAACCGCCAGTACGCGGTCGTGAAGATCGGCAAGCTGGCCGAAAAGAGATTCCTGCAGGGAATTCTCGAAGAAGAGAGCGAAGTACGCATCGTCGGTAACGGCCACGACATTGATGCCCGCTTCCGCAGCTTCGCGAATTACGGAAACGATCTGGCGTCCTTCTTCCGGTCCCGGTGTATACCCCGTCGGATTGTTCGGGAAATTCAGAACGACGAACGCTTTGCCTTTGTCTTTCTGGGCTAGGAGCTGTTCGCGGAGTCCCGCGGAATTAAACGTGTTGTCTTCATTGTAAAGCGGGTACGTAACGATTTCGGCGCCCCGGCGGATTCCGAAGGTGAGCTCGTAGTTTTCCCAGTTTTTATCCGGAATAATGACGCGGTCCCCCGCTTCTACGAACAGGTCGGCCGCAATGCTCAGGCCGTGTGTAAGGGCGTTGGTCACGATCGGATTGCCGAACGTTTTGTTGCTTAAGGACGGATTCTCCTCCAGCATTTTTTTACGCCAGGCGGTGCGCAAACCGGGCTTGCCCGCAGGAGGCGCGTATTCGTAAAGATCTTTCGGATCATAGGCGGACAGCGTATCCTGAATGACCTTCAGGTGCATAGGCTGACCCTTCTCGATGGCAGTACCGATCGTGGCATTATATTTACCGGCTTTGGTTTTCGCCTCGGCCGATTGGCTCAAAATGCCGACTTTCGGGAAATAGATTTGCTTGCCCAACGACGATAACATCTCATACACATAGGCGTTTTCTTTTTCGATGGTTTCATTCAACTGCTTAGCAAGGGGGTTCATTCCGCTCCATCCTTCCGGGGTTATGGAAATTCATTTTAGCCATTATTATAGCACTTCTTACCGGAATGCGTCACTGCGTTACCTAAAAAAAACGGCTCCCGGTATCCGGAAGCCGTTTGAACCCGCAAGAACCGGTGATAAAGCTCCGGAAAAACGTGCGGAAAGCGCAAGAGAAACGTCGAGTGTATTGCCCAAGGAATAAGAAACCCGGGCAGAGAACAAGCGAATTTGCAGCTAGAGAGTAAGGAGACACAGAGAGAGGTACGCGATCAAGTCCGGTATATTAAGCTTCCATCCCCGCGTCGTACAGCAAAAGGATTTTACGGATATGAGCGGCCAGCGATTCCCGCGGACAGACCAGATTCGTCTCATAATATTCCATTTCGACAAGCTCGGGGTGCTCGAGCACGCGCTCGAACTGGATTTCACGGAACCCGATTCCCTGATTCGTTTCACTCTCCAAGGCGGAGGCGACGGCTTGAAGCGCCGGGGGATCCAGGGCATCTTCTTCCATATTCAAAATCATATAATGCCAGATATCATCGGCGTCGCTATCGACGGGGCGGTGAATCTGGGCCAGATGCCGCAGCAGCTCTATGTTGGCTTCCATCGTTGTCCTCCTTTCCAGACGTTCCGCATATCGCCTTTTTGCTTAGCGGCGGTACATGAGCCCGTGTGCTTACGACAATGCGGTAAAATTTAGTCCTGATCCGCAGAAAGCCGGCGGAACGACACTGTCTGGCGGTGATTGTAAGGGAAATGGTCGATAATTTCCGTCAGATTGCCTTCGCCATCGGGGAGGACTCTTCCCTGAACTCCGATGATTTTTCCGTCGGGCCCAACCACTTCTTCTCTAAATGTGTATGCTTGAAGGCGGCCGAGATGGTCATTCTGCGATTGCAGCCGATTATGAAGAATAGCCTTGTTCAGCGCATCTTCCCCTAAACGATCAATCTCCGAATCGTTGTAGTGTTTGGGATAAAACGTTTTGCCGTATGTCAGGGAAGTGAACGTTTCCCCGGTAAGGGGGTCCGTTCCCTGTCGTCTGATGACGGCTCTGCGGATTCCGTTCTCCGGCAGTTCCTCGGTTCTCACCACGGTGAGTCGGTCCCGGCGGACGGCGTCTATAAAGCCGTTCCAGTTATGCAACCCCCTGATCGTCCACCCGCCTCCATAGCGGGTTCCGGCAGGCAAATACGCCTGCTTCCCTTGGTGGACGGTCTGCCGCGTGCGCTCCGTTGTGAAACGGTGTCTGCGTTCCGGAATGCTTCCGGAACGAGCCGCGCCAGCCGCGCCGGCCGTATCGTCAGCGCCGAAGCCGGCGTCCGCCGCGCTTTCCGCGGCAGACGGGGCTTCGGCGGACTGGGCCGCAGAAGGCTGTTCCTGCGCGCCGGAGGAAGCCGCGGGCGCGCTTGGCGCGAAAGGCTTCCTCCCGGCTTCGAGACCCGCCAGGAGGTCGAGAAGCCGCCGCAGGCCGGCGGCCGCCGCCATACGCGGAGTGAACGCGCCGAGCAGCGGCAAAATCTCTCCGGGCTGAAGCCGCCCGGCGTGTTTGCGGCGGGCTTTGAAGTCGCCCGCCAGCGTATCGCTTACCGCGCCCCACAGCGGGAAGAAAGAAGTGAAGAGAAAGGCGGTGCCGAGCAGGAGCACCCCTTTCGCGGCGGCACTCTGCCCGCTCCACCAGGCCGCGGTGGGCGCGTACAGGCAGGAGACGCAGGCGTTGCCGCCAGGGCTTGATCCTGCGGCGGCTGCAAGCCCCCCGGTCCAGGCAGCCGCGCTCAGCAGAAGGAACCCCGCCGCAAGCAGGACGGGGACAGCCGCCTTGTTCAGCGTCTTCATTTCATCCTGGAGATTTCCGAGGCTGCGCTTGGCGTCTTTTTTGCCGTACAGCAGGGTGAAGGCCAGGCGGCGCCGGATTCTGTAGAAACGAAGAAGGCTGACGTAGCGTTTGGCGCCTTCCGGCAGCATGCTCAAAGAACGGTAGAGCTCGCGGAACGGTTCGATCACGTTTTCGGAGCGGAACAATGTCAGCCCCTTCCGCATGCGGTTCAAGTCGGCGTAGTCGTATGCGACCGCACCGATCAGCAGAACGATAAACAACGCCTTGGTATAAGCGCCGCCGCCCAGCGTCATATGAAACCCGTTCAGCCAGGTCGCCTGTGTCCCGTTATGCACCGCGTGATCCGCGGCGACCCAGACAAGCAGAAAGACGGGCAGCGCGTAAGCGGCTTTCCCGATGACCCGGCGCAGGCGGATGGCGATTCCGAGGCCGAGGGCGCAGAGGGCGGTGGCCGCCGTGTGTCCGGCCCAGGGCGAGGCGAGACCCTGCTCAAGGGACGGCAGGAAGTGAAACAGGTTCCAGCTCATCGCACTATCCGGCGAAACCGCCGTGGAACCGGCCGGCTCCAGACTGGCATGCAGCCGCATCCAGTATTCCTCCAGAAACTGGAGCCCGGCTCCGGTAGCGCCGCCGATCAGGGCGAAGTCGGCCAGACTAAGCGAGGTCGCTTTGCGCGAGCCCCACAAAAACAGGAGCAGGGGGGCCAGCTTCATCAGTTCCTCCGTCAGCGGAGAAACGAGCGACGCATTCCAGACGGCGTAAACCGCCGGATCGAACGGCAGGAAGACCAGCTGAATGAACAGCGTATTGAGCGGAGCTACGATCCAGGTGCCGATGATAAAAAAAGCGGCGTACGCGGACCAGCCGACGGTTTTGGAACGGCAGACGATCCACAATTGCCAGAGTACGTAAAAAGAGGCCAAAGCCTGCACCAGCAAAGTGCGGCTGTCTTTCATAAAAGGCAGGGACAGGCATAAGAAGGCCAGGCCGAGCCAAGATAAAATCGAATAGAAGGCGAACAAACGTGGAGCCTGCAAGGCTCTTTTTTTCCAATGGGTACGAAACCGGTCGAGAGCGGTCCGGACGGTTAAACGCAAACCAGGCAAAATCATATCATTTTCCTTTCTGTGCGCCGAAGGCAGACAACAAGCGTCTGTCCTGTTACCGGAGTTGCGGGTGGAGACGGGCAAAGAACCCGTGCTTCGCTGCGCTGCCGGAAACAGCCCCCTTAAACGGGGCGGCGGCTTCAAATATGCCTAAACGGAACAGGTGAAACGGCTTATAGAGCTTCCTTGATAGGGGATCATGAAGTTCCTCAAGCTTGCTTCCCCCCCTCATAAAAGTTCGTAGAGACCGCCTGAAATGGGACTCAGGTGAACGGGGCCGGAGCCGGAGCCGGAGCCGGCTGCAGCGCTGTTGATTTTGAACACGTCTCTGTGAGATGGTAAGAAGATAGAAACGATCAGGCGGCTTTTTATTTTCACCGGAATTCGGCGGAGGTTTATGTGAAGATTTTAATCCCTTTTAATCACTATGCACAACTGTTTCCCCATAAAAATACCGCCCTCTACCGAGCGCTGCGGGAAAGTATAGTAGAAGGAAGACTGGAATCGGGCTCTAAACTCCCTTCAAGCCGGGAGCTGGCGGAGGTATACGGAATCTCCCGGGGACTCGTTATGCAAGTGTACGAGATGCTGATGTCCGAAGGATACATAGAAGGCAAACCGGGAAAAGGAACGTTCGTTGCCTACCGGAGTGATCAGGCGGCGGGAACCGATTCCTCTTCGGATGACCCCCTCCTTTTGTCGGCATGGGGACGCCTTTTGATGGAACCGGGGGGCGGCGGCGCAGGCAGACGGGAAGAAGGGAGCGGCGCCTCGGTAGGAAATAAGGAGGATAGCCGGGAGCAGGAGTACGGCGGAGCAGAGCGGAGGCCGGGCGGCGTACCCGCAGGTTATGCCGAAGCGAGCGGTGCAGGGCAAGAAGAGGCGAGCGGGGTAAAAGTCGCGAATGCAGAGACTGCGGGGCAAGGGCAGACAGGCGGCATGAAGCAGGCCGGAGCAGGTAAGGTGGGTTATGCCGAAGCGAGAGGCGCAGAGCCGGCAGAGGCGAGCGGGGTAAAAGCCGCGGATGCAGGGACTGCGGGGCAAGGGCAGACAGGGGGCATGATGCAGGCCGGAGCAGGTAAGGCGGGTTGTGTCGAAGCGAGTGGTGCAGGGCCGGCAGAGGCGAGCGGGGTAAAAGCCGCGGATGCAGGGACTGCGGGGCAAGGGCAGGCAGGGGGCATGAAGCAGGCCGGAGCAGGTACCGGAGGTTATGCCGAAGCGAGTGGTGCAGGGCCGGCAGAGGCGAGCGGGGTAAAAGCTGCGGATGCAGGGACTGCCGGGCAAGGGCAGGCAGGGGGCATGAAGCAGGCCGGCAATGCCGGGCGAACCGCGGCCCATGCAAGTCCGCCCGCGCGGGCGGACGAAACGCGCAGCCGCAGTGCGGCTTCCTGGAGCGCGGACCCGCATACACCCGCGGGTCCGGGTTCCGTCGTCTTCGAGCTGTCCGGCACCGACAGCGTGGCCTTCCCGCGGCAGGCCTGGAACCGCTGCCTGCACGAGCAGGTGCGCAGCGCCGCCTTCCTTGAGAGTCCGCTGCGCGACCCTCAAGGCGATTATTCGCTGCGCTCGGCTATCGCGCTGCATCTGCGGCGCTCGCGAAGCATCGACGCGGACCCCGATTGCGTCGCAATCGTGAACGGGTCGATGCAGGCTATCGCGCTGACGATGCAGCTGCTGGTAGGCCCGGGCGACGAGGTAGTCGTCGAGTCGCCCGGTTACAGCGGCGCCGTGCGCGCTGCGGCCGCCGCAGGCGGCGTGCCCGTCGATGCGCCCGTCGACGGGCAGGGCATCATCCCGCAGCCATGGAATGCGCGGCTGCTGTTCGTCACCCCCGGCCGGCAGTTTCCGACCGGGGCGGTTCTTCCGCTGAAGCGGAGGCAGGAGCTGCTCCGCTGGGCGAAGGAACGCGGCGCCGTCATCATCGAGGACGATTACGACACCGAGTTCCGCTACGCGGGCCGGCCCCTGGAGCCGCTTAAGGCGCTGGACCGCGAAGGTCGCGTCCTGTTCGTCGGCACGTTCTCGCGGACGATGTACGCGGGTCTGCGCCTCGGCTATGCGGTGCTGCCGCCGTCTCTCGTCGAACCTTTCCGGCGCGCCAAGCAGCATTACGAGCCTCTGACGACGGGGATGATGGAGCAGCGGGCCCTGGCGGCCTTTATGAACAGCGGCGCTTACGAGCGTCATCTGCGCAGGATGCAGCGGGTGTACGGGGAAAAAGCCGCCTTGCTGCGTTCGGGGCTGACCGCGCTGGATCCCGCTTTTGAATGGATGCCGAGCGAAGCGGGACTCCACATTTTCGGCTGGTGGAAAGGCGGCGCGGAAGCGTATAGGCGATTTGCCGCCGAATGCGCCGAGCGGGGTGTCTTCTGGCGGGACGCCGGGCAGCATGTCCGCTGCGGAGGAAGACCCGCGGCATGTTTCGGCTTCGGACATCTGTCCCGGGAGGAGATCGGCCGCGGTATCGCCGTGATGACGGAAGTCCTGAGGGAAACTTTTTTGTAAGCATACAGGAATCTCCAAAAGGTTTGTGCTATGATGTGAATGAAGGACGAGCCCGGTTTGACTCGCCGAGGCTTTTCCGTACTAGAAATACCGTAGGAGTGATTGGATATGGCCGGATTTACCGGAGGTACAAGTATTATTTTGCGGCTTGAGATGATGAAAGAACGCACGAATTTCGGACAGATCGCGACTACGATCGGCGACGCCGGCGGCGATGTCGTGGCAATTGACGTCAACCGTTCAACGAAAACCGTTACCGTCCGGGATATTACCGTCAAAGTCAGCGACCAGAATCAGACGGATGCCATCGTGAAGGCTCTAAACGAGCTGGATGGCGTAAAAGTCATCAACGTGTCTGACCAGACGTTCCTGCTTCACTTGGGCGGTAAAATCGAAACGACGCCGAAAATACCGATCAAGAACCGTGATGATCTGTCCCGCGTGTACACACCTGGGGTGGCAAACGTTTGCATGGCCATTCATGAAGATCCTTCGAAAGCGTTCTCATTGACGATTAAACGCAACACCGTTGCCGTTGTATCGGATGGTACGGCAGTTCTGGGGCTGGGCAATATCGGCCCGGAAGCGGCCATGCCGGTTATGGAAGGTAAGGCGATGCTGTTCAAGCAGTTTGCCGGCGTAGATGCTTTCCCGATCTGCCTCAATACACAGGACCCTGAAGAAATCATATCGATCGTAAAAGCGATTTCCCCGGCTTTCGGCGGAATCAACTTGGAAGATATTTCGTCCCCGCGCTGTTTTGAAATCGAGAACCGGCTTATCGAAGAGCTGGATATTCCCGTTTTCCACGATGACCAGCACGGCACGGCGGTCGTTCTGCTTGCCGGCATGCTGAACGCGGTCAAGGTTGCGGGCAAGAAGCTCGAAGACTGCAAGGTTATCGTCTGCGGCATCGGAGCTGCCGGTATCGCATGCACCAAGATTCTGCTCGCGGCAGGCGTTAAGAACGTAATTGGAGTCGACCGTCAGGGTGCTCTGGTTCGCGGCGAATCGTATCCGTACGAATCGTGGCAGTGGTATGCGGAGAATACGAATCCGAATGAGGAAAAGGGACATCTCTCCGACGTGATCGAGGGAGCCGATATTTTTGTCGGTCTGTCGGGACCGGGTGTGCTTAAAGTGGAGGACGTCAAGAAAATGGCGGCTGATCCGATCGTATTCGCCATGGCGAATCCGACACCGGAAATCGCCCCGGAAGAAGCGGAGCCTTACGTGCGCGTGATGGCGACGGGCCGCTCCGACTATCCGAACCAGATCAACAACGTCCTGTGCTTCCCGGGTCTGTTCCGCGGTCTTCTGGACTGCCGCGCTACGCGGGTCAACGAGCAAATGAAGCTGGCAGCCGCCAAAGCTATCGCGTCCGTCGTGTCGGAAGAAGAGCTCAACGAGCTTTACATTATACCGAGCGTGTTCAACAAGCAGGTCGTGAAGAAGGTCCGCGAGGCCGTAATTGCGGCCGCTTACGAAACCGGCGTAGCCAGACGGAAAAGTGCGGATATCCGCAGTGACGAAGCCGCCCAGTCCGCAGACGGCGCGGGTATGCTATAATAAACTCCTGGTTACAGTTTTACTGGGAAAGCAGGCGATAACATGTTTCATACGGAAACTTACGGAGGAACCCGTGAAGAGCAGTACACCCTCGTCATTGCCCAGTTGAAGGCGCTGATTGAAGGGGAGACAAGCCGGATTGCCAATCTGGCGAACGCTTCGGCTCTGCTCGGCCAGTTTCTTCGGGATATAAATTGGGTCGGTTTTTACTTGCTCGAAGGAGAGCAGCTGGTGCTCGGACCTTTCCAGGGGCTTCCGGCTTGCGTGCGCATCCCGCTCGGACGCGGAGTATGCGGTACCGCTGCGCAGAAGCGCGAGACGCTGGTTGTTGAGGATGTGGAGCGGTTTCCCGGGCATATTGCCTGCGACGCGGCCTCCCGCTCGGAGATCGTCGTACCGCTTGTTAAAGACGGCGAGCTGCTGGGCGTCCTGGATATCGACAGTCCGAACCTGGCCCGTTTTGACGAAACCGACCGCGTTATGCTGGAGCGTTTCGTGACGGAGCTGGCGGCTCAGCTGTAAACTCCCGATCGGGGTACCCTATGCATGACGTGAGTTTGTTTAATGTAATGAACGGTTCTTAGCTTTGAGAAGCCCTCGTACCAGCCGGTGCGGGGGCTTTTTTAGCAAGCTCGCAAAACATTTTGTAATTTTGTATTTATTTTCCAAGATAGATTCGTTAGAGTAGAAGAAGAGAACACATTGGCGCTTTAGGCCGGAGGACGAAATATGGAGAATAAAGCTTGCTTGTAAAAAGAAACGCTCATTGCCGAGGAGGAAAGCTTATGAAGACGATTGAAATACGAAATCCGCTGCTGCCTCTGCTGGCCGGGTCGGTATTCAGCGCTTTTATGTTTGCCACGCTGATGATACAAAGCTGGGAACAGCCCGCCTATCTTAAGCCGCTGACGGTTCTCGGCCTGCTTTTTGCGCTTTTTACCGCCGGATATGTCCTGTTCGATCTGATCGAATCCCGTCACGTTGAATTTGAAGGCCGGGTAACGGATTATAACAACGGCAGGCTGTCGCTGAAGACGCGGGAGGGCAAGGTAAAGCGCTACAAGCTGCCGTCCAGGGAAATACCGCCGGGGGAAAGCGAAGAGCTTCTGGAACCGGGAAATCAGGTGAAGGCTACCGTGACGAAAAGAACCGGTCAGCTGCTGACCTTGGAGGTCTTGTCCGGCTAACCGGGCGGACTTCCCGCAAGCGATAAACATCGCCGGAAGCAGGGACTGCGTTCCGAGGAGTTCCGATTCCGATATAGGAGGGAAAAGCCGAATCGGGCCTTATCCGGGCTCTTGATCCGGCTCTTTTTTCGGCCTGTCGGCCAAATATAGAATCAGATAAAAAAACGTCATGACCAGAGCCAAAACGGCGCAGGGCAAGCCTTTCGAAAACAAGTTCTCAAAGTGCTCCGCGTTTCCCAGAGGCCCGGTCCGCTGCTTGTAAACTTCCGGCATCCCGCTGATAAATTGGACGGTGTATATGACCGTCATTAGCAGGGACATACCTCCATAGAACAAATAAATCGGTCTTGTACGTATGTTTTTCACCCCTTTCCCTTCCTTCCATTTTACGGTTTCCGTGTCTATAAAGTTGCGATAAATGGCCGATTCATTGACAGGCTCTGCCGTGACTCCTAAGATATGGGTACAATGAAATGTGCTTATGCGGGTATGAAGTTAAGCTGCCCGACAAAGAAAGCCCCGGCGAACGGGGAGAAAGAGGGCGAGAAAACGCATGCTGACAATTACGGAAAGCAACTTGCGAGCCGACCGGGAACCGCTGCTTCATCCTTTCGGATTTAAAGGAGGTCAATTAACGGAGCTGTGGCAGCCGATTGTTACGCTAACTAGTGAAAGCGGTCACAAGGGTACGGGAGTGGGCGTCCAGAGTCCCTTGTGGTCGGATGCGAATCTGATGGCGTCTCTCGGGGAACAGGGAGCTAACGAGCTCATGTACAAATTTGCGGAGGAGACCGTAAAGTCCCTGTCTGGAGCCTCCTTCGGGCATCCGATGGAGCTGTTCGAAGAATTGTATGCGCGGTCTTCGCAGTCCTGGTTCGCCCGTCAGGGGCATCCGGATGTCCGGCCGACTTATGTTCTGAACGCGTTGGCGGCGGTCGATTTCGCGGCCTGGGTCCTCTACGCGCGGGAGCGGGAGATTTACCGCTTCTCGGATCTGCTGCCGGGCGAATACCGCAGCCTAGGCGAGCAGAAGACGGAAGCGGTTGCAGCCGTTCCTGCTATCGCGTACGGGACGGACGACGGGGAAATTACCGGCTTGCTGGAGCAGGGCTGTACCGTGCTCAAAATCAAGCTGGGGTCGGGCGGCGACGATATGATCGACTGGGACAGCAGGCGCCTGCGGCATATTCATGAGCTGACCCAAGCTTATTTGCAGACCCGTCCGGCCCCGGCAGAGGTGTCTTACTATCTCGACCTGAACGGCCGTTACGCGGCAAAAGACGACCTCCTGCGGCTGCTGGAGGATGCCGACCGCAGCGGATCGCTGCCTCATGTCATTCTGGTGGAAGAGCCGTTCCTGGACGGGCGTGAAATCTCCGTCGAGGATGTACCGGCCCGTATTGCCGGGGATGAGAGCATTCAGTCCGAAAGCGATGCCCGCTACTATATGGATCTCGGCTATGGAGCCCTTGCCCTTAAACCGGCGGCGAAGTCGATGAGCCTGAGCCTGAAAGTGGCCGCTCTGGCCGCCGAGCGGGGAGTACCGTGCTTCTGCGCCGACCTTACGGCCAATCCGCTGCTGGTGGAGTGGACTCGCGTGCTGGCCGCTCACCTCCGTCCTCTGCCGGGGATGGCTTACGGCCTGATCGAGTCCAACGGGGGGCAAAATTACCGCGGCTGGGACCGTCTCGTAAGCTATCATCCGGCGGCGGGAGCGGGCTGGACCCGCACGCGCGGCGGGTTGTTCGAGCTGGACGAGGCTTTCTATGCGGAAAGCGGCGGCGTATTCCGGCCGAGTTCTTACTACGAGAACCGCTAGGTATTGCCGCGGGCTGTATACCCGCCTCAGCGCCCTACGGCTTCAAGGCTGAGAATATCTTTCAGATAGCCCGGAAGGGCATCGAGGTGGTTGCCGAGGAACGCGTCGCTTTCCCTGCCGACCCGCTGGGCGGCGGGTACCATGGAAAGCTGGGCCGCGAACACCGTTTTGCGGGGATGGTCTTCGATGGCATGGAACAGTCCTCTGGAAACCGCTTCGATATAATCGTTCTTCTTGCCCTGCATGACGAGCTGGAACGTATTTTCAAGAAGGACCGGCTCCACCTGAATCTCCTGGCCGGCTGCGGCCGCAAACTTATGGAGCTGTTCCATCGTGCCTTCGACAGTCGAAGGATTGGTGAAAACGAGAACCGAAGGCCGGTTCAGCTGCAGGATTTTATGAAACAAAGGATCGTCGATTTTAATAATCGGCACCGGGCAGGAGAAATTTTCAGGCAGATGAGCCGTAAAATACGTACAGGTAATCAAAATGGCATCCACATGACAGCTGGCTAACCAGTCGAGTGTGGATTTTATTTTGTTCAGGGCCAGTTCCTCCGTAAAATCGCTGTCGTTCTTAATCCGGTCCAGACCGGGATCGACGAAATGCACCAGCTCGATGTCATAAGAGCCGAGGGCTTTCTCGATATGTTCGATATTGGAGTAGTGGGCATGATAGCAGCCAAGTTTTCTTTTCATTCGATAGACACCCCGTCCGAAGTTTTCTATGAAGTATAGCAAGGTTAACAATATTTGGCAATGGGAACACGGGGCCGAGCGGGTAAAAAAATGTCTTCTCACCTTGCGCCGGGAGTCGGCTGAACCGAATAACGAACCGGATGACTAGGAACCGGCGAACCGCATCAGCTCCCGGTTGAATTTGCCCATTTCACAGTAAAACAAGCCGTGTCCGCTGTACGCGAACGGCACAAGCTCCGAGCCCTTGATGCCCGCCTGTGTCGCCTGGGCTAGCGGATAGGGACAGATCAGGTCCTGCGCCCCCTGGAAAATCACGGTGGGCACCGAGATTTTGGGCAGATCGGGACGCAGATCCTCGTCTCTCAAAAGAGCCGCTCCCATGGCGGTCGCGTGCCCGGAGGATGACAGGGCGATCCCGTGAAACCAGTTTTGAAGAGGGGCCGACACATACCGGGCAAAAAAACGGCCGCCGAGATCTTCGAGCATTTTAGGGCGGTCGGTATAGGTTCCTTCTATGAGATGGTTCAGCTCTTCGATTGAATTGCCGTAGGGGAAGTCCGGACGTTTGGTAAATAGGGGAGCCGCCGGAGCGAACAGAGCCAGCTTGGAAACGCCAAACCCGCCGTGTCTGGCCATATACCGGATCGCAACGGCTCCTCCCATGGAAAATCCGGCCAGTATAATGCCTTCGAGCCTAAGCGTCTCGATCACACGGCGGATATCGTCCGCCATCCGGTCGTAGGAATAGCCTCCCCAAGGGCGGTCGGATTTGCCGAATCCTCTCAAATCGACGCCGATACAGCGGTATCCGGCTTTGGGAAGCTGATCGAACTGGTACTCGAACATCGTGTGGTTAAGCGGCCAGCCGTGAATGAACAGAATCGTTTTGCCGCCGCCCCCGGGGTTCAAATCCTCGACATAAAGGTTAACTCCCTGCTCTACGGGGATGTAGATGCCCATGCTGCGCCTCCTTTGGATGAAAAAATAAATAAGGGCGGTGACCGGGGATTGATTGCATGAAAAGATCGCAATTCCTATGAACCAAACACCGGTCGGTATTGAAGAATATCCGCTTTTTCTAGTGTATGTGGGACGGTTTGGACGATATTTCTACCAGCTTGAGTGATTGTGAAGGGAACGGACGTAGTACATAGTGACAGAATAAAGCGGATTTAGGGATGGGACATACGGGGGGCGCTATATGGGAAAGTCGGAGGAGTGGCTGGCACGCGGGATGTCCGAACAGGATCCTGCCGCACTGGAAGCGCTTATGGATTTATACGCTTCGAATATATACGGTCTGGTGCATCGTATCCTTCAAGGAGCGGTATCGCGTGAGGATATCGAGGAATGTGTCAGCGATGTCTTTGCCGCCGCCTGGAACAGGACCTCAGAATATGAGCCGCGACGGGGGACTTATAAAACTTGGCTGCTTATTCTCGCCAAATACAAAGCGCTGGATTACCGCCGGCGGTTGAGACCGGAAAACCGATTGGGTAAAATGCTCGCGGAGACGGAACTTACGGCCGAAACGGATACCGAGCAGATCGTTCTTGACCGGGAAATGCAGGAAGAATTTTTAGCTTTGATCGACAGGCTGGAAGACAAAGACCGGATTATTTTTTATCGGCGATATTACTATTACGAGTCTGTGGAGGAGATTGCGGCTGCTATGGGGTTGACGGCCAAGGCGGTTGAAAATCGGTTGTACAGAGCCAGGAAAAAGCTCAAGGAGCAGATGAAAACAGTTCGTAAGGAGGGGATCTCATGAAAAAACGCGAAGAACGGGAATGGTTTGGGCTTCTGGATGAAATAACGGCCGACTTGGCGGAAAATCACATCCCTGACTTGGATACAGCGGAATTTCCATTGGAGAAAGACCCCGACAGGCTGACAGCAATTAAGCAGCGGACTTTTGAGAAAATAGCCGTGATATCCCCCGGCACAAAGACAAAGACCGCGAATTGCCCTTCATCCGGCGGTGAGCTTGCACCGTCTGTTTCTCCGGTTAGGCGAACGGGAACAAGTCGACCGAAGCTCCTGCGCAGATATGCTCTCCTGGCCGCGTTAGCGGCTTTGCTGCTCACCGGCGGGGTGCTTGCGGGCGCTCAGCCGGAAGTGGCCGCCCAAATGCGGCGTGTGCTTCAATACCTGCCTGGCTTTGCCGGAGTTGCCGATTCGGAGAAAACGGAGCAGCGGGTGGAGTACGTGCAGCCTCTGCCGACTACTCATAAAATCGGAAAAGGGCAGCTTGAAATCAGAGGATTGTCCATCGGTGAGAAAAACTCGACCGTTACGCTGGTCGGCACCGGCTTGCCCCGGGCCTCGGAGGTGACCCTGAGGAATGGCTTGGGAGAGAAGTACGTTTTCCGCCGGGCTACGATGACGGGGGCGGAAGGAGGATGGACCGGGCTTTACGGCTACGAAGGCCGGATCGAGGTTACCGGCAATACGACCCTGATTGCGGAGGGGAGGGAACTCCCCTTGAAGCTTGTCGCTCCCCGGGAAGTGGAGCAAGTGACGGATCTCGGTCCTACGGCCGAACATAGCGGGACCCGGTTGACCGCGGTGAGCGCAGCGGTGGATGATAGGAAGATGAAACTGACGATTCTTCCTCAACTGCCGGGTGAAGTGAAAATCAATTCGTACGGGTTTAATTCTTTTTATAAGGAGATTCCGTCCGCTAAGTTCTTTAATCCCGGCACGGGTGAAGAAATTCCCTTCACGCAGGACGAGACGTTCCCTAATCCGAGTGAAATTTACTGGGAGCGAGGCAAGGAGTCGGAGGGGGGAGCCAAGCTGGTCATTCCTGCGCTTGTTCTGACGAGAAGCTATGACCAGCCGGCTGTCATCCGTCTCCCTGTTCCCGAGAGGGGCAGTGTGGAAGTTAACCGGACGTTCGACCTGTTCGGCTTTCCGGTCAAGGTAAGCCAGGTGGAGAGAATCCTCAAGGGAGCGAAAATTGACGGAGATGGCGAAGCCGGGGAAGACAGTATCCGCATCTGGTTCGAGCTTCATGGGGATGAGCAGGCGGCCGAGACCTTGTACGAATTTCCCCCCAGTCTGTTAAATGGCGGCGCGGTCTGGCACCGTAACGAGCAAACCGACAGGATGGAATGGATGCTTCTGTCGGTTCAGCCCGGCCAGAAGGAGTACGAGTTGAAAGTGTCATCCCTTAATTCGCAGGTAAGAGGTCCGTGGGAATTTTCGGTGGATCAACCTTAATCGAGGCTGTCACTGCAGCCTGTTGAAGGAGGTAGAGAATGAAAAAGGTGCTGCTGCGTATAGCCAAAATAGCGGGAACTGTCGCAGCCATTGCGATAGGAGCTTATTATCTTTTGACGCTGGCGGCTTTCGTGATCTTGGCTTTAAACGAATGGACGGGTTGAAGGGTGAAACGTCGGCTGAGAAATGACCGCTCATAAAACAGTTACGGACAAGACCTAAAAAAACCGGTATTCCCCGCGGGGAATACCGGTTTGGTTTATGCTTATACTTCTGCGGACCATTCACGCAGCTTGCGGTCTGACGGAAGAAAGAGCGTCAAGATGCCGAGAATCGGCAGAAGGCTGGACAGCTTCATGATGAGGCTGATTCCGTGCGCGTCGATCAGGTTACCCAGAACGAGCGCTCCTATCCCGCCCATGCCGAACGCGAAGCCTGTAATCAGGCCGGATACCATGCCGACTTTCCCCGGAATCAGCGTCTGCGCATACACGACGGTGACGGAGAAGCTGGAGAACACGATGAATCCGGTCAGCACGAGCAGCACGGTTGCCCATCCCAGACCGACGTAGGGGATGAGGGCGGCCAGCGGAGCCGCGCCGCACATCGAGACGAAGATGACGGTTCTCTGTCCGAACCGGTCGGCGAGAGGTCCGCCGAAGAACGTTCCGAGCGCGCCTGCGGCCAGGAACAGGAAAATATAGATTTGCGCCTGGTCGATGGTCGTGCCGACGACATCGCGCAAATAGAAAGCGTAATAGCTCGTCATGGCCGCCGAGTACCACGAGCGGATAAAGACCAGGAACACCAGCACGACGATCGCGGTGGCGATCTTATTCCGCTTGGTGGGGTCCATCGCGCGCTGCACGGTCTTCTTCGCCGTCACGGCTCCGGCCTCGATCACACCCTTATACCAGCGGGCGATAAAGGTTTGCACGAGCATGGCAGCGCCCGCCACGAGGGTGAACCAGATCGAGCCGAACTGGCCCAGCGGGATGAAGATCCATTTCGTCAGCAGCGGAGCCAGCGATTGACCCGCGTTGCCGCCGACCTGGAAGATCGACTGGGCGAGTCCCTTGCGGGAGCCTGCGGCCAGGTGGGCGACCTTCGAGCCCTGCGGATGGAAGGCCGCCGATCCCAGGCCCACCAGCGATACGGCCAGCAGCACGAACGCGTACGAAGGCGCGAACGCGAGCAGGAGCATGCCGAGGAAGGTGGAGGCCATGCCGAGCGGCAGCATGTAGGGTTTGGGCTTCCGGTCGGTATACATGCCGATGACCGGCTGCATGATGGAAGCGGTCAGATTGAAGTAGAACGAGATCCATCCGATCTGGGCGTACGAAAGCGTCATGCTGTCTTTTAAAATCGGATAGATAGCCGGGATAACCGACTGAATCGAGTCATTGAACAGATGCACGAGACTGATGGCAAGGAGTACCTTATAGACCGTCGGTTTCGACGTAGGGATTCCTGCTGAGGGTCGTGCTGTGCCGGCATTGACTGTCGCCTGCGACGCCATAGGGCACGCACTCCTTTCGTGAAGCTAGTGTGTAGATTGCTTAAGCGTACCGATCCGTTCGCCCATGCGGACTTTGCTGCCCACCTGGAGATCGGAGCGCGGCGTCAGGATGCCGTTCTCAGTGACGAGCACAACGGTCGAGCCGAATTCGAAATAAGCGAGGTCGTCGCCCGCCTGCAGGTGAGACGGAAGGCCTTCCACATACTGAATGGAACTGACGTTGAGCGCGCCGACTTTGACGACGGCAATCTCCCCGGCTTCATGCTCCATCACGGTGATGAGACGCTCGTTGCGGCTGAGCACGCGTGTCATGTGGCGCAGGCCGAATTCGTTCACGGGATACACCTTGCCCGGAACATGTTCTTTCTCCAATATCTCGCCGGTAACCGGAGAGTGGATACGGTGATAGTCCGTCGGGCTTAAATAAAGCACCATAAAAAAGCCCTTCTCGTAATTGATCGTACGCGGGGAGCGGTTGAGCAGCTCCTCAACGGTGTAATCCTGCCCCTTGACGCTGAGCATGCGGCCCGCCTCTACGGGACCGTAGCCGGTAATAACGGCGTCCACCGGGCTGACAAGCGCGGCCGGGTCCGTATCGACCGGACGGAGTCCGGGCTTCAGGCGGCGGGTGAAGAACTCGTTGAGTGTGGCGTATTCCCCGATTGCCTTCTCCGCTTCTTCTACCGGAATGCCGTAAGACTTGGCAAACCAAGGAATAAGGGAGCGGCTGAGCGGAGATTTGGAAAACGAACCGGTCATCCGGGAAATCCATTTGCGGGATGAGAGTTCCGTCATAAGTCGAAACAATGGTTTCATGCTTAGTTCAATGCTCCTATCTGTACGTTGACTATAGTCTTCGTTTTATCTTGCCATAGAATGAACGTTTTGACAATTGCCGCGACCCGGCGTTTTCGGGCGCTCAACAGCCCCAAACGCGGCTTTTCGCCGGGACCGTGCCATTATCCTCGGGCAGACAGGTATGATTCTCATCAAGGCTGCGCAAGCTGATTAAAAAAGGAGGAAAACCTATGTCCGGTTTGGTGTGGGGAACGGTTGTTGTCGTTCCGTGGCTGCTCGTTTGGCTTCAAAATAAAGTGGCCGGGGCCAAATTTATTATAGATGCCTTGGCTTACGCGGCACTTGTGCTTTTTTCAGGGATTGCGGGGGTAACCGTGGCGGAGATTCTCGTAAACAACACGGTTTTTATGACAAGCGTGCATAAGGTGTTCCTGAATCCCCTCTTTCTGGGCAGCGGCGGGTGGCTCGGCCTGTATGCGCTTCAACTGCTTATAGTAGAAGGAATTTTTTCAGGGAGAATAAAGAAGCGCTGAAGCGGGGGAGCTAGCGAAAAAATAACTGGTACAAAATGTAAAGGTTATATATAATAAGGTTGGATTTAATGAAAGCGCTTACCGACATAAAGAAAACAAAATTAGGAGGAGGAAGCTAATGAAAAAGCGAGCTAAGGAGCTCAATTACACGGAAATTGCGCAGTCCAGTCAGTTCCAAACGTTATTGAAACGAAAAAGACAATTCATTTTACCGCTTTCCCTGTTCTTCTTTGCCTTTTATTTTACGCTCCCGATTCTCACCTCTTACACCACCGTGCTTAATACCCCTGCATTCGGTTCCGTCTCCTGGGCGTGGGTATTCGCCTTTGCGCAGTTTATCATGACCTGGGTGCTGTGCATTCTTTACTCGCGCCGGGCCGCTAAATTCGATGTGATGGTACAGCAAATCCGGCAGCAAATGAAAGGCTGATCTCATTTCTCATAATTTGGAGGGAAGTCAAGTGAATTTGACGGCATTCTGGTTATTTCTGGGCATCGTGGCGATCACGCTTCTGATTACCTATTTTGCGGCCAAAAAAACCAACTCCACCGATGAGTTCTATACGGCGGGCGGAGGACTGACGGGCTGGCAGAACGGTCTGGCTATCGCCGGTGATTACATGTCTGCCGCTTCCTTCCTGGGAATCGCGGGTACGATCGCGCTGGCCGGCTTTGACGGGTTCTTTTACAGCATCGGGTTTCTGGTTGCGTATCTGGTCGTTCTCTACCTCGTAGCGGAACCTCTCCGCAATCTCGGGAAATATACGGTGGCGGATATGATTGCCGCCCGTTTCAACGAAAAGAAAATCCGCGGTGTGGCGGCCTTGAATACGATCACGATCTCCACCTTCTATATGATCGCGCAGCTCGTGGGCGCGGGGGCGCTCATCAAGCTGCTGCTGGGACTCGATTTCACGACGTCCGTGCTGATTGTGGGCCTGCTGATGACCGTTTACGTCGTATTCGGCGGGATGACCGCCACTTCGTGGGTGCAGATCGTCAAAGCCGTGCTGCTGATGGGCGGAACTTTTATTCTTTCGATTGTCGTGTTCTCGAAGTTTAACTTCAGCGTCACCGAAATGTTCGATCAACTGAAAGCCGTTACTCCTCTCAAAGAGAAGTTTCTGGACCCCGGCAACAAATATAAAATTCCGCTCGACACGCTCTCGCTTAACCTGGCGCTTGTGCTGGGTACGGCCGGTCTGCCGCACATTCTGATCCGCTTCTTCACGGTGAAGGACGCTCCGACCGCGCGCAGCTCCGTCGTGTACGCAACCTGGATCATCGGCATTTTCTACGTGCTGACGCTGTTCCTGGGCTTCGGTGCGGCCGCGTTTGTCGGATACGATAACATCATCGCGGAAGACAAGGGCGGCAACATGGCGGCGCCTCTACTGGCCCGGGCGCTCGGCGGCGATTTCTTCTTCGCCTTTATCGCGGCCGTCGCGTTCGCGACGATTCTGGCCGTGGTCACCGGTCTGGTTCTCTCCGCCGCTTCCGCGTTCGCGCATGACTTCTACAGCCATATCGTACGCAAGGGAAAAGCCACGGAGTCCGAGCAGATGAAGGTAGCCCGCTGGGCGTCCGTCGGCGTCTCCATCCTGTCGATCATCTTGTCGCTGGCCGCATCCAAGCTGAACGTCGCGTTCCTCGTGTCCGTCGCCTTCGCGATCGCGGCCAGCTCCAACCTGCCGGTCATTCTGTTCACCGTCTTCTGGCGGCGCTTCAACACGGCGGGTGCGGTAACGGGCATGCTCGTCGGCCTGATCTCTTCCCTGGTGCTTGTGGCCCTGAGCCCGAGCGTATGGAGTCCGGAAGCGGGCAAAGCCATCTTCGTGGGCACGCCGTTGTTCCCGCTGACCAACCCGGGCATCATCTCCATTCCCCTCGGATTCCTGGGTGCAATTCTCGGAACGGTCCTGTCGAAGAAAAAATCGTCCGACGCCAAATTCGACGAGATTGTCGTTAAAGCCAACGTCGGCAATATCAACATGTAAGCGGGCGGCGAAATGCTTGACACAACAAAGAACCTCCCGGTCCTTGACGGACCGGGAGGTTCTTTGTTTATGCGCGCCGCCGCGCTTAATCGTCGAAACGGCATTCTTCGAGGCGCAGAACTTTCGTTTTCTTCTTGACTTTATAAGCGATCCAGACGATCAGGAAAAGCGGAATTCCGATATAGGAGGCGATCAGGCCGGCCCAATCCACGCCGCTTTCCGAGATCGCCGAGTAGTTTTGGCCGAGGATCACGACGATACAGACGACCAGGGCGAAGATGGGGCCGAACGGGAACCATTTCGCCAGGTACGGCAGATCGCGCAGGTCGCGGCCTTGCGCTTTATAGGCGCGCCGGAAGCGGTAGTGGCTGACGGCGATGCCGAGCCAGGCGATGAACCCGCACATGCCGGAGGCGTTGAGCAGCCAGATGTACACGACTCCGTCGCCGAACATGGAGGCGAGGAAAGCGAACATGCCCACGGCCGCCGTCGCGATCAGCGCGACCACCGGCACGCCGCGCTTGTCGAGCCTCCCGAGGAAGCGCGGCGCTTTGCCTTCGCGGGCAAGCGTCCAGATCATCCGCGTGGACGCGTACATGCCGGAGTTGCCGGCGGACAGGACGGACGTCAGGATGACGGCGTTCATGACGGAGGCGGCGAACGCCAGGCCGGCTTTCTCGAACACGAGCGTGAACGGGCTGATCGCGATATTTTCGACGTCGCCGCTGATCAGGTTATCGCTCGTGTAAGGAATGAGCAGGCCGATGATGAAGATGGCGAAAATGTAGAACAGCAGGATGCGCCAGAAAATGGTGCGGATCGCTTTGGGCACGTTCTCCCGCGGGTTTTCGCTTTCCCCGGCCGCTACGCCGACAAGCTCTGTCCCCTGGAAGGAGAAACCCGCGGCCATGAACACGCCGAGCACGGCCATAAATCCGCCGCTGACAGGAGCGTCTCCCAGCGTAAAGTTGCTGAACCCGACGGACTCGCCGCCGATAATGCCGAAAATCATCAGAACCCCCACGATGATGAATACGATGACGGTCACGATTTTAATAAGGGCAAACCAGTATTCGGACTCCCCGTAGCCGCGGACAGACATGTAATTCAGGGAGAACATCAGCACCAGGAACAGCAGACTCCATAGAATGGAGGGACTGTCGGGCAGCCAGAATTTCATAATAAGCGTGGCCGCGGAAAGTTCGGCGGCAATCGTAATGGCCCAGTTGAACCAGTAGTTCCAGCCGAGCGCGAATCCCAGCGCCGGATCGACGAACCGGGAAGCGTAAGTGGAGAAGGAGCCGGATACCGGCATGTAGGCCGACAGCTCCCCGAGACTGGTCATGAGAAAGTAAACCATGATGCCGATGGCCGCGTAAGCGATTAAAGCGCCGCCGGGACCTGCGGAATGAATGGCTCCGCCGCTGGCCAGGAAAAGTCCGGTTCCGATGGAACCGCCCAGCGAAATCATGGTTAAATGTCTGGCTTTAAGGCCGCGCTTAAGTTCCGTTGTCTCGGAACCGGAGTTCGGTTGTTTCATAAGGAACACCTCTGTGAATAAATTAGTTTCTTACCGCTGCGCTAACCGCCGGTTAATTAAGAGGAAAACACAAAGAGCCCCGAAAAGGAGTTTTCGCGGCTGCTGCTTCTATCTCGCCTTTTCCATGAAGATAGCGCAACACCGCTGCTTGGAAGGGCAGCAGTGACAGTTCCGCCCCTGTTCGGGAACGGACCCAATCCGGACGCAAGAGAAACGGCCTGAATTTCGGCGGCTGCTCCTTTCTCCCGGATTCTCTGACGTCTCTACCGTCTCCCCCGGAATACTCCTAGCATCCGCAACCTCTACCTCATCGAAAATGATGAGGAACGTACTATTAAGTTCTTGTAAAAATGCTACATCGTTCAGTATAGAGAAAAAGAGGAATAGTAGCAATAGGAGAAACTGGAAACGGATACAAAAAAATTCCGGCTGATTTTACAGGGGAAAAACACGGCGTTAATACTGGGGAAACAGGGTGCGGCTACGATTAAGGGGACGGAAGAAAGAAGGGTGACTATGGATAAAGGAATCGGCAATCTGGGACCGAGACGCATCATCGCGGCCGTCCGGCATTCGGAGGATTTGAAACTGGCGTGCGCAAGCGACCTGCCGGTTGTTTTTCTGCTGGTCGGTGATTTGTTCACCGTTCAGGATTATGTGAAGCAGGTGATCGACAGCGGCAAAAAGGTGTTTTTGCACGTCGATTTTATAGCCGGGCTCGGAAGCGATCCCATCATTATTAAATATTTGGCCGAGAAAGTCAGGCCGACCGGTATTATTTCCACGAAAACGCATCTGATCAAGCATGCTAAAAAGAATGGCCTGGCGGCCGTTCAGCGTTTGTTCCTGATCGATTCGGCGGCTCTGGAGAACGGCATCGCCAACGTCCAGCAGAGCGGACCCGACGCCGTGGAGATTATGCCGGGGCTGATACCGCGCGTTATTACGGAGGTCAGCGAAAGGCTGAGCGTGCCGGTCATAGCGGGAGGGTTGATCCACCACCATGAAGAGATTGAAACGGCTTTACAGGCGGGGGCTGCGGCGGTTTCCATGGGCAGCCGGGCTCTGTGGGTGAAGGAAACGAAGCGGCCGCGTAAGGATGAGGCGGTTGTCCGGTAATTTCGCAGGAGGTTCTGCAAGTCTTGCGGCCGGCGTCCGTTATCTTTACAAATCTTTAAAATCGCGTTCATACAGAGCAAACACTTCGCGGATAAAGTAGAAGTAAAGAGAGAACCAACTGAATCGGTAAGGGTTGAGATGAGGAGAAAACCCTTTATGCAATATTCGCCGCAGGGCATGGCACGACGGAAGTTCCGTTAACTGACGGGCTCCGGTTGTGCGGTCGTTTCCTGTTCCGGGTGCGTATTGGATGAAGGGTTTTTTGGGTTGTCTTCTTCCCGGCCGGTGAGGTGTTCAAGGAGGAAAAACGCTTGCGGGGCCTGACAGAATGGAACGATGCAGAAGCTTATTTTTTTGATCTCGACGGGACGATCTTCCTCGGAGGACGCCTGCTTCCCGGAGCGGCGGAGCTGCTCCGCTCTCTGGAGGAAGCCGGCAAGACGGTCGGCTTCCTGACCAACACCACGACGCAGACGGCCGCGGACTGCGGCCGCCGCCTGCGGGGGCTGGGTCTTGCCGTCCGCGACGAGCAGGTCGTGACGGCAGCGGCGGCTGCCGCCGCCTACCTGGCGGAACAAGCCCCGCAGGCCCGGGTGCTCGCCGTCGGCGAGGAAGCGCTGATCGCGGAGCTGGACGCGCGGAACATCCGCGTCGTGCGGACGCCGCTGGAGGCGACGCACGTGGTCGTCGGCATGGACCGGCGCTTCGACTATGCGAAGCTTCACGCCGCGTCCAGGGCGCTGCGGTCCGGGGCGGAGCTCATCGCCTGCAACCCGGACACGTTCTGTCCGGTGGAAGGCGACGAGCTGCCCGACACCGGGGCCATGACGGCCGCGATTGAAGCGGCCTCGGGCGTCCGCGCGTCGGTCGTCGCGGGCAAGCCGTCGCTGCACTACGCGCAGGTCGCTCTCCGCAGGGCCGGCAAGACCGCGGACCGGTGCGTCATGGTCGGCGACCGTCTGGAGACGGACATCCGGCTGGGCCATGCCAGCGGCATGCGCACCGCGCTCGTGCTGACGGGCGCGGCGACTTTGGAGGAGGTGAGAGCGGGGACGGTCATGCCGGACTGGATCGTACCGACACTGGAGGCGTTCACGAAGCCTTCCGACGAAGAAATATTTAACATCCCCATTACATAACGTTAACGCAGCGGTGGAAATGGAGTGTTACATTGGGGACAAGCACGGCGAACTGCAAAAACCGAAATCATTTTATTTGGGGGAGACTATCCAATGCGGACAATCGCGAAAATGAGTGTGTTGACACTGCTTACGGCAAGTTTGATGGCGGGCTGCGCCAAGCCTCAAGCGGAAACGAGCGCAAGCACCACCCCGGGGGCGGGAACGGATAAGCCCAAAGAGAAAACCGAGCTGACGTTCTACTACCCGATCGCCGTAGGCGGCCCTCTGACGGCAACGATCGAAGCGATGGCGGCCGATTTTACAAAAGAAAACCCGGATATCACCGTGAAACCGGTGTACACCGGAAGCTACGCGGATACGACCGTGAAAACACAGGCGGGCGTACAGGGTAAAACGCCTCCGGACGTAGCGGTTAACCTGTCGACGGAACTTTACAGCCTGCTGGATATGAATGCGATCATTCCGCTGGACGAATTTATCGCCAAAGAAGACAAGAGCTGGCTGTCGGATTTCTACCCGGCTTTCCTGGCCAACTCCCAGACGGGCGGCAAAACGTACAGCATCCCGTTCCAGCGCAGCACGATCGTGCTTTACTACAACAAGGACATGTTCAAGGAAGCGGGTCTCGATCCGAACAAGCCACCGACCACATGGGAAGAGATGGCCGAATACGGCAAGAAGCTGAAGAAGGAAGGCCGCTGGGGGCTTGAAATTCCGGTATCCGGTTTCGCTTACTGGATGATGCAGACGTTCTCCCTGCAAAACGGCAAGAACCTGATGAGCGAAGACGGAAAGAAAGTCTTTTTCGATACAAAAGAAAACGCCGAAGGGCTTCAATTCTGGGCCGACATGGCCCGCAAGGACAAAATTATGCCGGAAGGCGTAACGGAGTGGGCAACGGTGCCGTCCGACTTTATCGCCGGTAAAACCGCGATGATGTATCACACGACAGGCAACCTGACGAATGTGAAGAAAAACGCGAAGTTCGATTTCGGCGTGACGTTCCTTCCGCAGAAGAAATCGTACGGCAGCCCGACGGGCGGCGGCAACTTCTACATTTTCAAAGACATCGACAAGAAAAAGCAGGAAGCGGCTTGGAAGTTCGTCAAGTTTATGACGGAGCCTGAGCGTGCGGCCAAATGGAGCATCGAAACCGGCTACGTGGGCGTTCGCAAGTCCGCTTATGAAACCGACGTAATGAAAAAGTACGTAGCGGAGTTCCCGCCGGCGCTTGTCGCCCGCGATCAGCTCCAGTATGCGGCAGCCGAGCTGTCCACGCACAACAACGGTAAAGTGTCCAAGGCGCTGAGCGATCAGCTTCAGGCGGTGCTTACCAGTGCGGCGGAACCGGCGGCTGCGCTGAAAAAAGCTCAGGAAGAAGCGGACAAGGCGCTGGCGCCGTTCAACAAGTAAGCGGGCCGGAGCGTAAATGCGGTCGGCAGGGTCTCCTTTGGCTCTGCCGATTCTTTATTCAACCGGCCGGAAACCGCAGGGAGGGAAGACAATGACCGGGAAAGTCGCGGTTTGGAAAGAAAACGGGTTTGCGTGGCTGCTTCTGCTGCCGTCGCTGGTGTTTCTTATTCTTTTTACGTTTTATCCGATGCTCAAGACGCTGATCTTAAGCTTCTATCAGGCTGATCTGGCTACGCCGCAGCCGATTTTCGCGGGTCTCGACAATTACAAGCACATGGCGGAAGATGCCGTCTTCTGGAAAGTACTCCGCAACAACGTCTGGTTTGCGCTGGGCACGGTGCCGACGGCCATTGCGCTCGCGCTGGTCATGGCGGCGTTCGCCAATAAAGCGCTCCGGGCGAAAGGTTTCGTCCGCACGGCTTTCTTTTACCCGAACATGATTCCGATGATCGCCATCGCCAACGTGTGGCTGTTCATTTATACGCCGCAGTACGGGCTGCTCAGCAGAGCGATGGGCTGGCTGGGGCAATCCCAGGCGGTCAATATTCTGGGAAGCCAGGACACGGTCATGTGGGCGATGATTGCGATGATCGTCTGGAAAGAAGCGGGATATCTGATGATTTTCTATCTCGCCGGCCTGCAGAATATTCCGAAGGACTTGTACGAATCCGCCGAAATGGACGGGGTCGGACGCTGGACCGTTTTTCGTAAAATTACGTTTCCGCTCCTTATGCCGACGACACTGTTTGTCATGATCGTGGCTTTGACGAATTCGTTCAAGCTGGTCGATCACCTGTTCATCATGACCAAGGGCGGACCCGACAACGCAAGCAACCTTCTTCTTTTCTATATTTACGATACGGCTTTCAGCTTCTGGGATCAGGGGCTGGCCTCGGCTTTGACGATGGTGATGATCGTTCTGCTGATGGCGCTTGCGGCGCTCCAGTATTTCGGACTGGACAAGAACATTCATTACCGTTAATTTCGCGCTAAAAAAGGAGGGTGGAACTCATGACTTCCACAACCGCCGGGACTGCGGCACCCGAAGCTTCGCGCCGGGGCGGGACGGCAAAGCCCGCATCCGCCAGACGCAGGCTGTTTGCACGCGGACCGCTGACCCTCGATTTCTGGCTGAATGCGCTGATGTTTCTCGTCGCGCTCGTCTGGATCGTACCACTGGTCTGGATGCTGTGGACCGCATTCCGGCCCAAAGATTCCGTGATCAATCCCACATTATCGTGGGATTTTACGCTGGAGCATTTCCGGCATGTCTGGTCGGCCGCTCCGTTCGGGCTGTACTACGGCAACACGCTGCTCATTACCGGAGGCATTCTGGTCGTTCAGCTGCTCACCGTTACGATGGCGGCCTTCGCGTTCGCCCGGTTGAATTTCAAAGGCAAAGAATTCGTATTCATGCTGTTTCTCGTGCAGATCATGATTCCGGCCGATGTGCTCGTTTTCCCGAACTATAACGTGCTCAAGGAGCTGAGCCTGCTCGATACGAAGCTGGGGATCATGCTGCCGTATTTCGCCTCGGCTTTCGGTATTTTTCTGCTGAGGCAGATGTTCAAGACGATTCCCCCCGAGCTGGATGAAGCAGCCGTGATGGAGGGATGCACGAAGTGGCAGATCCTCTGGCGCATCTATGTGCCCCTTGCCCGGCCGTCTTACGTCGCCTTTGCCCTCGTATCGGTCAGCTATCACTGGAACAACTTCCTCTGGCCGCTTATCGTGACGAACTCGGTAGAAAACCGTCCTCTGACGGTCGGTCTGGCTATTTTCGCCCAATCGTTCGAGACCGGAGCGCAGTGGGCTGAGGTGAGCGCGGCGACGCTGATCGTGATTGCGCCTCTTCTGGCCGGATTCCTGCTGTTCCAGCGCCAGTTTATGAACAGCTTTATGCAGTCGGGCATCAAGTAACCTCACGTGCGAGGAACCGGTATGTCAGCAAGGAACACGTCCGTTTCACCGGCATGCCGGTAGGATCTTACGATAAAACAGGGCCGCTAACTCAATAGCGGCCCTGTTTTATTTCAGTTTTTGGCCGGCCGCAATCCAGCGTCCGTCGATATCTTCGAAGACCGGCTCGCGGTTGGTGTCGTCCGTTGCGGACAGAGGACGAACGATTTTGGCGCCCAGCCGGACGAGCTCGGCTTCGATTTCTGACCTCCTGAACGGTTTAAAAGACACCCTTCCCCCGGTTCGTACGGCCTATCGTTTGCAGGCGGACCCGGCTGCGGGTGTTTTTCTATTGGCAATTTACCCAACCAAGGCGAGTCCGGCCGTCATATCCTGTAGAAGGAGCGTTTTACAGCAGGTTTGAAGGTCTGGATGCCGTACCTAAGGAGGTCACAAGATGGCATATCGCATCGATATCAATACCTCGACATTCGTCCTGACGTTATCCGATGACGGCAATACCGTGAATACTTATCCGGTCGGTGTGGGGAAGGTGGGAACGAGTACTCCGGAAGGAACGTTCACCATCGTCAACAAGGAGCCGAATCCCGGCGGACCCTTCGGGGTTCTCTGGATGGGCTTGTCGAAGAAGCATTACGGCATCCATGGAACCAACGATCCCTCTTCCATCGGCAAGCGTTCTTCCCACGGTTGTATAAGGATGCAAAACAAGGATGTGCTGGCGCTGTCCCGCGTCGTTCCGATAGGTACTGTCGTGCGGATTCACCCCTAAGAGAGGAAGATGAATGATGAACATCTCATCCATTGCTATTGTGTCGCCGGGATCGTTCGCCGTTCCTTCCGGTACCAGCAGTTCGGTCGAGCATGTGGTGGAGCGGCTGGCGGACCGGCTCAGTGAGGCGGCGCAGGTCACCGTATTGGGCAGAAGAACGAGACGCAGACCGGCAAGAGAGCAGATCGGAGGGGTCACATATGTGCGGCCGAGCTACAAGAGCGGCCTTCCGTATATAGAGGCCGTTTACCGGAAGCTGAAACCGATGAAGCCCGATCTTATTCAGGTGGAGAATCGTCCCCGGTTCGTCCGTTATTTACGGAAGCGGATGAAGCGGGCGACCATTTGCCTCGGGCTGCAATCGATCACGTTCATATCGAAGCCTCACATCGGGCGCAAAGAGGTCGCCGAATGCCTCCGCTGCGCCGACCTTATTTTCGTCAACAGCGAGTATTTGCGCCAGGAGGTTATCCGGCGCGCGCCTTCTGTTGCCAATAAGGTTGTGGTGAATCCGTTGGGAGCGGACCCGTCTATTTTCGCTCCCCGGATGTTTCACGAGGAAGCCCGGCAGGAAATGCTGGCGTCCCTGGGGCTGTCGGGACGCAAAGTGATTGTCTACGCCGGACGGCTTATGCCGATGAAGGGCGTCGAGCAGCTTCTGCGCGCGATGCCCGCCGTGTTTGCCGCTCATCCGGATGCGGCGCTGCTCGTCATCGGCGGGGCGGGCTACGGCAGCACGAGACAGACCGCTTACGTTAGGAAGCTGAAAAGGCTGGCGGCCCCGTATCCGGACCACATCCGCTTCATTCCTTACGTGTCGCACGATGCGATCCCGGCCTGGTTCCGTCTCGCCGATGTCGTCGCCGTTCCTTCGATGCGGATCGAAGCGTTCGGCCTCGTCAACGTGGAGGCGATGTCCTCGGGTGTGCCGGTTGTCGCCACGCGTGTCGGAGGGATTCCCGAGATTGTTCTCCACGAAACGACGGGGCTACTGGTGCCCCTCCAGTCGGTGGAAGCGGAACTGGCGCAGGCCATCTCCCGGCTTCTGGCCGACGACGAGCTGAGGCGGCAGATGGGCCAGCGCTGCCTGGAGCGGGTGGGGGAGCTGTACACGTGGGAGAAGATGGCGGAGAGACAGCGGGCTTTTTACGATCTGCTGCCCTGAAAAAAATAGGTGATCGGGGCCGGACCGTGTCCGCGCCTTTTTTTTTCATAAATAGGCATAAACACCGGAGCGGAACGCTGCATAGGATACAGGAGGGAGAAGAACCGGAAAGGGAGATGGGAATGAAAAAAAAGAAAAACCCGGCGGGAGGCGCGCAGCGTCCGGCCTCCAGTAAATACAATGCGAGCATGAATGAGTTGCGCTGGCTGGATGAGGATCCGAAGAAGAAGAAAGAGCGTGAAGATGCCGTCATATCCAAAGCGGAAGCCGAAGCGCTCCGTAAAGCCGAGCGGCCAAAGCCTCAGGGTCTCCTCAGGGCGAAAGCCGAAGGAGCTGCCGGCGGAGGAAAGCAGACGGAATCGGACGGAAAAGGTTTTGCGAAGGCATCCGCATCCGCCGCTCAGGAAAAAAGCGCGATCAAGTCGGTTGCCGCTGAGCTTGTGCAAGACGAGGATATTTATGCCGGCGAAGAAATGCCGGAGGATTTCGAAGAATCTTTGCTAGTGCACGATGCGGCCGAAGACCACTCGATAAGTGAAGAGGACGACGATGAAGCAGTCGTGGCTTCCGATGTTCCGGAAGCTTTAGAAGCTCCGGCAGTCCCGGAAGCCCGAAAGGCTCCGGAAGTACCGAAAGCTTCAGAAGCACAAAAAGCTCCGGAAGCTCCGGAAGATGGCGGTAATTCAAACCGTCAAGCCCAGCCGGATATCTTCAAAACCGGCAAAAACGGTTCGCCGCTGCTGCTTTTGTCGGAGCGTAAAGAAGAACGCGGCAGCGAAGGTGTCGTGTATACCGACGATATTGTGGAAGCCGCCGTTACGGGTGAGAAAATCGCCAGCCGCGCCATCGACGAGTCGAAAATGAAGCCGAACAGTATCGGCACACGCTCCCTTCAAGACTTTTCGGTTGAGCGCTCGAAACTGGCCGACGGCAGTGTAACCAGCGAGAAACTCGCTCCCGGTGCCGTACTCCGCGAGCATCTGGCTTATGGCATCGTGAACGGCGATCATATCCAGATCCGTTCGATCACCAGCGATAAGATCGCGGATAAAAGCATCACGGTCGAAAAGCTTGCCGACGGGACGATCGATGCGGCCAAGTTCGCCCCCTACTCGATCCAGTCTCATCATTTGGCCGAAGCCAGCATAACCCCTGAACTGCTTGAAGATCAGGCCGTGACTTCGGATAAAATCAAAAGCGGTGCCGTCCAATCCCGCCATCTGGGCAACTATGTCATTAATTCGGCGAAGCTTGCCGAAGATGCGATAACTACCGAGAAGCTCCGGCATGAAGCGGTGACCGGGGAAAAAATAGCGCCGGCCAGCATTTCGGCATCCCATTTGGTGTCGGGAACGGTATCGGGCGACAAACTTTCCGCCGGAGCGGTGAATGCCGTCCACTTGGCGAAAGGTTCGGTGGGGGACCAACATATCGGAGGCGGAGTGATCGGGAGCGAGCATTTGAAGCCGGGTTCCGTGACACGGGAAAAGCTGGCTCCCGGCGCCGTCGATTCCGCTCAGCTGGCGGAAGAAGCGGTGGGCTTCCGAGAGCTTGCGAAAAAATCGGTTCGTCCCGAACACTTGGCGGACGGTTCTGTTCTATCGGTTCATATCGCGGAGGGAGAAATTCGTTCCGGCCATATCGGTTCGGCTCAAATTACGGAGGAGCTGATTGAGAACGGAGCTATAAAATCATTGAAAATCGGCCGGAGAGCTGTCGAAAGCCGTCATATCGACGAAGGTGCGGTTTTGACTTCTCACTTGGCGAATCAGGCCGTCACCACATCCAAACTTGCGACGGAATCGGTCTCGACGGATAAACTGACGGATTATGCGGTCAGTACAGCCAAACTGAACGACAGCAGCGTAACGAGCAAAAAGCTGGCCCGCGGAGCCGTAGAAAGCGAGCATATCCAGCCGTTCAGCATACAGTCCGTTCATATTGCGAACAACGCGATTACGGCGGCTAAAATAGCCGAGCAGAGCGTTAACGGAAGCCACTTGAAGGAAGGCGCGGTTAGCGGCGTTCATCTCGCCTCAAGCGCTGTGGAAGGACGCCATCTGGCGGCGGGTTCCGTTAAGCAGCAGCATTTGGCGAAAGGCGTGGTGACGAGCGAGACACTGGCGAGCGGAGCCGTGACGGGCGATGCATTGTCGGAGGGGGCTGTGACCAGGGAAACGCTGGCGGAAGGCGCCGTGACGACCGAAGCATTGGCGAGCGGAGCCGTGACGAGCAAGGCGCTGGCGAGCGGCTCAGTGACGAGTGAAGCGCTTGCGAGTGGGGCGGTAACGAGGGAAGCGCTGGCGGCCGGCTCGGTGACGAACGAGAAGCTGGCGGTAGACTCGGTGACAAGTAAAGCGCTGGCCGCAGGCGCCGTAACCAACAAAGCGCTGGCGGCGGGCTCGGTGACGAGTGAGGCGCTGGCGGCAGGTTCGGTGACGAGCGAAGCGCTGACGGCAGGCGCCGTAACGAGGGATGCGCTGGCGGAAGGTGCCGTGACGAGGGATGTTCTGGCGAGCGGAGCCGTGACGAGGGATGCGCTGGCGAATGGATCGGTGACGAGCGAAGCGCTCGCGGAAGACGCCGTAACGAGCGAAGCGCTGGCAAGCGGAGCCGTGACGAGTAAGGCCCTGGCGGCAGGCGCCGTAACGAGTGGAGCGCTAGGGAAAGGAGCCGTGACGAGGGAAGCGCTGGCGTACGGAGCGGTGACGAGCGAGGCGCTGGCGGAAGGTGCCGTGACGAGCGAAGCGCTGGCGGCGGGCGCGGTGACGAGTGAGGAGCTGGCGTACGGAGCGGTGACGAGCGAAGCGCTGGCGGAAGGCGCGGTGACAAGCGAAGCGCTGGCGGCGGGCGCGGTAACGAGTGAGGAGCTGGCGTACGGAGCGGTAACGAGCGAAGCGCTGGCAGAAGGCGCGGTGACGAGCGAAGCGCTCGCGGAAGGGGCCGTAACGAGCGAAGCGTTGGCTGAGGGCGCGGTGACAAGCGAGGCGCTGGCGGAAGGTGCCGTGACGAGCGAAGCGCTAGCGGCAGGAGCGGTGACGAGCGAAGCGCTGGCAGAAGGTGCGGTGACGAGCGAAGCGCTGGCGGGAGGCGCCGTGACAAGCGAAGCGTTGGCGTACGGATCGGTGACAAGCGAAGCGCTGGCGTACAGAGCGGTGACGAGCGAAGCGCTGGCAGAAGGTGCCGTGACAAGCGAAGCGCTCGCGGAAGGGTCGGTGACGAGCGAAGCGCTGGCGGCAGGCGCGGTGACGAGCGAAGCGCTAGCGGCAGGTGCCGTGACGAGCGAAGCGCTGACGGCAGGCGCGGTGACGAGCAAAGCGCTGGCGGCAGGCGCGGTGACCAGCGAAGCGCTGGCGGACGGATCGGTGACCAGCGAAGTGCTGGCGGACGGAGCGGTGACAAACGAAGCGCTGGCCGACGGAGCGGTGACAAGCAAAGCGCTGGCGGACGGAGCGGTGACCAGCGAAGCGCTGGCGGACGGATCGGTGACCAGCGAAGCACTGGCGAGCGGAGCCGTGACGAGTGAAGCGCTGGCGTATGGCTCGGTGACGAGTAAAGCGCTGGCGTACGGATCGGTGACGAGCAAAGGGCTGGCGAGCGGATCGGTGACGAGTAAAGCGCTGGCGAGCGGCTCGGTGACGAGCGAAGCGCTGGCGAGCGGCTCGGTGACGAGCGAGGCGCTGGCGGAAGGCACGGTGACGAGCGAAGCGTTGGCGGCAGGCGCGGTGACAAGCGAAGCGTTGGCGAACGGATCGGTGACGAGCGAAGCGCTGGCGGATGGAGCCGTGACGAGCGAAGCGCTGGCGGCAGGCGCGGTGACGAGCGAAGCGTTGGCGAACGGAGCGGTGACAAGCGAAGCGCTGGCGGATGGAGCCGTGACGAGCGAAGCGTTGGCGAACGGATCGGTGACCAGCGAAGCGCTGGCGGATGGAGCCGTGACGAGCGAAGCGCTGGCGGCAGGCGCGGTGACGAGCGGAGCGCTGGCGGCAGGCGCGGTGACGAGCGAAGCGCTGGCGAACGGGTCGGTGACCAGTGAAGCCCTGGCGGATGGAGCCGTGACGAGCGAAGCGTTGGCGGCAGGTGCCGTGACGAGCGGAGTACTGGCGAGTGGAGCCGTGACAAGTGAGGCGCTGGCAAACGGATCGGTGACCGGTGAAGCGCTGGCACCAGGCGCGGTGACGAGTGAGGCGCTGGCCGAAAGATCGGTGACGAGCGAAGCGCTGGCGAGTGGAGCCGTGACAAGTGAGGCACTGGCGAACGGGTCAGTGACCAGTGAAGCGCTGGCGGTTGGCGCGGTGACGAGTGAGGCGCTGGCCGAAGGATCGGTGACGAACGAAGCGCTGGCGAACGGGGCGGTGATGAGCGAAGCGTTAGCGGCAGGCGCGGTGACGAGTGAGGCGCTGGCGGCAGGCGCGGTGACGAGCGAAGCGCTGGCGAACGGGTCGGTGACGAGCGAAGCGCTGGCGGCAGGTGCGGTGACGAGTGAGGCGCTGGCGGCAGGATCGGTGACCAGCGAAGCGCTGGCGAACGGGTCGGTGATCAGTGAAACGCTGGCGGTAGGCGCGGTGACGAGTGAGGCGCTGGCCGAAGGATCGGTGACAAGCGAAGCGCTGGCGAACGGGTCGGTGACGAGCGAAGTGCTGGCGGCAGGCGCGGTGACGAGCGAGGCGCTGGCGAGCGGCGCCGTGACAAGCGAAGCGCTGGCGGAAGGTGCCGTGACGAGCGAAGCGTTAGCGGCAGGCGCGGTGACGAGTGAGGCGCTGGCGAAAGGAGCCGTGACGAGCGAAGCGCTGGCGAACGGATCGGTGACGAATGAAGCGCTGGCGTACGGATCGGTGACAAGTAAAGCGCTGGCGTACGGATCGGTGACGAGCAAAGCGCTGGGGAGCGGATCGGTGACGAGCAAAGCGCTGGCGTACGGATCGGTGACGAGTAAAGCGCTGGCGAGCGGATCGGTGACGAGCGAGGCGCTGACGAGCGGATCGGTGACGAGCGAGGCGCTGGCGGCGGGCGCGGTAACAAGCGAAGCGCTGGCGGCAGGCGCGGTGACGAGCGAGGCGTTAGCGGCAGGCGCGGTGACGAGTGAAGGGCTTGCTGAAGGAGCCGTGAGAAGCAAAGCGCTAGCGGCAGGAGCCGTAACGAGCGGAGCGCTGGCATACGGATCGGTGACGAGCGAGGCGCTGGCAAACGGAGCGGTAACGGGCGAAGCGCTGGCGCATGGATCGGTGAGGAGCGAAACGCTGGCGGAAGGAGCCGTGACCGGCGAAGCGCTGGCCAAAGGAGCCGTAACCGGCGATCACGTCCAACCGGGAACTATCACGCTGGCGCACCTTCATCCGGACGCGCTTTCGATCCGGGAGCTTGCCGATCATCGCGGCGCCCACTTGGCTCCGAAGAGCGTCACGGAAGATCACCTGGCGATGGGATCTGTGGCGAGCGGGCATTTGCAGGCTTCCTCGGTTCTGTCTCTCCTTATCGCGAACAGGGCGGTGACCGGTGAAAAGCTTGCGGACGAAGCGGTATCTTCCGCTAAACTGGCGCCATCGGCCGTGGGAAGCGAGCATTTGCAAGCCGATGCCGTGGATACGAATCATCTCGCAAACGGTTCTGTCACGGAAGACAAAATCGCTTCGGGTTCGATCGGGGCGGGGCATCTCCGGAGCCAATCCGTCGAGAACGGCCATTTGGCCGAGGGCAGCGTTACTTTCAACAAAATTTCCGCAGGCGCGGTCCAGCCGATCCATCTGGCGGAAGCTTCCGTAACGGAAGCGAAGCTGGCCCCGGAATCGGTGCATGCCGAGCATCTGGCGGCAGGGGCCGTAGAAGAGAGCAAACTGGCCTTCCGGCCGGTGCAGGCTCCTTCGGGCAAAAAGGCCGTGCTTCAGCAGTTCGGTCTGACGGACTTCCGTTTCCAGGAGCAGGACGACGTACTGGAAATCGGCATCTCCTTCGAGGAACCTTTTGCGAATGCCTCTTACGTGCTTGTGGCGACAGGCAGCCATCCGGCCTGCTATGCGGTATGCAAACAGAAAACGGTGAAGACGGCCGTCCTCTCGATTGTCCGGACACAGCCGGGACTTGCGTTCGATGTTGTTCTAAACTGGATTGCGGTCGGCTCCAAGGGCTGATTGCGGCAGACGGAGTTTTTAAATAGCGTTCATTGAAAACCTTCCTTTAACGGGAAGGTTTTTTCTTTTTCCACCGGGCTAAATAGCGCCGTACAAAAGCCAATTTTGAGCAGAGTGGTTGGGAGTCCTTATTCGCGGAATGGGGAAAAGCATATGATTTACCATGTGATCTTCAGGTGTGAACTGGAAATTAAATCGTGAAGTTTGGCAGCGGCTTTCTTATTTCCGGAAAGCATGCGGGAAAGGGGTGTGCCTGGTGAAAGGAGTTATACTGGCGGGTGGAACGGGAAGCAGACTGCGTCCCTTGACGAACCTGATGAATAAGCATCTTCTGCCTGTCGGGAAATATCCGATGATTCATTATTCCGTGATGAAGCTGAAGGAAGCGGGCGTGAAAGAAATTTTGCTGGTCACGGGCAAGCAATCCGCCGGTCTGTATACGGAATATTTGGGGAGCGGCTCGCAGTGGGGCGTTTCCATTACGTACGCGGTCCAGGAACAGGCCGGGGGGATTGCCGAAGCGCTTGGCCTCGCGGAGCGTTTTATCGGGCGGGATAAGAAATTCGTGATGCTGCTCGGGGATAATCTCTTTCAGGATTCTCTGGAGCCTTTTCTTCGCGATTTCGAAAGCCAGTCTGAAGGAGCCATGGTGCTGCTGAAAGAAGTACCCGACCCCGAACGGTACGGCGTGCCTGTTTTGACGGACGGAAGGATTGTCCATATTGATGAAAAACCGGCAAGGCCGAAATCCTCTTACAGTGTGACGGGGATTTATTTCTATGACGCCGAGGTGTTCCGTGTTCTGAAAACGTGCCGTCCCTCCAAGCGGGGAGAGCTGGAAATTACGGACGTAAACAATGCGTATGCCCTCAAAGGACGGCTTGCCTACAGGATATTGAGCAATTGGTGGGTGGATGCGGGAACTCACGAATCCCTGTATGAAGCGATCCGCCACATGTGGAAGGAGGAGGAAGGATAATGGCCGTTCTCCTTGTAACAGGCGGTATGGGGTTTATCGGCAGTCATTTTATCCGGTTCTGGCACAACCGTCATCCGCAGGACTCGCTGATTAATCTGGACCTGCTTACGTATGCGGGCAACCCGTATAACCTGACGGATCTTCAGGATTCGCCCCGTTACCGGTTTATTCGCGGAGATATCGCGGATGCCCCGTTTCTTGAGCGGCTGATGGGCGGAACCTCCATAGACGCTGTCGTTCATTTCGCCGCCGAATCTCACGTGGACCGGAGCATCCGGGAACCCGCCGCTTTCGTGCGGACGAATGTGCTGGGGACCCAGCAACTGCTGGAAGCCGCGCGCCGGGAGGGCGTCCCGAAATTTGTCCATGTCTCCACGGACGAGGTATACGGGACGCTCGGGACCTCCGGCGTTTTTACCGAAGAGACTCCCCTTGCGCCCAACAGTCCCTATTCGGCTTCCAAAGCGGGCTCGGATCTGCTGGCGCGGGCTTACCATGAAACTTACGGATACCCGGTTGCCGTCACACGCTGCTCCAACAATTACGGGCCGATGCAGTTTCCGGAAAAACTGATCCCCACTCTCATCATCCGGGCGCTGCGGGATTTGCCGCTGCCGCTCTATGGAGACGGGGAGCATGTGCGCGACTGGCTTCATGTCGGAGATCATTGCGCGGCCATCGCCGCCGTGCTCGAATCCGGCAGGCCGGGTGAAGTTTACAACGTCGGGGGAGGCAGCGAGCGCACGAACCTGGAAGTCGCCCGGACCGTCCTGAAGGCGCTTGGCAAGCCAGACACCCTGATCTCCTTTGCTCCGGACCGGCCGGGTCATGACAGAAGATACGCGATCGATGCTTCCAAGCTGACCGGGGAGCTGGGTTGGAAGCCTGCTTATACGTTTGAGGAGGGACTGCGCTCTACAGTGGACTGGTACGTCCGGAACCGGACCTGGTGGGAGCGGATTTTAAGCGGAGAATACCGGGGCCATCATCTCTTGAAAGGAGGCGGTCCCGCATGAAAATACTGATTACCGGTGCGGGGGGACAACTCGGGAGCGATCTTGTCCGGGTACTGTCCCCGCGGCATAAGCTTGCCGCATTGACCCGGCACGAGCTGGATGTTGGAGACGGAGCGGCCGTGGACGCGGCCGTATTCCGGGAACAGCCCGAGATTATTATCCATGCGGCGGCTTATACGGACGTGGACGGGGCGGAACGCGAGATCGACCGGGCCTACCGTGTAAATTCCGCAGGCACCTGGCATATGGCGGAGGCGGCTGAACGCATCGGAGCGAAGTTCGTCTACGTCAGCACGGATTACGTGTTCGACGGCTGTAAAGGCGCTCCTTATATTGAGCGGGATAAACCGAATCCGCTCAGTGTTTACGGGACCTCCAAGCTGCACGGGGAAAAATTCGCGTCGATGCTGTGCGAGCGTCATTTTATCGTCCGGACTTCTTGGCTGTACGGCCGCGGAGGCAACAATTTCGTCGCCAAAATCGTGGAGAAGGCGAGGAGGGGAGCCGAACTGAGCCTGGTGGACGATGTATTCGGATCGCCGACCTACAGCCACGATCTGGCCGTCTTTATCGGCTCGCTCATTGAAACGGAGGAATACGGGACTTATCACGGCTCGAACGGAGGCGTCTGCACCCGGTACGAATTCGCCCGCGAGATCATCCGGGTTCTCGGTATGGAAGGCGTGAAGCTGCGCCGGGCCAAGGCCGACATGTTTCCTCTCCCGGCGGCAAGACCGGCACACTCGGCGCTGGCCGATACAGCTTCCGGGGCGATCGGCGTCAAGCCGCTCCGGCCGTGGAAGGAAGCGCTCCGTCACTTTCTCCTGACGGACCTGGCGGACGGGAGAGAAGCCAGTCATGCGTGAACGGGTTAAACGCGGCCGGCAACCCGTGAAAACGCCGGAGAAAGCCCGGAGCCGAGGCTGGGAACAAGGCTGGGAACAAGGCTGCCGCTACGGCAGCTGCCAGGCGGTTCTGAACCGGCTTCCCGCTCCGGCCTTCGGCTTTATCGAGAAGCGGGTTCTGTTTGTCCTGCAGGGTTTCGAAGCGATCGATGCGGGAATCCAGCAGGGGCTGGCAAGCTTGACGCGGGAGCTTATCGTATGTAAGCCGGAGCATATGCTCCAGACGGCCGCCGCCTCCAGGCCGGATATG
This sequence comes from Paenibacillus sp. RC84, assembly GCF_041260495.1. Lineage (NCBI taxonomy): Bacteria > Bacillati > Bacillota > Bacilli > Caryophanales > Paenibacillaceae > Paenibacillus > Paenibacillus sp. RC84. The sequence continues at coordinate 202,976 of NZ_JBGBYL010000011.1, forward strand.
ATGCTGGTGCTGAACGGACTCCATGTGTTCCCGGAGGATCATCTGGCCCAGGCGGACGGAGTCCGGAGGCTCGGGATCCAGACGGCTATCTGGTTCGCGGACGATCCGTATTTTATGGATCTCACGCCGGCGATTGTGCCTCATTACGACTACATTTTTACCCATGAGCGCAACGCGGTCGCGTACTACCGGTCCCTGGGGTGCGAGCGTGTGTTCCATCTGCCTCTGGCCGCGGCCGGGCATATTTATTACCCGCAGCCGGCGGAACCGTCCTATCTCAGCGATGTGTGCTTTATCGGGAACGCCTTTCCGAACCGCATTGATTTTATCGACGCGCTGGCTCCCGCGCTGGCGGGGAGAAAAGTGGTGCTGATCGGGGCGCTGTGGGATCGGCTGAAGCATTACAAGCAGCTGCGCGGGGGCATTCACCTGGGATGGAAGCCGATGGACGAGGCGGCGAAGTATTATAACGGCGCCAGAATCGTATTAAACCTGCACCGGGCTCCCCTCGATCCCGTGTACAGTAAAAATAAAATCGGGCTGCCCGCGGGTTCGATCAACCCTCGCACCTATGAAATTTCGGCCTGCGGAGCGTTTCAATTAACGGACCTGCGGGGGGATCTCGCGGAATTTTATGCTCCGGGTGCGGAAATAGAGACGTTCCAGTCGCCGGAAGACTGCGCAGGCAAGCTGCTGTATTATCTTCGGAATGAGGAACGAAGAAGAGAGATAGCCGTCCGGGGGATGATGAAGACGCGCGCAAGCCACAGCTTCGAGGCAAGGCTTAGCCAACTGCTTCAAATCGTTTTCGGCTAGACGGAATTTGCAGAAGGAGGTGGAGCAGATGGCTGCTCTGTCCAAAAGAGGCCGTTCTCTCGCGGTAAAACAAGCGGAAGGTTGGCAGAACGGGTACACCCTGGGCGCCCAGGCCGGTTACCGGCTGGGCCGGTGCGAATCGATTATGCACCGGATTTCTCTTGCGCCCACGGCTTTTTGGGATAAAAAAGTGCTCTATGTAACGTCCGGGAAGGGACTTCCTTATTCCCCTCTGGATACGGGGATTATCGAAACCATCCGGCCGATGGTGCGGGAACTTGTCTTTGCCCAGCCAACTCATGACTTGGCTTTGACGGCGGCCCGGGAAATGCCCGACTTTGTACTGGTGCTCGATGCGATGATGCTGCCCCTGGACCAGCTGGAGCTGATCCGCAGTTGGGGAATCAAAACGGCCGTCTGGCTGCTGGACGATCCGTATTATACGGACGTGACGCTGAAACTGGCTCTGTCTTTCGACTACGTGTTCACGATAGAGCTGAACTGCGTCAGCTTTTATACCGAAAGCGGGTGTCCGAACGTTTACTATCTGCCCCTTGCCGTGGATTCTTCCGTGTACCGTCCCAAAGCCGTTGCGGCAGGGAACAACAGGGGAGCCTGTTTCGTAGGATCGGGGTATTGGAACCGGGTCCAGATTTTCAATTCCTTAACGCCCACGCTGCTCAGACACGACGTTCACTTTACGGGTTTATGGTGGGACCGGCTCGCCGCTTATTCCAAACTGTCCGGGAGAATCAATCTCAACAAATGGATGGGTCCCGAGGAAACGGCCGATTACTACAACGGATCGAAAATCGTTATCAATCTGCATCGGGCCTACGATGATGAACAGTTCAACAACAACAGCCGCGGAATCCAAGCCGTCTCTCCTAACCCGCGCACGTTCGAAATTTCGGCCTGCGGTGTGCTTCAACTGACGGATATCCGGAACGATCTGTCCCGTTTTTACGAGCCCGGCACGGAAATCGTGACCTACGGATCGGCGGAAGAGCTCCGCGATAAGCTGGAGTATTACCTGACCCATGAGGAAGAAGGCAGGGAAATTGCACTGCGCGGACTGAGCAGGACGATGAGGGAGCATACATTTACGAACCGGCTGACGGACTTGTTCCGGGTCGTATTCGGTTGATTTTTCCCGGGATTCCCGGCGTCAATAGGGGCGCGAGCGGAAAGCGGCGGGGACGGCAGCGGCATATAGTGAAGGAAGCGCGTAGGCGCGGCAGCCGCCTGCCCGTATCACTTACGGGGAAGGGACGAGAACTACCATGAACAAGAAGACAGGAGCCAAATCGGCATCGGTAAAAAAAAGGCGGACGGCCGGAACGGCTTCATCGGAACCGCCGGTAAAAAGGAAGGCCGGGCTAAAGAAAGCGTCCGGGTCGGGAGCCGTGAAAAGCAGGAGAGCGGGAGCTGTTTCCCGGAAGGGGACCGGCGGCAGGAAGAAAAGCGCGAAAGCCGGCCGGGGGAAAAGGCTGAGGAAAAAACGTCCCCTGTCCGCTTCCGGGAGACGCAGAACCGCGGTCGATGCCGCCTATAATCAGGCATTTAACGAAGGGTACGATTCGGGCTTCCAGGCCGGCTTCTCTCAGGGCGTCGCGGACGGAGAGCATATTCCGACAGAGGCGGCGGCCGGGTAGCGTTCCGGTGCGGATACCCGCCGGGGACTTCCTTAGGGGAAGTCCCTTTTTTTGCGGCCGGATTTCGCCAAACCGCTCCGTTTCCGCGCAGGCACGGGATGTACGCCGGGGCATTCGGGATGAGGAAGGCCGGTTTTTCGTGAAAACGTCCTGTGTTTTTCCAAATTGTACGAATGCTAGGGGTTCAACTGTCGTGCCGTGTAGAATGTCCCGCTAATATATTGTACTACCCACACAGATAAGGAGGTGAACACCATATCTGATCCGCAGGTATGTATCCGATGAATGCACGAAGGATCATGCTGTTCTCGCATTTGTGCTCCAGACAGCATATAACCGGAGCCGAGAAGCTGCTGCTTTTCATGGTCCGGGAACTGAAAGAACGGCATGACTGCATCCTGGTCGTACCCGGCGAAGGTGTTCTTTCCCGGGAGGCGCGGGCGGCCGGCATTTATACCCTGGTTGTACCGTTCCCGCTCGTGTGGGAGGTGTACACCCCGGATGCCGGTCTTACGGGACAGCTGGATGGGCTGCCGGTCACGGAGCCGGGAGCTTTGGTGGAATTGCTGCGCGTGCTCGGTCAATATCGGCCTGATCTGGTCATCTCTAATACATGTGTCAACGTGCTGCCCCCTGTGGCGGCCAAGGCTCTCGGGATTCCGGTGCTCTGGATGATTACGGAAAAAATGACGGACACAGCCTTCACGCCGGTTTCGACGGAGTTTATCCACCGGCATGCGGATCTGGTAGCGGGCATCTCGGAAGCGACTTTAGTCCCCTTCGGCGTCCGGGAAGCGGAATCGCAGATCGTGATGTATCCGTCCTGGCATGAGGAAACAATGGAGAGCGGTGACTGGAGTGTGCTGCGCGAGCGGCGCAGAGCCGGGTCCGGCATCGGCAGCGGCGAAGTGCTGGCGGGCTATATCGCTTCGGACATTTATCCGCTCAAGGGATTGGATCACTTTATCGGGGCCGCGCTGGAGCTTTGTCCCGCTTACCCTCACGTTCATTACCTGATTGCGGGCAAACCGACGGACTCCGCTTTTTACCGGCAGTGCCGTAATTTGACGGTCCAATCGGGATACGGCGGAAGATTTCATTGGACCGCTTTTGAAAAAGAAGTGGCCTCGCTCTATACGGCCATGGATTTCGTTGTCGTTCCGAGCTTGACGGAAGAGGGCTTCGGCATGACCGCACTGGAAGGCATGATGTTCGGCAAGCCGGTGATCGCTTTCGATTCCGGCGGACTGCGGGAAATTCTTGGGCATACCGGGAATGCCCGTTTTCTTGTGCCGAGAGGAGATACCCGGACTCTCGCGGCACGGATGAGAGAGCTGGTCGAGGACCCGCTTCTGCGGATGCAGACCGGGGAAGCGAACCTCTCCGCAGTCCGGAGCGTCTTCGGCATCGAGGCTTACCGGTCCAGACAAGAGCAGCTTCTGGCAAGGCTGGAAAACAAGCTGGCGGTCCGCCAAAACAATCCGCAGCCGCAGGTCCCGCCCGTCCTTGGCGGCGTGCCCGGGCCCCTGGTTATCGTCAGGGGCGTGCGGCCGGACTTCTATCTGCTGCGGGACGGCATCCGTTACCCGGTGACCGAAGCGCAGCGGCTGCGGCTCGGGGCGGGCGTGGTGCAGGTTCCGGAGGGGCTCTTGGCTTCCCGGCCTGTCGGCACGGTCCTGAGCTTCCCGGACGAAGCTGCACCGCCGCCTTGGACCGGCGCCAAGCCGGCCCGCCGCAAGGGCGTGCGCGCGGCGCGCAAGAGGCGCTCCGGCGCCAAGCCGGCCCGCCGCAAGGGCGTGCGTGCGGCGCGCAAGAGGCGCCCCGGCGCCAAGCCTGCCCGCCGCAAGGGCGTGCGTGCGGGGCGCAAGAGGCGCTCCGGCGCCAAGCCGGCCCGCCGCAAGGGCGTGCGTGCGGGGCGCAAGAGGCGCTCCGGCGCCAAGCCTGCCCGCCGCAAGGGCGTGCGTGCGGGGCGCAAGAGGCGCTCCGGCGCCAAGCCTGCCCGCAGCAAGAGCGTGCGTGCGGCGGCCTGACAGCCCGACTGCAGCGGGTCTGCGGTTCAAGGACTGAAGGCAATCAGCCTATCACGGAAGGAAGGTGGCACCGTTGAAAATCGTGACGTTGCTCGGCACACGGCCGGAAATTATCCGGCTGAGCCTGATTATGCGCAAGCTTGACGAATTGGCGGAGAAACATGTCGTGGTGCACACGGGCCAGAACTTTACGTATACGCTCAGCGACGTGTTCTTCCGTGAACTCGGATTGCGGCAGCCTGATCATGTGCTCCAGGACCGGCAGCAGTCTCTGGGTGCGCAGCTTGCGACGATGTTCGGCGAGCTGGAGACGATCCTGAACACGGAGCGGCCCGACCGTGTCCTGCTGCTGGGCGATACGAACAGCGCCCTGGGCGCGGTACTGGCCGAGAGAATGGGCATTCCCGTCATTCATATGGAGGCGGGCAACCGCTGCTATGATCTGACCGTACCCGAGGAGAAAAACCGCCGCATTATCGATGCGGTGTCCACGATAAACATGCCGTACACGAAACAGAGCAAAGAACATCTTGTCAGGGAGGGCGTGCCGAGCCAGCGCATCGTCCGTACCGGCAATCCGATCTACGAGGTGCTGCGGCACTACAGCGGCCAAATCGAGCAAAGCGACGTGCTGGAGCGTCTGAATCTGACGCCGGGCGGGTATTTCGCGGCAACCATCCACCGGGCGGAGAATGTGGATCATCCCGTTCATCTGCGCGAAATCATGAACGGCCTGAGCGGGGTGGCGGAACGCTTCGGCAAACGCATCCTGTGCAGTCTGCATCCCCGCACCAAGTCCCGCCTGGAGGCGGAAGACAGCTTGAGCATTCATCCGCTGGTCGAGTTTCACGAGCCTTTCGGATTTTTCGATTTCGTGAAGCTGGAGAAGAATGCGGACTGCGTCCTGACGGACAGCGGGACGGTTCAGGAAGAATGCTGCATTTTCCACGTGCCTACCGTTACCGTGCGCCGGACGACCGAACGGCCTGAGACGATTGACTGCGGCAGCAATGTGGTGTCGGGACTGGATGCGAAACGGATTGTATCCGCCGCCGGTCTGATGACGCGTATGCCACGGGACTGGGAATGCCCGGAAGGCTATCTGGACACGGACGTATCGGCAAAAGTCGTGAAATATGTACTGGGAGGGAATCTTCATGTTTCGTAATACGAGGATATTGGTAACCGGAGGAACCGGTTCTTGGGGCTATGAGTTGATCCGGCAGCTTCTTCCTCAAGAGCCCAAGGAAATCATTGTGTTTTCCCGGAACGAATCGACTCAGGTGGCGATGCAGCGCTCTTTTGAAGATAACCGCCTCAGTTTCTGCATCGGGGATATCCGCGACCGCGAAGCTTTGATCCGCGCGACGGAGGAGGTGGACTATGTGTTCCATCTGGCCGCCCTCAAGCACGTCCCCGTTTGCGAGGAACAGCCCTACGAAGCGCTCAAAACCAACGTAGTCGGCACCCAGTATGTTATCGAGGCGGCTATCGAGAACAAGGTCAAGAAAGTCATCTACATCTCGACGGACAAAGCGGCGAATCCTTCCAACTTCTACGGCATGACCAAAGCGATCGGAGAGAAGCTGATCGTGCAAGCTAACCTTTTGCGGACGGATACGAAGTTTGTCTGTGTCCGGGGCGGCAACGTGCTGGGAACCAACGGCAGCGTGATTCACTTGTTCCACAAGCAGATCCACGAGAAAAGTCAGATTTCGATTACGGATATGGCCATGACCCGCTTTTTCCTGACGCTCGAAGAGGCGATTTCTCTGCTTTTCAAAGCCTCGGAAGAAAGTGTGGGCGGCGAGATATTCGTCATGACGATGCCGACCTGCAAAATTCTCGATCTGGCCGATGTGCTTATCGAAGCTTCCGGTAAGACGGGAGTGGCAATCGTGGAAACCGGAACGAGACCCGGCGAGAAGATCCACGAGATTTTGCTTACGGAATTCGAAAGCCAGACGACGGTGCTGTACGACGAGGTATATCTGGTCATTCTGCCGACTCTGGAAATTCCCGGGCTTAAGGATCACTACGCTCCGTATCCCAAGGCGGAAATCAGCAGCTTTTCGTCCAAAGACAATGTGATGGAAAAAGAGGCGATCCGCGCCCTGCTCGTTAAAGGAGGTTTTCTTGCATGAAGCTGCTCGTCACCGGCGGGCAGGGGATGGCGGGACATGTGATGGTCCGGTATCTGCGCCGTCTGCCCGGATTTCAGGTCGCTTATACAACACGGGACGGGTGCGACCGGGAAGGGCTGCTTGCCGATGCCAGGGATACGGCCCGGATCCGGGGCATTATCGAAACGTTCCGTCCCGATGCCGTCATTAACTGTATCGGTGTGCTAAACCAGTTTGCCGAAGCGGACCCCGTTAACGCCTATCGCGTCAACGGGATTTTCCCGCACGATCTGGCGGAAGCGGCCCTCGGGGCCGGAGGCCGGCTTATTCATATCAGCACGGACTGTGTCTTCTCGGGCCGCCACGGGGACCATACGGAGGATGACGTGCCGGACGGCACCAGTGTATACGGGCGGTCCAAGGCGCTTGGAGAGGTCCGGGAGGCCCCGCACCTGACGGTCCGCACGTCGATCATCGGCCCTGAAATCCGAGAATCGGGCATCGGGCTTCTCCATTGGTTCCTGAGTCGGGAGGGGGAAGTGGGCGGCTACACGAGAGCTTACTGGAACGGCGTCACCACGCTGGAGCTTGCCAAGTTTATCGAGCACGCGCTGCGGCGTCCGGAGCTAACGGGCCTCGTACATTTGACGGCACCCGTCAAGGTGAGCAAATACGAGCTGCTGAATCTGTTCCGCAAGCAGTTCGGGCGCACGGATATAGAGGTGCGCAAGAACGCTTCCGTCCGCTTGAACCGGACGCTTAAAAATACGCGCAGCGATCTGAACTACGCCATTCCGGGGTATGAAACGATGCTGAAGGAACTGGATGAATGGATGTGTGCGTTATGCCTCGAATCCTGATCACCGGGGCGGGCGGCTTTACGGGCCGCACCGCCTGTGATTATTTTGTCTCCAAGGGCTACGAGGTCGCCGCCGTGGTCCGGAACGCGGGACTGGCGCACGTCAAGCCCGGAAACGGGGAGGCGCCGGTCGTGCCGGATCGCGTGGATGCTTGGGGCGTCCCGCCCGGGTCAAACGGGCCAAGTGCGGCGCAAGAGTCCGAGTCCGCTAAGCCCGGCACCGGCATGCCTGCCGGAAAGCTCTATTCCTGCGATTTGACCCGGCAGGAGGACGTGAAGACGCTGGTCGCGGAAACCGGCCCGGACTGGGTGCTCCACCTGGCCGGGCGCAATTCCGTCGCCGAATCGTGGAAGGACCCGGCTGCGTTCCTGCAGGCGAACGTGATGGCTTCCGTGTATCTGCTGGAAGCGCTGCGTACGCGGCCCGGCACGCGGGTTCTCGTCGCGGGCTCCATGCTCGGCGCGGCCGAACCCGGCGAGCCGCTCCCGCATCCGTACGGCTTCAGCAAAATGCTGCTGCTGTACGCCGCCCGCTCCTGGCACCGGTGGTTCTCGCAGCAGATCATGGTGGCGCTGCCGTCCAACCTGATCGGCCCGGGTCCTTCCGGCGGCATCTGCGGGCTGCTCGCCCGCAAAATCGCGGCCCTGGAGGAGGGCGGTCCGCCGGAACCGTTCCGGCTCTCGTCCCTCGGCGAGGAGCGCGATTATCTCGATGTGCGGGACGCGGTCTCGGCCTACGAAACCATTCTCGGCCACGGAGAGCCGGGGGCGGTCTACCGCATCGGATCGGAGCGGCTGCGTCCGCTCGGCGAGATCGTCTCGGTCTTCCGCTCGCTGACTCCGGCGGCGCTGCCTCTGGAGGACGAGAACAAGCCGCGTCCGGAGCCTGCCAGGCCGATGGATGTCTCGGCCCTGAAGGCGCTGGGCTGGTCGGCGCGGATTCCGTTCGAAACGTCCCTGTCGGATGCGCTGGATTATTACAGGCGGAACTGACGACCGCTCCCACCTTTGAAGGAAAAGAGGTGAATGCATGCTGCCGAAAGTAACGGTCGTGATTCCCTTCTACAACTGTCCGTACGTGGATCAGGCGGTTTCCAGCGTGCTGAACCAGACCTATACCAACATCGAGCTGATTGTAGTGGATGACGGCTCCACGCTGCACAAAGAAAAACTGGAGCCCTATATGGACCGGCTGATTTATATCGGAAAAGAAAACGGGGGAGCCGCATCCGCTCTGAATATGGGTTTCGCTCTCGCCACGGGGGACTATGTAGCCTGGCTGAGCTCCGACGATCTTTTTTACCCGGATAAAATCGGGCGTCAGGTGCAGTTCATGCTGGAACGGAACTCGATCTTCAGCCATACGGCCTTCGACCAGATCGACGAGGCGGGAGCCGTCACGCAGGCGAATGTGGCATCCAGATACCGGTATCCCCATGAATTTACGCGCGCCTTCCTGTCGATCTGCCCCGTCAACGGCTGCACGGTCATGATGCGCCGGGATCTGTTCGGGACGGTCGGATATTTTGACGAGACACTCCGGTATACCCAGGATTACGAGTTCTGGATCCGCGTGCTGCTGACCGGTTTCCCGCTGGATTTCCTGGATGCCCCGCTTACGCTGTACCGCCTTCACGGCGGCATGGGAACCATGCTCTACCAGCCTGCCATCTGGGAGGAAGTATTAAGCGTCCGCAGCCGTTACCGGCCGTATTTGCTGCGGTATTCGCGAAGCCAGAGGCGGCTTCTGTCCGGAAGAAGGCATCCGGCATTGCGGCCTCGCAAACGCCCGGCTGCACGGCCTCGCAAGCGTCCGGCTAACACGCTCAAATCCCGCAAGGGGAGGGCCGGCAAAGGGGTTAAAAAGCGCAGATAACGGGCAGGCGACTGCGGGAAGGAGGTGGGAAATGCCGCCCCGGGTGAGCATTATAATCCCTTTTTACAATTGCGCCTATGTGGATCAGGCGATCGTCAGCGCGCTAAGCCAGACGTATCCCGACCGAGAAATCATCGTGGTGGACGACGGTTCCACCCTGCATCAGGATAAAATAACGCCGTACTTGCCGTGGATCCACTATTTGGGGAAAGCAAACGGAGGAACGGCCTCGGCGCTCAACCACGGAATCCGCCACGCTTCGGGCGATTATATCGCCTGGCTCAGTTCGGACGACCGTTTTCACCCGCATAAACTGGCGGTTCAGCTTAACGGGCTGGCTTCGGCGAATGCGGACATCAGCTTTACGAACTACGAGATTGTCGACGAGCACGGGCGCGTCCTGTACGCGCCTAATTTTCCTACCGATCCGGGAAATACGCAGTATTTCAATACGTCCACGAAGCTGTACACCTACATGCTCCAGTACAACCCGATCAACGGCTGCACCGTCCTAATGCACAAAAATCTGTTTCGTCGCTACGGGTTTTTCGACGAGACGTGCAAGTATACGCAGGACCTGGAGATGTGGCTCCGCCTTGCCGCAGCCGGGGTCCGGATCGAGTTCGTGAACGAGAAACTGACCCAGTACCGGCTCCACCGGAAGATGGGCAGCCGGAATCACCAGCCGGCAATCCAGCAGGAGGTGGATATGCTGCGTGCCCGTTACAACCCGCTGCTGGTCGCCCGCATCGCTTCCTTGGGAGCGGGGGGATAGGGGCCCGTCCCGTCTCTTGCATCAGCTTGAAAGAAGGTGTGCCATGAAGCTTTTATTCGTGTTCTATATCCCGAGCGGAGGGATGGAGACTCTGAACCGCCAGCGGGTTATCGCGCTGAAGAAGATCGGCATCTCGTGCAGCCTGCTGTATTTGCATGAAGGAACGGGGATGCAGAACCTGGACGGGGTGCCCGTTTACGTGACGAAAGACGAGAAAGAGATTACGGAGCTTGTCAACCGGGAACGATTCGAGGCGGTTATCATCTCTACGGTGGCCGAACTGATTCTACCCCTGCGGTCAAGCGGCTACACGGGCAAAATCATTTACGAGGCGCAGGGACTGGGGAGCGTGGAGGAGGCGGAGTTTATTCTGAAACGGATTATCCCGCTGCTCACCCTGCACGCCGATGCCGTGCTGTATCCCCGCACCCCGCACCTGATCCGGATTTTCGAGACGTACTACGCCCGGATGAAAAGGTTCAGCTTTCATAATTGTATCGATATGGAAAGCTTCCACTTTGAAAGGCATCCCGTCGCTCCGGCTCCCATCATCGGGTGGGTAGGAAGGATCGAGCCGAACAAGAACTGGCGGAGTCTTCTGGAGGTCGGACGCTTGTTCAAAACGCGGGGCCGTCCGGTCGAAATCCGCATGTATGTGGATAATACGCTCGGATCGGAAGAGGGGGAGTTCCGTAAGCTGGCTGCGGATTACGAACTGGGTTCCCGCTTGACGGTGCTGGCGAACCTTCGGCACAAAGAAATGGCGCGGCAGTATTCCGTCATCGGCGATTCCGGCGGCGTACTGCTCTCGACCTCGCGCGTGGAAGGATTCGGCTATGCGGTGCTGGAAGCCATGTGCTGCCGGTGTCCCGTCGTCTCGACGGATTCGGACGGAGTCAGGAGCTTTATCGCGGACCGCGTAACGGGAAGGTTCTATCCCCACGACGACCATGAAGAGGCGTTCCGCCAAATTTCGGAGCTCATGGATAACGTCCCGCTGCGGGAGGAAATCCGCTTCAGAGCGAGCCGGCATGCGGCGGAACAGTTTTCTCCGGGCCTGTACGCCCGGCAGTTTTCCTGCATGCTGGGCGCGCTTGGAATCGGGCTCGTGAAGCAGCATGGTTAAAAACGCTTGGCGGACTCCGCCAAGCGTTTTTTCGCGTACGCGCACGATAGAGACAGAGGCGGATGGAGACTGCGGCCGTCTACCGGAGCAAAAGCTCCTTCAGCTTCGCTGAACGAAACAGCTCGGTTGAGGGCATGCCCGCACGAGGATCGAAGCGGTACGCGAGATCGCTCCGGTCGCCGTTGTAGCAAACGGAATAAGCGCCTTCGGGAGCGCTGCGCAGGGCGGCCGTTAGGACTTGCAGATCCATGTATTCAAAATCCCGCTCCCGGTATGCGATCGTGGCGAACGGGGTCGCAAGCTTTTTCAGGCAGGTATGAACGGCTTCGATAGGCGGCATGCCGGGAAAGAAGCGGGTGCTAAGCAGAGGGTCCCGGATCCCGTGAAGAAGGCCGGTTGACGCTCGCTCCGGCGTGACGTCGACCACGACCACCTGAAAGTTGCTGTAGTATTGGTCCAAAAGGTGGTCGAGCCGGTCGGGGAGACTCCCGGACGCATCGGTCACCGGTAAGTAAACGGTCGTTTCCAGAGGAATGCTTTGTCTTTCCCTGGCTTGCTTTTTGGTCAAACGGAATGCGTGACGCCAGCGGCGGTGCTGCTCGACAGACCCTTTGAGCTTGGCGGAAATGCTGAAATCCGAGTCGACCCGGTATTCCACGAGTTCTACGGGAATATAGCGCAGCTCGCACAGATGAGATAATCTCAGCCAATATTCGTAGTCTTCGACGGGTTCCATGTGGTACCCGCCGATTTTCCGGGCGTAGCACGATTTGTACATAAAAGATACGCCGACAATGCATACGTCGAGAAGTTCCTCTTTCGGCTTATTCTGATACCGGCGGAATTCCTCCTGAAAGGCCTCGTCGCGAAGCGGCAGTCCGTCCGCGTCTATCTCACGGAAACAGCTGTAGACGAGCCCGACTTCCTCGGGCGCATGCGCAAGCTCATGCCGCAGAAGCTCGATAAAGTAGGGGTGGGTGCGGTTGTCGCTCGACACCCAGGTCACATAGCGGATGTCGGGATCTTCAAAAAGCCGCCGGAATCCCCGGTTCAATGAAGCGGATACGCCCAGATTCCGTTCGTTCTCCACAATCTCCACACGCGTGTCGTGAGCGGTCAATTGCCTGATTTGCAGTCCCATTTGTTCGGATACTCCGTCGATGACGATGATAAAGCGGAAATCCGCATACGTCTGGTTAAGGATGGTTTCGATCGCTTCTTGCAAATAAGACGGCCTCTGCAAATACACCGGCATAACAATGCCGACATCACTCATGTAAAGCTCCCTTCTTTCCTGGCTGATTGCTCGGACAGACAAACTCACCGCCGTCGCGCCGGATGTTTACTTCAGTTTATTCCGCCGCATTTGACGGGTGTGGACATTGGCAGGGGAGACGGATAATTTCCGAATTGTCCATTGCCGAGACCAATCTCCGGCATACATTGGAGTACAAGATTATTGGTATTCGTCAGGAGGCCCCTATGCCTAATTTTCAAATCAATGCTTCGGGCAATCCGAAGCAGGAACCGTCTATCGCCGTCAATTTGCTGGATGCCAATATCATGATCGCAACGGCGACCGATTTTACGCTGGGGCCGCCGCTTACCGGCGTATACCGGTCGCAGGATGCGGGAGTGAACTGGACGAATTCCTTTCTTCCCCTGCCGCCGGGTTTTACGGGAGCGGAGGCCGCTTTTGCGGCTTACGGGTTTCCGAATCTGTTCCTGATCGTGGCCCATGTTTTCCCCGGCAACTCCAGCGGTACGATTGCGGCTTACAGGTCCACGGACAACGGGCTCAGCTTCTCGGCGCCGATTATCGTGAATCCGGGATACGGCACGTTCATTAACAACGATTGGACCAAAGTGTTCTTCGACAATTCCCAATCCAGTCCGTTTCTCGGTAATGCTTATGTCACTTATAACCGCCAGTACAATGTCGACGCGGGCGGATTCTCGGTGGCCGCTTTCCAGCGCTCCCTTGACGGAGGAGTCACGTGGGAGGCTCCGCTGGTTCTCTCGAATGTCCGGAGAGACACGGAACGCGCAGATATCGGCATCGATTTACAAGGCGGCCTTCATTTCGGCTGGATCGATACTTCGTCTGACCCGCCCGCGTTTTTTGTGAGGCGTTCCCTGGATGGCGGGGCGACCTTCGGTTCCCCGATCCTGGTTTCGGATGTGACGCTTGTGCCGGACGTCCTCCCTGTTCCCGGTTACGGGTTCCGGGTCCTGAACTTCTCCAACGTCATGGCGGATACCGCGCTTGTGTCCCCCGGGAGGGGCAACATTTATGCGGTCTGGCAGGATAACCGGCAGGGGTATGCGGATGTGTATTTGTCCCGATCCGCCGATCAGGGGCTGACCTGGAATACGCCCATACCCATTACGGACAGCCCGGCAGGGGCGCAAAATTTTTTCCCGGCTATAACGGTATCGCCCAAAACAGGCACCATTACCGTGATTTACTACACGAACCGGCTGAACGGCTTTGACCTCGACGTTTATGCGGCCCAGTCCAGGGATGGAGGCAGCACCTTCACGAATATTCGCGTGACGACGACTTCCTTTAATCCGAACGGAGACAGTCCGGTTCCGGTACCGCTGATCGGAGATTATATCGATGTCGGTACGGTTCCGCCGGATAATTTCTATGGCGTCTGGACCGATACAAGGACCGGCTCGCAAGTAACGTGGGGCGGATTTTGACATTCACAAAAGGAGGCGGACACAAATGGCAAATTCACAGGTATCCCCCGCCGGAACGCTTGCCCAGACACCCAGCGTGGCGGCCAATTACCTGACTGCGCTCAATATCGTGGCGTCTGCGACGGATTTTACGACAGGGGCGGCCCGGATTGCCGTCTATCGCTCGGTTGATCAGGGCATCTCATGGGGACCTCTTATTCTGCCGCTTCCGGCAGGATATATCGGCGGCGAGTCCAACGTCGTGGCTTACGGGTTTCCGAACGTATTCATCGTGGCGTCCCATGTTTTCGATGCGGCGGGCAACGGCTCGATTGCCGTCTACACGTCGACGGACAACGGAATCACTTTCGGAGCGCCGGTCATTGCGGCTCAAGGGTTTACGACGTTCATCAACAATGTGCAGGTGAACGCGGTCTTTGACAATTCCCAGGTCAGCACGTATCAGGGCAGCGTTTACCTGGTCTATGTCCACCAATTCAATACGGACTTTGTGGGCGGGTCCGTGATCTTCTTTCAACGTTCGTTGGACAACGGGCAGACCTGGCTCCGGCCCGCGCTTGTGTCTCCGGACGCCGATTTTGTGACGCGTGGGGACGTGGTTGCGGGACTGACGGGAATTGTCTATGTGGCTTACATCTCGTTAACTCCGTTTACACGCTTCGAGGTAAGCCGTTCGCTGGATGGCGGGGCCACTTTCCAGACACCGGTAATCGTTTCGCCCGTCACGCTGGTGCCCAGCGTCTTGCCGGTTACGGGGTACGGCTTCGAAGTGCCGACCGGCGCCAATATCGCCGTCGATAATTCGGCGCTGTCCACAAGCGGGACTCTTTACGCGGTGTGGCAGGATAACCGGCAGGGTTACGCGGACGTATTCCTTTCCCGGTCCTTCGATCAGGGACTGACCTGGACGGCTCCCGTCTCTGTTACGTCGGCTCCGGCCGGGACTCAGAACTTTTTTCCTTCTATAGATGTCTCCCCAAAAAGCGGACTGGTCACCATTCTGTACTATTCCAATCAGATTGACGGGTTCGATTTGGATATGTATGTGGCCATATCGGCGGACGGGGGAGCCTCGTTTTTTAACCGGAGGGAATCCACCGCCTCCAGCAACCCGAATGCGGGCAGCGCCACACCGGTGCCGTCCATCGGGAATTACACGGACATCAGCACCATCCCTCCTTTCGGGTTTATCGGCGTCTGGACGGATACGAGAACGGGGACGCAGGCGATTTTTTCGGGCAATTAACCGGTATGCAAACCGGGAGGGAGATACATGCAGAATCCGGAAGCAGGCGTATATGCAAAAATTCGGACGGCCTCGTGGTCGTCCAATCTTTTTATATCAAAGAAGAATATACTGCTTGAGAGATTGACAGAGAGGGGGTGAAGAGAATGCCTTTTACAACAGGAATGCTTATTAATACGAGAGATTTCGGGACAGCCTCCGCTAATGCGGCCGTTACAATCAGCAATGAAGACGCGGTCAACGCAGCTCAAATTGTCGTTGAAATCTTTTATACGCTGAGCACGGGGGTTGCCAAGACGCCGCTCTTTTTACAGACGTACACGGTACCGCCGAAATTTGTGGATATCCGCACGTTTTTTATCTCCGGTGTTCTGGCTTATGAAGTCCAGATAGCCGTCGTCGCGCCTCAGCCGGGTCTCGTCGTAGCTTCCGTATTCGGTTTGGACACTTTCAACAATATCGTGCCTGCGCATCGTGTTCTTCAATCGGAGCTGACCCCTATTCCGGCGTTGGGATGAAGTCGGTTCGGGAAGTGACTCGAACGCTTGAAACAGACGTATCGGCAACTGCAAGCCGCTAAAGAAAACAACCCTAAAAGGCCGCTTCCGAAAGAAGGGCCTTTTTTTACGGGCAAATCCCGGCACTCCCAGTCAGAGCGGATCGATGACCGTCAATTCATTCGTCGTGAAGGTCGCGACAAGAACCCCTTCGTTTTTAGCGTACATAGTCATCGCCAGGGGATAAGGATTGGTCAGATTCGTGTGAATGTGAAGCGTAAAGGGCTGGTTGTGATTATATACCGTCGGCAGATGGGCAATCGAACCGGGCAGCGGAGCGGGATCGAGATGATAGAGCCCCAGGAGAAAACGGTTCTGGCCTTGATAGCCCTGTATAAGAACGTCGAAATGCCGCTGGGCGATGTTTTGAAAGACAAGATCGAAACACTGGATATAACGCGAGTCGTAAGGTCCGAACTCATAGGCGTCAAAAAGGTAAATGGACATGGTCACCTTCCCTTCCGTTCAATCCGGCATAGTTCAGTATATGAAATTGCCGCGCAGACGTATGGACACGTACACATTTTGAGCCCGGTGAGGCAAACGACCCGTGAAGGAGGAGAATAGCCGCATATAGTGTAGGGATAAAGGCATGCCGGTGCTGAACGCAGCTTTGTGAGTCTCGCGCAGAAAAGAGGGGACATTCTTGAAGATACTGCTTGCTACCTACTGGCGGTTACCGCATTTGGGCGGAGTATGGCCGCTTATGGTCAAAATGAAAGAAAAGCTGGAGGCGCTCGGCCACGAGGTCGATGTATTCGGCAACAGTGAAGATGAGAGTGTGTTTCATATGCCGTTCAGCGGCCGTGTTTTTCATAAAGAGGCGGTAAGGCCTTTTCTGGAAAAGAAAATAAGCCCCGAGCTGTATCCGGTCCTTCACTCCAGCTCCTGGCTTTCGCATTTTGAAATGAACACCTTGTGCATGGAGCTGGCCGCCGCCTATTTCGGGCTGGAGCAATATGACGTGATTCATACGCAGGACGTCCTGGCCACGCGTTCTTTCCGGCGGGTCAAATCACCCCGGACGGGACTCGTCGCCAGCCTGCACGGCTCGGTGGCCCACGAGATCAAGCTGCATCTGATGGAAAATAACGTCAACCTGGGGGAGTCGCTCATCTGGCGGTTCCAGTCGGCTATCGAGCATCTCGGCGCCACGAGCAGCGATATTACGATCGCCTCCTCCCAGTGGCTGAAACGCCTGCTGACCACGGAATACTCCGTTCCCGAGCATCAGGTCGAGGTGTTCCAGTACGGGTACGCTACGGGCGATTTCTATGCGCAGATGGAAAGCTCCGCTACCCCGATCTATAAGCCGCCGGGGAAAAAAGCCATTATTTTCACCGGCCGCCTCATCCCGATCAAGGGCGTGTCGCTGCTTATCGAAGCGGTCGGCCTGCTCCGGACGGTGCGGGACGATTTCGTCTGCTGGATCGTGGGAGAAGGCGACCTGGAGGCGGAGCTGAACCGGCAGTGTACGGAGCTGGGGCTGCTGGACACGGTCCAGTTTCTGGGCAGGCGGAGTGACGTGCCTTATCTGCTTGCCCAGTCCGACATCTTCGTGCAGCCGAGCTATGTAGACAATCAGCCGCTGTCGCTGATAGAAGCGCAGCTCGCAGGGAAGCCGTCGGTCGTCAGCGACGCCACGGGCGTACCCGAGATGGTCGAGCACGGCCGTACGGGGCTTATCTTCCCGTCGGGCAACAGCCAGCAGCTGTTCACCCACTTGTACACGCTGCTGGAGAACACGGCTATGCGGGAAGCGATGGGCAGGGAAGCCGGGCAGTGGGGGGCCGTCCACTGGTCCATGGATCTGATGGTTCAGCGGCTTCTCGATGTATACGGCAGGGCGATCGCCAAAGCCGCTCAAGCCTGATTTTCCCTGCGGGGCAGAAAGGAGAAGGAACATGAGCGAGAAAGTGTATGTGATGGGCGACCTGTACAATTCGCTTTTTTCCGTGCAAGTGTCTAACCCCGAGTATCTCGTCGATTACAAGCTGTGGAACCAGATCAGAGCCGGGCTCCCGGACAACTACCGGATGCCGGACCCGGTTATCCAGCATATTTTGAACAGCCACCCGAACGGGTAGGCGCCGGTTCGTAGAGAACCGGTGCAGCTGGCGTGTCCATGAAAGGAGGAAAAGCATGAGGCTGGTGTTTCCTATCCTCACCTTGAATTTCGGCGGGGCCCAGCGGATGCTGGCGGAAATTACGAACGGATTGGCGGACCGCGGTTATGACGTCACCATCGTGATGCCCGCTCATGCCGAAGTCAAGTTCGATATCCGGGCCCGGATTGTCCGAGGCCGTCACAGTATTACGCTGGACGCGGATGATATC
The DNA here is from genome assembly GCF_041260495.1 of Paenibacillus sp. RC84. Lineage (NCBI taxonomy): Bacteria > Bacillati > Bacillota > Bacilli > Caryophanales > Paenibacillaceae > Paenibacillus > Paenibacillus sp. RC84. The sequence continues at coordinate 221,085 of NZ_JBGBYL010000011.1, forward strand.
CCGCCCGGAGACGTGGTGATCTCCAACTTCTACACGACCGTGCCCGCATGCGTGGAAGCGAGCGCGCGAGACCGGAGCGTTCATGCCCGGTTCAGTCTTTGCTACGAACCGACTTTTCTGCCGGACGATCATATTACGTTCCCCACCTATCATACGACGCCGCATCTTATCGTACTGTCCGAGTGGCAGCAGAAGCTGATCGAGCTCAATCACGGCATCCGCGGACATATCGTTCCGATCGGACTCGGACCGTTCATGCAAAATCTGAACCTCCGGGAATCCACCCCGCCCGCTGTCAAAATTTCCGCTGTCGTTCGCAATTCGGAAGGAGGAATTGCCTGGCACCGCGACCAGGATTATCTGGTCAGCCAGCTCGCGTTCGTCAAACACCATTATCCCGATACGGAAATCAATCTGATCTGCCCCCCCGACGAATTTCATACCGCACCGAGTCTGCAGCGCCTTCGCGATACGGGCAGTTTTCAATTCTGCCTGCCCAATAACGACGAGGAGCTGCGCTACCTCTACAACAAAACCGATATCTACGTCAGTTCTTCGCTCTACGATTCCGGTTCGCTGCCCGGTCTGGAGTCCATGAGATGCGGGGCGGCGCTCGTCACGACGTATTCGGGCGGGAATGCGGATTATGCGCGGCACGAGCGCAACTGCCTCCTTTCCTACCGGTACCAGAACCGGCTGGCGGCAGACATCGTCCGGCTGATCCACGATAAGGAGCTGCGGGCCCGTCTGGCTCTCCAGGGCCAGTATGATTCTTATCAATGGCCGTGGGCCAGAAGTGTGGATGCGTTCGCCCAAGCTATCCACGATATCTGGAACAGCCGCTGACTGTTTCGCAAAAAAGCAAGCCCCTGTATTCCGGATTATCCGGAATACAGGGGCTTTTTTTCGGGCAACGACGCGGTATCGGCACCGGACCGAGACGGCATGGCATGGCACCGGTACGTAGACCCGCGAGACACGGCAGGAACCGGTACGGGAACGACGCGGCATGGCGCAGGCACGGCGTCGGCTTCCGTCCGGTGCCTGCAAACCGCAGCCGGCTTAAGGCAGGAACGCGGCGCAGGTTTCCCGCAGCCCGTCGGCGATGCGGTACCGGGGGCTCCAGCCCAGCTCTTCCCGTACCCGGCGGTTGTCCAGACAGCTGTGCCGGATATCGCCGGGCCGGGCTTCGCCGAACAGGACCGGAACAGGCGCTGACCGGGTCTCGCGGATGAGCTCGGCCAGCTGCCGGATGGTCGTACTCCGGCCCGTGCTGACATGGTAGAGCCCGCAGCCCGTAGATGCGGCGACCGCCAGATTGGCCTCCACCACGTCCCGGACATAGACGAAGTCCCGGGTCTGCCCGCCGTCTCCGTGAATCGTGATGGGCTGCCCCAGGCGCAGCTGCTGCAGGAACACGGCGACTACGCCGCCCTCCCCTTTGGGCGTCTGCCTCGGGCCGTACACGTTTCCGTACCGGAGAATCGTATAAGGCAGTCCGTACAGCTTGTGAAAAATCCGGATATACCCTTCCGCCGCAAGCTTCGACTGACCGTAGTACGAAATGGGCGCGGCCGGGATATCCTCCGTTAATTTTTCGTACACGCTGTCGCCGTACACCCCGGACGTCGAAGCGAAGACGAACCGCCGCACAGCCGACTTCCGGCAAGCATCAAGGAGCGACACCGTTCCGGTAATGTTGACCTGCGCATCAAAAGCCGGATCGGCTATGGATCTCTGAACGTCGGCTTGAGCGGCCAGATGGAACACGACTTCGGGGCGGATACGTTCGACAAGCTCGTGAAGCTCCGGGCTGTTTAGTTCCAGGACATGAAGAACGGCTTGGCCGGGCACCCATTCGGCCCTTCCGCTCGACAAGTTGTCGAGCACATGGACTTCATGGCCCCCGTCCGCGAGCGCTTGCGCCAAGTGGGAGCCGATAAAGCCCGCCCCTCCGGTGACTAAGGCTTTCATAACGCACCTCTTTTCTCTATGCTTGTATCCTCCATATGGTATGAAAGCAGGGGGGCGAAGGTCCGGGCGCAAGCGGACGAATCGGCCGGTCCGCCACGTTTTCGCCGCCTTTTTTATAGGATAGAGGCCGCTCTCCATGTCAATCCCGTTATCCCGTCCATATGATAAAAGAAGATGCTTGTTCTCCGCGCAAACGGTGCGGGCTGCAGGGACGCCGGTAAAGAAGGAAACAGAGGCGAAACGGGGGGAAGGCTCTTGAAAATATTGCTCGCGACCTATTGGCCGATTCCCCATATCGGCGGGGTATGGCCGTTCATGCTTCAGCTCAAGAACCGGCTGGAAAACTGGGGGCATCAGGTCGATCTGATGGGAAACGGACCCGACGAACCCAAATATTACATCTACGGAACCGGCCAAAAGGTGATGAAAGACGATCTGATGCACATGCTTCAGGCAAAATTAAACCGGAACACGCTGCCGGTCCTTCATCAGGATCCGCTCGTGCGCCGGGTGGAAATGGACCGCTACTGCATGGAATTGGCCGCAGCTTCGTTCGGACTTCAGCAGTACGACGTCATCCATGCCCAGGACGTGATTGCCTCGCTCGCATTAAACCGGGTAAGGCCCCCAAGCACCGGTCTGGTGGCCAGCCTTCACGGATCTCTGGCAAGGGAGATCAAAATCTTGCTGGACGAGGACGGCAGATTGGATTCCGAGACGCTGCGGCCGCTTGCGCACCTTTATTACCGCACGCTCGAATATCACGGCGCTATGGCGGCGGATAAGGCGGTAACGGCCTCCAACTGGCTGAAAAACGTCCTCTCCCGGGAATACGGCGTACCCGCCGGGCATATCGAAGTATCGCCCTACGGATTCGATATGGAGCCGTTCGCGCGCAAGCTCGCCGCCGGTACGCCTATGGTCCGTCCGGAAGGGAAAAAACTGATTGTGTGCCCGGCGCGTCTGGAAACGATCAAGGGCATTCACTTTCTGATCGCTGCCCTGGACAAATTGAAACAAAGACGCTCCGACTGGCACTGCTGGCTGGTCGGCGACGGCGACAAACGCGATGAGCTGATCGCTCAGGTGAGGACTGCCGGGCTTGAGGGCGTTGTCCAGTTCCTCGGGCACCGGGAAGATGTGCCGGCCATCCTGGCGCTCTCGGATATCTTTGTGCACCCGAGCGTCCAGGATAACCAGCCCTTTGCCGTCATGGAAGCGCAGACGGCAGGCAAGCCGGCCGTCGTCTCCAATGCGGGCGGGCTGCCGGAAATGGTCGCGCACGGCGAGACGGGGTTTGTCTCTATGGTAGGGGACACCGATACGCTGGCCTACCACCTGGAGCTGCTGCTTGCGGACGACGAACTCCGGTTGAAGATGGGCGAAGCCGCCCGTTTATCGGGCTGTGAGCGCTGGTCCCTGGACCGGATGACGGAGCATTTCGTAAAGGCCTATCTGGCGGCCGGACACAGCCGGGGACGATTTTAGCGGAAGCGGGTAATCACCCATTGTCTCCGACAACGCCGATAAACGCCGATAACGAAGAAAAATTCCAGTAAACGCCAAAAAAACCTCGCATTAGATGTGAGGTTTTTTTGTTTGAGCCGCAGCGCTAGATACAAAAAAAGGCAGACAGGATAGCATCCCGTCTGCCTTTGCCGCAAAAGATCCCGTTACGGAGCGATAACGAATGCCCCGAAGTGAACGGGTCCGCGAATCGATATGCTGCCCAGTCCGCGAACGGCAACGGTCAAGAAGTAGGACTGCGATCCGGCCGGAACGACCGAAGCTTGAATCGAATGCTGGAACGAAACCGTCAAAATGTTGTCCGTGATGGTCGTCAGAACGCCGGTACCGATCAGAGCCGAATCGTCCGTCTCGTAAATGACAGTTCCCGTCGGGCTGCCTACACGGATTCTGACCTGCAGAACCGGGAGCAGCGGAGTGAGGAGAAGAAGGTCGGGCTGCCAGCCGATCGTTCCCTCGAAACGGAGAAGATTGGTAGTCGCCGCAGGCGTCAGGTTAATCGTGGCGATTTCGAGCTCGACGCCGCCCAGCAGCGGATTCGTCACCGGAAAAGGCAGGGAACCTCCGCCTATGAGAGCATCATTAGTCTGATAGTCCAAAATGGTAGCCATGGTATGTCATCCCCTTCTGAAAAAATTATACTTGCAAGATTAGTAAATTCACTCACCGACTCTTTCGAAACGGACAAGTAGCCCGGTAAAAACAACCAATTCACGGGAGTCAGTCCTCTTCAAGAACAAATCCCTCGAACACAATCGGGCCTTCGATCAGCGCTTTGCCTCCGGGCGAACGCACGGTCAGGTAATAAACCGCGATTTCGGCCGCGCCCCCTTCGTCTTCCCCTTCCATCTTGGCCGTCCCCCCGCGGAAGCGCGAATCTTCGCTGCTCTCGACAACAGGTCCGCCCGGATGGTCGCGGCGTATTTTGATTTCCAGCTCACCGATGTCGTAAGTGACGGGGTTGCTCCAGGCGATGCTCACCTTAAAAAGAATCCGGATGCCCGGCGTAATTCCGTACAAATAGAGGGGGCACAGGAACACTTCCTGATCGCCCGCTTGAAGCGGCAGCGCATGGGTATGCGGATCTATTTCCACCTTCTGATAGTACTTGTACATGACGTTTACCTCCGTGTCCCGGATGCTCGCAGCTCACATCCTTTCTAACAGAGTATGCCGGGACGCGGCGGGGGATTGGATGTGCGCGTCCATTTTTCCGGGCAAGGACGGGGGTCCACGCTGAACGTCCCCTTCGCGCATTGTATACAAGAGGATGCCAAAAGGAGGGAGTACGATGCGTTTACAAGACTTGGCGGGGAGCTACGACTCCGTATTCAGCCTTGGACAAAACTGCCTGCCGGCGATTCAAATGGAAAAGCACGGCCTGCGTTCTTCCGCAGGGGTGCTGGATTGGATGATGTCGGATTCGCTCGCGGACGTGAACCGGCTGCTGGGCAGACGGTTTGACGGATTCATGGAGCTTGCCCATATGAGCGTGGTGGAGCCGGTTACCCTTCAGCCGAATTATCAGGTGAAGGATTCCGCATACGGCGTCATATCCGTCCACGATTTCCCGGTGAACCGGAATTCGCCGGAACAGCTTTTCACCTACGGAGAATTCAAGGAAAAGCTGAACCGCCGGATTAACCGGTTTTTAAAAAAATTAAGCGAGGAAAAGCGGATCCTGTTCATTCGCATGCATGGAACGTACGAGGAGACGGCCGAACTGGAGCAAGTGCTGAACGGGCTTGTCGCGCATGAATATAAGATCCTGCTGGTGGAATATGAACAGGTACCGGGCCTGGTCGAGCTAGACTGGCCGCTGCGGCATACGTGCGCCGTCCAGGTTCCCTATGCGGATATCTGGAATTTTAACAGCGACCGCTGGTGGGATACTTTTTTTGCCGATATCAGCTTGAAATAAGGCGCGGTAGAAGGGAGACGTGGCGTCCATGGATTTAAGCGGGATAGCCGGAAAATACGATTTGATTTACAGCTTGGGAGAGAATTGTACCCCTTCCATTCAGTTGAAAAGAATGAACCTGCGTTCGTTTTCGGGTGTATTCGACTGGATGATATCCGAATTGGAAGACATAAGCGGGGTACTGGAAAACAGATTCCAAGGCTTTATGGAGCTCCCCAATCTGAAAGCGATCGGGGTCGATTACGCAGGCGGCAATTTTCTGGTTAAAGATAGAAAATCCCGGATTATTTCAGCTCATGATTTTCCGCAAAATCAAAATCATATTTTCCATCTGGCTTCATATCCGGAATTCAGGAGCAAGCTTGACCGCCGCATCTACCGGACCTTGCATTACCTGACGTACGGTAAGCGGCTGCTGTTTGTCCGCACGAACGCGTCTTACGAGGAGGCGCGGGAGCTGGAGCGGGTGCTGAACGGGCTGGTGAATTACGATTACCGGGTATTGTTGATCAATCACAGCAACACCGACGGCATCACAGACCTGCAGTGGCCCCTCCCCCGGACGTGCGCGGTCGGCTGCTACAGCATCAACCCGGATTGCTGGGATACGCTTTTCAAAGACGTCAGCCTGGGCTGAACCCGGGGACCGGCGGTCCCTACAGAGCCGTCCGCTCTCAGGGGGTTGTGCCGGCAGTTCGCTGCCGGTCCTGCACGGCAGGTGTTCAGGCTCTTTTCAAAGGGCATGGCCCCGCCTACTCCTGCGGAAAAGACAGCCCTTTTTTTTGCGAGTCTCCACATCCGCCCTCCCGATCCGGCGACCCGGCCCATACGATATGACAGAAGATGCCGCAGAGAAGGGGACGGAGGTGAGCGGCAGGTGAAGAAGAGACGGAAGACAACGCCTGCGCAAAGCAGGGGCGGAAGAAGCCTGCACACGTACCGCAACGATCCCGCTCCGAAAGTGTCCGTGGTGATTCCGGTCTATAACGAGCGGCGGTCTCTTGCGGCTGTCATAAGGGAAGCGTACCGCGTTCATCCGAGCGTGGAGGTAATAGCCGTAGTAAACGGCTCTACGGACGGTTCCCGCCGTATCGTGGAGAAAATGGGGCCGAGGATGATCGCGTTCGATACGGCGCTCGGCCATGATGTCGGCAGGGCCGTCGGAGCGCGGGCGGCCCGAGGCGATATTGTGCTTTTTACGGATGGGGATATCGTGATTCCCGCCGCAAAGCTCTCGGCTTTCGTCAAAGCCGTGGAGAACGGGGCCGATGTGGCCATGAACACCTACATCGGCCCGGTCAAGCGCGACAGCGTCCACCGCGTTATCCTTGCCAAGCATGCGCTGACCGCCATGCTGGACCGGCCGGACCTGGCGGGAACGTCGCTGACGACGATTCCGCACGCGTTAAGCCGCAGGGCGATAAGCGAGATCGGGGCGGAGGCGCTCGCCGTCCCGCCCAAGGCGCTTGCGCTTGCGCTGCGTAAGCGGCTGAACGTCAAGGCCGCGGTATATGCGGCCGTGGGAGCCAAGAATCCCAGGAGGAGAAAAAGCGCCGGAAGGGATCCCGTGGGGGATCTGATCCTAGGCGATCACCTGGAAGCGCTGCATGCCTGGATCGAGGCCGCGGCGTTTTCGGAAGGGGCGGCCGAGCCTCTCCGGACAGAGACAGGGAAGGAGGGAGCGGATGAAGCGGCTGGCGACTAAGAAGAAGCCGTCCGGCACAGCGAGAGGGCAGAAGCCGCGAAACCGGATGCGGACCCGCAGCGGAAGTTCTGGGAAAACCGGCGCGAAGGCAAAAGCGGGAACGTCCCTGAAGGGACGGCGGATTGCCGAGCTTGCGGCAGCCGGACGGAGACTGGGGGGGCTGCTGGCCGCAGGCTTACCGGTCCGGTCCGCTTCCGTAGACGGAGACGAAGCGGGCTCCTGCCGGACGGACGAAGCGGCGGCGCGCAGACAGATGAACGATCTCTGGGCCCGCCACGGCGGAGTGCTGAGCGGTCTGAATCCCGCGGGACCGGAATATGCGGCTGCCGCGTCGGCTTTTGCGCAGGGCTATTGCGAGAGAGCGGGGCTGCCGGACAAGGGCTGGTTTCCGTTTCCTTCGGATCAGCGGGTTTCCGCCGTCATTCTTTTACACGGCGCGGGACCGGAAGCCTTCGCTGTGCAGGATTCGCCCTTGCTGAGACTGCTCGGGGAGCTGGAGAGGCTGGCTCTGCACGAGGTAATTATCGCTTCGCGTGACGAGGCGGTTACCCCGCAGCTGGTTCAATCGTTTGCGGCCCCGCGCCTTGGAGCGGAAGTGAAGCTTGTTGGCGCGGGAGGCGTGTCCGCCGGGATCGCATCCGGGGGCGGAGAAGAAAGGCCGGCGGCAGCGGAAGCGGCGGAAGGCGATATCCTGGTGTTCCTGGATGCGTCCGTGTCTTCTGCGGCGGAGGAAATAGCGGCGCTTGCCGGTGTGATCGCCAGAGGGAGCGATGCCGCCTTGTGCGGCGTTTCCGCGGAGCTGCCTCTCTTTCACAAGCGCCCGCCCGAAGTCGTGGCGAAGCAGTTCGTCAACTACGCGCTGGGCCGACGGGATTTGCAGGCGGACAGCTTGACCGTGCTGCCCCACGCTCTGTCCCGTCAGGCGGTGACGAAGCTCGGCGCGGAGCTTGCCCATCCCGCCAGGGCGCATGGAGCCGCTCTGATCGAAGGCCTCGCGGTTTCTTCCGTGCGGCTTTCCGGAGGGGATACGCGGGCCGCGAGGGGCGTCCGGCCTTTCGCCTGGCTGGACCGGAGCCGGGCGTCCGACCACCTGGAAGCGCTCGGACTCGCCATGGAAAGGCTCGGTCCGCGGCTTTTCTATCCGGACAACTGGCGCCGCCGGGGTTACGCTGCGGGTGCGGACTCCCCGGGTATAGCGGAGGAGCCGTCCGTTTCGGGAGATTCTTCACGGGAAAGCATCTGAGCGGGAATTAAGGAAGCGGGGTCCGCCGAGTCCGGTCCGACTGCAAGCGCCGTCGCTTGTCCGCGGACACCGGCGGTTCTCCGTGCATATACTTTTGAATAAAGAAATTCGGATGGTACAGGAAAGGAGGTACGGGATGGAGCGCGAAAAAGACACGCTGGTGCGGCATATTTCCAGATCCCATCTGGAGCTCGCCAAAATTCTTCACTATAAAAGCGAGGTAGCCGCGCATATGGCGGGATTGATCGGTCAAATTCCGGATAAGAACCCGGCGTTTGCGGATATCGAAACGCTTATGAACCAATCGGTTAACGTCACACGGAATGTGACGAGTTACTTGTCCTCGCTCGCGGATCTGGAGGAAGCGCTGGCGACCAACCTCGGGCTCGCCGTGAAGGAATTGGAAAGCCGCGAAGAGAACGAATAGCCTCCGGAAGACGGGAGCCGTAAGCTGAAAGACGGACGTCGGAAGTATGCCGAAAGCCGAAGCATAAAGAGGCGGAGGGCGGATACGGCAGAGTACGCAAGGCATGAAAAAGAAAGGCGGGCGGAGCTTGTGAGCAGGGAAGTCTCCTATGTACGGATTCTCCAGTCCGTGGCGCAAATGCAGGTGAGTATCGCGTCGATACTGGAAGCGAAGGCGGCGGAAGCCGAGAAATCGAAAGCGTGGATATGCAGTCATCTGACGGCGCAGCAGTTTGCCACGCATCAGGATCAAGTGCAGCAGCCGCTGGAAGTTCACGACGGTTTGATCGAGCTGATCGAGGCGATGACGAGAATGGAACAGTCGCTTGGCAAGCATCTGCAGATTGTAATCGGGGAACAGGAAAATCAGGGCGGTGGTATGGGCGATTACTCCGATTTGCTCGGAGGCGGAAACAAATGAACCCGCGCCTGACGGAGGATGCCTGGAAGCTCGAGATGCTGCAGGCTCTGGCCCGCAGCCAGCGGGCAATGATGCGCGTAACCGAGGCGGCGGCCGCACTGCCGGGAGCCGCTGTGCCGGACGCGGACTCCTCTTGCGGAGAAGCGGCTACGGCGGGCGTCAATCAGCCCGCCGATCTGCTGCTTCAGCCGGGGGAGTTTCCCGGCGGCCGGCGGCCCGATTCCGCGGCCAGCGGGCTTCTTCAGACGCTGGCCGCCTATCATTTCGTGCTGCAGCGCAAAATCGACCTGCTGCTGCAGCCGCGCCGCCGCCGGTCGAAGACCGCCGCGGAGCCGTGGCTGAACACGCGGCAGCGGGTCCGGTCGGGCACGCGGGCGCTTGTCTGCCCCGGCGCGGAAGAGCCCGGGGGAAACGCTGAAGGAGCGGCGGCTTCCGCGCCGGCCGGTTGAGCCCGGCGGGAGCGGGAGCCGCCGCTTGCGTCGGCATAGCGCGCCGGTGTGAGCGGGAAAGCGGGGGCAAGAGCAGGAGCCAGCGGACGCGCAAGCAAAAGCGCTAGAGCTTGAGCTGGTGCGGAAGCGGGCGCTGCGCCGGTCTGACGGCAGATGAGGATGAAGAAGGGGCAGATGCGGCAGATGCGGCAGGCAGCGGGTTTCTCATCCCCAGCGCACGAGCAGTCCGCCATGTACCAGTCCGCCGCCGAAGCCATAAAGAAGCAGCAGATCGCCCGGTTTGATTTTGCCTTCTTTCAACCCCATATGAAGCGACAGCGGAATGGTGGCCGCCGAGGTATTGCCGTAATACTCCAGGCTGTACAGCGTTTTCTCGACAGGGAAATCCATGCGCTCGCAGACGGATTCGATAATGCGCAGATTAGCGCTGTGCGGGATAAACCAGTCTACCTCGGACATCGCCATACCGGCCGAATCCAGCAGTGCGCTTACCCCCTTGGGGACCGTGCCGGCGGCGAATTTGTACACTTCCCGGCCGTTTTGGACAAGCTTCCCGGCACCCTCCAAGATCTTCTCCCCGAGACGGTCCGCCAGTCCGGATCGGTACAAATGCACGCCGCCCGTACCGTCCGATCCCAGATGGTGCCCAAGGAAAGCGCCGGGAGCCCCGCCCTCCGCAGCTTCAACGAGAGCGGCCCCCGCACCGTCGCCGAGCAGAATGCACGTGGTACGGTCCGTATAGTCGGTAATGGCCGACATGTGATCGGCGCCGAGCACGAGAATTTTGCGGTGCAGGCCCGCCGTAATAAAAGCGTTCGCCGTATGAAGCGCGTAAACGAAGCCCGCGCAGGTCGCGTTCAGGTCGAGAGCGCCCGTGGACGGGATGCCGAAGTGCGCCTGTACGAGACAGGATACCGTCGGAAAAGGAAGATCCGGCGTATTGGTCGCCGTCAGGATCAGATCCACATCCTCCAGAGAAACCCCATATTCGGCGATCATGTTATCGATGGCGGAGATGCACATGTGACTCGTGTATTCTCCGGGAGCGGCAATCCGTCTTTCCCGCATGCCGGTTCTCTGGACGATCCATTCGTCGTTCGTTTCCACCAGGCGCTCCAAGTCGGAGTTCGTCAATCTTTTCTCGGGAACATAGCTGCCGACCGCGGCAATTCGTGCTTTCGAGTTCATCCGATCACCTCATCAATCTATAGTAGTTGATATTAGTACCAGGTACTAAAATTAATGTACACTAAAAAAGACCCCTCTGTCAATCGGCTAACTTCCCGTGAAATTTCTATTTCAAATACGGACGGACTCGTCTATGACCCGGCAAAAAGTTTTTTTCCGATTTCTTGCCAAACTTTGTCCGGGTGGGATATGATTATTTTTTTAACATACCTTAAGACTGTAAAGATTTGTTTATAGTCGAGCCCGACAAGGAGTCTTGTTCCGATGAAATTGTTTTTTTCTACGATTCAGTGGCTGGCCTTTATTCTGGCCGGGAGCCTGGTCGCTCCGCTTGCCGTAGGCAATGCGCTGCACCTGCCGCCCGCGGATATCGCGACGTTTATGCAGCGGACTTTTCTGCTGATCGGCGTCTCCGCCCTGCTGCAAACGCTTTTTGGCCACAAACTGCCGATGATGGAAGGCCCCGCCGGCCTGTGGTGGGGTATTTTCGTTGTGTACGCGGGCCTGATCTCTTCGGGTGCCCTGGCGCTCGCGGACGGTCTTCGCCAGCTTGAAATGGGCATGCTTTTGACGGGGGCGCTGTTCCTGCTGCTCGGTGCCTTGGGGTGGATCGGAAAAATCCGCAAGCTGTTCACGCCTCTCGTTACAGGCACGTACCTGCTGATTCTGGTCGCCCAGCTCAGCGGCTCTTTTATGAAAGGACTGCTTGGAATCGGCTACCTGCAGGATGCCGTGGATTCTCGGGTTGCCCTGCCGGCTTTCGCCGTGCTTCTGCTTTCGATGCTCCTGCCGCGGACCCGCAGCCGCTTTCTCCGGAATTACTCGATTCTGCTTTCGCTGCTGACGGGCTGGGTCCTGTTTATGCTGCTGGGTATCGCGCCGGACGTGCCGGCTTCGGATGCGGCGTTCGCCCTGCCGGGAATTTTCGAGTGGGGACTTCCCCAGTGGGATGCGGGCATTCTGCCGACGTCCGTCCTGATCGGTCTGCTGCTGCTCGCGAACCTCATTGCAAGCATTCAGGTCGTGGAAAAAGTATCCGGCGACAAAAACGCGGCCGCAGCCCCCGTGAACTACAACCGCACCAGCCTGATGATGGGCGTCTCGACGGCGCTCGGAGGCTTGTTTTCCGCGATGGGCTGCGTGCCGATTTCCGGAACCGCGGGTTTCATCCTGACGACGGGGCTGGTTCAGCGGCTGCCGTTTGTGCTGGCCTCCGCCGGCATGGTGCTGATCAGCCTGTTCCCGCCGGTCACGGCCATTTTCACTTCCCTTCCGATGCCGGTAGGCTATGCGGTCATCTTCGTGCCGTTCGCTTCGATGATCGGCCTCGCGCTGCGCGAATATCATTCGCTCAAGGGCGGCGACCGCGATTATTTTATTATCGGGGTGTCGCTTATGATCGGCATCGGCAGCTTGTTCGTTCCCGCTTCGGCGATTGCCCAGCTTCCGGGTCTGGTCCGCACAGTAGCCAACAACGGGCTTGTGCTGGGTATGCTCGTCTGTATCGTCCTGGAGCAGTTTTTTCTGTACCGGGAACGTTCCGCACGTAAAAAAGACGCCACCGCGATATAAGCCGTACGTATGTACAAAAGCCTCTGACAGACCGATGCGTTGTATGCGCATCTCCTTTGTCAGAGGCTTTTTTTGTTTGCCGCGCGGCAGGGGCGGTTGCGCAGCGGCGTCAACGGCTGCGGCTCGCGCGGCCTGCTCGCCTGCGCACCATCGCCGACGCGTGAGCCGCAGGCATGTCGCCCCGGGGCCCTTGGCGTGGCGCCCGACGGACACTCCCGCAGCGGCGCAGTCCTGCGCTGCCGGCCCGCTCGCGTCGCCCAGCTGCGCCACCCGCCTGCGCCGCTGTCGCGGCCCCGCGGCTTTAGCCGTGACTGCCGCTCCTACAGCGTCACCGTTACGGCCGTCCCCCGTCCCGGCTCGCTTTCCGCCGCAATGGAGCCGCCGAGTCGCAAAGCCAGCTGCCTGGCGATCGCCATGCCGAGGCCGGTCCCGCGGGTGGTGCCTTCCGTGTTCGTCCCGCGGTAATAGCGGTCGAACAGCTTGCCCAGTGTCTGCTTATCCATGCCGACTCCGTTATCTTCGACTCGAAGGGTGAACCCTCCTGGCGAAGAAGCGCCTCCCTCCGGCGCTTCCCGAAGGATTACCCGGATCTGCGTGGACGGAGGGTTATGGCGGACGGCATTGGCAACGAGGTTGTCGAGGATGCGACGGAGCGCCTGCCGGTCAACGGAACGGACAAGCGCTTCTTTTTCCGGCTCGAACGACACGTTGGCGTGGGCGAACTCCGCATCGTTCACAACCCCCAGAATGCAGCGGCGCACGAATTCGTTGAGTTCGGTTTGTTCCGCGGCCTGGGGCCTCTCGCCGTTGCTGAGACGGAAAGTCAGACTGAGATCGCCGATCAGCTCATCCATAAAATCCGCCTTATCTTTGATGATAGCCGCAAATTCCCGGATTTCCCGTTCCGTCCACGTGTAGTGGGGCGTTTCGAGCATATGGGCATACCCCTTGATGGAAGCCAGAGGTGTCTTTAAATCGTGCGAGATGCCGGAGATCCACTCGTCCCGCGTCCGCTCCAGATGCTCGCGGGCTTCCTCGGCGGAGCTTAAAGCGTCGGACAGATGCTCCATTGACTGCATCACATCGCCGTAAAGGCGGTAGCGCCGCTTCAGGCGCCCGTCCCTGCGCCGGCTCCCCGATCTTCCTTTCGCCGCGCCCGGCTCCGTATATTCACCCCGGCTGAGCCGGTGCAGCCAAGCGAGGATATGCACGATCGGCGTGCCGAAGCGGTGACCGTACCAGAACGCCGCTCCGACGAGCAGCACAAGCAGCCCGGCGGCCAGGCCGACGAATGCCGTGAGCATGACCTGCGCTTCCGTAGCCGGGAAGACGTTCTGCTCCGCGCCGCGCGCGGGGGCATGGACGATCCAGGTGCGGCCGTCCTCCAGGCTGCGAGAAGCGGAGGCGAACCCGTAACGCTCGCTGTATTGGCGGCGGAGCGCCAGATCCTGCAGCGTATAGACCGCGGGGATCGAATCCGGCCGGTTGTACGAAGCGAGCTCCTTGCCGCTGCGGTCGAGAAGCTGGAGAACGGCGCCGGATCGGTCCAGCCGCTCCCGGATGGAAGCGGGTATCTCCGGCTGCTTGTCTCCGGGCGGACCTGCGGCGAGAATCTCGTCCAGCAGAACGTTTTCGACGCTGCGTTTTCCGTAGAGCAGCGTATAGGTCCGGCCGTCTTTTTCTTCGATCCAGAGAAAAAGAGAATAAGGGAACGGCTTATTTCCCGTCCAGTAATCGATAAATTGCCCGGGCTCGTACTGTGCCGGAACGTCGGCAGGCGTCCCGTAGGACTGGATAACCGCCCCGGTTTCGTCCACCGCCTGCAGCCAGCCGCCGAACCGGAGCGTTTTGTCCAGCAGAGCCTCGTCGAAGATCAGCTTCCCGTTCTCTGTCCGGACCGATTGGACGAGCATGGACATGCCGGCTTTGCTGAAATCACGGTTCATTTCGAGCTTCGCCATGCCGGTGAGCATGTAGGCGACGGCTCCGCCGATCAGCAGCAGAATAAAACCGCTCACAGTGACAAGCTGGATGACAAAACGGAGAATCAGCCGTTTTCGGACCGTCACGGTACGCGTACCTCCTGCGGGGCCGCCGGGCGTACAAGCTTGTAGCCGAGTCCGCGCACAGTCACGAGAAAGCGGGGATCGCCGGGATTTTCCTCGATTCTTTCGCGTATGCGGTGAATATGCACCATCACGGTATTGTCGTCCCCGTAGCTGTCCGTTCCCCATACCTGCTCATACAGCTGCTGCTTGCTGAAAATCCGGTTCGGATGACGGCACAGAAACACTAGCAGTTGGAACACGAGCGCCGGACACGGCAGGCTTTGATCCTGCACCCGGAGTTCCCCGGCCTGCACATGAACTTGGAAACGTCCGTAGTCATAGTGTTCGGGAGTTTCTTCCGCCGACGAATAGGCAGCTCTCGGACCCCCGGTTTCCGGCGCGGTTCGGACATTTCGTCTCAGGCGGGCTTTGACGCGTGCCGCTACTTCCAGAGGGTTGAACGGCTTCGTCACATAATCGTCTCCCCCCAGGGCGAAACCGGTCAGTTTATCGAGATCCGAGCCCCTGGCGGTCAGAAAAAGAATCGGCGCATCCGTTTCGGCCCGCAGCAGGGGGCAAATATCGAAACCGCTTTTTCCGGGGAGCATGACATCCAGAACAATCAGATCATACGTCTGCCGCTTGCAGGCCTCCAGAGCCTCCTCGGCGGTTGAGACGGTATTAATCCGCGTAAAACCTTCTTTGGCAAGAACTTTCTCCAGCATATGCAAGAGAGCCGGTTCGTCGTCGACGATCAACAGCCGGGCTTCTTTCATACAAAACCGCTCCTTTATTCCAATCTTGTTCCCATCATATCACGATCGGGTGAACCCGTCTGAAACAACACCTTAACGGAACCTTAACGAACGAGGAAGAGGAAGGTTTTGAAAATAAGCTTCCGGTAATGCGGCATTTCGGCTGAGGTAATGTCCGCATGGTACGCTAAACGTGCCGGAGCAGACAGACGAGACAGAGGCTCCGAGTTCTTAAAAAAATCGTAAAGGAGAGGGAGAAATGAAACGAACAACGACGATCTGGGGGATGGCAGCGGTACTGCTGCTGCTTCCGGGACTTGCCGGCTGCGGCGGGACGGAGCCTTCCTCGGCCGTTTCACCTGCGCCCCTGGCAGCTTCGCCGGAAGCGGAGAAAGAGGCGAAGTTTGAGCCGGATAACCTTGCGGCCCTATTTTTGCAGGGGAAAATCAAAGAGATTTACAGCCGCTTCAGCCCTGAATTCAAGAAAGACGTGAGTCTGGAGCAGTTAAGCGAACTGGCCGGGGACTTCAATAAAGACGTCCGCGCGTATAAGCTTCAGAGCAAATTGCCTCTCGGGGAGGGGGATCGTTACGTATGGACGGACGAGTCCGGGCAAAAAGGGCTGACGGCCGCTATCGACGGCAAGGGGATCATCCGGGGGCTTCAATTCGTGCCTCTCAAGACGTATCCGGCTTCGGACGAAGCATTCAGCCGCACGGAATTTTCCCTTCCTTTCCGGGGGGAGTGGACCGTGTTCTGGGGCGGAACGAACGTGCTTCTGAATTACCATTACGAGCATGAATCCCAGCGGTACGCCTACGACCTTGTGCAAATCAAGGGAACTTCCAGCTACACGGGCGATCCGGGCAAGCTGGAGAGTTACTATGCGTACAACCAGGAAGTGACGGCTCCGGCTCCCGGAATCGTGAAGGCGGTGGAGAACGGCAAACCGGATAACGAAATCGGCAAGACCGACGAGAACAATCCCGCCGGCAATCACGTGGTCATCGATCACGGGAACGGAGAGTATAGCTTTCTGGCCCATTTCAAAAAAGGCACGATCACGGTAAAACCCGGGGACAAAATCGAACGGGGCCAGCTTCTAGGGCGTGTCGGTAACTCAGGCAATACGAGCGAGCCCCACATCCATTTTCACGTTGCGGACGGAGCGGATTTGTCCGGGTCGAAGTCGGTCCGCATCCGTTTCGAGGGGGGAGCCGCGCCCAAGCAGGGCGACGTTATAAAGGGAGTCCGTTAAGAGCCGGATGTCCTCCATTCTTTTTGTCGAAAGCCGCTCCTTTATCTATAGAAGGAATTTATGAAATCGGTTAAAATAGGTAAAAGAGATGCAACATATCGCATGAACGGCTCGTCAGAAAGAGTGGAGGTGAACATTATGAAAAAAATGACGAATATCGTCCTGTTGGCCTCGTTGCTCGTGTTCTCGCTCGGTTCCTCGGCCTTCGCGTTTTCCGATTTGAAGGGCAGTCCCGATGAGGCGGCCATTCAATCTCTGCAAGAGAAAGGAATCGTTGAAGGAATGGACGGCGACCGATTTGCACCGAATACATCGATGACGGCGGCTCAGGGCGTACAATTGATCGTTAAAGCACTTGATTTGAATCTGGGAAAAATCCGTTTCGTCCGCGCGCCCAAAGCGAGCGACAGCTTCACGAAAGCCAAGGATGACGTCTGGTATTCAGATTCGTTCATCATTGCCGCTATGAACAGTCTTCCGATCGGCCGGGATATCGATCCCCAGCAGACGCTGACACGGGAGCAGTTTGCCGAATGGCTTCATGCCGCGGTGGAGAAAACAGGTCCTTATCCGGTTGTGAACATGTTCGTGAACATCGCGGATCAGGCAGAAGTAACGCCAGGCAGCATGAACGCGATTCAGGTTCTGCTCCTGACCAAGATCGCCAAGCTGGACGATGCGTCGAAATTCAATCCGAAGAAGCCCGTTACCCGCGGCGAAGCGGCTGTAATGGCTTATAACGCGATGGAATTCGTCGCCAAGCACAGCAAAGCGGAGGATCTTGCGACAGCTCCTTCCGAGGAAGAAGGGGTCAAGGTCATCGTGGAGAAACAGAGCGATGAGCTTAACAAGGTAACGCTCTCCCGCGGTCTTCAGCCTAACCCGGGCTACAGCATTACCATTGACCGGGTTGACTACGTGTCGGATTCGGAAGCCGTAGCCTACTACACGCTGCGCAAGCCCGACCCGGACAAAATGTATCCGGCCGTCATGACCGAAGCGAAAGCTTCCGTCACGGTCAAAGCCGGTTATAAGGTAACGGCTAAGCCGTCGAAGTAAACGGCCGCGGCATAAAGTCCCGCAGGTCCGGCAGAAGGGGAGTGAAGCTCCTCCGCTGTTTCGGACTTAGGGCGATGCCTGGCATCCCGAACACCTCCCTGAAATCGGATTCCGCGATTTCAGGGAGGTGTTCGGCGTTTATAAGCAGGGCGTGGCCAGCGGCGGCAGTAGACGATAATAGAAAGGCCGCTTGGGCGGAAGCTGCGGCGGTTCTATGACGGATGAGAAACGGGGATTGTTTTCGCCTGGATCGAACAAGAAAAACGGCCGATTTTTTCGCCGGCAGCAGCCGGACACATCAAAAAGGACGCGGATCATCAGATCGCGTCCTTTTTTGATGTTTATTGGTGCAAGGGAGGGGCGTTCCTGTCAGGAGTAGAGGGATTGCACCGGCCACCGGGAATCGGAGAGAGAGCAATCGTCAAGCTTCCCGTATCGTTGTTTCGCATCCGGTGCCGCTGCCGGGCATCCTCGCCTGGAGAGTCGTACGTCAGCCGGGAGCGAAAGTGGAAACCTGCAACCCGAAACCCGTAGCCCGTAGCCCGTAGCCCGAAACCCGTTTAAACCTAGCCCACCACCGCCACGGCCACCGGCTTGCTCGGCAGATGGTGAATCGAGCGGACGTACCGGATCGTCCGCGTTTTCGCGCGCATGACGATGGAGTGCGTCTCGGCCCGCTCCGCGGAGAGAAAACGCACGCCGCCCAGGAAATCGCCCGGCGTAATGCCCGTTGCGGCGAAGATGACATCGTCGTCGCCGATCATATCCGGCAGGCGCAGCAGCTTCGCCGGATCGTCGATGCCCATCGCGCGGCAGCGCGCCGCGTCTTCTTCGCCGGACGGCATGAGGCGGCCCTGTAGCTCGCCGCCCAGACAGTGCAGCGCGGCCGCGGCCAGCACGCCTTCCGGCGCACCGCCGGAGCCGATGTAGAGATCGACGCCGGATTCCGGGAACGCCGGCGCCATCGCCCCGGCCACATCGCCGTCGCTGAGCAGCTTGAGCCGGACGCCGACGCGGCGTAGCACGGCAATATGCTCCGCATGGCGTTCGCGGTCGAGAATTGACACCGTCAGATCGGCGATGTTCTTGTCGAGCAGGCGGGCCGCCGATCGCAGCGTCTTCTCCAGCGGCTCGTCCAGGCTCAGCTTTCCGCAGAGCGCGGGTCCGACGGCCAGCTTCTCCATATACATGTCGGGCGCGTGCAGGAGTTTGCCTTTATCTGCGGCCGCGATAACCGCGAGGGCATTGTTGAGCGCCTTGGAAACGAGCTCCGTACCTTCCACGGGGTCTACGGCAATGTCGACTTCCGGTCCGTCCCCGCTGCCTACGCTCTCCCCGATATAGAGCATGGGCGCCTCGTCCATCTCGCCTTCGCCGATCACGACGGTTCCTTTCATGGAAACGGAACGAAACGACTCCCTCATAGCGGCGGTTGCGGCGCCGTCCGCCTCGTTTTTATCCCCGCGTCCCATCCAGCGGGCGGCCGCAAGAGCGGCGGCTTCCGTCACACGTACGATTTCCAAAGACAGTTCTCTCTGCATCTTCTGTTTTCCCTCCACATGTTTAATGTGACTCATATTTGAATTTATGTGTTGTACTATATAATAATATATGATATAAAATAAGTGAAATCAATCCTTGTTTGAGGATTATTTTGAAATGTGCAGCCCAAATGCTGCATGTTATGCACATGATGGGACGAACTTTCCTCTTTTTTAAAAGAATGAAAGGGATTTCATCATGAACGGGATTATGACGTCATATATCTTCATTAAGAACCAACAACCAATCACAGAGGAGCGATGAAAACAATGAGCAAGGCGAAATCGGACGTCATGCTGGGAACTCTGCTCTGCAAATGGTGCAACGAGATCGTCGGGGAATTGGATACGGAGAAAGTGACCTTGTATTACACGCAATGTAAAGATGGCGCCTGCCGGGCAGCCGTAGACAAAGAGGGAGTGGGACACAATGAGCAAGCAATGGCTGATGCATTTTTATGAGGGAAATCAATCACTAGCGGGACTTCTTGGCGGCAAGGGCGCCAATTTGGCCGAAATGACCCGGGCGGGGCTTGCCGTTCCCCCGGGGTTCACTCTGACTACGGAAGCTTGCAGAGCTTACTATATAGAAAGCCGGCTGCCGGACGGTCTGCTCGCGGAAGTGCGCGAAGCGATGGCGGAGCTTGAACAGCGCAAAGGACAGCGTTTCGGGGACGCGGCTTCGCCGCTCCTCGTCTCGGTCCGTTCGGGTTCGGTGACGTCCATGCCGGGCATGATGGATACGATTCTAAACCTGGGCCTTAACGACGACACGGTGGAAGGCTTGGCCGCCGCCACGAAAAACCCGCGTTTCGCCTATGACTGCTACCGCCGCCTGATCCAGATGTTCGGCAGCGTCGTTTTCGGAATCGAGGGGGCCTGGTTCGAGAAAAAACTTCACGCGCTGAAACAGGCCGCCGGGACGGATTCCGACCAGGATATCCGGGCGGAGGACTGGCAGGAGCTGATCGGCACGTATAAAGCGCTTATTTTGAAAAGAGCGGGCGTTCCGTTTCCGCAGGACGTTTACGAGCAGCTCCGGCTGGCCGTCGAAGCGGTTTTCCGCTCCTGGAATAACCAGCGCGCGCAAATTTACCGCCGGCTGAACGGAATCCCGGACGAACAGGGAACCGCCGTCAACATCCAGGCGATGGTGTTCGGCAATCTTAACGAAGAAAGCGGCACGGGCGTTGTGTTTACACGCAATCCGAGCACGGGAGAGAAAGTCCTGTTCGGCGAATATTTGACGAATGCGCAGGGGGAAGACGTCGTCGCGGGCGTACGCACGCCGCAGCCGATCGCCAAGCTGGCGGGGGACATGCCCGCCGTTTACGAGAAGCTTGTCGGGATGGCGGAGCTGCTGGAGCGGCATTACTCGGATATGCAGGACATCGAATTCACCGTTGAAAACGGGACGCTTTACATGCTCCAGACGCGCAACGGCAAAAGAACGGCTCAAGCGGCCATGAGAATCGCCGTGGAGCTCGTCCAGGCGGGCATCCTGACGAAGGAAGAGGCGCTGCTCCGCGTAGAGCCTTCGCACCTGGATCAGCTGCTTCATCCGAGCCTGGATGAAAGCGAAGCTCCGGCCGCGCTGGCGACGGGCCTTCCGGCATCGCCGGGGGCGGCCTGCGGACAGGCCGTTTTCACGGCGGACGAAGCGGACGCCTGGGCCCGTGCGGGCAAAGCCGTCATTCTCGTCCGGACGGAAACGACGCCGGAAGATATCCACGGCGTGCTCGCGGCGCGAGGCGTGCTGACGTCCCGCGGCGGCATGACGAGCCATGCGGCGGTCGTGGCGCGCGGCATGGGCAAGCCGTGCGTATGCGGCTGCGAGCTGCTGGCCATCGACAGCGAGGAGAAGCAGGCCTCCATCGGCGGGGTAGCGATCCGCGAAGGCGACTGGCTCACGATCGACGGCGCCACCGGGCGCGTCATGATCGGCGAAGTGCCGCTCAAGGAAGCGGATATGTCCGCCGAGCTTCAGCTGATGCTGCAGTGGGCGGACGACGTGCGGCAGATGAAGGTGTACGCCAACGCGGACAATCCCGAAGACGCGGCGAAAGCGCGCAGCTTCGGAGCGGAAGGCGTCGGCCTGTGCCGCACGGAGCACATGTTCCTCTCCCCACAGCGGCTGCCGATCGTCCAGGAGATGATTCTGGCCGACTCGGATGCGGCCCGCGGAGCCGCGCTGGAGAAGCTGCTGCCGATGCAGCAGGGCGATTTCGACGCCATCTTCCGCGCGATGGCCGGCCTGCCCGTGACGATCCGGCTGCTGGACCCTCCGCTGCACGAGTTTCTCCCGAATCTGGAGGAGCTTGTGGCGCGCCATGCGCAGCTGACGGCGGCTCGCGCCGGGGCTTCGGTTCCGGATGCCGAGCTGCAGAAGCTGGAGTTCCTGATCCGCAAAGTCCGCGGTCTGCACGAAGTGAACCCTATGCTGGGGCAGCGGGGCTGCCGGCTGGGCATCCTGTTCCCCGAAATTTACAGCATGCAGATCGAAGCGATTTTCGGGGCGGCCCTGGCCTGCCTGAACGACGGCGTCGACGTATCGCCGGAAATTATGATCCCGCTCGTGGGTCACGCCAACGAGCTGCGCATTATGCGCGGGCTGGTCGACGAGGTCGCGGACCGCATGCTCGGCGACCTGCGTGCCCAGGTCAATTACCGTGTCGGCACGATGATCGAGGTGCCGCGGGCCGCGCTGACCGCGCCGCAGATCGTGCAGCACGCCGACTTCTTCTCGTTCGGCACGAACGATCTGACTCAGATGACGTTCGGGTACAGCCGCGACGACGCGGAGGGCAAGTTCCTCACGCATTACGTCGACAGCAAGCTGCTGCCGGACAATCCGTTCCAGGTGCTCGACCGCGACGGCGTCGGCCAACTGATCGAACTGGCCGTTACCCGCGCGCGCGCCGCGAAGCCGAAGCTCAAAACCGGCGTCTGCGGCGAGCACGGCGGCGATCCGAAGTCGATCCGGTTCTGCCGGGAAACCGGGCTCGATTACGTGTCCTGCTCCCCTTACCGCGTGCCGCTCGCGCGCATAGCGGCCGCGCAGGCCGAAATCGAGATGGCCGCGGAAAAAGCCGCCTCCGGGCAGCAAAGGATTGTATCCTGACCGCATTTTATATATCATGGAGATATACCCGATTCACCTGCGGGAATCCGCCCGTGAGGAGTGAGAGTCATACAGCTGTCTCAGCGCCAGATGGAAATTCTGGAATTCATTCATAAGCAAGCGCCCATAACCGGGGAGCAGATTGCCGAACAGCTTGGCGTAAGCCGTCCGACCATCCGTTCGGATCTGTCTCTTCTGGTGATGCTCGGCCATATCAACGCGAAGCCGAAGGTCGGTTATTTTCCGAACCAGTCGTTTCGCGAAGAACAGGCGGGCGGGCTGAAACTGAAAGTCAAACAGGTGCAGTCCATGCCTGTCATCGTACGCAAAACCGCTACCGTGGGCGACGCCGTCGTCGCCCTTTTTGTAGATAACGTGGGCGGGCTTGTCGTAGCGGATGAAGAAGGCATGCTGCTTGGCGTGATTTCGCCGAAAGACCTGTTGAAAGTGACACTGGGCAACCCTGCGGCCGCCTCCATGCCGGTTTCGCTGGTCATGACGCGCAAGCCGCAGCTCGTTACGGTGACTCCCGATGACGACGTCATCGAAGCCGCCCGTAAAATGGCGGAGAACCAGGTCGATATGCTGCCTGTGGTCGTGCCGCATGAGAACGGCAGCGATACGCCGTCTCTGGAAGTGGTAGGGCGCATCTCCAAAACAACAATGACCAAAGTGCTGCTCGACGCAGCCAGGAAGTGGTAAGGAAGGGGAACACATACCGGATGGTTCAGGATGCACATGAGGCGCAACAAACGATCACAATCTGCTCCGATTCTGTCGGAGAGACGGCGGAGACGGTCGTACGCGCCACAATCCGCCAGTTTAACGGCCACAACGTCAAGATGCGGCGCATCGGACACATTAAGCATGAAGATGAAATCCGCGAGATTATGGAGGAAGTGCATCGCGAAGGCGGCTTCGTCGCTTATACGCTCGTCCAGCCTGAACTGCGGGAAATGATGAAAGAAGAGGCGATCCGCCTGGGCGTCCGCGCCATCGACATCATGGGGCCCATGATGCAGGCGTACATCGACACGTTCGACGGCGCGCCGAGCCGTAAGCCCGGGCTCATGCACGAACTCGACGATGCCTATTTCCGGCGGGTCGAGGCCATTGAATTCGCCGTCAAATGCGACGACGGGCGCGATACGACCTCGATGATGAAAGCCGACATCGTGCTGATCGGCGTGTCCCGCACCTCAAAGACGCCGCTCAGCATCTTCCTGGCGCACAAGGGCTACAAAGTCGCGAACTTTCCGCTCGTGCCCGAAGTGAAGCTTCCGAAGGAACTGTTCGAGTTCCCCGGCAGCCGCATCGTGGCCCTCACCATGAACGCGGAGAAGCTGTTCAAGATCCGGATCGAGCGGCTGAAGACGCTGGGCCTGCCGTTCGGCTCCCAGTATGCCACCATGAACCGGATCAACGAGGAGCTGGAGCATGCTAGCAGCATTGCGAAGCGGCTCCGCTGCCCGGTCATTGACGTGACGGACAAAGCCATCGAGGAGACGGCGGGTCTGATCATTGAGTTTTTGCAGGCGTAAACAAACCACCGCTTGAGCGGTTGGGTGAAGCTCCCCGGTATGGACCGGGGGGCTTTTTTGGGTTGGGATTTTTTATAGACAGCAAGTAGAAGGGGGAGTAATGCGTTATCCAATATTTGACATTGCTCTGTTGTACCATTAGCATGAAATTATCTTAGCCTGGCCTTATTGGGCGAAAAGGAGCGGAATTCATGCCTTCTGTCCGAATCAAAAAATCCTCTGTGATCATCGGGACCGCTATCCTGCTGCTTGCGCTTTCCCCCTTTGCTTATTCCCGGTACACCCTTTATAAACTCGAAAGAGGAATTCTGGCTTATTTAACCGAAACGAAACACTACCAGGAGGAGGAAATCCTCAGCATTGAGGCAAAAATCAGCAAGATGCCGAAGTATCCGATCTATGTAAAATTCGCGGACGAACCCGATGTCACGTATCTCTACATATATAGGGACGATAAGTACATTCAATCTCCTCCTGCTTTGGATAGCAACGGGCACCTGATTCTGCGCAAGCATACCGACAAAGAGACACTATAATCCTTTTTTTGCTTGCTTACATATGAATGGATCGAGGGTTGCGAAGGGAACGCCTCAGGGCCACTCTAGCGAGTGGCCCTGAGGCATTTGTCCTGTACGAGTAATTCAAAGACTTCGCGTTCATGATTTATGAGTAAGGGTTTGTTTTTATGGTAGCTGCCCTTCAAGGGGGATAATGTTAATTACTTCTATTCACTCCAAGTCACTCCATATAACCGAGAAAGTAAAAAAAGCAAATAATAAACTATATTTAGAGACATATTAAAGAGTTTACAATATTAGTAAACTCGTATAATATAATATATGTGGATTATAAACCTAATATTGGAGGTTTTAAGATGAAAAAGAAAGTTGTGATGTTTGCTTTAACGGCTATGATATCTTTAACTTCTGCATCTGTTGCCTTAGGGGTGCCAACTCTCTCCCTTACAGCAAACGCTGGAGATTATAAGTGGAATGACGGTCTTTACGGAAATGGGAAGAGTGGAAATTTTAAAGTAACAACTAGTGCTGCTGGTGGTTTTGTAACTGGTTCTGTTTGGGAAACCTGTGGAGATGGTACGGGTGGATGGAAAAAGGTAGAAAGCTTTACTCGAGAATTTGCGGGTTATTCCTCGGGTCCTGTAATGCTCAAAAATTCTTGTGAGTACGCTATTTCGCTTGAGAATGTAGCAAACCCTAAGGCTGCTACAGCTGAATTGACTCCAGGATCTTAATACACATTCATTACATATTTAAGCAACGTTACCACGATACAAACTAAGGTCACTCCAACGAGTGGCCTTTTTTATTTGGACATGGAGGCGATATGTGGGGAGATGACAGGTCTGAAGCAGGTTAATCCATTCTACAAGCCCGTAGCATGGCTAAGGTACCGAGAAGAGGTGTTGATCCGAGACAGCCACCTTTGCCAGCCACGCCTGTGCATGAGAGGCTTATACCTGCCGAGATCGTTCACCATATCCTGAGAAGGGCAAAGGGAAGAAGCAAGAGTCTAATTCTCCGCAGCAGAATCGTATACAATCCAACGGCTGGATATCAGTTAGATGGTCCGCTATTGGATTATTAGGAGAAAGCTACGAGCTTGATTAGCTCGACTACCGCCTGTGAACGACCTTTTACATTCAACTTTTGCATGACATTCGAGATATAATTTGAAGCACAAAAGGATTAAAGCCTTGCTGCGCTTCTTTTTTTTGTAATTGAGGACGATAAGTTAATGGAAATTGTACAAGGCACATATTCTTATGAATAAAGGAGAGGGTAGAATATTATTGCATTTGCTCTAAATCAAGGTGAAAGTGCATGAACATACGGCTCTCTTCTTGCCTTTACGCTAAATGCATCTCGACCCATAAAATTGTACTAAATTAACATATATAGTAAAATTTAAATGGTCGTAAGATCAAAGGGGAGGATTTTATGAAAAAATTGTTTGTAGGAGTATTATCGGCAAGTATCTTTTTAACATCAGTAAATCCGCTATATGCCAAAAACGATATAAACAGTCAGAATACGGATACAAAAGTTGAAACATCTTGGGTGGAGAATGGTGTAGAAATAACGGTCAATGATCTTCACTCTCTTAGTACAGAGTAAAAAGCAATTTTTTCGAATTTTGCTTTACCCAATGGAACTGGTGGAAACGGAACAAATTCTATCCCTATACCAGACCTCGGGGATGGTGATGTTATTGAAGGTCCAACAAAGCATGTTTTTGATAGAAGAGTAGACAGATACGTCATTGAAGGAGCTATTCGTGGTGTTTCTGGAATTATAACATCAAGAATTGGAAATCACTGGTTGACAACACTCACACAGATTTTCTTGGGCGACGTAACTAGTGGTTTAAAAAACGGCCAATACGAATATGCCACATTCCTTACCAGAAAAGTATATACTAGCAATAATAGATATGCTTATTATATGACTAAAGTTCGGTACACGGACTCTAGCTTTTCGACTCCACAGAAAGTTATGACCGAGTTCATGGGATGGGCTGATTAATTCGATTATCGGAAGGAGGTTTGATATTATGAAAGACGTAATAACCGGCCTATTAATCGCTATACTCGTAATGATAGCCTCCTCTTTTGTCGAGAATACTGTTAGCCTTTATTTTTTCATAATTTGCGCCGTTATCTGTTTCGGGGTTTCTGCGATTGTTGGAAAGATAAGCAAATATATTTCGAAAGATAAAAGGAGTAAGCAATTTAAAGGTTGAGGAAGGGTGATGGATTAAATTTAGGAAATTTATCATCGGGCCACTTTGACACGCTTTTCAGCAGCTCGTTATAATAGCTTTGCCAATCGAATATATCAAACCAAAGTCGTCCAATCTGGGCGGCTTTTTTTATTTATCCAACCGTGCTCATGTAAGGGATTCCGGAAATGAACGCCAAGCAAGGGGTTCAGGCGGTACAGAGCTTTTACTTTTTGAGGAAAAGGAGGGCAATCATTCGTGGTGAAAAGCACAGGAAGAAAGCAAAGCCGATCCCCGAGCCGATCAAGTCCCAGCCGCCGTCCCCCTGCATAGGAAACGTGGTAGCACTTTACACTTGGTTGGCTGTATGGGAGGATCCATAAAGAATCAGGGCTCCGTCGCTTTCGTGAGGGGCAGCCAGAGACGGATAAAAAAAACGGGCCACATAGGCAACGGCCAGAGAGCGAGAATTAATCTTGCAAATTCAAGAATTGTTTTTCGATTGTAACTGACCAATGGAGAACTCGCCTTCGTAAATAGAAACATTCAATAAGGTTCCGTCTGATTTGTTAAAAATGTACGTTGCGCCCATACTTTGATCCCCTGCATAAGTCCAGCCATGTTTTTCGATTTGTCTCTTATAGCTGCTTTTCAAGCCATCTGTCTGATGAATGCCCGGAGCTGTATAAACATGTATTGTGCCTACTGAATCCGGAATGGTTTTTTTGAGAACGGCGTTACGAGGGACGGGATACCCTTCTGGCGAAATCGTGTATTGAGCTGTTCCAGACCAAAAAAGGTAACCAACACACAAAAGAACCAAAAGTAAAGCTGACATAAAAATTTTTCTCATAGTCTACCGCCTTCTTGATTTTGTCACTATTTTTAATGCTGGTGGACTATGCAACTAAAAAGAAGTCAGGTAAGAAGACTCTTACAAACGATACTCCTTTAACAGCAGAAAGTGACGATTTCCATGTTTTTTTGTGCGTTATACGAAAACCACCCCCAAACAAGAAAAGACCTTCCGTTATCCCCAAAGGATGAGCGGAAGGTTTTCTGTGCCCTGGCAAGGGTGGCTGCGTCAGATTTTTAGCTCCCCGAGCTTGATTAGCTCGACCACCGCCTGTGAACGACCTTTTACATTCAACTTTTGCATGACATTCGTAATATGTTTTGTAACACGCATAGTTAAAACCCAGTCACGGCGCGGTTTTGACGGTTTCAGCGTGTCCCCCGCCCGCTTCCCTACAACGTGACTTTCCTATAACGTTAACAATTCTTCACTTCATTCGTCACACAACGCATTCCCCCGGCGACATATTGATTTGCGCAAGACAAGCGCAACGAAACTACATTCAATGGGGGACAATCAAATGAACACTAATGAACTACGAAACAAACGGCACGACGAGCAGCGTATTTTCTTCAAGGTTGATGTATTGGCGGTTCGCGGCGGCATAATCGCCAAGATCGGGGCAGACGGTTTTGGAACGCTTGCAACGATCGCTTCGTTTATGGACGAAGACGGCGTATGCTATCCGACGCAAGAAACACTTGCCGAAATGATGGGTGTTACCCGCTTCACCGTAATTAAGCGTATCCACACGTTGTTAGAAACGAAGCTTGACGACGGTATACCTGTCCTTGAACGAGCGTGGAGAAATCGCACAGGCGGTGGCGTTGGGAAACAGTCTGTATATAAAGTCAACATGGCTTGCGGCGTATCAATGGAGCGCGATTCTAAAGACGTTAAAAGTATTGACGTTAAAGAATCGCACGTTAGCGAAATACACGTTGAAGAAAAGCACGCGCTAATGTTGAAAAACAGTACGAATAACGTGAACAATTTCAACGTCTCGGATGTTGTCGCAGCTTCACACAAAGAAGAACCAGTATTTAAGAAGAACCAAGAAGAAGAACCAATAAAAGAAGAAAGAAAGGACAAGCTTTCTTATCTATCTATTCCTTCGGAAAATGCCAACGACAACAATATACACTTACCCCAGGTCGTTAAGGAAGACGTCGAGCATAAATCCTTTAATTGGGGTGAGGAATGGGAAAAGGATTTCGGCGATGCAGACCGAGAACGTAGAAACGCAAATGAACCAAGTACAATTTGCTAAAATTGTCGGGATTTCACGCGCACTACTTGCAAAGATCGAAACGAATGCGAAGCCGATTTCGAATAGCGTCGAAAGGCGTATTCGTACCGCATTCGGGCTAGACGACGAGAAAATAAGTCAACTACTTAACAATGCACTTTACAGCGTACCGGGGAGGAATTAACCAATATTACCAGACTGCCCCCCGCCAATATGAAGAACATTTTGAATGACTTTATGTAGGACTGCAATGAAACTTAATGAATTTTTTTTGGAATCGGAGTTAACTATTTACTTATTACGCCGATATATTACAAATAACATATACTTCAATGAAGAGAGAGGTCCGCGATGCAAACGAATGGTATTTACGCATTATCAACTCCAAGCACTATAGTAGCAAAGAATAACCAGCTTGCTACTAAAGTGCTTGTCCCTGCAAGTAATAATGCTTCTGATGCAGTAGAGATGTACACCCCGAGTGTGATTGATGAAGGACAACAAGAGCTTCGTGCATTGGGAGGCCAGTGGATTGTTGGAAGGGAATTTACATCAGTTCAAGGTACGGACTACTCAAAGAATTTTCTGGATGATGTAGGCGGGTTTTTGGTAAAAAGCGCATATGAGCGTGATCTACTGCTTCAGCGTTACACAGGAGACGAATTGAGTCAGCATCTTGAGCAATACGATAAGCAAGTTCAACTCAAAATAGAGGATATCGCGCAGACAACAGCGAGCACTTTGTCTCAATATTTGAATTTTGAAAATGATTCTATTTTTGGAGGTAGCAAGGAGACACAAGGAGAGTTCCTCTCCACCTATAAGCCGATCTTCGACAAGGATGAGTTGACCGATCGTATTAAGAATATGCTACAGGAACAGTCCCGGCTTCTGGGCAAGTTACAGGAGGAGCAGGGGGACCAGTGGAAGCAGATCATGGAACAAGGCGGCAAGGGGATTACAGACTTTCGGGATTTACTGAAGGAGGAGGCAAGTAAAGCCTCTGTAGGAGAATCTACCTCTTTTCAAGATATTAGTTACCGTGATGTAGCAGGAGTATTCGATGCACTGGTACACACAACAGCTAAAGCTATGAACACGTTTACTTTTGATACGGAATGGATGGCTAACAATTTAGGGACCGCACGTCTCAAGCTGGATCTTTATTTGCAACAATCGCCTATGTCGTCAGCGATTAAGGAGCAATTCACGCAGTCCGTAGATAAGGCAATGAGTACCAAGATGGGAATCGCAGAATATGACGACTATAAATTCTCTCTTATCTCAACGCCTTCCTTCCGCAAACAATTTGCTTCACATCAAGAAATGTCATTGGAAATAAAGCGAAAGTACAGCGCCCATCTACAAGACCTTAATGCCAAGAAGTCTGTAGGAACGATCATGTGGGAGAGCATGAAGGGATTATTGAATCAGAAGCCGGAAGATCTTCTCAGTGGCCTGATGAACGCCTTCAATAGTCTGCATCACAGCCTCATATCAGCACCGAGTATGCAAGGGGATGTAGGTCCAGAGGCCAAGCTTGAATTTGCAAACCAGGTACGAGATGCGAATCTAGAGGACTGGAACAGCTTCATTTCTTCTCTGAATATTGGTCAACAGCAGAAGAGCGCGCTTACGATACCCAAGAATAGTATTGATATTAAAGTATAGTCGTGAATAACGTAGAGCTTCTGTCCGGAATTCAGCCGGGTAGGGGCTCTTCATATGTGTTCTAGTTCGCAGCTTCAATTCCCGATAAGGGGAATATCAAGCCGAATATTGCGAATGAACCTGAAAATGGGTAAGAGCTAACCGTCATCAGCAGTGGACCGTGGGCATTGGCGCCATTTTCAAAAGTGAGTACGGTCTCGAGAAAATAGGGGAAACAATATATGTCCCAACTCCTCTGTCGAAGAAAAATGCACAAATGTAAGGACATTGTACACAAACGACACAAATCAGAAGACATTATCGCGAAGCGGTCTAGGCGGTCTCTGCGTTCAGCATTATATCTTCATAATTTTTTGCTTGACTTTGTGGTTATTTTTCTTTATCAAGACTAAAGCAAAGGATAGGGAGGAAACATCATGAATACAACAGGTTTGGAAAAATTCTACAAGTTAGTAATTGGTATTGAAGAAAAAATCGAATATGATCCAGATGCGAGCCCAGAAACATTTGAGCATTACAAGAAAATTTATCCTGAGTTTGAAAAAATCTTTGATTATAGAAACCCTCAAATTTCTAAAAATGAAGTGTGGCGTTTATGCTTTAATCTTAATGATGCTTTCAGAAAAGGCGATCAAACAAATTCAAATGTTTTTCAGGATGATTTTTACATGTCTGGAGATACAGACTTTAATTTTAATGAGAAAAAAGAACCTATTTTTGAAAAAAAATTAAAAAAAGACTTAAAAGGGAAGTCTTTAGAAAATGCAAAAGAAAAGCTTGAATTCTGTAAAAAATCCCATCATGCATTGGTCAATTTCTCATTCATGCCGAGGACAGGAAATTTGCAGGGTTTTAAGGGGGGAAAATGTCAGCATGATAGACTGGATATTTTTTTGTACCACTTATCTAAATTTTATAAAGCGAAAGATGAGTATGTTTTGTCAAAGGCAGTTCCTCAAGTTCACGAACGCTTGAAAACTTTCTTAGGTTTCTTCAATGATGTCTATCATTATTGCAATAAAGTCTATTATATAGAAAATAAGGGCTTTGTTGATCGTCTAATTGAAAATGGCGAAAAATCTATAGAAACAGCGGATGATGTTATTCGTTATATGGACTTAGCAATAGAGTATTGGCATATGAGAGCAGTTAACTACGCAACAATTTATTATATCCAAGAAAAAGAAAACGATAACAAAAGACAAGAACGGAGCCTGAGCGCTACATTTGTGTATGTGCGCGAACAATTCATTACGCAGAAAGAAGCGTTCCAAAACGAAGTACACACGATCAAAAACGAATTAGCAGCGCTAAACGTTGTACGTGATGAAGCGATTGCCAATCTTGACGATACGATCGTAATTGACGCGCAGATTCGTGAAACTGGGCATAAGCTTGATTCGGCAACATATCGCCTTGAAGCGTGCGATCGTATTCACGAACAAAAGTTACAGGCGGCGCTTAAAGACGTCGAAGCGGAAGTAACGGAATATGGCGATACACTATTCGTTGATTTCGAAACACAACTTGCCACAGTAAATGCTAAACGCGCGGAAGTATTACGCGAAATCAAAAAGCTGCATGAGATCGACGGAAATTACAAGGAAGCGCGGGAAGATGTTCGAACGGCACAGTCCCAAGCGGGCGTACAGGCAGACCGAAGCGCGGGGTCGCTTGTTAATCGAATGCACCTCCCGCTTAACTTTTCGGGGAATTTGGCATTTTCGAGTGGAAACGGCGCTATCTTCAATACAATGTTATGGATTCCGAATAGCTTTGCATGACGACATTCGAATCCCTAAGAGCCAAAAAGGTAATACTGGAACGTACATATCATCTTATGCACATCCGTATGTTAATTCTTTACTGCGTGCCATACTCGGTATACTGAGCATTACATGGCCTGAATATGTTGGCGACGAGTATAACCTCAGACATACATTTGAAATCGGGAAATAAGAAAAGGAGCGCTCACTAATTCGTGAGCGCTTTTATTTTTATATAGCTTTTATTTCGTGAAAAAAAGGCTTGCGTAATAAGTTTTCATAAATCACAACAAAGTATTTGTTACCTATGTTTATAGAATTGATTTCTTGGTTATTAGTATTCACTTTTTTTTCTGAGCCATCCACAAATTTTACAATAACGTATTCATTATTTTTTTCAGTTATACTTACTTCAGCTATTGTTTTACTAAAAACTTTTTGATAGTAAAATCCAAAAAATAATAATACTAGTATTAAGAGAATTGTAGTAATTGTTTTTCTAGTCAAGAAATGTACTCCTTTTGCTTTTTACAAAATAATATGTAGATATAACCAAACTATACCATTTAAACAATATTAGGACAATAAAGGATGGGAATCATAAATATTTCGATAAATCGATTTAAACGACTTAATCGGATAAGAATAGATCATAAAATCAAAATTTCAACGAAGGAATCGACACAAGCTCCTCTGACGAATAGATTGGTCATGGAGGTGCTTGTACGTGATTTAGTTGTTTATGGCCGTTGTATGGCAATGATCTTAAAATCATATAAAATGTGCAACAAGATTGGCAGCAGCAGAGTGTCCGTTATAAAGTAGAGCTAGGCCATTACCAGACTGAATATAAACAATGTGATAATATTGGAAGGTCCCTGTGCAAAGTGACTGAGACCAAATGCGACGCCCACAATAATCGCGCTTGCTAGTCAGATGAATCCCATTGCTCAACACCAAAGTTATACAAAAAGCCTCGATACAAGACTTCTTCTGTAATCCCTACCGTAAGCGGCACCCAAACAAATTGCGCTGGTTGTAAAGAGATACTATATCAGGCGAACGAATGACAACAGATGAAGAGTTAATCAAGCTCTATCTGGAGACTCACCAGTTTTACAGACGGCTTCAAGCTGACGTGAAAAACTCCAAGCTCATGTACGAGTACACGAATAAAGCAGGAGCCACAAAATTTGATGAGAAACCCCCTGTCAATTGAGCTTGCTAGTACTGTTTAAACACTTAATAACCTGCTAAAATTCCTGAAAACATTCAGTCAAATCGAGCTAAGGGCTTCAGACAGCGAGAAGCTTAACGATCCGATTAAGCATCCTAGCATTTTGACGAGATTCACGAATTTAAGGATTCCCAATCTATCAATGTTAACAAAAACTCAATGGGTCCCTGACAGCAACCCTTAATCATGTTTAAAAAAACACAACCCCAAACAAGAAAAGACCTTCCGTTATCCTTAGAGGATGACCGGAAGGTTTTCTGTGCCCTGGCAAGGGTGGCTGCGTCAGATTTTTAGCTCCCCGAGCTTGATTAGCTCGACTACCGCCTGTGAACGACCATTTACATTCAACTTTTGCATGACATTCGTAATATGTTTTCAAGCACACAAGAGATAAACCCTTGCTACGCTTCATTTTAATAATGCATATGAAAAACAGCAGCCAGATGTGTCTCTTTTTATTTTAGGAAATCAAACGGAAATGAATCGCCAAAATCAAGGGTAAACGTTGTGTTACTTGCCTTTGAACCTGTTATATTTATAGCATAGGAAATAAAGAGAGCAGCCCGAGGTGATCGGAGCTGCTCATTTTTATAGTAACAATCCTGAATAGAAGGAATTGTTTAATTTATGCCGTATATCTTAGCGAACAACAGAACTGACAAAGTTGGTGGAAATGATGGGAAAAGAAGCGCTTCACATTTTTTTGGATACAACCCTAACATTCGATGACCCGTTTTTTAAAAAAAATTACAATCGTCAGCTTATTAATTTGACCGAAACTCACAATATACCAATATATATGTCCAGAGTAGTGTTTCAAGAGACCAGAAGCAAATTTGAATTAAATGTAGCTAGTAAAATGACTGCACTTGACAAGTCACTTTTGGATCTAAATAAGTATCATCCCAAGGAAATAAATACTGAAGTGCTGAATTGCTCACTAAAAAATTTTATGCAAGAATTCGATGATTTTTATAACGACTTGATAGGTCGAAAGATTATTCAAATAATTGAATACTCAAATGATATTTTGCCTGTATTGGTTGAAAGGTCGATTAGAAGAATTAAGCCATTTGGTGACAAAAAGCAAGAATTCAGAGATGCTATTATTTGGTTGTCTTATGTGAATTATGCAGAGTCAAATGATATCGAGAACTGTTTCCTATTGACAAATAATTTAGCTGATTTTTGTGAAAATAAGATACAGAATACTTTACATCCGGATTTGTTAGAGGACTCTAAGAGGTTTAAACATTATTTAAATTCGGCGGATTTCTTGAAAAACGAGGATAAAATAGAAAAATACATTTCAGCAAATAAAGACTGGAAGTTCAAAATAATTATTGATAGTAAGTATGTAGAAGAACTGTTTCAGAATTCTCTATCTGGACCAATGAAAAATGCTTTTCAAAGTTTCCTGGCAAGAATAGAAATGGATGATTTGCTCAGCGCAGAATATTTTGATCATGAGTACATAGACTTTACAGTTGGTGAAATTGATTTTATAGGTGCAGATGAAATTGAGAGTAAGACAGTAGATGATAAAATTTTGGTGAGTGGAATAGTTAACGTGATTACTCTTGTAACAGCTTCTATATATGACGATTATAGCAAGGGATACGTAATTGGGAAGGATTACAGCAGATTATCTGCAGATTTTAGATTCACAATAAATGAGAATGGCATAGAACAATACTCACTAGAGATTGAGGATTTTGACGTAATGATGAAAGCCAATTTTGACATGGACCTTGATTATTACGACTAACGCATTAAGGAAAATGAAGGCACAAAATGATTCTGAAACGAAGCCCCCACGAAAGCAACGCCGGAAGCAACAGCGAAGGCAACGCACTCGTATGTTAAAAGTCCAATGTTAACAAGGGATTCAGCCGTTTTAAATCTTGCGAAGGCAACAACGAAAGCAACGACGAAAAGGGTACGAAAGCAACGACTACCCGATAATATAAACAAGAATGTAAAGAATGAACAAGAAAGATACAAGAATGTATATAAAACATAGGGCCTTTCCTTCGGAAAAGTCCTTTTTCAGCATTTGTAAATCTTTAGAGAATCATGATTGAATTTGTGACATTTTACCAATATAATAACTGCCTAGTACAGATGTATTGGAGGAAACGTGGGTGTGGGAAAATTTAAAAAATGGTCATTTGAAAATCAGCCGGATACAGCACCAAATGGCAGGATTATTAGGTTTGGATTATTAATGACAATTCCTATTGTGTTATGGCTATTAACTGGGATTATTACTATTGTGTCTTATTTAGGAGTACCTGATAGTCCAGGTACTTTCGGTGATATGTTTGGATCGGTAAATGCATTGTTCTCGGGAATGGCATTAGCAGGTATCGTTTACACTATATTTATTCAAAAGAAAGAATTTCAGCTTCAAAGAGAAGAATTAAAACTGCAGCGCGAAGAGTCTAAATTAACACGTGAAGTTTTTATAACACAGAGATTCGAGACTACGTTCTTTAATTTAATAAATTTACATCATGATATTGTAAAATCTCTATCAATTAAGATACCAGCACCGGTAAATCATCATATTACAAAATTTACAATTGAACAGGAGCGCAGGGAGTTCGATGGTAGATATGTTTTCGAGAAAATTGCGCTTGATATTATAAAAGAGCACAAAAAACCTGAAAATTTGCAAGACGCCCTTAATTTAGTATTTAAAGACAATTACTATGTGCTTCTGGCTCCATATCTCAGGAACTTAAGAAGAATCGCAGAAATAATTTATTCGGAGGAGAGCCTGAAGGGTACAAAAGATGAATATATAAAAACATTGCAATCACAGATTTCTTTTTTTGAGCAACAAGTGATAGCCTATTTTATGCTTTGGGTTGGAAAAGATCGAGAAACTGAGCATCTTAACTACACGATTGAATATAAAAGAAATATTTTCATATATGAAGAAGATTACACTAAGTTCAGTGAAATATTTAAACGCTAAGCAACATACCGAGTAAGACGCTTTAAACATCCGTAAACAAAGATTTATTCATTTATTGCTTACACAATGATTAAAAGTCACAAAACGTATTAGTTTCTGCTAACATTAACTAGGGTTTCTGTATACATTAACGACACTTCTTCAATGGTTACTGTATCGTTTTTACTACAATAACTCGCATCAACTGGCATTAATGTATACATTAACTACACAAAAGAAAAGAAATTAAATTAAATAAAACATACATAGTCATGACCACTCGGATCATGACTTTTTCCCATGTCTTAAAATTGATTATAAGACGTTTTATGGGCTGGATATGTAAATGGTCGTTGAGAGATAGAAAACGTTAAATAGACGGCATTCTGTTCGTTTGATGATCGATTAAAGGATGATACTGGAAAGGAAGTGAGGATGTGCCACCAAAAGCGAGAAAACCATGCAACTCTCCATACTGTCCAGAACTGACAACAGAACGATATCTTCTCGCCTTTCTGTTGTACGCCTCCCTATTACAAAAATTGTTCTCTATTAACATATATGGTAAAATTTATATGAAGGACATTCAATAGGGAGGCTTTATGAAAAAATTGTTTGTAGGAGTATTGTCCGCAAGTATCTTTTTGACGTCAGTAAGTCCGCTATACGCCAACAACAATACACAAAGTCAGAATACGGGTACAAAAGTTGAAACTTCTTGGGTGGAGAATGGTGTAGAAATAACGGTCAATGATCTTCACCCGCTTAGTGAGGATGAAAAAGCAATTTTTTCGAATTTTGCTGTACCCAATGGAAATGGAACAAATTCCATACCAATACCAGATCTCGGTGACGGCGAAGTTATTGAAGGACCAGTAAGAAAAGTATTTGATAGTTCCGTAACTAAATTCGCCATAGAAGCTTCTATCCGTGGTGTATCAGGATTAATAACGCAGAGAATCGGAAATTACTGGTTGACTACAGTTACTCAAGCTTTTTTAAGTGATGTAATTGCTCGGTTAAAAAACAGGCAAATTGAATACTGCACAATATTGACCAGAAAAGTTTATACTAGTGACAATAGATATGCTTATTACGCAACGAAAGTATCGTATACAGACTCCAGCTATACGACTCCAACCCATGTACAGACTGAGTTCATGGGTTGGGCTGATTGATTCGATACGCGAGGAGGTTTTATCGTGAAAGACGTAATAATCGGGCTAGCAACCGCAATTCTTATAACAATAGCCGGCTATTTTGTCAAAGAAACCGTTAGCCTTTATTTTTTTGTTATTATCTTAGTTATTTCTTACGGTGTGGTCTGGGTTGTTGATAAGATAAGCAAATATATTTCGAAAGATAAAAAGAGTAAGCAATTTAAAGGTTGATGGAGGGTGACGGCCGCCATTGTTTAAATGCAGCTCAAAACACGTCAATCGCATATATCAAACCAAAGTCGTCCAATCTGGGCGGCTTTTTTATTTACTGCGGTGACGGAATAGGTAGACGTACTTTCGCTATGGTAAACAGTACGCTGATGGGCTTGCGGGTATAAGGCTCCAAGTTGGTACGGGTCCACGATAAAAACCCGTTAGCGAGAGGAAGCCATCATGTAGGGTGCAAATCCCTACCCGCAGTTGTATCACTCACCGCTTTTCGGTATCAGGTTAATTATCTGCAGAATACGCCGTTTGTCTTCTGTGCTTCTGTCCCGAAGGGCGGCAGTAACGGCAACGATAATATCGTCATCTTCTGTTCCGCTACTATTAAAGTTTAAAAGCTCCATGACTTCAACGTTAAGAGCTTGAGCTATTTTGGCAAGGTTCTCGAGAGTGATATTACGTTCGCCTCTCTCCATGCCGCCGAGGTAAACCATGTGTAAGCCAGCTCGTTCAGCAAGAGCTTCTTGAGAAAGTCCTTGAAGCTTACGTAATTCCCTGATACGGGCTCCTGTTAGTTTTAAAATGTCCAAGTTGCTAACCTCCCTGTAGGCTAGTGTAGACAAAAGCTAAGGGGAGCATAAGCATTCTATAAGTTTTAAACGTTGAAACGTATAAGTTTATGTTGTACAATTGGGAAAAAGTTCCATGAAAGGTGAAGCCATGAACTATGATCCCAATGTATTCAGGAATAACCGATATACACGCCGTAAGCCCCCTAACTTCCGGTATTACATAAAGCTCGGCCTGTTAATTGGTTACATGATTCTTGTAATCTGCGCAGTCGTCTATTTTGCTTTCACAAGTATATGAGCAGGTCACCCGAAAGGGTGGCTTTTTATTTTGTAAGGAGGCGAAGCAAGGATGATTAAGGCAAGGGTAAAAGAACTTGCTGAACTGTTGGTCTTCAGTGAGAAGTATGAAAACATGGAGCAAGCTGAACAAGCGATATGGGATTTGGTAAATGGGCCTATGGATAAGGTAAGAGACGACATAAAGTACAAGTATCTCATCAGCGCCCGTACATACAGCGTAGCTGCAAGTATTGCGCAAGAACGAGGACTGAAACGAAGCCAGTGGCTTTACGTGTCCGATCCAAGAGGTAGGTCGTCCGCACCTGATGGCGTGAGAACAACAAGGGATAGGTTAATCGGCAGGTTCAGTGAGCAGGAGATATGTAGTCTTACTGGATGGGCAGAATCCAGAAAAGTGTGCGATGAAGAAAGTTAACCCATTCTACAAGACCGCGGCATGGCTCAAGTGTAGAGAAGTAGCATTGATTCGGGATAACTATCTATGCCAGTCGTGTTTGAAGAACGATCGTCTTGTATCTGCTGAGGTTGTCCACCATATCAAAGAGCTGGAGCTATACCCGGAGCTTGGGCTAACACTGGATAACCTAGAGAGTGTATGTGCATCGTGCCATAACAAGCTGCATCCAGTGAAGGGAAAAGGGAAGAAGCCTGATGTTAAGAAACGCAGGGCAAGAGTGATCGAAGTGAAAGCAAACATTGAGAGGTGGTGACCAGATGTTCGACGCTCAGAATTGATTTGTAAGGCGCTCTGATGTTCAGAGGAATAAATACCATTCCCATAACGTTGCAAGCCCCCCCTGCCCCTAATTCTGGAAGCGAGGGGCAGGGGGGACCGGAGGCGGTGCTTCGTTTGTTACGCGGATAACATTTCTATATGAGCGGGGGGTAAGCCGGTGGC
Source organism: Paenibacillus sp. RC84 (assembly GCF_041260495.1). Lineage (NCBI taxonomy): Bacteria > Bacillati > Bacillota > Bacilli > Caryophanales > Paenibacillaceae > Paenibacillus > Paenibacillus sp. RC84. The sequence continues at coordinate 260,508 of NZ_JBGBYL010000011.1, forward strand.
TGTACCTACTGCAAAACGGATTCGCGAATACTTGGGCGACTCATATAAGGAGTCAGATGAAGAGTTGATCAAGCTCTATCTGGAGACTCATCAGTTTTACAGGCGACTTCAAGCTTAGGTGAAAAACTCCAAGCTCATGTATGAGTATACGAACAAAGCAGGGGCCACAAATTTGGTGAAAAACCCCCTGTCAATTGAGCAAACTAAGACCGTTCAAACGCTTAATAATCTGTTAAAATCCCTGATTCAGAGAAAATCATAAAGGTATCTTCCTTGCCAAAACATTTAGTCAAATGGAGCCATGAGCTTCAGACAGCGAGAAGCCTAACGGTGTGAATAAGCATCTTAGAATCTTTGACGAGATGCACGAATTTAAGGATTTCAAGCTTATCAATGTCAACAAAAACTCATTGGGTTTCCGACAGCAGCCCTTAATCATGTTTTAAAACTAACCCCCCAAAAAACACAACCCCAAACAAGAAAAGACCTTCCGTTATCCTTAGAGGATGACCGGAAGGTTTTCTGTGCCCTGGCAAGGGTGGCTGCGTCAGATTTTTAGCTCCCCGAGCTTGATTAGCTCGACTACCGCCTGTGAACGACCTTTTACATTCAACTTTTGCATGACATTCGAGATATGGTTACGCACGGTCTTCTCGCTGATAAAAAGCTGCTGTGCGATATCCTTCGTCGTTTTGTCATATAAGTACTCATAAAACCAAAATATCAGATTTAAGTATATCGTATTTTAACACGGGATATATAACATGTTTAGCCGGGATACTCCCCCGCCCTTTTTCTAACACCTCAATTTGGACATGATCAAATACCTTGCGCAATATGGAATTTTTACTGGCTTTATCTTCACCGCAAGCATGATAAGATTCAAGTATGGATCCGAATTTATCCTTTATTTTTTCGTAGTCGACTTGAGGTTCCTTTTCAATTAATTGCTCCTGTACTTGAGGGTTAGACATTTCTTTTAACCGCAACATTTCTTTATCGATCTCGGATTTTCGCTCCACGAACATTTCATCTGTATAGATTCCACTCTCATATTTCTCGTAGATGAATTTAAGTCTATTTGAGAGTTCCTTTGTGCGTCTCTCTACAAACCCCGATATGTCCTCCAAATTGGCGTTCCCTGCCGTTTTTTTCTCGCCGATCATTTGATTAAGAATCGGTTGCATTAACTCTGAATCTAATTCTTGTATGTATTTTAATGTATGTAATAGATCCTCTTCAATTGATTTGTATTTGACCATTACACAACCGTTTGTTGCACAGCGTAGAAATTCTTTATTGTATGTAGTAATCTCGCCGGTCTTTTTTGATTTGTACTGTTGTTTTTGTACTTGTCGTATCATTTTAAGACCGCATACCTTACAAACAGGAAGTCCGGTCAATTCATACGCGCTGTAGTCCATCCTTACTCGGGGCCTGTAGGTTCCTGGGTCTGTTAGCTTGCTTTGGACTTTCAGCCACAATGTTTCATCAATGATAGCTTCATGAGCGTCTACGATAATAATATGTTCTTCAGCAGGGCGAGGGACTGTTTTTCCTTCAACGTTTGTAGTAGTCCGGTATTTTATAACCCCTATGTAGCACTCATTTGACAGCATGTATTTGATGTTATCAGGACGCCAGCCATCATTTCCAAGTGGCGTTTTTATGCCAATCCGTCTTAGATAAGTAGCAATAGCTCGTACACCGGCGTCTTTAGTCTTACCATTGCTCAATGGAATTCCAGTAGCATAAAGATTAAAGATTAATCGAACGACCACAGCCTCCTCATCGTTGATTACAAGCTTCGTGGATTGAGTATCGAGATAATACCCGAAAGGAGGTTTGCCAGCCATCCATTTACCTTCTAGGGCTTTAAGTACGCGTCCACCCGATAGACGTTCCCTTGTGGTTTCGAATTCCTCCCGACTCATAAACAATTCAAAACGAATTTGACGTAAATCAGCCTGATTTTTCGGGTCATAAATTTTCCAAGGCGTGATGACATATATTCGTCTTTCCACTATGAGGTCATAAATGATTCCCATGTCTGTATAAGACCCACGGCCCATACGAGATATTTCTTTAACCGCTATTGCTTGGTAAATTCCGGCGCGCAAGTCTTCAATAACACCTTGGAAAACTGGGCGAGTCGAAATTTTGTCTCCAGACCCGATCTCTGCTCTTTGGACAAAGGGAATCCCAAGGGGATTGAGTACGCTGTCCATTAAATCTTTCTGTGATTTGAGCGTATCTTCACCAGTTCGTTTTTCTAGCTCAATATCCTGGCGTGATTTTCTGAGATAGTTAAGTATGTTTTCGATACCAAGTTCGAGCAGATACTCTCTTTTTAACATTGGATAAGCACTCCCGATTCTTTGGGTAATAATTTTGGTGTGTACTTAAATTATAGAGTTAGGGGAAAGACAATAAAACAACTTTTTTCGTACGAATAATAGATTTTATTAATCGCTCATTTGGCTTTGAACGTGTTATATTTATAGCATAGGAAATAAAGAGAGCAGCCCGAGTTGATCGGTGCTGCTTTTTGTTTAAAAAAAAGTCACAATAGAACTTTTTTTGAAGGAGTGGAAAAAGAGAAAAAGGAATTATTATTAAAAAAGGAGGGGAAATATATGGGATATAAGGGACATATTACTGAACCGTTGGTTATTGGATGCTGTCTGGATATGATAAGCGATATCCAAAATACAATCGGTAAGAAGATTAGAATTGGCACAACGGCTAACTATCCAACTAACGAAATTGATTACACATTAATAGACGCCAATGTACAGAGTAATGGGCATGGAGTTATTATTAACTTCTCATTAAAAGACGGGCAGGGTACTTATTCTTCAATTTCGATTAAAAATATTAAAAGCTTTGAGTATGATATAAACTTAAATCACAAAAAATACTGGGTTTGTTTTTCAGACGATCCATTAACTACGGAAGTTCAGCATGGAAAAGATAACTACCGATTCTTTCTATTCGACTAAATTTTCGCCTCTGAAGCACCTGCGGGCGCTTTTTTTTTATGCTCGATACCACTCCTAATATCTACTCAAAAATTAACAATATAATAAACAATGTAGCCAACAAAGCTAGAAAACGCCACAATGCTTTATAAATAAGGGTTTACTGTTTCCTTTCTCAAAGAACCAACAAAGGCATTAACAATCGAATTAACAGGCTTCTAACAACTAACAAGAATGATCTAAGAAATATATATAAAACATATGTATTTTGCTCTAAATCAGGATGACCATTTACAATGGTGTTACTACATTAACTCGCTTCAACTGGTATTAATGCATACATTAACTACACAAAAGAAAAGAAATTAAATTAAATAAAACATACATAGTCATGACCACTCGGATCATGACTTTTTGCCATGCCTTTAAAATTGATTCTAAGGTGTTTTATGTGCTGGATATGTGAATGGTCGTTTGGAGATAGAAAACGCCAAATAGACGGCATTATGTTCGCCTGATGACGAAATAAAGGATATGTTTGGAAAGAAAGTGAGGATATGCCGCCAAAAGCGAGAAAACCGTGCAACTCTCCGTACTGTCCAGAACTTACTACTGAACGATATTGCGATAAGCATGCCAAAGAGAAACAGCAGCTACAAGATCGACAGAGAGGAACAGCAGCATCGAGAGGATACGGATATAAGTGGAGGCAATCAAGATTGCAGTACCTCCAGCAACATCCACTCTGCGTACATTGCAGGGAAAAGGGGAAACTAGAATCGGCCACGGTCGTTGACCACATCGTGCCACACAAAGGGGATATGGTGCTGTTTTGGGATCAAAGGAATTGGCAACCGCTGTGTGCAACATGCCATAGCGTTAAGACGGTGAGAGAAGTTGCGTTTAGGAAGAGAAAGTAATGGCTCAAATGCAATATTAGGTGTAAGATATTGGTACAAGAATAAATAAACGAAGGTGATTATCATGGCAGATGATTTGCATACAAGTGGTGACTATAAACAACAGGTTATTGCGACAGTTAATGAAATTTATCCTAAATATATCCAAAAGGAGATACTGGCCAAGCTGGACAAACTGGACCTTGTTAAATTGAAAAAGAATCAGGCGACTAAACCAAGTGATGCAGTAGATTTAACAGATGTTCAAGAAGATGATCAATTAATAAGAGGATTGGAAAGTGATAACGTACTTAAGGAAATTGAGAAGCGAGAGTTTTTTAAGTCTTATCATTTTGCTGCTATATTTAATGCTACGCCAAAAGACGATAACATATTTACGGAACTCGAAAAAAGTACAAAAGTCGTGAATTTTAAATCTCCTGATTACAAACATGATGCTATATTTGACAACCAGTTGGAATCAGCTAAGACAATTCCAACACGGTTAGGCATCGGGAATGTCTCACTTCTTAAATTCAGTAAACTGCTCACCGGATATACTCAAACAGGCGAGAAAAGACAGATCAAATATAACGTATTAGGCGTATACTTTAGTCATTTGGGAGTTTTAGAAATAAGGTTTGATAAAGTAAGAAATATTTTCCAACAAGAAGATGAGCTTTTTTATCACAATCAAGTAGAGTTTGTTGTTAAGTGGTTTAGAGAGGTTGCGAAATTTGAACTTGAAAACATTAATCTTGCTGCAATAATCAATTTCATTAACAAGAAGGATCAAGATGAAGTTATTATTCACTCTCAAGCGATGAGTATGAGCACTGGTGCAAAGGCGGAACTCTATACTGGACAGACAGGAAATTCAGTTCTCCCACTACTCGGAGAACTAAAAGAGTTGATTCGTCTACATGAAGATTTGTTTGAAGAGTCTCCTAAAATTAAAGATATATTGGACAAGTTCATTGCAGAAACAGAGTCCACTTCTGATCTACCCTGGATATCATTAAGGTGGAAGGGTGACGATAAAAATGAAGGAACTGTAGTGAAGTTTAGGCATAATTATGAAAATAAAGGGTATACTTTACTTAGTTATTATGGGCGGCAAACTATAATGGAGAAGATGGATTATGTCACCAAATATATTATCGATAATAGAAAAGAGCTTGAAAGGATTGAATCTGATATCGCAGAAGAAATTGGAGAAACTGCTCGTGATAATCCAGCCGTTTAAAAAAAATAACTATATCTATCCTGGCGTCTTGATAAGAGAGTTGAATATTGATATGTCATTAGCATATCAAATACTTAATGTGATAATGAACCATGGGATCTTGACTGTTAATTATGAAATTTATTGCCATAGCTGCAGTAGATTTACCGGACAGATATTTGAGACAATTAGCGAGATCCCTCAAGAAATAGAATGCTTTGAGTGTGAAGATGTAAAGCCACTTAATCCTTTAACTTCAAGTATTGTAGTTTTCAAGGTACTATGCGATGAATAACCAGGGATTTTCTATTGAAGAATATCTTGAAAGATTGGATTATAAAGAACAGGCTTACAAGGAATTGACAAGGCTAAAAGATTCAGTGTTGAACGATTATAAAATTTTACTTGATGAACTTATTGAAGTTAACTCTAAAACAGAAGCTCAAGGAGAGAATATAAAATCCCAAAAAGGAAAAGCACTCGAGAATTTAGTTACTTTTCTCATAAAAAGTACTGGATTATTTGAAGTCCACACTAATATCAGAACAGATACCAATGAAATAGATCAAATACTCGAACTGAGCTTTCGTGGAAAACATTTCGAAAAGTATTTACCCTTTGATGGTCAATTGTTTTTATCAGAATGTAAAAACTATAAAGGTAAAGTCAGTGTCACATGGGTTGGAAAATTTCATTCACTGCTGGTCTCCAATTCTACGAGGTATGGATTTTTATTTTCATATCACGGATTTACTGGTAAGGAATGGAGGGATGCTACAGGACTGACAAAAAAGTTGTTTCTTCTTAAAGAGAAAATGGCTGAAAAGGTATATATCCTCGATTTTAATATTAGTGATTTCCATCTAATTTTAAATGGCCATAGCTTTTTGGAGATTATAGACGCTAAAATCAAAGCATTAATAACTTCGACAAGTATTGAACAATATCTAAATTTAATACACCCTGCTCTCGAGGGACCAATAGAGCAAAAAAGCACATAGTATGTGCTTTTTTTGTTTATCATTAGTTTTTTACAGGAGTGTTTTACCACGGCCACCTAATCAGGTGGTTTTTATTTTAAACAAGGGGGCGAACCAAGAGTGATTAAAACAAGGATAAAAGAACTTGCGGAACTAATGGTCTTTAGCGGGAAGTATGAAAATATGGATCGAGCTGAACAAGCTCTATGGGATGTGGTGAGTGGGCCTATGGATAAGATAAGAGACAACCTAGAGTGCCCTTATCTTATCAGCACCCGAACATACAGTGTAGCTGCAAGTATTGCACAAGAACGAGGGTTGAAACGAAGCCAGTGGCATTACGTGTCCAACCCTAGAGGTAGGTCATCCGCACCCGATGGAGTGAGAACAACAAGGGATAGGTTAATCGGCAGGTTCAGTGAGCAGGAGATAGTTAGTCTTACTGGATGGGCAGAATGCAGAAAAGTGTGCGATGAAGAAAGTTAACCCATTCTACAAGACCGCGGCATGGCTCAAGTGTAGAGAAGTAGCATTGATTCGGGATAACTATCTATGCCAATCGTGTTTGAAGAATGATCGACTTGTATCTGCTGAGATCGTCCACCATATCAAAGAGCTGGAGCGATACCCGGAACTTGGGCTAACACTGGCCAACCTGGAAAGCGTGTGTGCATCGTGCCATAACAAGCTGCACCCCGAAAAGGGGAGAGGGAAGAAGTCGGAGCGTAATGAACGCAAGGCGACGGTGATTGAAGTGAAAGCAAACATTGAGAGGTGGTGACCGGATGTTCGACGCTCAGAATTGACTTGTAAGGCGCTTTGATGTTCAGATGAACAAATCCCCATTCCCATAACGTCACAAGCCCCCCTGTACCTAATTCTGGAAGCGAGGGGCCCTAGGGACCGGGGGCGGTGCTTCGTTCGTTACGCGGACCATTTTTTCATGAAAGGGGGGTAAAGCCGGTGGCTGTACCTACTGCAAAACGGATTCGCGAATACCTGGGCGACTCATATAAGGAGTCAGATGAAGAGTTGATCAAGCTCTATCTGGAGACTCACCAGTTTTACAGGCGGCTTCAAGCTGAGGTGAAAAACTCCAAGCTTATGTATGAGTATACGAACAAGGCGGGGGCCACAAATTTGGTGAAAAACCCCCTGTCAATCGAGCTAACAAAGACTGTTCAAACGCTTAACAACCTGCTGAAATCTCTTGGGCTCACACCGGCTCAGCGTAAAAAGGTGGGAATGGGTGTGAATACAGATGACGGCGATGATTTCGACGACTTCTAGTCCCACAGTTATTCAAAAGTGGTATCAGGAATGGCACAGAGAACAGGTGCAGAAGCGTCATATACATGTAGATTTTTCTCCAGGTCTGCTTACAACTTGGTATGCAGAGCGGGTTGTCGCGGGGGATATTACAGCTTGCAAAAAAGTCATTCAGGCTTGCCAAAGGCACTTGAGTGACCTGAAAAGGCAAGGGACAGAGGAATTTCCCTACATTTTTTGCGAAGAACATGGTCACCGACCAATTAAGTTTATCGAAAAGTATTGCAAGCCCTCCAAGGGTGATTATGATAAATTGGTCCTCCAGCCGTGGCAGCATTTCGCGCTAGGTTCAATGTATGGTTGGATTCATAAAGATACCGGGCTCCGTCGCTTCCGCGAGGGGCTTATTTTTATTGGTCGGAAGAACGGGAAAACGACAAAAATCTCTGGTGTATCGCTCTTTTCCTCGTCTAAGGACGGGGAAGAAGGCGCACGGGTTTACGTTCTGGCGAACACCAAGCAGCAGGCCGGGGAGCTGTTCGACGAATCCCGAGCAATGGTTAAGAAGTCCCCAGCGCTGAAAAAGCGGTTCAGGGAAAACCAGAAGGGTATTTTCTTCGCCAAAACGTTCAGCCAGATTGAACCGCGCGCCTCAGACAGCGAGAAACTAGACGGTCTGAACACCCACCTTGGAATCTTCGACGAGATCCACGAGTTTAAAAACTTTAAGCTCATAAACGTTATCAAGCGGTCATGGTCGGCCCGTAAGCAGCCGATGGTCATTTACATTACGACGGCGGGTTATCAGCTTGACGGACCGCTGATGGAGTATTACGAAATTGCTACGGACGTACTAGCCGGGGAAACGGATCAGGAACGAAAGTTTTATTTCATGGCTGAGCTGGATGACGTGAAAGAAATCGAAAATCCGGCAATGTGGATCAAGGCCAATCCGAATATTGGCGTGACGCTGAATCTCCCGGAATTAGTTCAGGATTTCAACACAGATCGGCACGTACCGCAAGAGTATAACGACTGGGTGACCAAGCAATTCAATCTGTTCATGAATAACAGCGAACAGTCTTTTGTCACACCTGAAATCTTGAACAGGAATAAAAAAATGGTTCCTGTAGAAGAGCTTGAGGGCCAAGGTTGCATCGGAGGATTCGACCTTTCGGACAGTGAGGATCTTACAAGCGCTTGTCTTGAGTTCCCATTTCAAGAAACAGGAGAAGTGCTTGTACTTTCGCATTCTTGGGTGCCGGAAGCGAAAGTGCGGATGGACAACGAGAAGATTCCATATCGAGAGCTTGCGAAAACCGGGCTGCTCACTATCGTCCCGGGTGAATACGTCAAAAAAGAGTACGTCTACGATTGGTTTGTGGAGCAGTCAAAACGCTTCTCAATCGAAAAAATCATGTATGACCCGGCCAAGGCATTCCAGCTCGTCGAAGCGCTCAGAGCTTACGGGTTTGAAATGGAAGTTGTGCGGCAAGGGCAACTCACACTAGGGCCGGCTGTTGACGATGCAAAAGAACTGTTTATTGACGGCAAGGTGATATTCAATAGGAATCGGCTATTTAGGTGGTATGTAAATAACGTGAAGCTTGGCAACGATCCGAAGCGTGACAGGTTGCCAAAAAAACAGGGTCGCTACCGTAAAATTGACGGTTTCGCGGCCTTTATTAATGCTCACGTAGAAGTCATGAAGAAAATTTCCGTACCGGCTCCGACCGGTAAAGTCGAGTATGTATCAATGAGCAGCTTGCTGGGGAGGTGATGGCAATCAAATTACGGCAGCGAATACGAATGTTTTGGGATTTAGTCCGGAACAAAGCCTCTGACTACGGCGGTTTTGCTAAGTGGTTTTCGCCTAAAAACATCTTTATCGGACGTGGTGGCAACGCTCTTGCAAACAATGAAACGATTTTCGCCGCAATCTCAAGACTCTCGAATGCGATGGGGACCTTACCTTTAAAGCTGTACAAGGACTTCAAGCCCGTTAGCACCCCGATTTCCGATCTGATTTCCAATGCGCCAAATGGTAATATGACCAGTTTTGACTTTATTCGGACGCTTGAGGTACACCGGGACAGCTATGGTAATGGATACGCGCTCAAAAAGTACGACTCACGCTATCAGGTCGAAGCTCTTGTGATCCTGGACCCGGCCAAGGTGGAGCCGGTAATCGAAAAGGACACACTGGACCTTTGGTATGAGATCAACGGAGACAAGGGAATTTATTTCGTTCACAACATGGACATGATCCACGTTAAGCACATCCATACAACCGGCTACAAGGGTATAAATCCCATCGACGTGCTTGCCAATACGGTCGATTTTGACAGCAAAGTGCGTAAATTTAGCCTGGATCAGATGGATATGTCCATTACGGCGAGCTTCATCCTCAAGATGGCGACTAACCTTAGTCCAGAAAAGAAGAAAGAAATACTGGACAACTTCCGTAGCTTCTACCGGGATAACGGGGGCGTCCTGATACAGGAGACTGGTACGGAAATCACTCCAATTGATCGCAATTTCCTTGATACTAAGGTATTTGAGGTCGAGAAGGTAACAAAATCCCGCGTGGCAACAGTATTCAACATGCCGCTGCACATGGTTGGGGAAACCGAAGGATCAAGCTTTAGCAGCATGGAGCAGCTATCCCTTGAATTTGTGCAAGGAACCTTGCTTCCGATCGTAAGGCAATATGAACAGGAATTTAATCGAAAACTGCTAACCGCTCAAGAGCGCCAAAGAGGACTTTATTTAAAGTTCAATCTTGGCGCTCTTTTGCGTGGTGACACACAAACACGCGGCGAGTTCTATTTCAAAATGATTCGGTCCGGGGTTTTCAAGCCGAATGAAGCGCGAGCGTGGGAAGAGCTGCCTCCTGAAGAGGGCGGCGAGAAACTTTATATCAGCGGCGACCTTTACCCGATTGATACACCTGTCGAGCAGAGGAAGGGGGTGAAAACCGAGTGAAGAAACGGTTCTGGGAATTCCGAAATGCAGTTAATAACGTTGGCGAATTGTACGTTTATGGGGAGATTACTTCTTCGAAATGGGAAGATAGCGAAACCACAGCCCAGAGTTTTAATCAGGACCTTCAAGCCTTGGGAGATATTCGGATACTGAACGTTTACATCAATTCTCCCGGCGGTGAAGTAGCACAGGGTCAAGCTATTCACACGATTCTCAAGCGACATAAAGCTCATGTGAACGTTTATGTCGATGGAGTGGCAGCTAGTATTGCATCAACAATTGCTATGGCCGGCGACACCATCTATATGCCAAAAAACACCATGATGATGCTACATCTACCTTGGACAATAGCGATGGGAAATGCATCTGACTTTCGAAAGACAGCAGATGATCTTGAAAAAAGGACAGAAAGCTTGATCGAGGCTTATCTTAGCAAAACGGGTGAATCTTTGAGCCGAGAAAAGTTAGTCGAAATCTTGGAGGCTGAAACCTGGCTTACAGCTCAAGAATGCTTTGATTATGGTTTATGTGACGTGATCGTTGAAGCGAAAGAGCTTGCCGCATGCTCTGACATGGACATTCTTGCCAAGTTCTCAAACGTTCCCGAGTCGCTTATTCAAACTCTTAAAAAGCCGGAATCGGCTGCAATGAGCCAAGAAGATCGACAAAAGCTGATCGAAGAATCGAAAACCAACATCCTTACGTTAGATCAAATCCTGGGAGGTATGTAACCCTATGAAAAAACAATTCCGTCTGAAATTGGACATTCAAAACTTCGCCAGTGGCGGCACGCTCTATCTGAAATTGGACATTCAAAACTTCGCCAGTGGCGGCACGCTCTATGATATTAAGGCAAAGCTCTCTACGGTTGGTGATCAGCTCAAAGCGGTTGAAAATCAGTTGCTTGATAAGCTGGCTAATCCGGCAGTTGCAATGACTGAGATCAACGAACTGAAGAACCAAAAAAACGATCTGCAAGAACGTTTTAGCCTTCTGAAAGAGCAGCATGATCGGACTGAGCAGGAACAGCAAGCAAAGCTTAATCGCGATAACCCGGCAGCCTTTGCGGTAAATGATAAAGAAAAACTTGTTGCGGCTAAAGCGGAATTTATCCGGGCTACGATCCAAGGGCGGCCCATCTCCCAAGACGCACAAAATGCTCTTCGAGCGCTCCCGGGTAACAATCCAACAGGCGGAGATAAGTTTTTGCCGACAACTATGACAAATGAGCTCATCTCGGAACCTCTTGTCAAAAATCCACTTCGCAAACTTATCCGCACTTCAAATATTAAAGGGCTGGAGCTTCCTAAGATCGCCTTTACGCTTGACGATGATGACTTTATCACGGATGAAATGATGGCAAAGGAGCTTAAACTCAGCGGTGACAAAGTAACATTTGGACGCCATAAATTTAAAGTATTTGCCCCCATCTCTGATACGGTTATGCACGGGTCAGACCTTGACCTTGTGAATTATGTTGAGGATGCGCTACGTTCCGGTCTTGCAGCTAAGGAAAAAAAGGTTTCCTTCACCGTAACTCCTAAAACCGGTGAGGAGCACATGAGCTTCTATTCCACACAAAATGCAATTGCCCAGGTCCCAGGTAAAACCATGTATGATGCTATCATTAATGCTCTTGCTGCTCTTCACGAAGATTATCGCGAAGTTGCAAGTATCACCATGAGATACACCGATTTTATCTCGATGGTCAAAGATCTAGCTGGCCCTAACGGTTCTTTTTACGAGGCGGCACCTGAGCGTGTCTTTGGAAAGCCAATTGAGTTTTCTGATTCGGCAGTTAACCCGATCGTTGGTGCTTTTGGAAAGGCACAGCTCAACTATGACGGGGAACCAATTTACGAGACGGACAAGGATGTTAAAACAGGCGATTACCTCTTCGTTTTAACAGCTTGGTTCGACCAACAAATCCTGCTGAAATCCGCTTTCCGCATCGCTAAGGTCGTTCCAGCACCAACGCCTTAATGAAATATGGAACTTACTCTGGATGAGCTGAAGAAATATCTCCGTATCGACGGCAGTGAGGATGATGACATTCTCGCTTTTTTGGTGTTGGCTGCAAAGGAATATTTGCTAAATGGCGGCATCCCTGAATCCAATCAAGCGCGGTATAAACTCGCGGTCATGGTTTATGTCGCGTTGTATTTCGAGAACAGGGACCCGGCCATGAAGATCGACAAGCTCAACGTCACGCTGGAAAGCCTGATTTTACAATTAAAGTGAGGTGGCAACATGAAATACTCTGTGCTGGAAGAGTTTATCGACTATCAAACGAACGAATACTATCCGGCTGAATCGGAATACGAGACGAAGGACCCTGCTTGGGCCAAGCGGCTTCAAACACTTGGGCATCTCGGCGACGAGATAAAAGGCGATCCTAGCGATGACCGCCTAAAGCATGTCGGCGGCGGCAACTTCGAACTGCCAAATGGTGAGAAGGTCCGGGGCAAGGAAAACGCGCTCGAAGCTCTTGAAAAGCTTGAGAAGGACGAGAAGAAATGAATTCTGGCGCTCTAAGGCATCGAATTACCCTGCAAAAGAAGGAAACAGGCAGCGACGACGAGGGTCTTCCGTTAGTTAATTGGATAGACTTTGCGTCCGTTTCTGCCGCAATTGAGCCGCTAAGAGGCCGGGAATATTTTGCTGCGGCTGCTGCAAATGCTGAGAGCACGATAAAGGTCCGTATCCGCTATCGTCAGGGCGTCACAGCTGATATGCGGGTGCTTTATAACGGGCGTATACTTGAGGTTCAGTCCCCGCCTATTGACCCATTCGAGCGTCACAAAGAGTTGCATTTGATGTGCAAGGAGGTAGCCGGTAATGGCTGATATGCAGTTAGATGGTATGGATCAACTCCTTAACCGGCTGCAATTGATGGGCCGGAAAGCCTCCGCCATTGAAAACGAAGCTCTACTCTCGGGTGCGGAGATTATCCAGGATGCGGCTAGCAAACGTGCACCCCGAAGCAGTGCAAGTAAAGACCACTTGGCCTACAATATTATTGTGGGTGAAGTTAAAAGGCGGCAGGGTATGAAAATCATAGAAGTTGGGCCGACTCTGGGTGATAACTCAGAGTTTTTTTATGGAAAGTTTCATGAATTCGGAACCTCCAAGATGCCAGCCCATCCTTTTATGGGGCCTGCCGCGGCTGAATCACAGGGACGTGTCTTGGAGGCTATGAAGCGGGTGGTAAGGAGTGGGCTTGGCTTATGATCGACGTAAAGCCCGAAATACTCGAAGCGCTGAGGAATAACGCTGCGCTTACTGCTTTGCTGGGGGGCGAGCGGATCTATCAATTGGTTGCTCCCAATGCAGATGAGTTTCCCAGGATCACATTTTTCGAAATGAGCAACTTTGGCAGTCAGTATGCGGACGACACGGAGAGTGCGAGCGAAATCCTTGTACAAGTCGATGTATGGAGCAAGGGAAGTACATCAAAAATTGCTCCTGAGGTGGACCGCACCATGAAGCAAATCGGATTTAAACGAACCTCAACCGCAGACCTATACGAAGCTGACACAAAAATATATCACAAGGCGATGAGATACACGACGACAAGGGAGGTTTGACGATGGCGGGAGTACAAGTAGGCTTAAATAACCTACATTTTGCCAAATTGACCAAGGACGACGATAGCGGGGCTGTTTATGAGACTCCGAAAAGGATTGCCGGTTCGATTATGGCTAAGATATCACCGAAAATGAATACTGAAACCCTTTATGCAGATGACGGGCCCTCCGAAACGGCAACGGCGCTCGGAGAAATTGAAGTGGAGTTTGAAGTCAAGGACCTTCCGCTAGAGATCCAAGCCGAAGTTCTTGGACACACCCTGTCCAAAGGAGTACTGATTAAAAACGCAGATGATACCGCACCTTATCTGGCAATTGGTTTTAAATCCAAAAAAACAAACGGCCACTATCGCTTTGTTTGGCTCTATAAAGGACGATTCGAGCTGCCTGAACAGGAATTTAAGACGATGGAAGACAAACCATCGTTCCAAACGCCAAAGGTAAAAGCGAAATTTGTAAAGCGTGAGTACGACAATATCTGGCAAGTCATGGGTGATGAAGATGTAAGTGGATTTACAGCCGGTGATACATGGTTCAGCCAAGTTTACGATCCTCATGGTACGGTCCCAAACCCGTAACGGTCTTCTTGTCCCCATCCCAGACAATCCGCATCTGACAGGGAGACCGTTCTCACAAAATAAAAAATGGTGGTGAATACAATGGCAGTTAATGCTAGTCAACTCGCCCGTGATAAGGATGCTTTACCGGTACCACAGTATTACAATCCGGCAGCGGGGCAATTCGAACCGTTGCATGGATCTGGTGGGGCAACTTATACCCAGATAAAGGGGAGCGATTCCTTAGAAAGTGGACTGCTCAACGTCTCCACGCCTGGAACCAGAATCAAGTTTCCGAATGTGCCGTGCAGAGAAGTCATGATTATCGCCAGAAGGGGCAATACAGGCTTCATTTACATTGGGGGTGCTGATGTATCCAGTTCGAAGTTTGGAGCTGAATTGGGGCCGCTGGACAGCGTAAATATTGCCGTATCGAACGCGAGTCTGCTTTACCTTGATGCCTCGATTGCAGGGGAGGGCGTCTCGTATGTTATCGTTTAGGCCAGCCCCAACAAAAGGAGGTGGAGGTGGAAGCGGACCGGTCAAGCGTGAAGCGATTGTAGTAGCTGCCACTGACTCCCCCAATCCGCTGAAGCTAACCGCCGATTATGTTTGCACAGGGACTAACGATCAAACAACCATCCAGCAAGCCATGAATGAAGGTGCCGGTGGACGTGTGGTTTTGCTTAACGGCACTTATATCAAATCTTCTACAGCAGGAATTGCGATTAAATCGAATACGGAAGTTGAATTGATTGGGAACGCAACTGTAAAACTCGCGAGTGGAGTGAATGCAGATGCGTTTCTTTTTGCAAATGACGATCAGGTAAACGGGAATAGCGGCATTGTAATCCGTGGCGGATACCTGGATTGCAATATGCAAGGCAATACTGCCGGTAGCCAAAGAGCAATTAATTTTGTCAAAGTAAGCCGAAGCTCCGTTGATACTCACATCGATAATTTTAACCACCTTGAATATCGATTCCGTGAGAGCGATGGCGTTAAGTATACGAACCGGAAATTGAACGTTCCACCTGAAGTGATTAACGACTGCGAAGACTTTACCGGCTGGACAGTATCGGGTGGTACAAGGGAACTGGTCACCAGTGACTATATTACCGGGGCAAATTGCCATAGGTATACATCCACGGCGGGAACCTCCGTTCTTTTGAATTATGATTTACCGCACCCAACCGACTTTTACCACTTCAACTTGGATTTTTGGCTCAAGCTAGAAGGTAGTCTGTCGGATTTTGCAGAGATCCGCTATATCGTATACAACTCGCTCTCTCCATCGATGTATTTTCAGTGCGTGCAAGCGAATCCATCAACTGCGCCAGTTTACGGTACAAGCATTGTTAACCGCACGTATACGGCTAATCACTGGCATAACGTTGTGGTTTCCCCGGCTTCTTATAATTCTATTTCTGGCACCGGCGGGTTAGCGGAATTAAAGCAAATCAAGCGCATAGCCATTAAAATTACTCCGGCACCTGGGAAGGTAGTAAGCTTCCGATTGGACAACATCAGACGCACGCCGGTCGCCATGAAACCCACCTTTAGTTATCAGCTTGACGATGCATTGTTGAGCCAAATGGACATGCCGCGCATGCTTGGTAAGTATGGGTATCGCGGGAGTATCGGAGTTATTGCCGGATACACCGATGTAAACACCTCAACGTACATGTCGCTCAATCAGCTTCGTGAGGTGTACAACCGGGGAGCCGAGCTGGTTTCTCATACATTCACACATACAGAACGAATTCCCGAATACTCCGATGATGAGTTAGATTTTGATCTGACCTATTCCGTCAATTACCTTCAGTCACATGGACTTGGGCCGGGATACAATTTTTTGATCATCCCCCGGCATTACACCGATGGCAGGATGAATCTTAAAATCAGGGACATGTTTCGAGCGTATCGGAATATTTTCGTGTCTGAAACCTTATCTACGAAGCAGCCTTTTATTGATCAGTTCGGCGGCCGTCCACAAATGTCGTTTCTGTTCGATAAAATTGATTCCTTCTCAGAAAATGAGTATATCCGGTGGCTTCTGGCCACTCACTCGTGGGTTGTGGTGTACGGACATGAATTTGACGATCAGATAAAAGTTACGACAGAACAATTCTGCCAATACGCTTATGACAACGGGGTTGAATTCAAGACATTCGGGGAAATTTTCGGTGTGCCGGAGGAACGTAAAACAATTAAGGGGTTTGGCACCAATACGGAAACTCTTAAGGTGACTATAGCTCCGGGTACGACGAACATCTTGGGGGAAACGGCCCTTGTATCAACGGCTCTTACTCCAACCGCACAGCCTGATATTCCAAGGACCTTGAATGTATCGCTTAAAAACACCAACGCAGCGGCTGTAGATATAGCGGCATGCACTGTGACCATAACGGGTTATGACGCCAAAGGATTGCTCCTTCAGGATATTGTTACGTTTGCTGCAAAAACTGGCCTAGCTGCCGGGGCCAATTACACGATTGCAAGCAATGTGGCTTTTTCTAAAATTAATTCCATTCAATGCGACGCAACAACTCAACCGACTGGCGTTTCGATTACGGTAGGCCTTGGGTCAGGACTCGCTTTGTCAAAACCAATATTCCGATTGTCAGATATCATTGCTGCGACCAAGAACGGCAATCCATTAACGATTAGCTCGTCGACATGGCGTTATTTTGTTCTAAATGTCGGGCCGCTTGCAGTCAATGACACATTTACCTTTACGTATCGCAGTTTGTACGCCAAATTATCCTGATGGGAGTAGATAACATGCAACTTACTTTAAAAATCAAGGGTGCCGACAAGATTTTCGTCGCACCATTCATCAGCGGTCTGATGCTCCGCCGGGCACTGGAACTCATGAAATCCAACAAGATCAATGACCTTGACGCCGAGACGTTGGATGAGCTTGTGCAGTTTGTTGTTGATCTCTACGGCGGCCAGTTTACGGTAGACGAGCTTTACGCAGGTGTCGAGTCTACCGAACTGGTGCCGGTTATTTCAAATAGCATATCCGGCGTCATTAACAAAACTAACAAAGCAACGGAGCCTTTGCAGGACCCAAACGTATAATTGAGGATGCCGATCCTCTTGAATTTATATATGAGCTGTATATTTCTCTTTTTGAACAAGGATGGACCATGCCTGAGATCGACCGCATGGACATCCTTTTTTATTTTGAGCTGCTTGCTTATAAGAGTTCACCAAAAGAACAGCTAGGTTACATTGATCAGGTGCTGTAGGGGGTGAGGTGATGGCACAAGAAGAGGTAGGTAATCTAGTTGTCCGCGTCGGGCTGGACGGGACGGGATTCCAAAACGGAGTGTCTGGCTTAAACCGGCAACTCAAAGTGGTTCAGAGTGAATTCCAAGTTGCGGCTACCAAGCTTGGAGATTTCGGCAACAGTACGGAAGGTTTAAAGCTTAAAGCTGACTCCCTGACAAAGCAAATGGAGCTCCAGAAGCAGAAAGTGGATGCCCTGCAGTCGGCCTACGATAAGTCAGCAGCAGCAAAAGGGACAGACGCTAAGGCTACCCAGGACCTTGAAGTCAAGCTGAACAAAGCTCAAGCTGAACTGAACAAGATGGACACGGAACTGAAACAAACCTCCGCTGAACTGAAGTCGCATTCTTCTCTTGTTGCAAAGCTGGGAAAAGATTATCAGGAGTCTTTCGACCAAGCAAAGCTCTCCATTGGCAACAGCTTCGATGTGATTAAAAAGGCCGGTGTGGGAATTACAGCGGCTGGAGCGGGGATCGCGGTAGGTTTAGGCGGCGCTGTCTCTAAAGCGGCAGATTTTGAACAGGCGATGAGTAACGTGAAAGCGGTCATGGCTCCTGATGAGATTGTGAAGTTCGGCGGAGAACTTCAAAAGCTTGCTATCCAAATGGGGGCGGACACGAAATATTCAGCGACTGAAGCCGCCAAGGGTATTGAAGAACTCGTAAAAGCCGGTGTCTCAACTGAACAAATCTTAAGTGGCGGTTTGAGCGGGGCTTTGTCACTTGCAACCGCCGGTGAATTGGAACTGGCTGACGCTGCTGAAATTGCATCAACAGCGCTCAATGCTTTCAGAGACGATAACCTTTCAGTCATGGATGCAGCAGATATACTGGCCGGAGCAGCGAATGCTTCGGCTACAAGTGTTGGTGAACTCAAATTTGGTTTATCGGCAGTATCAGCGGTTGCGGCGGGAGCGGGATTAAGCTTCATGGATACCTCGGATGCCCTCGCAGTTTTCGCTCAGAACGGCTTGAAAGGATCAGACGCAGGTACATCTCTTAAAACTATGATCATGAATCTACAGCCAAGCACGCGCGCCCAGACTAACGAATTTGACCGGCTGGGGTTGATCACCTATGACACGACCAAAGCAATCGAATTTTTACGGGAAAAGGGCATGAAACCCATGTCTAATACCGTGGATGGCGTTGGTGATGCCCTGCGAAAATATGTGCAACAAATGATGGGCGTCAAGAAATGGAACAAGGATTGCGACGAAGAGTTGGAAGCGTTGGAAAGGCAATTGAGCTTCACGCAATCTGCTTTTTTCGATTCTACAGGAAGCATTAAATCAATGTCTGAGATAGCCGAATTGCTAAAGACAAGTCTTTCCGGACTGAACGATGCTCAAAGGCTTCATGCGCTTGAGGTCATGTTTGGCTCCGATGCTATCCGTGCCGCCAACATCCTTTATAAAGAGGGAGCTGACGGCGTTAACGCGATGGCGGACGCCATGAAGAAAGTTACGTCTGAACAAGTTGCCGCTGAGAAGATGAACAACTTAAAGGGGGCCGTTGAACAGCTCAGTGGGTCATTTGAAACGGCTATGATCTCAATCGGAAATGCCTTTCTTCCCATGCTTAAATCTTTGGCGGAAGGCTTGGGGAAAGTAACTGACGCATTCAATGGACTTTCACCAACCACACAAACGGTTATTGCTGTGTCCGCAGCTATTGCTGGAGCGTTGGCTTTAATAGCTGGTCCAATTCTAATGATTGTCGGCATGATTCCAATGATCTCTGCCGGATTTGCTGCTCTGTCTGTAGTGGCGGCGCCAATCGGTATTATTGTTGGGATTGTGGCTGCTTTGGCTGCCGGGGCTTACTTGGTGATCACAAATTGGGGGCCAATAAAGGAGTTTTTTATTGGGCTCTGGGAAGGGATAAAGTCCGTCTCAATATCAGTTTGGGAAGGGCTAAAGCAGTTCTTCAGCGATACCTGGGCGGCAATGACGAACACCACACAAGAAATCTGGAATGGAATAAAAACTTTCTTCATGAACCTTTGGAACGGGTTAAGAGACTTCCTAACGGCCACATGGAACGGGATCAAGTCCGTAGCCGAAGCCGTCTGGAATGCCTTGTCTAGTGCTGTTATGGCAATTGTAAACTTCTTTGTAGACCGGGCTATGACCTTATTCAACAACATGAAAGAGGGCTTATCAAAAATCTTTGAGGGAATCAAAATGTATTTTACGGCGGTTTGGGACATTATCAAGAACATCTTCCTTGGAGCGATCTTGCTAATTTTAGACCTCGTGACCGGGAATTTCGAAGATATGAGCAGCCATGCTGAACAGATTTGGAACAATCTGAAGGATGCTTTTGGTCGGATCTGGGAGGCAATAAAGCTTGTGTTCTCAGGGTCACTCCAAGCGATAGGCGGCTATGTCAAAACAGTCTTCAACGAAATAAAAACGGTTGTTACTACGGTCATTACTGCCGTAACCAACTTCCTTAAAACCGCTTGGGACGCAATATATAATGCGGCTTCAACAGCGTGGAATACCTTTTACGAGACTGTTAGTTCCATTGTTAAGAAAACGGTCGATTGGATCCGAAACGAGTGGAATGCAATGCTTCAGTTCTTTTCCGAGTTGCCTGGCAAGTTGAAGCAATATGGAATCGACATGTTTAACTCCCTTCGGGACGGCATCAGCAGCGTAATAGGGAACGTTAAAACAGCCGTAGTTGAAGGTATGCAAGCGGCGATTGACTTTATCAAGGATCTACCCAACCAAGCACTCCAATGGGGCAAAGACATTATTAATGGCATGATCAACGGAATCAAATCCAAGATGAACGATTTGCGCAACTCTATTTCCGATATGGTCAACAGCGTAAAGAGCGGTATAACAGGGATGCTTGGCATCAATTCACCCTCACGCGTGACGACAGAATACGGCCAGTACACGACACAAGGGTTTGCAATCGGTATGGCGCAGGAAATCGGACGAATAACCAATAGCGCTAGGCAAATTGCAGCCGCCGCGATCCCTCAATTTAACCGCACCACATTGCCGAGTTTTGCTGCTGCAGGTTATCCGCAGGTCGCTCCTGCTTTTGGTGCCGTTGGCTCTCAAGGTGGAGGCGGCAATTTTACGCAAAACATTACGATTAACAGCCCGAAACCGCTAAACCCAGCGGAGACAGCAAGACAAAACAGACTTGCCAGCAGACAACTTGCCATGGAGTGGAGGGGGTAGCTTGAGGCGTATTATATTCACGAATGCAGCAGGCGACAGCATCCTCCTTGGAAACTCCACGCCATACATGATAACCAAGCTGGAAGGCACTGGGGCAGTACAGTCCAATATTCAAATGCTAAAGTCACCTTTCCAAGATGGGGCAACGTTTATAGGTACCACTCTTGAACATCGTGAAATTACCATAGAGGCGGCTATCGTTCCAAAGGAAGATGTCGCGGAGCGGCGTAGGAAACTTATTCAGATCCTGAACCCGAAATTGGGGACAGGAATCCTTAGACATGAGAATGAAGCTGGCACTCTGGACATCAAGGCTATTGCCGACCAGTCTCCGGTTTTTCCTGATCGGCAACAAAAAGGAATCTATCAGCGGTTTCTTATTAACTTTGTCTGTCCCGATCCAGCTTGGTACGATCCCAAAAAGGAGAGAATCAAGCTGGCTTCTTTTGTTGGCGGCTTTAACTTCCCGTTCCGATTCCCGATCAATTTTGGACGGGTGGGACAATTTCTTAAGATCCAAAACAAGGGTGATTTGGACACGCCGGTTTTCATTACCTTTGCGGGCCCACTCCGCAACCCGGTTCTTGAAAATCGAACGATAGGGAAAAAGATCATCATCAAGCAAGACATTCCCGAAGGTGAGCGTTTGGAGATTAATACAGCGTTCGGGCAGAAGTCAGTCGTGCGTATTCAGGCAAACGGAAACCGGTCAAATGCATTCCACTGGGTTTCCCCCGAATCACAATTTTGGCAGCTCATTCCGGGAGTAAACGAAATTAGCTATGCTTCTACGGAGGAAGCTGAGAACGCGGCTGTCACGCTTGAATTCTTTCACCGATATTTGGGGGTGTAGCTGTGTACCCGATTTTAGTTTTTGATTCCGACATGAATTATCTAGCTCAAATAGATGACTATGAATACCTGCAATGGACTCGGCGGTGGAGGAAACCTCACTCATGGGAACTGCATATTAACCGCTATAAGAAACACGTTGAACTTCTTATGCCGGATCATTTCATTGCGGTTAAACGTGGCGGCAAATGGCGTACGGGAAGGATTGGACATAAGGAAATCGGGTTGACACAAGAAGGGAAAATATCTGAAAACTGGACCGTTAAGGGATACAGCCTGGACGGAGTTTTTTATGATCGGATTGCTTTGCATAATGTCTCTTCTGGCAACGGGTATGATGAGCAGAATGCGGCTGCTGAGGATGTGATGCGCCATTATGTAAATATCAATTGCATTAACCCAGTAGATGCAACTCGGACAATCCCTTTCTTGCATTTGGGAAATGGGTTAGCCCGCGGAAAGAAGGTGCAGGTCCGCGCTAGGTTTCAGACGATAGCGCAACTCCTTGAAGATTTATCTCTTGGTTCGGGTCTTGGTTATGAAACAACCATAGATTTAGCAAATCAAAGGTTTGTTTTCGATGTCCTAGAGGGGCATGATTTAACCCCGAATCAGACCGAGCACTCCCCGGTTATCTTCTCACCTGAATTCGATAACGTGAAGCTTCTAGGATTTCGCCTGAACCGAATGGACGCCAAAAACACGGCTATAGTTGCAGGACAAGGAGAAGCGCAGGAGAGGCTAATTATAAACATCTCAGACCCTGCTTTAACTGGGTTTGCTAGGCGAGAGGTATTTATTGACGCGAGGGATTTACAGACAGCCGAGCAGCTTTTACAGCGGGGGACCGAACGACTTAACGAGTCCAAGGAAGAGTTGGTTATGGAGATCGAACACCTGCCAAACGGTCCTTTTAAATACATGGTCGATTTTGATATTGGAGATATCATTCACGCTAACTATCCCGGCATCGGTAGCACGGAATCCCGAATCATTGAAGTTGTAGAAGAGGTGACGCCGGATCAGGGCGATTCGTTTAAACTCATCATTGGTAAGGAGTGGCCGGACTTAATCAGCGTCCTAAAGGCTGACCGAAAGAATTTGGAAGTTGAGGTGAGGCGCTAATGGCAGAAGAGTATCGTTTCTTTGGCAGTTCGGAAGGAGATATACGGGAATATAACCAGAACGAGTTTGCAGAAGTCTTTGAACGCTTCTTTACGAACGGAATTTTCCCTAGTGTAGACCAAGAACTTAAAGTGGTGGAGACGGACCCGCAGAGGCTTGCAATCCGAGTAAGTGGCGGTCAAGCGTGGATCAAAGGCTACTGGTATAAGAATGAAGGGTACAAGGAGATCGACCTTCCACCGGCGGATCCGAACTACCCGCGGATTCATCGGATTGTTCTTCGGCTCGATACCATTGATAAGCGACGGATCATCGCAACTCTTAAGGCAGGTACAGCACAGGCTAATCCGAATCCACCTCAACTTGAACAGAATGATCAATTCTGGGAACTGAGTCTTGCAACGGTTTATGTGGGTCCTGGTGTAACCAAAGTCCTCACGAATGACATAACAGATGACAGGTATTGCGATGATCATTGCGGTCGAGCCGTATCACATGAATACGACGAACTGCTCGACTTGATCAAACGGGTTGACTTAACAGCGGACAAGGTTAAGTTAACCAGTCCTAATTTTGCATCAACGAATGTGCGGGATGGTATGAACGAGCTTTTTCAAGGTGTCGTTAGTGGAAAAGGCAAAGTCGCTGCCGCCATTACCGACAAAGGAGTAAGTGCAGCAGGCAGCGATACCTTTCAGCAACTAGCCGATAAGATCCGGCAGATCCAGCAAGCAACAGGAAACGCAACGGCTGCAGATGTATTAGCTGGCAAAACATTCAGCGCGAACGGGATAGTAGGGGCTACTGGTACAATGCCCAATCGCGGAACTCCAACATTTTTACCGGGTACGACCGATCAGGTCATTGCTCCTGGATACTACCCAAATGGAGTTGTTAAGGGCGATCCCAACTTGCTGGCACAAAATATTATGCAAGGGAAAAGTATCTTTAATGTTGTAGGTACGGCTGGGGCGAAGGCTTCGAAAGGAAGTCTATGGGTGAATGCAAGTTCGTTCACAATATCAGGGCTAAGTTTTACGCCTACAATTATTCTTGCGTACACCTATATATCGAACATACAGTATGCCCTGATTTATTGCCCTACATTTAATTTAAACGGAATTTACAACATACCGAATTACGACACTAAAATATCAACTGTCGGACCCGGGACGTTTACAGTAACAGGCGCTTACTATTCGTCCACGACTACGTGGTGGTGGTATGCAATCGGTGGAGATATCGCGGCTGTATAGAGCACCGTGGGGGAGTGAGTATGGGTGGAAATGAAAGATATACAGGAAACAATGACGAATGTCCGGCTTGATATCCGCGAACTATCAACCAAGGTAGACGGGCTAAAGGACGTGTCCCGAAAGATTGATGAAGTCGAAGATTCCGCATGGAGAAAAATCGACGAGGTGGAAGAAGTAGCGAAGGCCGCTCTGGACAATGCCAGATATGCACATACCCGGCTTGATAAAATTGATAAATTAACGACTTGGTTAGCAACGACCGTCATAGGTGCGATTATCCTTGCAATTATGGGATACCTCATCCGTGGCGGTTTTAATTTGCCTAAATAATGAGAGGGGAAATGTTCATGACTTGGGATACTGTTATTAACCTGATTGATTCGAGCTTTCTTACCGTTTTGGCTGCTTGTTGGATTCTGGGGTTTGTCCTCAAAAATACGCCGCGGTTTCCTAACTGGGCCATCGTTTATGTGGTGTCCTTGATTGCTGTTAGCTTCACCGTTTGGATTAAAGGGTTTGCCCCTGAGACAGTCTTACAAGGCATCTTGTGCGGCGCTGTGGCCGTGTATGGGTATCAATTGGTCAAGCAAGCCAAGAAGGGCGTGGACGAGGCATGAAGCTGAATGATTTGCGTGGAAAGCTACCGATTCATTCAAGTAAAAAATATGCAAAACGTAGCTTGAGCGACATTCGCTCCATTGCCATACACCATTCCTTGACGACATCGGGGAGCGCTACGGCTTTTGCAAATTATCATGTCGGGACAAATGATTGGCCGGGAATCGGATATACCTACGTTATTGATCGAGACGGAATGGTTAACTGGTGCTGGGATTGGGATGTTATCTCCTATCATGTTGGAGATAGCAACCGGAGAGCTCTAGGAATATGTTTAGTTGGAGATTTTCGGACCCAGCAGCCAGCACCAGAGCAATATGCAGCAGCCATCGAATTGGTCAGGATGCTTCAGAATAAGATTCCAAGTGCAACAGAGGTAAAAGGCCATTCAGAATATCCGGGATATAATTGGAAAGCTTGCCCTGTAATAAGCATGGACAAATTTCGGAGAGATTTGAAGGGGGACGAGGTTATGCTTGATAAAGGTGTGGCAAACACAATCATTAATACGTGGATTAAACCAGCATGGCAAGATGCGGATAGAGCTAGGGACGAGAAAGCCAAGGATTACATTCACTGGCTGGCAAATGAACTTCGTATCGCTTCCGGACAAGAAAAGGAATAGTATTTTATAAATAAAACAAAACCACCTAGAATTAGGTGGTTTTGTAAATGAATTATTCTTTTAAAAAGATTCCATATTCAGGATCAATAATTTGTTTGGTCTTTGCATTTACATTTTCCACACTATTCGCTGTTTCAGCATCAGGTAGATCTTTAGGGGAAGAAACTTTTACAAATTTACCAAACTCATTATTAATGACTCCTGTTAATTGCTTCGTTGCATTAATCTCTTCTTTAGACATTTTTCTGGGGGCGGTAACGGTCTCATTTAAAGCAAAGCTATTCGTAGAGATTGTAGCAGCTCCAATTAGCGACATTGTAAGGGATGCAAGAATAACGACTTTAGTACCTCTCTTCATTATTAACTACATCCTTTCTGAATATTATTAATTCCGTGTATACCCGTTACCATCAAGACCGTTGCTTCCATAATTTATGATTCTAATATTGTAAGTACCTGGAGGGGTATCTGGAAAACCAATTGTTATGTTGGTACCTTTATAATCGCCTTTGACTCTTTGAATCTGTCCCACAAATCTACCATATTGATCAATAAGTGCGTAACCAACATCAGTAGTTCCTAAAAACCCGGTATATTGCACTAGAGTTAATGGTACAGTTTTTGTTGATGTAATAGTGAAGGCATTAATAGTATCAATAGTTTCATCTTGCGCTAAATTACTAAATTGGTAGGAAATATTAACATTGGCTTGAATGCTGACACTTGATTCAGTTGCTTTTGCTTCATAAGGAACAGCGGGAACACTATTCAAAAGAAGTTGTTGCTTTTCAGAATCGCTTATTTTTGTGGGCTTGGTAAAAGAACTAGATTGAAATTGAATATTGGATTCTTTGGTAATCTCTGGGCTTTGTGCAAGTGCTGCTGTGGATAATGATACCATTAATGCAGTAGTTAAAGCAAATGCAGAAACAGATTTGAAAAATTTCATTTTTTTACCTCTTTCTTTTTTTGGAATATTTTAATTATATAATGTAATATATTGGAGTAAATAGGACCAAAGGATTATTTCCATATATTAATAAAACGTTAAAATACTGTTTTTTATGTAAGTATGAAATGAACATTGAAAATTTAACTTGCTTATTAATGAGACGAACTGAGATGAAAATAAAAAAACGCCAATAACTGCTTGTTGGCAAATTTGGCTCCTCTTGATTATCACAATCCTATTGATAATTGCTTCTCCATTTATCGGAGCGTTCGTCCCTAAAGTACAACAATGCCGAGAGTGTAAGCACAGTTGGAAAAGCAAACAAACAAAAAACTCCACTACGCGCGGAGTTTAGGGAGTTATTTTTTGGTGCGAGTAAGATATTCTTCAAGGAGTACTTGTCTCCATTTGTCTGGAACTTGATCGGGAGCTTCACAGCGCTCATTTACATAACCATTTGTTAAAAGAAGTTCCTGGTTTAAATTAAGGATTTCATATACTTCCAATCTAATTGTCTTTAATGGATCTTTTTTCACACCTCTTATCTGGGCTATTTTTATACGCATTTCATTTCCTGAGTTTGGAAGCACAATTTCAGCATCGTAGTCTCCGCTTGTGCGTCCACCCTTAATGTGAACATAGGGTAAATAGTCTAGATTTTTATATCCAAATTCTGTGATCACGTGTGTTCCCCATTTCTGAGTAGATAGGTGAATATATATTAACTTACGCCAAAACCTCTTATAATTCAACGAAGGAATCGACAAGCCCCCATGCCGAATAGAATGGTCATGGAGGTGCTTGTACGTGATATGTCATATCAAATCCATACTAGCCCAGTTAAACCCGGATCGACCTACGATGGGGGATCTCGCGGAGGCTGTTGGAGTTAGGAGAAACACTATATCTGACTTGGCAAATAACCAATCATTGCCGGGATTACAAACTGCTTACGATATCATGGACACGTTAAATCAATGGGCTGCGGATAGAGGCATCGAGAAACGGTGGTTAATTGAAGAAATATGGACGCGTTAAATTATCGCTAAACCGTTCATCATATCGGTAAAGAATGCATACACTGAACCATCAAGGCAAAGGAGATGGTTTCAGTGAAGGAAACAGTGTATCGCATCCAGTACAGCGGCGGCCGTATAAGCAGCATTAGGGCTTCCAGAGAGGACAGGAAAGGGCCTGGTTCAGGAGAGAACTTCGGGCATTGGTTTGTGCTTATTCTGGGCGTTCTGGTCGCAGAAGGATGGTGGCTGCTATGGGCATGATCCACCCGGTTCACCAACGCCTAGCGGAGTTGTGGCAGGTCAATTTAAAACGGCCACTTACAGAACTGGAGCTTACAGAGATGAACCAATGCTTAAGCGTAAATGTTCGACTTTGCTTTAGAAATGCCTACCTAGAGAATTGTTCATTGTTGGCATCCATGACCAACGACATTGATTGGCAACACGAAATTTGCCTTGATATTGAAATGCTGCAATATCCAGATACAAAGAAAAAGCCGGGCCACAAGGGCACCGACTAAGGAACTACCGCACAATATTATATTCAGACAGAGCCCGGACCATTCGTGGTTATGGGCTCTTTTAATGCCCGCTGAACGGCAATAATTTTTAAATCGTACAGTATGTGCAACAGGATCGGAAGCAGCAGACTGCCTGTTATAAAGTACAGCCAGGACATGACCACACCGAATATAAATGATGAGATAATGCCGGAAGGTCCCTGTGTAAAGTGAGCGAGTCCAAATACGGCACTCACTAAAATCGCGCTTGCAATTCCAGATAAGCCCCATAGCTCAATCCCGTAATTGTACAAAAATCCCCGATACAAGACCTCTTCGGTTATTCCAACCGTGATTGAGACCCATACAAACAAGTGATGCTGCCGGTTAGTAGTAGGAAGGGTGTGCTGCCTTTTTAGATAGCCTAGTTGTGCCTCTTCCTTCAATTCAGCATTGTACCTTATCAAAATAAGGGGAAGCACATTGAAAACGAGCAAATATACAAGCGCCGCGACGAATAGAGTATGCCACAGCCAGCTTAACTCTAACGAGTGCCTTACCCAAAAGACAGACGGATCAATTAGGATAATAGGGAGTGCAGCTATCCAATAGACGGCATGTAACAAAAGGTAAGCCTTCTCTTTTGCCTTGTCCTCGTTGACGTGCTTCAACTTCTTTCGTTTAAAGTATCCACTTATCGGGATGAGCAAGCAGGTGTACAGAGCTATAAAATGGAAGATGGCATTCATTGCAGTTCCTTTCTTTATCGAAAATTAATACATTGTAATACAAAAAACATTGGAATATTATATTACAATGTAATATAATTTGGATATCATAATATTTGGTGCGGGTGGTGCAGATGGCGAATAAAAGGCCGAAAATACCTCCGTTATGTGGGGTAAAAGAAGTTGCGGAACTGTTGGGCATAAAACGAGAAAACATGTCTAACAAAAGAAAAACTAAAGGGTTTCCAGAACCTATAACGCACATTGGGAAAAGACCGATTTGGCTTGAATCAGACATCATAGAATATAAAGAAAAAAGACATGTTTGTAAAAGCGAGGGAACGAGCAAATGAATCCGTTCATTGGAAATCTAGTTCTTCTGATGATTAAAATTATGGCCTTATCTTCTTTTGTGATTCTTACATATAAGATTTTTAGAATCCCCATCAAGAAAAACCATCAAAGCATAGCCTTAACGGGTTTTATACTTGGTCTGGTAGGTTTCTATATAAAAAATATCCTTCAGTCTCCATTATACTTTGTTTACCTGATTGTTGCTTTTGCTGTGGTTTTACTGGTCACGCGGCGATATCCCATTCTTTACTGTCTGTTAATAAGTCTTACTGGTTTTGCATCATCAACTATAGTCGATTCGACAATATCGTATTCAATGCTTGGTTTGAATCTTGCTACAATCAATGAAATGAAATATGACTTCATCGTAAATGTTGTGCTGAATCTTACATATGGTTTCATATGCTTGTTAATAGCGTTGGTCTTACATAAATCAAACCTCGGTTTCTCTTTCGTGGTAAGGAGATTCTCTAGCACAAAGAATATTCTGAAACTGAATAACTTTTTGTGGGCAATTTTACTGATCACTGGCACACTCTTGGCTCATATATTCCTCGTATATGAAAGCTCGTCTTATCATACTTGGTTGCTTATCCTGATACTGATTGTGTTTTCAAGCAGCATAATATATGCGTATTTTGAAAATAAGAAGGTTTTAAAAGATCGGTTTCGCAGATGAAGGAGGAAACAGCTTGAATGTGACGGACAAAATCGTGCATTTCATTGAGACGCATGCCGATGACCCTGCGCCATCATCTGTAATTAGATATGGTGTACAAATCACTTTTGAAACAGTGGCGGTTATTTTGCCGCTATTTATAATATCTCTCATTACTGCCGATTTTTTCAGTGCCTTGTTATCTTGCACATTATTCATGATCTTGCGATATCTAAGCGGTGGATTACATTTTAAAAAGCCGCTTACTTGTAACGTTTTGTCCATCTTGATATTGTTAATTTCCATTTATGTACCTATACCATTTTATTACATTGGTGCTATCATGACTGTATGTGCCAGCCTAATTTTTCTTTATACAGCACCAAGTAATACGAACAGAAGACGTATTCCAGTAAAGTATAACTATCTACTTAAGACAGCCGCAGTTGCTATTGTTCTAACAAACCTTATTTTCCAATCCTCTGTTTATACCTTGACATGCTTCATTCAATCAATAACTACTATACCTTATATATGGAAGTACATGAATCGCTACAAATTCTAAGAAAGGAGGGAAGTCAATTGTTCAAAGCAATAGCGAATAAATTCAATTCCTTCTTAAAATTTACGGCTAGAAGATCCACTGATACAGGATGTACATTCATTTGTCATAACCCAGAAGCACCGGAAGAACTCTTTCAAAAGTAATACATAATGGGTCCCTGCCTGAAAATGGCGGGGATTTTTTTGTTTACTCTGGCCCAAAAGGGATTATAATTAAGAACAAGTGTTCTTGTTAATGGGAGGGGAAATAATGTTACCTGATATCGAACGAAGGGTATTGCGCATCCTCTACAATTTCGCAAATAACCACGGAAGGATGCCTGATCTGACAGAGTTGGAAACCATGTCCGGGAGCAATCAGGAGAAGCTGAAGCAAGCTTTAAGCGGACTCCGTGAAAAGGGTTATATCATGGGTGACAAGCTTTCAGAAGTAAAAATCATTGAAGCATGGCCAAGAGAGAAGAAAGAAGAAACGAAATCATACATAAGCCCTTATTTGGACTAAGGAGGCAGACAGCGTGGGGAAGAAGTTAGAAGGGAACGGACTGTATGAATCCAGCAGAATGATCCTACCGGAACACAAGGAAGCGATTCGAAGGCAGCTGAGAGATTTAAACAGGCGGACTAAACCAGTTTTAGACGAGCAAGAGTGGGAGCTTATCACACGAGCTATGGCATACTCCTATACGGAGCAGCAGCAGATCACTTTGATTCTATTCGACCCGTTTACGGATATCGAAAAAACAGGGGTCATTACAAAGTTTGACCAACATCTTAAGCAAGTACGTTTGGATTATGAGGATGACTGGGAATGGATTAAGATGGGGGATATTATAGAAATAATTACATAATAAGAAGTTAGCTATTCTAAAAATAGCCAAGCATGTTATAATCTACTTACGGCTCGCGGCAAACCGTCAGCCTTCTCGAACGGGAGGAGGTGAGAACGGTGAAGGTTAAAGACTCGTTGATGATTACGATTAACTTTGCAGTAATGCTTATTGCATTGTTGTCGCTCGTTAATACGTCTGGACATAAAGAAAAGGACCGCGTCCCTCAGAAGGAAATAGTCCTTATCTTTATTGAATCCAAATGACTCGTTGAGCCTAAGAAACCATGGATGTCCTACCATCTATGGTTTCTTTTTTACTTTTTTCAAAGTACTTTCTTTGGCATTAGTACTAAGAAAAAAAGTATTCAGTAAACAGTTCAAAGAAGTATTCAGAAAACTGTTCAATATATTTAACACCAGTGTACCACAGTTTTGTCGTAAAATTCTATACACAGTTATATATTAATATATTAGGATATAACATCTTATACCTGCATATATCCATGTAAGGATAAATCACCTGTTAATACATAAAAAACGTTAGCTTCAGGCTGATGCTTAAACAATAAAATCAACAAAGACCGGTGATCGCAGGAGTCCGTTTTTCGTCCAATTGCGGGTTTTTACCTTGGCACGTATTAGGGGCTCCATGTACACAAAGTTCTTATCCTCTCTATACTCCAAGCGGTTCCGAACACCGTTAAAAGCCTTCTTATGGGTCGGAGTAGCTCCCAATTCAATAATTCCTGCCGGTCGTTTTTGTCCGTCCGTTGTCTCGATAGAGGCTAACCAACCAAAGTCCTTCTTACGATAACCCGATATATAAACCTCGGCATGAGTCCAGTTGATGACCTTTTGCCATGCCCATGATCGACGATCTGCTTCGTACTTTGAATCTTTCTCTTTCATCACGATACCCTCTAACCCGTGCTGCTTGACGATTTTAAAATACTCTGTCGTCAATCCTCTAACAACCTGTACCCGTTTGTAGTGATCCGATTCTTTAAAAGCCTGTTCCAGCAACTCTTTACGCCTCATGAGTGGCAGACTAGTCACGTCGATACCGCGGTGCTTGATGATATCGAAGGCAACAAACGTTACTGGTGTCTTGTTACGTTTAGACTGAAACCGGGCAAGCATACCTTCGAAATCCGGCTTTCCGTCCTGGTCTGTAACTATTACCTCGCCGTCTAAGATCGTTCCTGGAGGAATAGGAGCGTCAAGGACTAACTCAGGAAACCTGGCGGTCACATCGTTATTGTGTCGCGTATATAACCTGATTTCGTCCGTGCGAGAGACGATCAGGCGGATGCCATCAAACTTAAGCTCCGCGATATGCTTCGCACTATTAAAGGGCATGTTGTCTTTGCTGTACTGTAATAACATTGGAGATACAAACATAAAAAAATCACCCCATCATAGTGTAACAGTTGGGGTGATCGCATTTTAGTGGGAGTTAAAGGGAAAGAAAAAAGCCAGGGAGGTTTCCCCTGGCTTTTTTGTACCGATGCTTTCGGATTAGTTAAATTATACCAAATTTAACTTTCATGTCAAGAGAATTATGCTTGATCTTCTGCTGGACGAAAAAGTTTGAAAATTGAGCGATGCCTGATCTTTATTGTCGTGTTTAATTCGTCTTCATTCAAGGCGACTGAAATTCCCTTATGGGAGATATGGCGTTTGACCAATTCATAACATGCCCGCTCCTGCGTTTCTAAATCCACCTTAGCGTTAAGCATGATGTGATACATACCCGGCAAAGTCTCTATGTACGCTCCGACTACACAGCCCATATCCTCCGGTCCGCTGATTCTTATTCCTAAGTGACGTGCAGCTTTATAAGGACAGTTAACACCGATTTCCTTAAAAACTGAATCGATTGACATAATTGCACACTCCCCCGAGCTTTGATTCTTTTCCTATTTTTGTTACGATAGAGTGGTAATAATCACATCATGCTATGGAGCGTTCGTAATGAAATATATCCTTGGACGCTGCCATTTGGTTGATCTGTTGAGGGAACTGGGATGGTCACAGCAAGAGTTGGCTGAAAAGCTCGGTGTCTCCAGGCAGCAGGTACATGTGTGGTGTACCGATCCAAAACGGAAGATGAATGTTCCTACGCTTTTTTCCGTTGCAGATACTATGGGTGTTGATCCTAGAGACATTTATGAGCTAATACCAGTTAAACCCACTGCTCGACAAAGGCAGCAATCTAAGAAGATGCCCGATTAGGGTATTCTTCCGGGAAGTCTGTCAACCAGTTGAATGACAATGAGGTTACTCCAAAAAGGTTCCGGTTGGAACCCATGGTCAAAGTTGTCATCATATGTAAGACAGGTTCTGTGTTTAATATATCACACGTTATTTAGAATTTCTTCCTTTTTTTTCTTCTTCTAGATCAGACAGGAATGTATATCTCATAAACCCCATAACTTGCCTCAACTTTTCTTCAGTTACACCCTTCGCACGAAATAACTCTTCGGTTTCAGACATGAACTTTTTGTACATTGTCTGCTCTTCATCAGACAAACCTTCGATTGAACTTTCTTCCCGAAACGGTGAATCGCTTCTTCCCAAAAGGTAATCAGTAGTTACGTTGAATAGGTCTGCAGCCTTAACAAGAGTATCGTATTTTGGCGTAGCGCCTTTAGGTCCTTCTGTTTCATATTTAGAAATACTGACTCGTGATACACCTAGCTTTTCAGCTAGTTCATCTTGTGTCCAACTACGTTTTTCGCGTAGTTGGGCGAAGCGCTTTGCAAATGAATTCACTAGGACTCAACTCCTAAATTAAATTGTAACTTAAAATTACGGTTGCGTAACCAAATGTTACGTGCTATGATTCAATCATACCGCAGCGAGAGGAGGTGAACACGTAGGATGGTAAACGCTAATATAGAGAATCCGTTTCGTTCATGTCGCATGTCACTTGATCTAACTCAAAAACAACTTGCTGAAAAGCTGGGTGTTTCTGAAACCACTGTGCGTAACATCGAGAGTGGGAGGAAGGGAACTAGCTTGGAAATTATGAAGAAAACGGCCGAAGTTTTTGGAAGGCCGGTCCAAGAAGTATTCCCGAATCATCCGTTTTTCAAAATTTTGTAGTTTGTTATGTAGCGTAATATTTTGTATCGGTATGTTATCCTTACTGACAATTTGATTATATACCGTAACTTTTAGTTACGCAAGTGTAATTTAGTAGCTTGCTGCTAGGTTTATATTTTTATGTCTATTTTGTAATTTATATGAACGGTAACGTAACTAAAAAATACGAAGGTAAGGTGAGTAAAATAAAGATCGTATTTATTGTTAATGGTCGTTTAGTAACTGACAGTTTATCTGTAGCCAAAATGTTTGATAGAAGTCACGATAATGTATTGCGTGACATTCGATCTTTAGAATGTAGCTCAGAATTCTCACTCCTCAATTTTGAGGAGTCAACTTACACGAACGATCGGGGTCGTACCTACCTTAAATACATCATCACTCAAGACGGTTTTTCGTTCCTAGTCATGGGCTACACCGGTAAAGAAGCATCGCGCTTTAAAGAAACATACATTGCAGAATTCAACCGGATGAAAACTCAGCTTGCTTCCCCATATATTCCGCAATCATTACCTGAAGCTCTCCGATTTGCCGCTAACTTGGCCGAAAAGAACGAGGGCCTTCTACTACAGAGTGCACAGAAAGATCAGGTTATAAACGAACTCCGACCGAAAGCAACTTACTACGATTTGATTTTGCAAAACAAATCCACTGTGGCAATCTCAAAAATATCGAAGGACTACGGCATGAGCGCGCAAACATTGAATGCTCTTCTACATGAACTAAAGGTGCAGTATAAGCAAGGCGAATGCTGGCTCCTCTATCAACAACATGCGGACAAAGGTTATACGCAAAGTAAAACGACTATCTTAGATGATCAAACAAGCAAAATGTACACGCAGTGGACGCAGAAAGGCCGGCTGTTTATCTATGACCTCCTGAAAAGCAAGAAGGGCATTCTGCCTCTGGTTGAAAGAGAGAGTGTGTAAATGAGTCAACAAATTATCAAAGACATTCGGCACTCGCTTGGATATGTGATCAATATGGCCTGGATGTTGCCGGAAGATAAAAACTTGGACCTTATAGATTTATCTCGTAACCTTCGACACATTCATCCTGACGACCGACAATTTTTCTTACTCATTACATTGGAATTGATCCGCTGCTATTCGGAAAGGAGAAAGAACAATGACGAGTCTGAAGCAATTAAATCAATCGTTCGAAATCCACAGGCATTTGATTGAACTGCATCGCTTACTAAACGCTGACATCATGCCTTCCGGGGTAGCATGGCTGAGAAATGAAATAACCGAATTGGAGGCTGATCTGCATGCCGAACCTTGATCGCTTTGGAGTGGGCCGCCCCGATCCACAGGACGCCCCTGAATCACCTTATCGTTGCCAGGACTGTGATGAACCAATTGAAGTTGGTGCATCTGCATGGACAATATCTGGGGCTCTGTGGTGTTCTGATCGGTGTCTCGCTCGCTCCGTTGCTGATATCGTAACAGTAGGAGAACACGAGTAATGAACCAAGAAAATGAACTCGGCTTTTTTGTAGGAGTGCTCTCTGTCCTTTCTTTATACGGATGGGCCGCCCTGATTGGATGGTGGTTATGGTGAAAGAACTGGACCAGATCCAACAAATCGTTGAAAAAGTACTGTCTCTTGAAGGAGAAGCATGGGCCGTATTGGCCGACTTGTCTGAATGGCTTGAGAAAGAAGCTGTTAAGCTGCCGGATCTGATCCAAGACGCGCGGCGTCAACTCCAAGGAGGTTCCAATGAGCGAAATTCAACTATTTAATAATAGTCTCACTTCTGAAGCCAATAAACCGCAAGCTCTGGCTATGGTCAGTCGCCAAGCGGAAGAGGTTAAAGCCGCTGTATTCATGGCTAAGTCGTACCCGCGGAATGAACATGAGGCTTATACACGGATCATGCGATCCTGCGAACGAAAGTCCTTAGCTGAAGGCGCTATGTACGAATTTCCCCGTGGTGGTCAAAAGGTAACTGGCCCATCTATACGGCTCGCGGAAGAGATTGCTCGCAACTGGGGGAACATTGACTCGGGCGTGGTAGAACTGGAACAGAAAAACGGTGAGTCACAGGTAATGGCGTACGCTTGGGATTTGGAGACGAATACCCGGCAGACTAAGGTATTTACCGTTAAACATGAACGGAAAACCAAAACCTCAACTACTAAGTTAGATGATCCACGCGATATATACGAGACTGTAGCAAATCAAGGAGCGCGGCGTGTTAGGTCCTGCATTCTTGCAATTATACCTGGTGATGTTGTAGAGGCGGCCGTCGAACAATGTAAGAGAACATTGGTCAGTGGCAACACGAAGCCGCTAAGTGATCGAATCCGTGACATGATTGTGGCTTTTGATAAAGGATATCAAGTTTCCAAGGCAATGCTTGAAAAATACATCGGCTGCAACTCTGATGCATTTTCGGAGAACGATTTTGTTCGGCTTTCCAATGTGTATAGGTCTTTAAAAGACGGTATGGCAAAGCGTGAAGATTACTTCGACGTTAGAGCCGCAGGAAATGACGACGCAGCATCAAGCAAACTGGAACAAGAATTCAAAGGCAAGAAAACCGGAGGTGAGGCAAAGGATGAACCGTCCAAGTCTTAAGCTCACGGAGGATAACTATTACTCGCTGGAAGCTGACAGTCTATATATGAGCAACAGCCAGTATAAGGACTTCATAGACTGTGAGGCCCGAGCTATGGCGAAGCTGACCGGCTGGAAAGATCCTAAGAATGACGCGCTTTTACTCGGCTCTTATGTACATTCCTTTTTCGACGGCACTTTGGAAAAATTTACGGCGGAGCATCCTGATATGTTCCAAAAAAACGGTGATCTGTACGCCAAATTTAAGCATGGTGACGTGATGATACAGGCCCTTCAACAAGATGAGTATTGTATGTTCGCGCTGTCTGGTCAGAAGGAAGTCATTGTTACGGCTCCATTCGGCGGCGTCTGGTGGAAAGCCAAGATTGATGTGTACACGCCGGAAAGAGGGACATTCTCAGACCTTAAGACGGTCAAGGGAATCAGGGATAAATGCTGGGTGCCGGGTTACGGATATACCTCATTTATGGAGGCTTACGGTTACCTAACACAGATGTCCATATACGCCGAGCTGGAACGAATTCAAGTGGGTCGAGAAGAATGGCTGGAGCCAATCGTTGTCGCCGTTTCTAAGGAAGATCCGCCCGACAAAGAGATTATCGGCGGCATTGAGCAGGAACGCATTCGCTTTGAAATCGACAATGTACGTTTCAACATGGAACGGATTATTGAGGTTAAAAGTGGCCGTGAGGTGCCGATTAGGTGCGAACGGTGCCGCTATTGCCGGGAGACAAAGAAAGTAAACAAGATTACTCATTTTAGTAGATTGGTCGTGTGAGGAGGAATTCCTTGAACATTCTCAAGAAGGTGAGGACCCTTGCAAGGTTGGATAAAACTCCACCGGAAAGTTTTGCGTAGCTCAATGTATAAACAGCTTAATAGCAAGCAACGGGACGTTATGTGGACCGTCTTGCTTCTGGCGAATCACGAGTCAAATCAATGGGAATTCCGGGGCGAAATCTACTCCGTGAAGCCAGGACAATTCATAACTTCGCTGGATCATTTACAGGAAAATTGTGCTTCTGATGTGTCAATTCAAAGCGTTCGAACTGCTTTGTTGAAATTAGAAAAGCACGAATTTTTAACAAATGAATCAACAATGCGGAATCGGCTTATAACCGTTGTAAACTGGGGTTTTTATCAAGGTATTGAAGATGAACCAACAAAGTCATTAACAGGCAGTCAACAAAGTCCTAACAAAGAACTAACAACTAACAAGAATGTAAAGAATGATAAGAATGAAAAGAAACTACTACGTTTCGAAGAATTTTGGAACTTATACCCTAAGAAAGCAGCGCAGAAAGATGCTGAAAAAGCTTGGACCGCTCTTAATCCAACATCAATTGATGAAGTGATTACAGCAGCCAAGCACTACGCCGAAGATTGTAAACGTTCCAAGCGAGATAAGCAGTATATCAAGTTACCGGCAACATTTTTGCGACAAGAGCGCTGGAAAGATTATTTGCCAGAGGAAGCTGGGACGTCAGACGTTTCACTGGAACAAATAGCATTTGACGAATGGGTGAGGGGTGGCAATGACCCAAGCGAATTCACTTTTATCCCTTGATAGCGACCTTATGGCCGAACAGTCAGTACTCGGCGCGGTGCTGCTAGACAATGACCGGATAGACGAGATCCGTTTCCTTGAGCCACGAGACTTTACCGGCGCTCATGAGATGCTTTGGAGAGTAATTGATTACCTGGATTCAATCGATAAGCCGGTTGACATCATGACAGTCACTGAAATGTATACCAGAACAGAAAAGCGGAAAGAAGAATTCGTTCAACTCGGCGGTGTCAGCTACTTATCCCAGCTAACCAGTGGTTGCCCTTCATCTTCTAAGGCTGCGGTTGATTCATATGCTCGGATCGTTCGTAAAAACGGAAATCGCAAACGGATACGCAGTTTAACGGACAAAATCCGTGATGAAGTCGATGGAGACTATGAGACGGAAGAGGAAATGTTCTCGGCAGTCGAAGAGCTTGTGTCCGACATCCGCCCTCAGGAATCCGGGGAAATGAGAAGTATGTCTGAGAGTCGGCAGGCTTATAAAAAGCATCTGACGAGTGTAGCTGAACGACTGAGAACGGGGTTTAAGCAGTATGACGAGTGGTCGCAATTACACCGCGGCTGGCTTTATATCCTAGCGGGTCGGCCAAGTGTAGGGAAGACGGCAAAGGCTCTCCAGCTCGCTTACGGAGTCGCCAAACACAATCCTGACGGCGGTGTGGTTTTGGTGTTCAGCCTTGAAATGGGCGAGAACGAGCTAAAGGACCGTTGGGTATCCAGTATTG
This sequence comes from Paenibacillus sp. RC84, assembly GCF_041260495.1. Classification (NCBI taxonomy): domain Bacteria; kingdom Bacillati; phylum Bacillota; class Bacilli; order Caryophanales; family Paenibacillaceae; genus Paenibacillus; species Paenibacillus sp. RC84. The sequence continues at coordinate 299,562 of NZ_JBGBYL010000011.1, forward strand.
CAGGTGTTAACTATGTCAGGCTGACTCAAAAGAAGGAAGAGCTAACGGAAGACGAACACCGAAGGATTGATAAAGCGCTCGATGAGCTGGATGGGTTACCAATCTATGTCCAGGATAAGCCGGGTGTAACGATTGACGACATCCGCGCCACGGTACGCAGATTCAAGAAAAAGCACGGAAAGATAGCCGCCGTATTCGTTGACTACCTGCAGATCATGAATATCCCGCAGCGTAAAAACGAGCACCGGGCGCAGGCAATTGGCAAAGTGACATCTACGGCTAAAACGCTGTCCCGGCAGTATAATTTCTGCTTTGTCATGCTATCTCAAATGACCAGGGAAAGCGACAACGGTGAGGAGCCTAAGCTATCAGATCTTAAAGAATCGGGCAGCATCGAGCAAGATGCGGACGTAGTCGAGTTCCTCTGGCACAAGCGCGGCGACCTCGAAGATAACTGCAAAGTGGTCCGCTCTTACTTCGCAAAAGGGCGAAACGTTGGAGAAAACCGGTTTCGGTATAAGTTTGAGTGGTGGTATCAGCGGTACAAGGAGCTGGATCGTGTATCCGGGGAAGGTGTGCTAGGTGGCAAAAAAAATCGAAAATGACGAGCAATACGAAAAAACCTGTGCATGGCTAGTGAACAAAGCTAAGGAGCTTGAAGACCCTCTTATGAGTGAGGATGAAAAAGCGCCTTTACTTGCCAAGTACGACGATTGGTATGAAGAGGCAAGAGCCTACCGTCTGAGCAAGAGAATATTTTTTTGATCTTAATGTGACTGGAAGTGTCGGAGGGTAATCAATGGTTACTGAAAATGCCATTAAAGAGGCCACGAAGGAACAGTTGCTTATCGTTGCGCTAGATCCAGACAACGACTTGCAAGTTCGGTACGAGGTAACCAGGGAGCTACAGCGCCGCAGATGGTCGCCTTTGATGGTGACGGACTTGGTCAGACTTTATCCGCGTATGTTCCCCGATGAAATTGCTGAAATGCTTGGTACTACGGTCCAGATGGTCAGTTATCAAGCGAAAGCCCTGGGGCTTAAACAATACTGTGATAGGAGAGAAGCGCTATGAAATGTTCGGTTCCTGGCTGCTTGAGATTGGGTGGTCGAAGATTTGCTCAAGCTCCAGTGTGCGATCCCTGCCGGAAGAAGCTGCAAAGGGAAGCAGAGGAATATTACCGGGTGAATTTTAAAAACACAAGCAATGGTACCGGACGGCCTCTTTATAAATCCATTTATAGCAGAACGATCTGGGGGCGAAGACGTTGAATGAGAAATCGCTGCAATTTACGGTTTTCGGGGAACCTGTAGCACAAGGAAGGCCAAAGTTCTCTACTGTTGGCGGTTTTGTTAAAGCATATGACCCTAAAAAATCGAGAGATTTCAAGGACTATGTAAAACTAGCCGCAAGTGAACACAGACCAACTAGCTTGCTGGAGCATCCATTAATTTTGGAAGTTAACGTGTATCGGTCAATGCCAAAAAGTTTCAGTAAAAAGAAAGCCCTTGCTGCAGAAGATGGCCTCGTTTTACCCATAACTAAGCCGGACATTGATAACTACGTTAAGGGCATAAAAGATGCACTCAAAGGGATCATTTGGAAGGATGATAGTCAAGTTGCTGACTTGATAGCTCGTAAACGTTACAGTTCAACCCCTCGAATTGAAATAACAATTAAACCACTCTAAGGAGAGATTACCATATGAAAACGACTGTGAAAATTAACTTTACCGATCTCAATACTAACAAGAAAGATGAGCAAGTTATCAAACTTACAGTGCGCGGCGACTTATCGGATGAGCAGATTTTAACTCTCTATAAGTTGAAGAAACAGGGTATCGGATTCGTGGATCTTTATTCCGCTCAAACTGATATTGACGACTTCAACGAGGACGAAGACGATCACGAAGGCATCGAGTACACGGTAAACAGTGACGGGACGACTGAGGTTGATTCGGAGCAGTTGAGCATAGATGATGTGCCGGTCGGGGTTGATGAATCCGAGGCAGAGCAGCCTGAAAAGGACCAATCTGAAGTCACAATTACCATTCTGCCGGACGATATCGACCCAATCGAAAAGCTCATCGCGTATGGAAAAGCTCCCGCAATTGAAGGAAACGAAATCGACTTCGGAGATGTACTGCAGCGTAAATATCGCGGCGAGAAGATGGCGGGCATTGCGGAGAGCTTAGGGCTGGCACCGATCACGCTGCAAAGCAAGCTGAAAGCACACAAAAACGCCGTAGCCAAGGCGATTGAGCCGGTAGCTACGGTTCCGGATGAAGAGCTTCCTTTTTAAATGTGGCCCTTCGGGGCCTTGAAGATAGCTATTTGTATTCTTTTTCAATTTGATCAATAATTGTTAGATGCATTTTTAGTAGTCTTTGTTTCTTATATGTAAAAAAGATATCAATTGTAGCTGCCATGAAAATTAAAGCGGCAACCAAATAAAAAAAGAAATAAGTTTCAATCCCTAGCTTCAATCCTTCTAAAATCTCTCCTACACTTTTACTCCATGAGGTTGTATTGGTCTGGATATACTCTCTATTAGCATTCAGGGCATTTAAGCTAGTGCTTGATACAGCTACTGACGCACTAAGTGCTGCTAAGATTGTCGTAAAAATCAATTTTACTAAAAGATCTATGAAAGTACTTATAAAGTTGGTTGTATTGTCCTCTGATCTGAGACTCATCATAACAATTTTAAATTTAGCCTTGGGTATCTTCTTGTATGAGTTATATAAAGATTCAATTGGACGATGTTCTTCATACATTACATCAACTACAGTTAGATGTTTAAACGAACTTAATAATTTTTTCTTGAACTTAATGTATAAAGAAATTTCTAAACCTACTATTACCAAAGCAATTAATACAAGAGACGAAAGAGCAATCATATTTGTACTATTCAAAAACATTTCCCCTTATCTGTATGATTATCCCATTTATATCGGCTAGACTGGATCGTTTATTTACACCAATCAGGAGGAAATAAAGATGAACTTTAAAGTCGGAGACAAGGTAAAGTGGACCAGCCAAGCCGGCGGATCGACCAAGGAAAAGCGCGGCACGGTGTACGCGGTGTTGACGCCGAACGCAAACGCGCTGCGGCAACTGCCGGTCGATATGAGGCCAGCACAGCGCAAATTTGACACCCACTACACCCCGTATGTCCGCTACATCGTAGCAGTTCCGCGCGGCGGTAAGTCGGTACTGACGGATTATTACTGTCCACGTCCGGCAGCGCTCGAAATAGACGATAGCGCCCACATGGAGGGATAAACGATGTCACCACAGGATATCGAAGTAGGCAAGACCTACCACAACGGTAAAGAGGGGCCGCGGTCATATAGTGCCCGGAAGGTTATGGGTATCGGTGTACGCTGGTTTGAACCTTTTAACGGACGTATGAGACATGATGGAGTCGAATACATGCAGGTAGCCGG
>NZ_JBGBYL010000012.1:0-244284 GCF_041260495.1 Paenibacillus sp. RC84
CTCAAAAATTCGTTGCTGACGAGAATTTCTTCTCATTAATGTCTCAATTACTTGAGACGCTTCAATCACTCGTTGTTCAGTTTTCAAAGGACAATTTGTAAGTTATTATCGTACTTTGTCGCTTTACCTCGTTTGGCGGCGACTTGACTACTATACCACATTTGGACTTAGTAATGCAAGCACTTTTTTTCGAGCGCTCCGTTCGTTGTTAGCGGCTTGTCCTTTGTTAGCAACTTGCCTTCCGAAGGGGCGAAAATTAATTTACCATGAAACCTATTATGAAGTCAACCCTTTTGCATATTGGAAAAACATTACTGATCCTAACGACTTATTTATCAAGGGTTTTGAAGCTTCAAAAAAGAAAAAGACAGCCTTTAAGGGCCGCCTGACTTCCTCAACCCGTTTCGGTTGAAGTTAATTTTTGAACAACGTATACCTCAGTAAGAGCTGTGAACATTCCGCGTCCGCAGGAACAGCCACTTCTTTGACCAATGTTTTTTTGACGAGTTTATTAAGAAGCTGCTGAAGATTGTTTCCCAGAATTGTAATCTCGGGCTGCTCCAGAAGTTCATCTGCACTCCACGGCTCCGGCCTCGAGTCCAGACGCTGGATGAGCGGCTTGCAGCAGCGCTCCATTTTGGACATGACCGAAAATTCGCATGCCAGAAGGACAAGCTGGATTCTTTGTTTCAGCGTTTCCTTGCTCGTGGTCAGCTCTTCATACAATTTGTATACGCCGCTGTTTATTGGACGAACCTGATTCCAGACCGCTTCCTGGACAGTTTCCCCCTCTTCGATGATGACAATGCGCGCCCAGTGTTTCAAAGCTTCCAGCACGTTCTGGTAAGCGTCGAGCAGATGTTCCTCGAGTATGTAGGATTTGCTCTTCAAATACTTGTTCAGAAAAAGCGAGAATTCCGACAGCAGCTGACGGTCGCGCAGCTCTTCCGGCAGAGAATGCGTACGCTCCCGAGAGTCTTCCAAGTACAATTGACGATCCAATTGGATCTCCCCTTTCAAAAGACCGTTAACGATATTCGATCTAATCGCTGCAGCAGCCCTGTTCAAGTACGGACGAATTCAACCATCTTCCTTGTATACGATGATTGTCTTCTATATAATGATGTATGGAGTTGTAAGTGTCCGGATGATTGGTAGTAAACCAGCAGAAGGATCGCACATCCTTCTGTGATGAAAGCAACCTGCTGCGGATAGCGAAACGAATTACCACGCTGTAACGGAGTCCGGGAAATACACGCTAAGATAACCTCCTCGCAAGAGTATTCGCAGGGTCTCCGAAGCCATCATTCGTTCGTTAGAAAAGTAATTCTACTTTCCTCCGCCGTTTCCTGCTTACATGAGAACGAATTGTGTTTTAATTCCGAAAATGCCTGTAGAAAGAGGGGAACACCGTTGCTTTTAAAATCAAGTAAAATCAATGAATTCCGCTTATGGGGTCTGCTGCTGACCATGGGCGGCATGCTTATTATGATCATCGGCCTGGCCGGAGTCGTGTTCGACTGGGGCGCCGTCGGGCGAATTATTGCCGTCATCTTCTTGATTCTCGGGATGATCAGCATGCTCGGAAGTATGGCCATTTACTTCTGGGCGGGCATGATGTCAACCTCCGCCGTGGCGCTCGATTGCCCTGAGTGCGGCAAAAGAACGAAGATGATCGGTAAAACAGACCGCTGCATGTTCTGCAAAACGATTTTGACGGTCGACCCTTCGATGGCACCCGCGGAAGCCGAAATCGCGGATGAAGGAAATATCCGCAAGCCGGAAACCGGCGCCACCCCGTCCGCAATCGACTCATCTAAACATTAATGTAAAAAAGCTGCCATCCATTACGGATGACAGCTTTTTTTGTAGAAATTTAATGATTTCGGGCGAGCCAAATTTTAAACTTGCCTGGATTCAGTCTTTCCCAGGATAAGGCTGAGCGGCCCCATCCTACTGCAGGGCATCGGCTATGACCTTCCATATGGCCGGTTCTTCAAAACCGCGCCGCCAGGAAGCGACCCCCGCCAATTTGTATTTACTCACAATCTCCAGACGGGCTTTAACGGACGTTTCGTCCTCCAGCCAGATCCGGTTGAGTTTTCCGTCTTCTTTGTATTCGACGTAATTTTGCCCGGTGTCTTCACGGAATTCGGGTGTCAGGCCTTTCTCCTGTATAATCTTGCGAGGTTTCTCCATAAATACAGCCTTCGAGCTGACTTTGGTACCGTCATCCTTCTGTTCCTCGGTCCATATGCGCGTATAAAAAGGAATGCCCAACACAAGTTTGGAAGGCGGTATTTTGTCTTCATCCAGAATCTGCTTGAGAGAACGCTCCACCCACGGGAGAGACGCGACTGAGCCCGACTTCGGACTCGATGCCCAGTGCTCGTCATAGGCCATGAGCATCATATAGTCCACGGCAGCGGCCAGTGCGGGTCGGTCATATACGCGGCTCCAGGCATCGCTGCCCGATTTTGCCGTCACATCGATTGACAGAATCAATCCCCGCTCATGGAGCAGCGGAGCCATTTCTCTCACGAATTGGACCAGATTAGGCCCGTCCGATTTGTTCATGTTCTCAAAATCAATATTGATGCCCTGCAAATTATACTGTTTAGCAAAAGACAGAAGCTGGTTGATCATGTTCAGCCGGGTTTCGTAGCTTTCCAGCGCCTTGCCCGTCATTTTCGGTTCAAAAGAGTTGTCGAAAAGGGCCCAGATCTGGTAATTGCGGCCGTTCGCCCATTTGATGTAATCGGGGTCGGCCTGATTCTTGATGGTCCCCTTCTCGTCAGCGAGATGAAACCAGGTAGGACTCACGACATTGAGGCCGGGCATCTCAGGAATGGAGGCCGTTTTGGGCGTTGCCGTAACGACATGTTCCCATGTCATATTGAGCTTGCCTTGGGGTTTCCATCGCGGCTTCGCGGCGGGAGGTTGAAATTCGGGAATCACCTCTCCTTTTTCTTCCGTCACAAGAGAAGCCTTAACGAAACCGGCACGTCCGCCGGTCTGCTGAACTTTGTACCAGCCGTTCTGTTCGCCCCAAATCATGACACGCTCGCCATCCCCCAAGCTGCCCGTGATCGGATTACGAATCGAGCTGCCGCTGCGCAGCTCGCCTCCTTCTTTTCCGCGAAAAGTCCCCCAGCGTATCTTCTCCCCGGGATTAAAAAGCGATACGGCGCCGGTTACCTCATCCTCCCTGAGTTGTATACCGTACAGCTCCTTAAGGACGGAAACAGGTACGTAGAACTCTTTTTCCTGCTTTGTCATCGGCGATACAAGGGGGATTTCTTTGAGGTTCCGGGACGCGGTGGCTTTGTCGGCCTGAAGCCGCACTACGGCCTGTTCCGTCGTCAAAATAACGGAATTGCCGGAAGCCTCGCTGCGGACAGCCGGATCGATCCACTCGGCTATGAGTCCCAAGGGGAGTTTCATGGCCTCTTTGGACCCCAAGGCGGAGCTTTCGTAAGCTTCCCCCTGATAGAAGACCGGCTTGTCCAGTTTAGCGTAAAATGGCGTTATCTGATTGGTATTTGGCAGCCGGTTCATGACCAGGTAAGCGATGGCCGCCAATACGATAAGCAAGAGTATAAAAGAACGGAACCGGCTCTTTTTGCGCTTCGAGCCGCGCATGTAGGGCTGCTTCAAAAGCTTCTGCACATCCTTTCAGAAAAAAGAAAAACGTATCGGCACGCCCGATAACGAAGAGCGGCTAATACGTTCGCGTAATAACGTGTTTGGAAGTTTGAGAACGACGAATCAATGCGTCGCCTTTCCTGCACAGTCCGGACAAAGCCCGACGACTTCAAGCCGGTGTCCGCCTACCCTAAAGCCGGTTTGCTGAGCGGCAACGTGCTCAACATCAACGATGGGCGAGTAATCAAAATCGGATATCTTGCCGCAGACTTGGCAGCGGGCATGATAATGATCGGACAGATCGGCATCGAAACGGCTGGAATCGTCCCCGTAAGTCAATTCCCGTACTAACCCCGCGTCTATGAACACTTTCAGGTTGTTGTAAACCGTGGCCACGCTCATATTCGGAAATTTGGATTCCAACGCCTTGTAAATCTCATCAGCCGTAGGGTGGTTGAAGGAATCGAACAAGTACGTCAAAATCGCGTACCGCTGCGGAGTCATGCGAACACCTGTCGTTTTAAGTTTGGCAAGCGCTTCTTCCAAATGTTCGGACATGATTCTCACCACCTGTTAGTAAGGGGCAGTACTGTGTACTCGATGGACACAGATACAACCTTTATTCTATTGTACGTGTGAGAAATTGCACTTGTCAACGCCTGATGAAGGCGTGATGCGTTTAATTTACGGTTTCCAGGGAAATCTCGCCATCCGTCCGGATCGCAAGGTTATGTTCACCGCTTCCCACGGTACCGCTCAGTTTCTCCTCCTCCAGCCGGACCGGGAGCCCCGTATGAAGCACCCTCGCGGAACCTTGAACCTTAAAGCCCGCTTCCCCGGGGAGGCGGATCGTAATCCGGCCGTTATTGGTGCTGGCCTGCCAATCTCCGGCCATTTCGGCGGATTCGAGCCGTACCGATCCGTTCTCGGTCTCCGCTTGAATCCGTCCGGAGACATCTTTGATTTTAACGCTCCCGTTATCGGTGCGCGCCACCGCGTCTCCCTTCACCGAGGAAAGGGTGACTTTGCCATTAGAGGCGGCAGCATGAACCCCCGCTCCGGTTTCCCGGATAACGACCTCGCCGTTGACGGTTTGCGCCTTGACGGCTCCCGAGATGGAGCTGACGCTGATTTTGCCGTTTGCCGTAACCGCTTCTACATGACCCTGGATATCGGTTAATTCCACCGAACCGTTGCTCGTATGAGCGGAAAACAGGTTGAGGGTCCGGAGACCCGCCGCGTGAACGGCACCATTCTCCGTTTCGGCCAGATAATCCAGAGACGCTGTACGCGGCAGCGTAACGGTAATGTCTATTCTCGCTTTATTTTTGACAAACCAGGCCTTCGTATATTCTTCCCCGACCGCTTTAAGCGTTAATTCAGTCCCTTGAATGCTCTGCTCGACATACGAAGCATCCGCGATTTTGCGGGCTTCTTGCTCATCGTCGTCGTTCACCCAGACCGTTGCCTGTATCCGGACGGCATCCCCGTCTCCAGCAGCCAGCTCAATGCGGCCGTTCGTGTTGATTGCGTGAACGTGGGTTACCGCGGGAGTCAGGATGAACTCCGCCGGTTCCTTGTCAAAGCTCCGGCTCTGCAGCGCACCGACCTTGAGGTTAAACCCGGACAGCAGCCCCTGGCTGAATCCCTGGGAACCGGCGACAACGGCGCAGATAACCACCGAGAAGAAAATGGCCACCGGGTCCAGTTTGACAGCCGCTTCCCGGGAATTGGACAGGAATTGCAGCAAAATCAGTTCCAGCCCTGCGGCCACGAACAAAAGGGGCCACCAGCTTATCAGTTGCCCCAACATATGGGTGCCTGCGGCCCGGTCCAGAAGCATGGATACGCCAACTGTGACAAACAGCACCGCCGCCGTAAATCTGCCCGCTTTAATCAATCCGATCACCCGATCTATTGTTTTCTTTTCGTTTCCCAGACAAAAAGAGCAATTCCGCCGACAATCAGAACGATGGCTCCGAAATAAGAACCGAACAGCTTAAAGAACGATTCCAGCCAAACCGGTTTGCTGCTGGCCAGAAAAAGGAATCCGCCTGCCGCAATCAGCAGGATACCCAAGTTTCCGCCTTTAGCCAGTTTTTGCAGAGGATCGGTCAATTCCTCGGATTCTCCGTAAAAACGGCGCCGGTTTACGATATCCGTAAGCTGCAAGGCTTCGAATATGTTGTAGAAGTAAATGACCGGCAGAATGAGCGAAAACAGCGTGATCATGGCCACGTTCGTTCCTTCATCCCGGGTTGCGAAAAGCACAATCGCGAAAATATCCATAATGACGAGCATCATGATAAACAATCCGCGCTGCATCATCCCCACATAAAATTGGCCGGTTCCCGGCATCATCAGGGAAAGAAGCATAGCCAGCCATTTCTTCTTGGGCGGCTGTTGAAAATACGGGGGATATGGCGGCACGCCGTAAGGGGGGCCGGGCGGATAATTCCGCTGCTGCTCCTCATAAAAGTGCGGATCTTTCAAGTCATCCATCTCGGGCGAGCCTCCTGGGGTGTAAGAAAATTGTTGAGACATTCCGTACCTCCTTGCTGCATGATCGTCATGCACGTTATCCTATTCTGTTGGACAAATGTTGGACGAATTCGGACCATTCGGCCACATGCGAATTCAAAAGTTTCAAAAGACCGGAGTTGATAAATATATAAGTAGCCGCTGTGGCGACAAAAAGATTGACAAGTTCCGAATGCCTTCGTTTCTTCGGCGCTAAGGGTCGAAATCCAGGCACGGTATTCCCCGCGGCAACATCCTTCATCACCCGGTCGGTGAAATTGGCGGAAGGTTGGAGCAGCTTCATGCCGTTTAGTTCGGCTTGGAGTGCGGGCGGAAGTTCCGGGCTATTGTGAAGCGCGTGAAGCCGGGGCTGACTGGGACGTCTGGGCGTTCGTTCGGGCATCTGGATACACCTCCAACCATTTTTCTTTAAGCATGGCTTTGCCGCGGTATAAGCGCGTCTCGATCGTCTTCAGGGGAAGATCGGTCACATCCGATATTTCCTGGTACGACAACTGTTTGAAGTGATAAAGATACATCACCAGTTTGTATTTCTCCGGCATTTCGGCGATCAACCGGTGGACGGAGTCGCTCTCTTCATGACGGATCGCCTGCTGTTCGGGCTCGGTCCTGCGGTCGGCCAACCAGGTCTTGAGCTTGTCGAGCAAGGGAACTACAGGACGCCTGCGCTGGGCACGGCGGTAATCCGTAACGAGGTTAACGGTCATCCGGTACAACCAAGTCGTGAATTTGCTCTCCCCTCTGAAATGGGATAAAGAGCGGTACAGCTTCAAAAACACTTCCTGGGACAAGTCTTCGGCGGTTTCGCGATGGTTCACCATGCGGTAAATCAGCGTATACACGTAGCTTTTGTGCCGATCAACCAATACGCGGTAAGCTTCCGCCTCCCCCCGGTTGATCTGCTCCACCAACTGTTCGTCTGTCAGGTGCTCCATTGCTTCACCGCCCTTTCTCTTGTGCCCTCTTTACTATAACGCGCTTAACATCCGATTTACATATCTTTTGACGATACTAAAAAGATTCCCCCTTCAAACCGGATAAAAAAAAGAAAAAGCAGGGCCACCTCGCCCCGCTTGACACTTCTACTTATTCCATGGTTACCCCCACCACGCCGTCCAGATGACGGATATCATCCAGCAAGAGAGGAACCAGGTGGTAATCCGGTATGATAACATTCAGATAGATCATAACCGTCTGCCGCTCATCTTTTTCTTCTTCATTCACACCGAATTTGCGTATCTCCACTTTATTCTTTTCGAGGATGTCGGAGATTTTACCGAGATTGCCGGGCCGGTCCAGCGCATGAACCCGGATCAGATGGCGTTTCTTGGCGCCGAAATATTTGTGCTCGATTTTATTTAAAATCCACAGAGAAAGAATGACCATGATCGTGGATAAGATGGCCGCGTAATAAAAACCGGCTCCCGCAGCGAGACCGATTGCCGCAACGACCCAAAGCGAAGCTGCCGTCGTAAGTCCGGAAACGGAAAAGCCGTTGCGTATGATCGTTCCGGCGCCAAGGAAACCGATGCCGCTGACAACTTGCGCCGCAAGCCGGGAGGGGTCCATACGAACAGTCAGCTCTTTGGAAAACGCGCTGAATCCATAGATGGAGAGCAGCATGATCAAAGCGGAACCGACACAGACCAGGATATGCGTCCGGAATCCGGCCGCCTGGTTGCTCAGCTCCCGTTCGAAGCCGATCAATCCTCCAAGCACCAAAGCCAAAATCAGTCTAATCGTTAAATCGAACTGCCCGATTACCCAAGGATCATTCAAGTTCGTTCCCACGCTCCTCTTCTTTTCGTGCTGATGTGTCCCAGCTTCCCCTCATTATATGCCTTGGATTTTCTCAAATGTCACCAAAGCGACGGAAGGGGCAATCGTACGTTTGCCGGTACGGTGAAAACCGAACTTTTCATAGAGGCGGACAGCGGGCAGATTGGCTTCTCCCGTAGACACGACAAATCTGACCGCCTGCGGGTTTGACGCGATTGCATGACGAATCAGTGCGGAAGCGATTCCCTGGCGGAAATGACGGGGGTGAACCATCATCCGCGTAATCGTCAGCTCTGTTCCATTTTCTTCCCAAGCGACTGCGCCCGTGAGTTCTTCCCGCCCCTCCTCCCGGTCACTGACATAATACCCCGTAAACGTCTCTTTGGAACACCGCAGGGTTAACGGGCTGTCCCTCAGGGGCGGAATGTCTTTGTACCCGATTAGTCCGGCCTCTACAAGATAAGCGGCTGTCTGCAAAGCAAGCAGCTCCAGCACGGCTTGAACATCGTCCAGGGGGATTTGTCTCATCATCGTTTTCATCTCCTCATGCCCGTTTACGCCCTACCTGTTGTAAAAAAACGGCATATCCTGATGGACATGCCGTTCGATGTGCCTAAAATGGTTTCGCTGTTCGGCTTATTGCGCCTGCAAAGTCTCCACGATGAGCTTGTTGACCAAGCTGGGATTGGCTTTGCCCTTCGTTTCCTTCATAACCTGGCCGACGAGGAAGCCGACCGCCTTCTCTTTGCCCGCTTTATAATCGGCTACGGATTGCGGATTGCCTGCCACAACCTGCTCGACAACGGATTTGATGGCGCCTTCGTCACTGATCTGAACGAGGCCCTTCTCTTCGACAATCTGTTGCGGCGCTTTGCCGCTTTCGATCATTTCTTTAAAAACGGTTTTGGCGATTTTGTTGGAAATGGTGCCTTTTTCGATCAGACCGATCATTTCACCGAGTCCTTGACCGGTTATTCGGATCTCGCCGAAATCCAGTCCGCCGGCATTGAGATACCCGAGAAGGTCACCCATGATCCAGTTGGAAACGGCCTTCGCGTCGGACGTATATTTCAGGCTTTCCTCGAAGAAATCGGCCATCTTCATGGAAGCGGTAATCACCTCGGCATCGTAGCTCGGAAGTCCGTACTCGCTTACGTAGCGTGCTTTACGGGCATCCGGAAGCTCCGGAATCGACGATTTTACGCGCTCTTTCCAGGCGGCATCGATATGCAGGTTCACGAGATCCGGATCCGGGAAATAGCGGTAATCATGAGATTCTTCCTTGCCCCGCATGGAAAGGGTTTTGCCCTGGCCTTCGTCCCAGCGGCGCGTTTCCTGGACGACCTCGCCCCCGCCGTTCAGGACTTCCGCCTGGCGGATTTCTTCATATTCGAGACCGCGCTGTACGCCGCGGAAGGAGTTCATGTTCTTAAGCTCGGCGCGTGTGCCGAATTTCTCTCGGCCTACCGGACGGATAGAGATGTTGGCATCGCAGCGCAGAGAACCTTCTTCCATCTTGACGTCCGAAACGTCGCAGTAAAGCATGATGGCGCGAAGCTTCTCCAGATACGCGCGCGCCTCTTCCGGAGAGCGGAGATCCGGCTCGGAGACGATCTCGACCAGAGGCGTTCCGACCCGGTTGAAGTCAACCAGCGAAGCGTAACCGCCGTCGACGTGAGTCAGCTTGCCCGCATCTTCTTCCAGATGCAGCCGGGTAATGCCGATACGTTTCGTCTCCCCGCCCACTTCAATGTCGATCCAGCCGTTCTCGCCGATCGGCTTGTCGAACTGGGAGATCTGGTACGCCTTGGGCGAATCCGGATAGAAATAGTTTTTGCGGTCGAATTTCGTCACGTCCGCGATCTCGCAGTTCAAAGCCATGGCGGCTTTCATCGCATATTCGACAGCCTGCCGGTTAAGTACCGGCAGAACGCCCGGATGCCCGAGACAGACCGGGCACGTATGCGTGTTCGGAGGCGCGCCGAACGAGGTGGAGCAGCCGCAGAAGATTTTGGAATTTGTATGCAGTTCAACGTGAACTTCAAGCCCGATCACGGTTTCGTATTTCGTTTCAGTCGCTGACAAAAAGATCCCTCCTGTTACGCGTTATAGCTGCGGACGCTGCTTGTGATGATCGGTGTTCTGCTCGAAAGCGTGAGCTACGCGCAGCACGGTGGACTCGTCCAGCGCCTTCCCGATAATCTGCAGTCCTACAGGCAGGCCAGAGGCCAGACCACACGGTACGCTGATGGCCGGAATACCTGCCAGGTTGACCGGGATGGTCAAAATATCGTTCAAATACATCGTAAGCGGGTCGCCTACCTGCTCTCCCAGACGGAACGCCGTCGTAGGAGCCGTAGGGCCGATCACGACATCGTAGTTTGCGAAAACTTGATCAAAATCCTGCTTGATCAGCGTGCGGACTTTCTGCGCCTTCAGATAATAGGCATCATAATAGCCGGAGCTGAGCGCGTAAGTCCCAAGCATGATCCGGCGTTTCACTTCCGGACCGAATCCTTCGCTTCTGGACATATGGTACATTTCCAGCAGGTTGTTCGCGTTGTCCGTACGTATGCCGTAGCGGACGCCGTCGTAACGCGCGAGGTTGGAGGACGCTTCCGATGAAGCGAGCAGATAGTATGCCGCAACGGCATACTCGGAATGCGGCAGGGAAACTTCCTCGACTACCGCTCCCAGACCTTCCAGCACGCGGAGGGCTTCCTGGATCTTCTCCTTCACCTGAGGATCGACGCCGGCACCCAGGTATTCCTTCGGCACCGCGATGCGGAGCCCTTTGACGTCGCCGGTCAATGCGGAGACGTAATCGGGAATCTCCACGTTCGCCGACGTGGAGTCCTGCGGATCGTGGCCCGCAATCGACTGCAGGACGTAAGCGGAGTCTTCGACGTTCTTCGTGAGCGGACCGATCTGGTCCAGCGAAGAGGCGAACGCGACTAGTCCGAACCGGGACACGAGCCCGTAGGTCGGCTTCAGGCCGACCACGCCGCAGTATGCGGCCGGCTGGCGGATCGAGCCGCCGGTGTCGGAGCCCAGCGAGAAATACACCTCGCCGGCAGCCACGGAAGCCGCAGAGCCGCCGCTGGAACCGCCGGGCACGCGATCCAGATCCCACGGATTGCGTGTCGCGTGGAACGCGGAGTTCTCGTTGGAGCCGCCCATGGCGAACTCGTCCATATTCAGCTTGCCGACGGGAAGCGCCTGGGCTTCCTTCAGCTTGCGCATCACAGTCGCGTCGTACACGGGCGTGTAGTTCGACAGGAACTTGCTCGCGCACGTGGTCGTGACGCCTTCGGTCACGATGTTATCCTTGATGCCTGCAGGCAGACCGAACAGGATTCCCCGGGATTCTCCCGCGGCAATTTGCTCGTCCAGCGCTTTCGCAGAGCGGCGGGCGTTTTCTTCATCGAGCTTGAGGAACGCTTTTACTTTGCCGTCCACTTCGGCGATCCGCCGGTAAGACTGATCGACCAGCTCCGTGACGGATACTTTTTTATCCAGCAGTTGTGTATGTAATTCTTGTAATCTCAACTCAAATAGCGACAACGTAAGGTGCCTCCCTTCAAATAACAGACAACCGTGCAAACTCCAAGGTCTGGTTAAACGTTCGTATTACTCCATAACGGCGGGCACTTTGAACTGCCCGTCTTCTTCTTCCGGAGCGTTCAGCATCACTTTGTCCAAAGGCAGGGACGGACGGACTTCATCCTCCCGCGTCACGTTCTTGACGGACATCGCATGACTCGTCGGCTCCACATGTTCCGTATCCAGCTTTCCAAGCTGTTCGGCGTATTTCAAAATAGCGTTAAGCTGTTCCGTAAACTGTTCCTTCTCTTCGGCAGAAAGATCAAGGCGGGCCAGCTTGGCCACGTGTTCGACATCCTTAATAGTAATGCTCACAGACGATTCGCACCTCTCTTTGTATGTACACGCCAAATTCATTCTACCTATTATAGCCTAGTTATTTTTTGATCTCAATTGATTCCCGGCCGAAAACGCAGAAATAAGCGGAATTTTGCGGTTTTTCGGTAATCGCGGGAATGCAAAAGTCAGATCGCAAAAAGAGCCTCTCCCGGGTCACCTAAGACGGAAAGGCTCTATTTGCAATCTTTTGTACGGGAAACAAGCCCCGAAGCTCTTCAAACGATCATCTATATCCAAGCCCGAAGGTTCACCTGTTTGATGAAATCCTCGGCGCTTTGAACTTCTTTGCTCTTCTCTGCAACGATTTCAACCGGTTCGCCGTTCATCACTCGGTTAAACAGTTCTTCGTTGCGCGTCGCCAGCGCGAAATCGATCAAGGCTTCCTTCTCCAAACGGTCGACTTCCTGACGAAGCAGGACTTCTTCCAGTTCGATATCTGAGGCGGGCACGAAAAAATGTTTATTCAGCTTCGGCACTCGGATGACGTAGTCGAACAAGTTGTCGTTGTTGCGGTCATAAGCGATGATGTAGGCGTAATCGCCGATCGGCAGATTCTGTTCGAGCCGGTCCTCCACAATGATCACGCGCGCTCCCAAAGACAGCATCCGGATTCCCCCTTTCCCATGCAGAGCGGGCTGAGATGCCCTGTTCCGATTCTCTTAAAGCGATGCGGAAAGCATAAACTCTACTTTCGAATCTAGCATGGATTAGTAACATCGTACTAAAAAAAGAGTACGCTGTCCATAAACGTCTCCCTGTTTTCCGGACGGTTTGGGGGAGTTTTTATTGACCTCCGGTTGAACAGCCGCTGCGAGCGCGAGCTATTGTCAGAGAACCAGAACGCCCTCCCGGGATACGGTAAGCTTCTCGAATCCGGTTTCCGTAATGGCATATGTATTCTCGATCCCGACAACACCCTGTCCGGGGAATGTGAATTTCGGCTCCACGGCGATGACCATGCCGGGCTCGAGCTTGTATTTAAACCCTTTGGCCAACACCGGAAACTCATCGATTTCCAGACCAATTCCGTGTCCGAGAAACTTAACCTGATCCATGCCGTACCCCATAAAATGGCCGCCCAGTCCTTCGGCAGACGCCGTGTCCAGCGATTGCAGGTAGAGATGCTCCGCAACGGTCCCCGGCTTCATCATCGCTTCGGCTTCCTTCAAAATTTTCTCCGAAATTTCGTAAGCGTGCCGAAGCTCTTCCGGCAAAGCGCCGATCACCGCGGTACGCGTCTGGTCGATCACATAGCCCTCGATGTTGCAGCCGATATCGATAAGAATAGGCTCGTTACGGCCGATGGGCCGGCTCCCCGCACTTTGCGGACTTGCCGGGCTGAGCCCCCTGCCGCCTGCAGGACCGTCAAAATAAGTCGGCTCGGCCGCAGCCGCCCCTGCCGCCACGCAGCCCGTAATGAGCTCGGAGTTATACGCGCGCATACGCATGAGCCCGAGATGGCCTTGGAGGCGATTCTCCCGCTCGATGAGGCTCATCAGCTCGAACTCGGGCATCCCTTCGCGGATACCGGCGAGCGCCTTCTCCAGCGTCCGGTCGATAACGCCCGCGGCCTTGCGGATGAGCGCGATTTCATCGGCGGACTTGATCATCCGCAGCTCTTTGACGAGCAGCGAGCCGTCTCTCCACTTCACGCCGGGAAAAGCCCCCTCCAGCCGCTGGAACTGCTGGACGGGAAGCACGTCGAACTCCGTGGCGATGACGGGCTCTTTGTCCGAAGCGAACACGCCGGGATAGCGCTGGGCGAGCCGGTCTTTGAGCGTACGGAGGGAGCCGAGTTCCTCCACCTCCGCGAGCGACTCCTGCTGCGCTCTCGTGATGCTGCGGCGCACAACGAACAGCGGATTGCCCTCGGCGGGAACGAACAAATACCCGTTTTGCATGGAGCCGTTAAAATAGTACAAGTCCACATGATGGTTTACCAGGAAGCCGTCGATACCGCCGGCCTGCATCGCCTTCTGCAGCCGCTGCTGTCTTTCCGCATACGGATGATCCGTTTTGTTCATTAATATCCATCCCTTCTTACGGTTCTTATACCGTCATCATACCCCGCTCCGGCGAGGAGGCGCAAACAGATTTCGAGCGGCCAAACGAATGATGCGAGGCTGGTCCGGGGCTGCAGAAATGAATTCATGCAGCCTTTAAACCGAACCGATGAAGCGCATTATGCAGCGAGGGAATGAAGCGAATGGCGAGGTTAAAACGGGGAACTGCCCGAAGCACCGCTTCAAGCGGGCATTTTGAAGCATGAGGTTTATGAAATTCACAAAACGAAACTAAAAAACGCAAACTCGCGGCTTCTGCCGAAAGTTTGCGTTCTTCGCAAACAAATCTATTCGTTTCGTGTCTTCTTTTTCCAAAATATCACATTTATACCGTACAGGCAAGCTTTTTATCGCAAGTCAGTCCGGTATTTCTTAGCCGGTGCTTCGGGGCGTAGATATTCCGCCAAAAAAAAGAACCCGCACGCTTTCGCATTCGGATTCTGAAAGATTGCTCTTACTCAGGCGTTCCTTGCGGAAAACCTCCGAATTAACATTTTTTGGCGTAACCGAAACTGCTTGAAATGATAACGAGAAGAATGAAAAGGACGAGGATATAGGCGGAATTGTCGGACCAGCATTTCTTCGCGATCGGTTTGACCGGATGGCAGACGGGATGATGTGGATGATGTGGATGATGTGGATGATGCGGCTTATAGTTCGCTACATACACCTGATTTACGATAGGTATAGACGGCATTTGAATGACCGGCGACGGCAAGGGACCGGGATAAGGCAGCGGAGTCGGTTGTACGGGCATCGGTGCCGGCATCGGCATGGGCTGAGGTATTACAGCTTGCGGCATGGGACCCGTCTGTTTGGGCGTGTAGACGGGACCGGTGTACGTTTTTTTAACATGTTCCATGGGTTATTCCCTCCTGTATGTTACCGTTCCGTATTTTAAATTACCTTGTGCGGAATTCGGAAAGTAGGCTTACAGCCTTACACCAACAGTCTATGGGTCCTTTCCCATGCGGAACACGGTATATACCCAGCCCCTTGAAATTAGGCGTTTTTCATGCGAAAAAGCCTCCGGATGCCTTGTACCGGCGAATGCCCGTCCGCTGCAGCGGATGTCCCGAAGGACGCGCTATCAGCAAAAAAGGAATTCGCCCGGCTTGCATTCCGGAGGCTTTTTGGGGCGGTAAAGGTTTACTGCCCTTAAATATAAGGATTGTTCTGTTTTTCGTAGCCGATCGTCGTCTTGGGGCCGTGGCCCGGGTAAACCGTCACGTCGTCGCCAAGCTCAAAAAACTTGCCGTGAATGGAATCGAGCAGCGTGTTCCAATCGCCGCCGGGAAGGTCCGTACGGCCCACGGACAGACGGAACAGCACATCTCCGCCGATCAGGTGGTTGTCGAACAGGAGGCTGACGCTGCCCGGCGAGTGGCCCGGGGTGTGAAGCACTTTGATCTTGGTGCCGAAAAATTCGAGCACCTGTCCTTCGTCAAGCGCGTACTCCGCCGGCTCGACCACAATCGGGTCGGTAACGTCCGGCCAGCGCGCGGAGCCGTTCAGCTTAGGGCTGCCCAGCCAGTCGCTCTCGGCATCGTGAAGATAGACCGGGCACTTCTTCAGCTCCCGGAGCTCCTGCACGCCTCCGATATGATCGAGATGAGCATGCGTGAGCAGAATGGCTTCGATCTCCATGTCCTTAATGCGCTTGAGCAGCGGTCCCGGTTTCATGCCGGGGTCGATGACAACGCCCTTCTGCCCGCTTTCGTCGGTCAGCAGGTAAGCGTTCGTCTCCATGGGGCCGAGCTTAAAAGTTTCGATGCGGATCATGCGTACCCCTCCTGTCAGAACGTGGAAAGCAGCTCGCGGAGCTCGCTTACGATGACGGACTGATAGCCGACACCTTCGCCGTACTGGCGGAGCATTTCCGCGCGTACCGCCTGGATTTTATCGTTGTAATCGGGCGCTTCGCGGTCCGGATTTCCTTCTTTGAAGGCTTTCATGACAGCCTGTACCCGTTCAGGACGGGGACCCCATTTGCCAAGCACGTGGCCGCCCGTATCCGTGATAATAACGACCGGAATGGAGCGTCCGCCGAAAGTCAGGAACTGGTCCATAACATCGGTATGTTCTTCCATAATGAGGACTTCTACCGGTATTCCGCTGTTTTCCAGCGCCTTGAATACGACCGGGATGTTGCGCACGACGTCGCCGCACCACTCGGCCGCGATGATGACGCAGCGCAGGTCGTCCCGGTTGTTCAGGGATTCGAAAAATTCCCGGTCGTCCTCTGTCTCCCACTGAAACTTCCCGTACCAGTCAAGAAACGCTTCCTGGTTGCGCTGCATGCTGTCGATGAACTGCTGCGGCGTTAAGCCTTTGCCGATGACGGCGGATAAGTTGGTGCTCATAAAATCCATCCCTTCTTTGACGGCAAACTGCGTTATTTACGCTTTGCCCGCATTTTTTTGGCTACCAGATAAATGATCATAAGACCGATAGCTGCGATTAGAATTGGAACTGTGTATTTGCCTGCAATGTCGTCGATGCTCTCCCAATTGTCTTTCAGGGTCATCCCGAGATAGACGAACAGCATGGACCACGGAATAACCGCCAACGTCGTATAGAACGTAAACAGTCCCAGAGGCATTTTGGCAAGCCCCGCCGGTACCGAGATCGCATGCCGGACGACCGGTATGAAACGGGCCGTAAAAATAACGCCTGTTCCGTATTTGTTGAACCAGGTCTCCGCAACGTCGATGTGATGCTTATTGATGAATATGTATTTGCCGTACCTTTCCAAAATAGGACGTCCGCCGTAACGGCCGACCCAGTAGACGAAAATCTGGGCGATGACGCCACCCACGGTGCCGAAAAAGACGGCGCCTGCAAAACCGATCTCGCCTTTGGCTACCAGATAGCCCGCATACGAAAGTACGATTTCACTCGGAATAACCTCGATCATCAGTCCGAGCATAACCCCCCAGTACCCGAGGCCTTCAAAAAATACCAAAAGCGAATGAATAAACTCTCCCATCTCCAACCTACTTTCCCCAGCATGATTGTCGATTCGCGGGTCTTCCCGCGCTTTCTTCTAATAGAATCTCCCCTATTCTACCATAGAGAAAGGCCGTCAACCACTTAACAATGCGGCCGGGCCGTGTAAAGGAGACGATGAAGCCCTTTCGCGGGGAGCCGATAAAGAAATGTCTCCTATCCGCTCGAACCGGCAAAGAACCCTGCTCATCCGGAAGGAAGTGTAAAAGCCGAACCAAACGGATGAAACTGACGGACCCCGCGGACAACTTTTACTTGTCCGGTTATTTTCATCATGAGCTGACAGGCCCGTGCATATAGTGTACAAACTGGTCTGGGGGGAAGGTTCATGTTCAAATCTTTTGTGCTCAAAAAATATCACTTCGTCATGTTTCTCGGATTTCTTTGCGTAGCGTTCGCGGCAGTCCTGTTTTTGCGGAATCCACAAATCTTGTCTACGGCGGCGGAGCCTGCCACGGCTTCGGAACGGACGATCCAGCTCGTTACCGGAGAATTTTCCACGAAGCTGGATAACGGCAAAGAAATCGAAGCTTACCGCTGGGACCCCGGCACGATTGTCGTGCGCAAAGGCGAGAATATCCGGCTCAGCATTTACGGAGTCAACGGAGCGAGCCATCCTTTTATTATCGAAGGTCTGAACATCAAAGGCGAAGTAAAAAAAGGCAAAGAAACGGTCGTCAGCTTCAAAGCGGAAAAAACGGGAACCTACCGGCTCATCTGCACGACCCACACGGATATCACCCACAGCGGCCCGATGATCGCCTATATCAATGTCATCGACTGACAGGAAGCCTCAGGCTTCCTTTTTTTTATTGTTTCTTGCATCGCTGCCCGGCTCCGTCACCACCAATTTTTTTCCGTTTATTCCGTCTTCCCTTCGCTCTTCCGGCTTCTTCCCCTTCCTTTCCTCCTCACTTCCGGCAGGTCAGCCGCATACACTGAAACAGAGTAAGGAGGCGATCCGGTTGAAGAATAAAACCAACGAGAAGCACAAGCCGCAAATTCCGAGCGCCAGGGGAATACGCCGTTCGTGCAGCCGCGAGCTTTACCGAACCGTCAAACGGCTGAAAATGTATATCTCCCCGGAAAAAATCGAGGAAGCGGAGAAGATATATACCCGGAAAGTAGCCCAGCACATCGCGTTCATCGTGGAGCATTCGGATAACCGCAAAGTCCAGGCGGACTGGTGGGAGGAACATGTCGCCCCCGAGATAGCCGTCCTGTGGGACGTGAACGCCGATACGCTGTCCAAAGCGTTCCGCAGCGCTTACGGGGGATAAGAATGAACGCCGGACCGCGCTTGCGGAACCGGCTTTTTTTTGCTGAACAGCCTCCGGGAAGCCGGATGAAATGGAGATGTAAGGGCAGGCTAACCCTTATCCGATATGTAAACCGACAGGAGGATCAGTCAGCATGATCAAGATTTCCGGGTCTGTCAAGGCCCTCCCCTTACGGCGGACGGCTGCGGCCTGCGCCATTTGCGTCTTCTTCACCCTGGCCCCCGCTCCCGCGCTCGCATCCGGCGGGTCTCACGTCTCAAGCGGGTTAAGCGTTTCCGCACCCCGAGCGGAAGCCGTGAACGGGCTGCGGCACCGTTCAACCGCTTCACCGGCTTCGATACCGGCGGAGAAAGATCCGCACGCCGCTGCCGCCAAACCCCGGGATCGGGATTATTACGAACAGCGCGGAGAAATCGTCTGGGAGGTCCCGTCCGCAGGCAAAGTGATTGCACTGACGTTCGACGACGGGCCGGACCCGGTACAGACGGTGCAAATTTTGGACGAGCTGAAAAAGTACGGGGCGAAAGCCACGTTTTTCGTAGTCGGAAAAAGAGCCGAGAGGTTTCCCGAACTGATCAAACGAGAGGCGGCCGAGGGGCATGAGATCGGCAATCATACGTACAGCCACCCTTTTCTGACCAACAACCGGTCCACGGAAAGCATCCGCAGCGAGATCGCGGCGACGCAGAAGGTGATCAAATCCATCAACGGAACGGCACCCGTCCTGTTCCGCCCGCCGGGCGGCTATTACCATGAAAGGCTTGTTCATGTCTCTCTGGCGGAAGGGTGTCTGCCTATTCTATGGTCCTGGCACCAGGACACGGAAGACTGGAAAGCTCCCGGTGTGAACCGGGTCGTGAACAAGGTGCTGAACAACGCCCGCGAGGGTGACATTGTCCTGTTCCACGATCATGTCCAAGGTTCTTCGAACACGGTCGATGCGATCCGTAAAATTCTGCCCGAGCTGTCGAAGCGGGGTTATCATTTTGTCACGGTATCGGAGCTTCTGAAACTGCGCGGATCAACCAGCGGAGTAAGCAAACCTTCCGGTTCCAAAACGAAATAAGCGGTCCCGCGATTTCATCTGTCCTCCTTCCTTCTTCCGATGTACAATTGGGAAAAGGGATCACGGGTTGGAGGACGGTGGCTTTACGTAATGGAAGCTTTAAGCTGGGAAATGCTGCTTTTTCTGATTGTGACCGGGTTTTTGGCCGCTTTCGTGGATTCGGTTGTCGGCGGGGGCGGTCTTATTACGGTTCCGGCCCTGCTGTTTACGGGCCTTCCGCCGGCGCTCGTTCTCGGAACCAACAAGCTGGCGGGAACGATGTGCTCGCTGACTAGCATGACTTCGTTCCTGCTCTCCGGAAAAATCCATTTTCGGCTGGCCGCGGCGCTTTTTCCGCTGTCCTTGGTCGGTTCGATGCTCGGCGCGCTGCTGGTACACCGGATACCGTCCGAGTTTCTTAAACCGCTGGTCGTGGTGCTGCTCATTGCCGTGACGGTCTACACTTTGCTCAAAAAAAATTGGGGAGCGGCGTCCACCTTCAGCGGCCTTACGTCCCGGAGCAGGTTCTGGCTGGCGGCCGGAGCTTTCGTTATCGGCTTTTACGACGGCTTCTTCGGCCCCGGAACGGGCTCGTTCCTTATTTTTCTGTTTCTGCTGCTCGGTTTTGATTTCGTGGGAGCATCCGCCAATTCGAAAGTGCTTAATTTCGCCAGCAATATCGGTGCGCTGGTCACCTTCTTCCTGATGGATTCCGTAAGTCTCGCATACGGAATCCCAATGGGGATCGCCATGATCGGAGGCGCGCTTGCGGGAACCCGTTTTGCCATCCGCAAAGGAGCTTCCTTCGTCAAGCCGCTATTTCTGATCATGACCACGGTGTTGATCGGCAAACAGTTATGGACGCTGATCATGTCCTGACGACGGCCTTCCGTGCAGCATGCAAGCAAACAAAAAGAGCCTGACCGTTCAATCGTGAACTGGCAGGCTCTTTCGCGTTAAATTTGATGCGATTCGTAGATGCGGATACTTTCCGGTTTCTGCTTGGCAGCCTCCGCCATTCCCGCAGCGACCCGCTGAGCCGGTATCGGCCTGTATTTACGAAGACCCCCCGCCATCAGGAAAGAGAAGGCTTTCGCGGCAACGGCTCCCGCTTTCTCGCCGAAACGGAATTCCTCTCTGTCTCCCAAAAGGAGGGAAGGTCTGAATATTCGCAGTGTACGAAGTCCCAATTTGGATAAACCGTGTTCCAGATCTCCTTTGACCCGGCTGTAAAAAAATTTCGAATCCCGCTTCGCTCCCATGGCGGAAACGACAAGAAATTGGCGGGCCCCGTACTTCTTCGCCAGGTTGCCCAGAATCATCGGGTATTCATAATCGACCTCGCGGAACTGTTCCTGTGTCCCGGCTTTCTTAATCGTGGTGCCCAGCGCGCAAAACACATCCGCCTGCTTCAATTCTCCGCGTAAATCTTGCTCCAGCTGCTCCGGGCTCCAATCCGTCACGATTTGATGAAACTTGCTTTCACTGTCCCGTCCCTCGATTCGCGTGCGGACCAAGACGATAATTTTCTCGTAACCGGGATCGGCGATAAGGACAGAGATCAACTCTCTGCCTACCAGTCCCGACGCGCCGGCTATTATGGCAGTTTTTTTCATTAAGCAGCACTCCTGGTTTAAAAACGTAAAAACGGGTTAAACACCTGTAGATTTTACCAATTGGCGGTTTCTCATCCCTTTAAACGCGGAATTAAGCAAACGGCGCCTCTACAAATATAAACAGCCCCGAAGCGGGGCCGTTATCCTATAAACGAATGAATGTACGTTAAAGTTTCGGAAGCCTTCCCTAGATGAGCGTCTCGCCTTCGAAATACGAAAGACGCGCTTTCGGTTTCATCTCTTGGCCTCCATGGCCGCCGTGTGAACGTTTGAAAACCTCGCTTTGGGTATATGCCTCGAACGCTTCTTTATTCTCCCACTTCGTGATCACTTTAATCGCCTGTTCGTCGGTCCAGACTTCCAATCCGAGAAAGCCTTGGAGTTCTTTCATGTTAGGCGCCTGTTTGCGGAACATTTCGACCATTTGCGGAGGATTGGGAACTTCAATGGTATTTACGGCAATGTACATCTTGGACATCCTCATTTCTTAATTAGAGTACGAAACCTTATGTATAGTGTAGACCATTGAGAGCGGAGAAACAAATAAACAGAGATTATAACCATTATTTGTCTTGTAAAATAATTAATACGATATATAATAAGCGATATTTAATAAATAACTATTTAAAAACAAAGGAGAGAAAATTTTGAAGCTTCCGAAGTTAATTACCTTACTAACCGGCGCAGCCCTCTGTGTCTCTTTGTGGACGGCTCCGGCCTCGGCTGAAGAAACCTTGAACTGGGTGGAAGGTCCGAAAAAAGTGGGACTCGGTCAAATCGCCGAGCTGGATCTGGACAAAAATTTTGTGTTTCTGAATGATACCGATACCAAAAAGTTTGAACAGCAAAACGATTCCCACGTGAACAACCGTGAAATCGGTTCCGTTTTCCCGAAGGATGAAAATCAAAACTGGGCGGTTATTTTCGAATACGAGGACACCGGTCACGTCAAAGATGACGAGAAAGACAAAATCGATGCGAACGAGCTCCTTGAAAGTTACAAGACCGGAACGGAAGAAGCGAATAAAAAAAGAGATGTATCCAACCGCCTGTTCGTCGACGGCTGGGATGTGAAGCCCTTTTACGACAACGACATACATAGCCTTTCCTGGTCCCTTCTTGGACACGATTCCAATAACGAAAAATTCGTCAACTACAACGTCAACGTACTTACCCGGAAGGGTGTGATTTCCGTCGTTCTCGTGACCGACCCGAAAAATCTCGCTGCGGACCGTAAGGTGCTGACCACCTCCATCCTGCCGAAGCTGCAGGTTAAGGCCGGAGAACGGTACGAGGATTACAACTCCAAAACGGACAAGCTGGCCGAGTACGGTCTGTCGGGCCTGATCCTCGGGGGCGCGGGTCTTGCGGTCGCCAAAAAGGTCGGACTGATCGGACTGCTGCTCGTCTTCCTGAAAAAGTTCGGCGTCATTCTTGTCGCCGCCCTCGCTGCCTTGTGGCGGTTCCTCCGCGGCAAGAAAAAGAAAGCGGCCGCCGCAGAGCAGGCCGCGGAGGCGCGTGCCGCCGAAGCGAGAGCGGCCGAGCTGACGGCAGCCGGAAGCGACGGCCCCGCGGCCGATGCGACGACGCAGGACGCGGCCACCGCTCCCGGGCCTTCGGAGGAGACGGCGGCGCAGCAGCAGCCTGCCGGCGAAAGCGGGCGCCCGGCGGTGCGCATGCTGTCCGGCGGCGAAGCTCCGGCGGACCCGGGTGCCCCCGCAGACGCCAGGACTCACGGCGGCTCCGGGGCTGACCCGGCGCTGGAGCCGGAGCATTCCCGCTCCGAGGCGGCTCCCGCTTCCGAGTCCGGAACCGGCCGCACACCTCTTACGGAGGAGGATTCCCTCCGTAAGCCCGACCGGCCGGAAGATCCGGACAAGAGCAAGTAGCCTGCGGCTGTGTTCACCGCGCGGTGCAGATTCATCCAAAGGCAGTTCCCGTTCGAGGACGGGAGCTGCCTTTTTTTCTATCCGGAAAACGGAGCCATGTCCGCGGTATGCCCCCGGTTTGTCCCCGAAATGCCGGTCCGGCATCCCCGTTCTGGCTATATCCCGGATACTCCGCCCGGTATATCTTTAATAGTGTAAAGGATTTACCGAGGTTTCCGATTCAAGCGGAGGTGAACGTACAGAACATACAAAACGCACAAAACCGAAAGCGCTTTATTTTTCTGACGGAACATGCCGTCATTAAATCCACTAATTTAGGAGGGAATTTATTTATGAAGCTTAAAAAAATGGTCACTTCTCTGCTCGTGATTTCCGCTTTTACGACGACTTCGGCATTTGCCCAGACGTCCCCCGGAGGCGTCAAAGACGACCTTTATCAGAAGGCCGTTCAAAAGGAAGTCGAAAATTTTGTCAAGAAAGCTTATACGCCCTACTACACAATTAACTCCATTCAATTATCCACTTCGGATTACTCGGTTAAAGACAACCGGTTGACGGCCCGCGTGAACATTTCCTTGAATAAAACGCTCAAAGCGAAATCGGTCGATGAGCTGCCCTACGTGAAAGGATTGAAAAGCAAGCTTAACGTCTTGAAGCTGCGCAAAGACGCAAGCTCCACGGATGCGGAGCAGGTCGTCAACGACCGGATGAAAGATCTGCAGGAATATATCGGGACTTCCACGGACCAGAACGATTCGTTCCGGATTACGGCTCCTATCGTGAACGGCAGCCCGGACCTCAAGAACGCCAATATGGAATTTCTTAACGGACTGGTCGACTGGATTCCCGCGGATTATTTTATTCCTTCCAATGAGTCCAACATGATCGAAAACGGCGAAGAGTTTGTTACGGAAGCCGTAACGACCAACAAAAGCTTCCTCGTCAAGAGCCCTGCAGAAGCTTCGCTGGTCCAGCCGCTTGCCGCCGTCACCTACGACAGGATTGCCGCCAGGGATTATGCCAACAAATGGACCTCGAACACAACGAACGCGTCCGGCTACGACACGAGCAAATGGAACCCGAACTATGCCAAACATACCGAAAACGGCGGTGTCGACTGCGCCAACTACGTTTCTCAATCGATCTATGCCGGCGGCATCCCGAAGGACAGCACCTGGAAACCGGAAAGCCTCGCCTGGGTGAACACGGGCCGTAACATCTCCAACGGTTTGAAGCAGTATATGGTGGATACGAAAGGCTATTTCTACAAGACCACCAAAGCGACGACTCCCGCAGGCGGCTTCATCAGCGCCTTAAACTACTCGCACGTTATGTTCGTGGTAGCCAACGATACGGTCACGATGCAGTTCAGCGCTCACACCAATGACAGACTTAAAGCATCCTTTGCCAACTTCTCCGCTTCGGAATATGAGTTCTACTATATTAAATCCGCGTATTTAAAATAACAGCTGTACCCGAGGCGAACAGCCGGCGGCGGCCGATACCACCCCCTATCCCGTATACAAGCGGGACAGGGGGTTTATTTTAGGAGCCGGGTAACGGCGTACTCCGCTGTCTCCCGCTCTTTGACATACATAAATCCGCCCAGCTGCCGGGAGGAAATCAATTCGCGGGCGGGCCCCAGCTTGTTCTTCATTCGGGCGATCACCTTGGAGATTCCGTCCGGCTGGATGTACCCGCCCCAGAGCTTTTCCGCAATGGTGTGCTTGGTCACGACAATCCCTTCGTTCTCCACAAAGAACGTAAGCAGCGCCGCTTCTTTCTCCGAAAGCTCGGTCCTTGTACTGCCGTATTTGATACAGAACTGTTTTGGATGAAAGTAGGTCCCTTCCCCGATGTAGACCAGCTCGGAACCGGCCGCCGCTTCGTACAGTCCCGGGCAGACCAGGACAGAGATCAGTTTATCCGGCGTTTCGGCGGCCTTGCTTTTAAGACGGGCAACGGGGTCCATCAATATTTCTCTCACGCCGATTTCTTTGGCATAGACCGTTTCCAGCGGGGTCATAGGTTCACGGATCATCAAGTAAGTCGTTGTTCCCAGTTTGACGGAACGCTTAAGCCGGAACCAGTCTTTCTCGTCCGGGCTGCCCACAGCCAGTATCGCCTGCCCGCTGCCCGGTCCCGGGAGGCCGCCGAGTTCAGATCTCGCGTGAACGGAACAAACCGTTTCGTTAAAAAAATAAGAAAGCACATGGGCCATATCCGGGTCATCTGTATAGATCGCGATTGTCATCAGCGGAGCCTCCCCCTTGCGTAGTTTATGAAACAAGCTAAGTTTTCAGCGGCGTTAGCGGTTAACCCGGTAAACTTGGAAGGATAGTCTTATCCTATAGATACCAGAACCAGGAAATATTTTCAATTATTTTTAAAAAATAATTCCTTTTCATAAATAAAAAAAGAAAGATTATACCTGAATATAAAAAAGGCAGCCCCCGTTTGGGAACGGGAACTGCCTTTCTTAATGCCGATGCAGGGCCGGCCGTTTCAGCGGCCCTTGCGCAGCCGGAGTCCGCCTAATTTCTCTTACTCCGCTTGGGCTGCAGCCGCTTCCGGCTCGACGTCTACGACGATCTTCACCGCTCCGCCGATAGGAGGCAGGCTTTTCGTCATGGCGCCGTTGTAGAAGCCGATGACTTTCGCGCCTTTAACGAGCGCTTTTTTGTCCGCTTTGGCGCCTTCTTTATTGATGACTTCCGTCGCATCGGAAAGACGCAGCACAATTTCGCTCTGGGACTGCTCGGTGAGCCCTTGACCTTTGATGGTCAAGCTTTGGCTGCCGTCATCACCCGTGCGCACTTCTTCCACGGTACCGGAGGTTCCGAGCAGCTTCTCGGCATCCGCCGAGTAACCGGACACGGTAATCTTGTATGTAGGCGTTTGAGGCGGCAGACTCATTGTCATGACCATGGAGTGCTCCGCTTCGACGATTTGACCGAGCGCAAGCTGATCGAACGTAAGCTTGTCTCCCTTGTCAGTGGCAAATACAGTGTCGTCGCCCACGTTGAGAACGAGTCCCGCCGTGCCGAAGCCCTGAATTTGCACCGCTTTATAGCCGTCCGCATTGCGGATGGACGTTACAACGCCTTTTGTCATCACGTTCTCCTTCTTTTCGTCAAAAGAAATGGAAACGGACTTGCCCTGAGCGTTTACGGTTCCATGAAGAATTTCGCTGGCAAACGAAACCGGCACGTACAGCTTGCTGTCTATCAGCTCTGGAGCGGTGCCGAGCGGCTTGTACATTTTGTTCAGCACATAACGGTCTTCACCGGTTTTTACGCGCGTCCAGATGCGGTCTTTGGAAAGTTCGACGGAGTAATCCTCCTGGTTCCATTTCAGTTCCATGCCGATCGCTTCGGCCACGGCGCGAAGAGGAATCATCGCTTCCTTGGCTCCCGCTTTCACATATCCTTCGGCATCCAGAACCTGATTGTTAACGGTCACTTGTACGGACTGCGACACTTCCGCGCTGATCGGGACGATGTTGTCCGCTTTCGTTACGACAGCCGGCGAAGCGTATGCTGCCCCCGTGGTCATAGCCATGGATACGGCCAGAACGGCCAGTCCTTTTTTCATTCCATTGTTCATGCTGTTCTTTCCCTTCTGTATGTGATGAAAGTGACTTACTTCTTTTCAGACGTAAATCATGCATAATTGTTGCATAAACATACAAATTTATAAGGAATGAACTGGGTATTTAAGGCGAAAAAAATAAAAAAAGTGTATATACCTTGTTGGCATACACACTTTATAGGGCTTAATTTCCATGTGCCATAACGGTCGGATCGTCCAGCTCGATCTTGCGGATCTGGTTGCTGATAAACTCCTTCATGGGGTCGAGCACCTGCATCGGGTTCGGCACGTCCCTCATGTCCTCCCACTCGCATTCCACACCTTTGCCTCCCGCAAAGCCCGCAAACATCTGGCAGCCGCTGCAGAAATCGTTCTTCTGCCGGTCGTCCAACTCCACGACTTTATTTCTCAGGCAGCAGTACACCTCATTATGGTCGTTCCGGTAGTTTATATGATGAATCGGTGTCATCGTCAACGCTCCTTTTGTTCGTATATGAGAACAGCGGAGCCGAAGCCGCCGGAAAAAGAAAAAGCGGAACCCGAAAAGACCCGCGCCGCAGCGGGGCCTCCTGACCCTTTCTATGAGAGCTACTGAATGGGATCGGGAATCAGTCCGGTTTGCTTCAACTCGCTGTTGGTTTTCATTTTTTTCATTTCGTTGCCCAGCCTGCGGATATCGTAAGAATCCGTCGCCATGTACCCGTTGCTTGCCGTCTCGACGGTATGAGGGCGTTTGTTCGGCTGGTTCAAATAATCGGCAAGCTCTTTCATCCGGCAAATGGCCGCTTCGACGACACGGGAAGGCGGCAGCTCTTCCGTTTCGAAACGGGTGTGGCCGAGATACACTTCCGTATGCCCGTTCTCCAGAAGCCGGGTGGGTATGGCCAGCGTATAGACACGTTGCGTAATGGAATCCGCAAAGGTGGTGACATATAATTGGTTTTCGTGGGTACGAGGACGCACGAAACCAAACTCGCTTAACGTCTTGTGAACAAATGAAAAGGGCCTCGTCATCGTTGCCAGCGTCTTACTGAACTCCTTCATTGGAAATTCCTCCTTTGAATTCGTTACAGTACGCATCTCCGCCGTACTCCGAAATATCCGATTGGAACCATCGGTGTTCTTTGTTTAGATTCAAGGGGCCGTCGTGTCATTTGTCTGTCCGCGAAACTGCGTCCGGTACAGACGTGCGTAGAGACCGTCAACTTCCATCATTTCCTTGTGGGTGCCGGACTCCACGATCCTTCCTTTCTGCAGAACCAGGATGCGGTCCGCATGGAGAATCGTCGAGAGGCGGTGGGCAATGACCAGCGTCGTCCGGTCTTTCATCAGCTGCTCCAAGGCAGCCTGAACGAATGCTTCGGATTCCGAATCCAGGTGGGAAGT
This sequence comes from Paenibacillus sp. RC84, assembly GCF_041260495.1. Classification (NCBI taxonomy): domain Bacteria; kingdom Bacillati; phylum Bacillota; class Bacilli; order Caryophanales; family Paenibacillaceae; genus Paenibacillus; species Paenibacillus sp. RC84. The sequence continues at coordinate 27,787 of NZ_JBGBYL010000012.1, forward strand.
CGCTTCGTCCAGAATCAGGATGCGCGGATTTTTGAGCAGGGCTCTGGCGATTGCCAGACGCTGCCTTTCACCGCCCGAAAGCCGGTGCCCGCGTTCTCCGACCATGGTGTCGAAGCCCTGCGGCAGAGACTGCACAAAGTCGTAAATATACGCTTGGCGGCAAGCATGGACAAGATCTTCTTCCGTAGCGTCTTCTTTGGCGAAGAGCAGGTTTTCCCGCACGGTGGCATGAAAGAGGAACGATTCCTGCGTAACGTAGGCAATCTGACGGCGGAGCGACGACAGACTAACCTTTTTCACATCGAATCCGTCTATCTCTACGCTGCCCTCCGTCGGATCATGGAGTCTTGCCATCAGACTGATAAGGGTCGATTTGCCCGCTCCGCTGGGACCGACCAGTGCGACAACTTCACCCGCTTCCGCTTGGAAGGAAATATCGGATAGAACCGTATTACCCGGTGAGTAGGCAAATGAAACATCGCGCACCGCTATGCTTCCGCGCACCGGAGGGAGCTCGGCTGCCCCTTCCGCCTCCTCCACTTCGGCTTTCATATCCTGATAATCGAAAATACGCTGGAAGACGCCTAGCGCGGTCGCCACCTCCACATGCAGATTAAGCAGCGTCCCGACAGGACTGTACAGCCGTCCGAGATAGGCCGCAAAGGCCACGATACCGCCTATGCTCATACTTCCCTGAATGACGGAGTAGCCTCCGTACATATATATGACCGCGGTGCCGAGCGGGCCCAGCACCCCGAGAAACATCATATACCAGCGGCCGATCAGATTGAGACGGAGCTCCAGATCCATAACTTGCTGGTTCATTCCGCCGAACCGCTCTTCCTGCTCTTTCTCGCGCGTAAAAATCCGGGTGAGCATAGCGCCGGAGACGCCGAAAATCTCACCGAGCTGCGCCGACATATCGGCGCGGACTTTTTGCGTTTCTCCGCGCAGGCGCTTGCGGACGCCGGAGACTTTGCGTACCGGCAAAATGAAGGCGGGCAGGATGATGAGCGCCACGATGGCCAGGTGCCAGTCGAGGGCGAAGAGGATGCCGACGGTCGTGATGACGATGACGATCTGGGTAATCGACGACACGACGAGGCTGGTGACGACAGTCTGGACCGCCTGGATGTCCTCCGTCAGCCTCTGGACCACTTCGCCGGCCCGGGCTGCGGTAAAGAAGGACATGGACTGCCGCTGGAGATTGCGGAAAAGGGTCATCCGCAGATCCCGCATGACACCCTGGGCGACTTTGGTGTTCAAGTGATTCTGCGCCACTCCGAGCATGCCGCTGAGCAGCGGCAGAGCGACAAGCAGAACGGCGAAGACGGCAAGGAGCCGGAAGCTCTGCTGCGGGATGGCGGTGTCAATGATCTCTTTCATAACGAGCGGAGGAACGAGGCCGAGTACGGCTCCTCCGAGAGCCAGCAGGACGATTACGGTCAATTGACCCCGGTAAGGCCGGAACAGTCCCAAGATGCGGCGCAGGGATACTTCTTTGAGGGTCGCTTTGGGCATTCTTCCCCCGTTTCGTTCGCCCAGTCCTCCGCCAAATCCGTTTCTCATGTGTATGGTTCATCTCCCTGTTTTATTCGTGTGTGCGGGTTAAAAAGTTTACAAAAGCATACAAGCCTGCGGCTGGTTGTCCGCGTGTTTCATCGGGCGGACTCAGGGACGCAGGCTTCGCAACATAGCGGAAGCAAATGTATAATAAAAGCATACTTAAGCGGTCTCGCGCCGGAGACTACACACTGCGGGCTCCCGGGAAGCAGCTGTCGTTCCGCCTGGCACACCGGGCGGGCGCGCAAAGCGCCGCACAGCCGCCGCTTAAGCAGGGCCACGGTGTGCCGCGCCTAGCGGGTGCGGGAGTTCGCGCAGCGATCCGCCGCCGAACAGACGGCCTAAGCGCGGACCGGGGGGAACGCCGCTTGAACGGCTGCGGCGATTTCCCTCGCCATGCCGATCACCCGGTTCAGCGAGGTCGTCTGCAAGACGGCGTACTGCCGGGGGCCGTCGGCGTTCACGATCGCGGCGACGGTGTAGTCGCCGACGAGCGGAAGGTTCTTGCCGAGCGACTTGCCCGGGAAGATCGGCCGGTTCGACACCTGGTACAGCCCGACGGAAGATGGCTGTCCCAGACACGCGTCGATGCCGACGACCGGGGCTCCCGACGGGATTTCCTCCAACCGCTGCACAAGATTGCTCGCATCGCAGGGATGCTCCAGGGTGCCGATGACGCTGTAACCGGCTTCGGCCAGCATGGAGCCGACGAGCGGGCCGAGCGCGTCTCCGGTCGAGCGGTCGGTGCCGATGCACACGAACACGCACGGAAGCGCGGCGCCCGCTTCTTCCCGGATTTCCGAAAGGAAGGCGGGAAGCTGTCTTCCGGATACTTTTTTCCAGTAGCCGTCTTTGGAGGCTTTGGAAGCCGGTGGTTTGGCAAGGCTTGCGGCTTCCGCGTCGTTCCGGGAATGGTCCATGCGAAGGCCTCCTTTCTTTGATACGCTGTTTTGACAAATCGTTAAGACTAGCTGCTATGTCCCGGTTCCAAGATGTGCTGAGCTGATGGACCTGCAAATACACGGTGCTGTGCTCACCCGGACAAAAACGGCCAGACAACCGGCAAGAAAAAGCCGGTTTTCCTGTCGTGCTTTCCGCGTACAACCGGTTATTCTCCACTTTTCAAGGAAGAGGCCTGTTTATAAAATCACGGACAGCGCTCTTCCCCTAGTTCCCTATTATTGTTCCACAAGGAGGCCGCTCATGTCCATAGCCGGAATATTCGCTCTGCTTATCCTGCTCTACTGGCTGGCCATGCTGGCCGATCACCTGCGGGGTGCAAGGCTGTTCCGCGAACTGCCCCCTTCCGGTCCGCTGCCCGATCCCCCGCCTCTCGTCTCGGTTATTATCGCCGCCAAAGAGGAAGAAACGACAATTCGCGATACGCTGAGGCATCTGCTCGCGCAAACCTATCCTCGGCTGGAGCTGATTGTCGTAAACGACCGCTCGCAGGACGGTACCGGACGCACGCTGGACGAGCTCAAACGGTGGTCCGAGGAGCGCGGGGATATCCATATCCCCGTGCGGGTGATCCACGTGACGCGCCTGCCGGACGGATGGCTCGGCAAAAACCACGCCCTCTATCAGGGCTACCGGCAGGCCCGCGGTCAGTGGCTGCTCTTTACCGACGCCGATATCCGCTTTCACCCGGACACGGTCCGGGAAGCGGTCGGCTTTGCGCTGAGCGAGCATGCGGACCATCTGACGCTCACGCCCCGCATGACGGCGCCCACGTTCTGGCTGCGCAGCTTCATCCGCCACTTCCTCTTCTCGCTAAGCCTGTTCACGCGCCCTTGGCGCGCGAATCTGGACGGGGAGCGGAAAGGCGGCACGGGCATCGGCGCGTTCAATCTCATTCACCGGCGGGCCTATGAAGCGATCGGAACGCACGAAGCGATCGCCCTCCGGCCGGACGACGACCTCCAGCTCGGCGCGCGGGTGAAGCTGGCCGGTCTCCGCCAGCGCCTCGCATCGGGGCGGAGCAGGCTGCAGGTCGAGTGGTATCCGAGCATGAGAGCGGCCGTCCGGGGACTGGAGAAAAATCTGTTCTCCGGTTTCGGCTACAAAGTTTCTTTAGCGGCGGCGGCCGGAGCGGGCCAGCTCCTCCTGTTTACGTTTCCTTGGCTCGGCATGCTGCTCTACGGCGATTGGCGCAGTCTCGTCCATCTGGCCAGCGTGCTTATCATGACGGCCCTTTACCGGAAGCAGATCCGGATGATGGCAGGTTCACCGGGCCTCGATACCCTCGCCATTCCGGCGAGCGCAGCCGTGCTTGTCTACGTGCTTGTCCGGTCCGTGGGACTGGCGCTCAAACAAGGCGGCGTCTACTGGCGCGAGACGTTTTATTCCTTGACGGACCTTAAAAAAATGAAATAAAGATCAATTGTGAAAGAAACCATTACAGAATGTTTACAACTGAAGCATTTTGTTTATTGTATAATGAAGAGGAATAAAAAAGAGGAGGAGAGTCTTCCATGTCCACTGTGCCGACAAGAATGTACAAGTACGCCTTTGGCGCGCTGCTCCTTACGGTCAGTCTGCTTACGGCTTACACAAACATCCAGCCGTAAATAGGAAAGCAGGCTAAAGACGACGATTCGGTCTTCCTGCAACAGCTGCCCGGCTTACCCCAGTTCGTACCCCCATGATCGAATATGCAAAAAAGGCTGCCTCACTTTCAGTGGGACAGCCTTTTTTGCCTACCCGTATTACGGGCGGTGGAAGAAAGTTCCGCCAACTGGCGTGCAAATCCCGAGCCCGCTGGGGGCGCCCCATGACGGAAAGCCAAACCCATGTACCCGGCGTTTGACACTCAAGGGCAGTCCGGCGGCCGCGCCCGGCAAACAGGCCGGTTTCTCCCGCGAAGGAAAAACCGGCCTGTTAGTATGGGCCGCTTCAAGAGCCGCGGAATAATGCGCAGCAGCTCCTGCTGTCAGGCCGTCCGGGGTCGTTCGGTGTCATCTCCGGGAAGCCGCCCCGTCAGCCTTGTGCCCCCATCCGTATCGGAGAGCCTGTCCACTAACAACGCGCCAGTATGTCACGGATCTCCCGGATTTTCTCGGCGGCGATATCGTCTTCCACGCCTTTGGGACCGCGGACGGCGCCGCCGAAGTGGACTTCCGTCACGCCGGTGTCTTTTACGAAAGATTCAAGCGATTCCGCATTCAGTCCGCTGCCGGCCAATATCGTGATATGAGAATCGCGGCTGAGCTCCACCAGCTCCTTCATCCGGTCTACGGCATCCAGCGCGCTCGGCTTGCCGCCCGATGTCAGAATGCGAGTGATCTGCTTGTAGCCGGAGAGCTGTCGGAAAGCCGCAATCTGATCCGGCACGGCGTCGAACGCCCGGTGAAACACCACTTCCAGCCCGCCGGCTTCCTCCAGCAGCGCTTCCAGCACCGGAACGTCGATCTCGTTCTGCGGGGTAAGCGTACCGATCACGATACCGGCGGCGCCGGTTTCGCGGATAAGCCGGATATCTCTACGCATAGCGCGCACATCGTCCGCGTCGTAAACAAACGATTTGCTGTGAGGCCGCACCATGACGGCGGAAGGAATTTTCACGCTCCGCACCGTGCCCTCGATAAGGCCCGCGCTCGGAGTCAATCCGCCCTCTTTCATGCCGGTCACCAGTTCCAGCCTGTCCGCCCCGGCCTGTTCGGCCGCGATTGCGTCGCCGACTGTTGTTGCGATCACTTCCAATAACATAAAAATCTCCTCCTGATCCGTTCTAGTCATCGGGCACAAAAGCGCCGGTCGACTCTTATTTTATCACGGGAACGGCCCGGATTCTTCTTTTCATCCAAAAAATTCAATTTTCCGTCCATTCTCTGCGGAGGATGGAATAGAGAGCCATGTCGCGCTTGCCGCTCTCCTTAACCTCCCATTCTCTCATCACGCCTTCAAGCGTAAAACCGAGCCGCTGCGGAACAGCCCGGCTTGCCGCGTTCTCGATATCCGCCATAATGACTATGCGGTTGAGGTTCTTTTCGGACCACCCGTATCCGATGAACGCCCGGCACGCACGGGTCATAATTCCCCGGCCCTGATGAGCCTTACCGAGCCAGTACCCGATTTCGGCCCTTCCGTGAGCGGGAACCAGCGCGTGATAATCAATGACCCCGGCCAGTTCTCCCCGGACCATGATGGCGGCGGCCAGCGATTTGCCTTCTGCGAACGCGTGCAATGTAGACTGGATAAATGCGACGGAATCCCCGACTTCTTTCGTGTCGTATGCCCAGAACAGCCACTGTCCGAGCTGCTCCCGGTTGTCGTCCGTCAGGCGGAACAAGGCTTCCGCATGCTTAAGCTCCAATAATTCCAGACTGATTTCTTCGTCGACCTGACATATTCTCATCTCGGCGTCCCTCCTGTAAATTTCCATCTACTTTAGGGGCTGTACCTCTTCTTGTCAAGAAAAAAGACAGGAGTCCCCCAAGGGCGACTCCTGCCTGTCTAAAAGCCGGGCAAGCAGCCCCGGTCTGTTCGGAATTGGTTTTGATCGCGGCCATGACCGCTCTTCGCCTCCTCTCTTTGGCTTCCTGCTCCATTGTATGGGGCTTTCGCCTTCCGGATGTATCTCCCGCCGCGAGCGGAGCGCCCAAAACAGGCCGAATGCCCACGCCCGGCAGGGCGTCCGCACATAAGCTGAAGGGAAGAGAACGGAAAACAGAGGGATTCCAGCCATGTACAAAGAGGATTTTTATTGTTTGTGCAAATCGTATATGAACCGTCACGTCCGGGTACAGACCAAATCGGGCCGCACTTATGACGGGATGATTATCGGAGTGGACCCGAATTATGTCCGGCTGAAAGTATCCGGCGGCCAGGGGTACGGCTACGGCCCTGACACGGGATACGGGCAGGGGTATATTTCCGGCCATGTTAACGGATATGGAAGAACAGGTCCATACGGGCAGCCGCCTGATGAATTCGCGGAAAGGGGATTCTTTCCCCCCGCTCCGAGCAACGAGACGATCCTCACGCTGGCCCTGTTCGATCTGCTGACTCTTGTTCTATTGATGTAGAACAAGAGTCAGCGGCGGACGCGGGTGTTTCTCCCCGCGTCCTTACAGCGCGAAGAAGCCGCCCGCTGCGCAAAAAGCACCGCCTCCGGAAACGGCCCGTTTGACGCGGCCTCCCTTGGCGGTGCTTTCCGGCTCCGGCGGCTTCCCGCCGCGGATTTGAGGCCGTAAGGGCGAACTTCCCCTACGGCCTCAGGTGCTTTACGCGGCTTTCGAGCGGCCGCTCCGTGCGCCGCTTCACAGGGCCGCTTCTCTCAGCTTTCCGCGCGGCTCGCGCCGAAAGCGGTCTCAAACCAGGCCCAGTCCGCTCCCACGTGCTCCGGTTTATGCGTATCGGAGCCGTAAATCAGCGGAATGCCCCGGTTCGCGCAAGCGGCAAGAAACCACCGCGGCACATAGGTTTGCCCGCAGGTAGGCACCCGCAGACCGGCGACGTTCACGTCGATGCCGACGCCCGCCTCCTGGAGTTTGGGCAGCAGCGCGGTCAGCCTGCGCTCGATCAGTTCCGGGCTGATCGGCGGAAGCGCTTCGCGGAACTTCTCGATCAGCTGCACGTGACCGAGGCGCTTGCGCATAGGCAGCCCGGCCGCCCACTCGATCGCTTTCTCGACGTGGTTGTAGTACTCTTCGGCTACCGCGTCCATACTCCCGTAATGGGCGAGCAAGCCCTCCCGGAAGTCGTCCGCGGAGAAGTCGATGCAGCGCATGCCGCCCGCTCCGGGAAGATAATGGACGGATACGACGACGTCCTCGAGCCGGCTTCCGTACTGATCCAGCAGCGCGTCGGAGAAGTCTTCCCTGCCGTACAGGTAATCCATCTCGAGGCCCACGGTCACTTCGATCCTGCCGGCATATCTCGCTTTCATCTCTTCGGCATAGGCCAAATAGTCCGGCAGCTCCTCCATCGGCATGGCCAGTTCCGCCATGAGCCGGGGGTTGTCGATCCACTTATCCGGCAGCGGCGGGTGCTCGCTGATGGTGTAGCGTTCGAAGCCGAGCTCTATCGCCCGGTCCAAGTATGCCGGTTCCTCGGCGGGATTTCCGTGATAGCAAAACTTCGTGTGCGTATGACCGTCCCATTTGAATGTCATGGCGTACTTATCCTCCTCAGTCTCTGCGGCTTGTCTGACTTGAGTATAGCGCGGCCCGGTTAGCACGGCAACGCCGGGCTTCTTATCGGCAAAAAAGCCCGGATGATTTCCATCCGGACCCGCCCGCTTGCATCGGGAAGCATAAGGATACCCGATGCCGGGCTATTCCACCTGGAGCTTCACCTGCGGCATCGTGTGCATCGTTCTGGCCGTGACGTGGGAAATAATCAGATACGTTCCCGGCTCGTCGAATTTCTTCTTCAAGGTATACAAGCCGTCCTTGCCGTGGGTTCCTTTAATCTTCTCATGCTTGTCGTCCGGGGCGCCTTCTTTCCATACTTCGAAAAGAACCTCGTCCGCATCGTTCACCGGCTTGCCATCCTGGGTGACGGTGACTTCAACCGCCGCTTCCGTCCCTTTTTTGACCGGTTCCGCCGGCAGCTTCACTTTGGCTTCGATCGGATTCAGCGTATCCAGCGTCCCTTGGCCCGCGCCTTGACCTCCGTGCCCTTCATGTCCGCCGCCTCCCGAACCGCAGCCGGCAAGCGCCGCTGTCAGCACCAGCAGAAGAACGGCCGTGCCGACACCCCTGCGCCTGAATGTTAATTTCAAACCGGAACGACCGGCGGAATTTTCCTGTTTATGTGCAGTCATTTATCTTCAATCCCCCTAAACCGCATGGCCTGATGCCTTTACGGCTGCTTTCATCTTTTCCCATCAATCAAACCTATTATACCGGGATGCCTGCAAAAGAGGGATAGCTCACCTGGGCCCTATTTGTAACGATTCCGTGAACAATCCGGCGCGAGCCGGCTTAATTCGCACAGCAAAAGGACTTACAACCGGGGGCTGCAAGTCCTTTTATATGTCGAGATCACGTTCATCGTCTTAACTGCGTCCGCCTTTTCTTCCCGCTTCTTCACGGCTCATCTTGCCATCGCTTCTGCCGCTGTCGTTTCCGCGGGATTCGCCGCCTTTACGTCCGATTTCCTGGTAGAAATCTTTGTCGTGCGTGCGTGCGGTTTCTTCTCCGCCTTTGCGTCCTGCTTCTTCTCGAGACATTTTGTCAGCCATGATGATCCACTCCTCAAACGGTAAATTTGCAGGCATCTTAGGAAGTCTTGTTTAACTGCCGCCTACGTCTATTACTTACCCGAATGAGAGGTTCCGAAACGAAAAACTGGTAATTCACTGGTTAAAATCAATTGAACCGCTCCGGCGAAAAAGGAGTCAGATCCAGAGAAGTCCTTCCATGGACGGTCAGATCCCGCAAAATTTCGCCCACGACACTCGCGAATTTGAACCCGTGTCCGGAAAAGCCCGCCGCAATGCTCACATGCGGATGCCCGGGCAGCCGTCCGATGATAAAATCCTCGTCCGGCGTACGTTCGTACAGGCAGACCTTGCCCTTCAGCAGCGCACCCGAGGCGCCCGGGAGGTACGCTTCCATAAAGGCGCGAAGCTCCTCCTCGTCCGCTGCCGTTCTCCCGAACGGATGCTTCGGCTCTCCGGGACTCAGGGGAATCCCCTCATCGTGCCGGCCTACCTTGACTCCCGAACCGTCGAAGTCGGGGAACCCGTAATATTCCCCCAGCCCCGTATGGACCGTAAAGCCCGGAAAGCCGGGGGACCGGTACAGCCCGCCTTCGGCCCGGAACCAAGCCACTGTTTTGCGGACTGCCGTCACGGGAAGCAAACGGCCCGGCAGGATGCCTGCGGCCGCGGCTCCAGCCGTGACGATCAGACGGCCGGACGTGAAGGTTCCGGCCGGTGTCGTCACGGACGCTTCGCCGCCGTCCAGCCGCACGGACCGGACGGGCGTATCCGTCAGCAGCTCCGCGCCCGTTTCCAGCGCCAGTCTCCGGTAGACGCGCAGGCAGGTTTCGCTGAGCAGCACCCCGCCGTCCGGCTCGTAGAGGCCGCTCCAGCCCTCCGGCAGGGAGAAGCCCGGCCACCGCCGGTGGATTTCGGCGGCATCGAGCTCTTCCAGCGGAACGCCGTACCGCTGCGCGTTGGCGATTTTGCTCCGGTGGTTGGCCGTCTCTTCGCGGCTCACGTTCAGCACGCCCGTAGGCCGCAGCAGCGTCTCGCCGGATAGGCGCTCCAGCTCTTCCCACAGCTTCCGGGCGCGCAGCGCAAGGGGCACGTACGCGGAGGCTCCGCCGTAGGCATGGCGGATGAGCCTCGTTTCCCCGTGATGACTGCCTTCCTCGTGCGGGGGATTGCCCGCATCGAGGAGCAGCGTCTGCACGCCGCTTGATGCAAGCTGATAACCGGCGCTCAGGCCCATCGAGCCGGCTCCGATAATGATCACGTCGTAACGGGTGCGCATGTGGCGGTATCTCCTTCCTCGCTCTTCATTATCTTGACGTTAGCACCCCGCTTGAGAAGGTGTCAATGCGCAGCCAAGGACCGAGCATATTAACCAAGCCGTCCCACATATGTCTAACCGTAACGTTACCTATATCACGCGGTTTGGAGGAAACTGTCTTGATTAAACGCTTTAACCGTCTGGCCATCGAGCTGCCAAAGCCGGATAAACCCGACGCCAATGCCGCTGCCGCCGTTCAGGAACTCCTCGGGGGACGTTTCGGCGAAATGTCCACGTTGAACAATTATATGTACCAGTCTTTTAACTTCCGCAATAAAAAGAAACTGAAGCCCTTTTACGATCTGGTGGCGAGCATTACCGCGGAAGAATTCGGCCATGTGGAGCTAGTCGCCAATACGATCAATCTGGTGCTGACGGGATCGACCTTTCCGGGCGATCCCGATACTACCCCCATGCGGGATGCCGTCGACAAACGGAATACCCAGCATTTTATTTTCGCCGCTCAGAATTCCTTGCCCGTCGATTCCATGGGCAAGCCCTGGAACGGGGATTATGTGTTTACCAGCGGCAATCTTATTCTCGACCTGCTTCACAATTTCTTTCTGGAGTGCGGCGCCCGGACGCACAAAATGCGCGTCTACGAAATGACCAGCCATCCCGTCGCCCGGGAAATGATCGGCTATCTGCTCGTCCGGGGAGGCGTGCACATTGTGGCCTATGCTAAAGCTCTTGAGGTGGCCACGGGCGTGGACGTCACGAAAATGCTCCCGGTGCCCAATCTCAGCAACAGCGCTTTCGAAACGACGCGTAAATTCGAAGCCCAGGGCATTCACCGGAAGCTGTACACTTTCAGCGATACGGACTACCAGGACATCCGTTACATATGGAAAGGCGAGCATCCCGAAGACGGTCAGCCTCTTGAAGTCATCGAGGGAATACCCGAGCACACCGGTCCCGTTCCGGATTTGGAAGAAGTTCCCGAAGAATTTGCGCCCGGCATCTCCATGGAAGATTTCATGAAAATCGCCCAGCGCCTCCAGCGCTCAGCAGGGTTATAACGGCAACCCCGAAGACCCTTCCGGCAGACTGCTCCGGAAGGATTTTCGGGATCTTTTTCAACTGCGCCGCCAAGAGGACCTGTCAGGAAGGGTCCGGCACGGTGGAGTGTTTTTCCACATAACGATCGCACGCAACTTTGTTGCCTTCTTCCAAAATAACCACTTTGGGCACGTAGTCCGCCGCCGTTTCCTCGCTCATTAACGCGTAGGAAATAATGATGACGACATCGCCCGGCTGCACAAGCCTTGCCGCCGCCCCGTTCAGGCAGACGCATCCCGATCCCCTGGGACCCGTTATCGTATACGTCTCCATCCGAGATCCGTTGTTAAGGTTCACGATCTGAACCTTTTCATTGGGCAGAAGGTCCGCAAGCTCCATCAGATCTTCGTCGATCGTGATGCTTCCTACATAGTTCAGATTGGCCTCCGTAACGGTGGCCCGGTGGAGCTTGGATTTCATCATCGTTCTGAACATGCCCCGCGTCCCCTTTCCTCGTTCTTTACTGGCCTTCGCCGTAAGCCTTGATGCGGCGGTACATCGTTTTGTCTTTGAGCTTCACGAAATGAGACATGGCCGGATACAAATTCCCTTCGAAAATCCAAACATTTCCGCGCTTGTCCAGCCCGATATCAATACCGTAGATGACCTGCCTCGGAAAATGTTCCGTCAGCGTCTTCGCGCATGCAAGAGCGACCCCATCGATCCGTTCCTGCAGCGCTTTCCGGGACAGCCTGTGAAGCGAAGAGCGGCCGAGCGCTTCGTCCAGAAGCAGGAGCTTGCCTTTTCTGGATGTGTTCGAAACGAAATAGCCGCTGCCCACGACTTTCGCCACGCGCCCGGTAACAATCCAGCGGCGCGAATTTTTTTTCCGCTGAACGATAATACGCAGATCGAAAGCCCTCTCTCCGACCGTCGCCCGGTCGATACTCTGCTGGACGATATAGCTTTGAGAACCGATTTGCTTACTCAGAAAAGCGTAAGTCTTCCTCCTGCCCGCCAGCTTGATCCTGCGGTTTTCATGCTGCACTTCGTACCGGCCGTCGGGCAGGCACGACACATGGAAAATGCCCTGCCCCTGCATCCCGCCAACGGGTTTGACAACGACCCGGCCGTACCGCTCCGACATTTCCCCGAAGGAACGTTCCGACATCGGACTCGTTGCAGGCAGATGAGGGACAAGCCCGGCGGCATTTCTCATAAACTTGTATTTGGACCACTTGTTAAACCTCGCGCGAACCGCCATGCTTTCGGCCACCTTTCCGATCCGGATAGACTTTCTTTCATAGACCGCTCCTTATATATATGAGAGCGGGTACCGGATGGAAAAGGCGTCTGTTCTAGCGGCCGCTGTGCAGCCGACCCTATTTTTCAAAGATCGGGAAAGAGCCTTCAAGTGATAGGGCAAAATAGTTTCTTATCCGTTTCAAAGCCTGAACGGCTTCCGTAAACTAAAGTAATGTTTTTCAGGTGGGGACAGCGAAGCGGAACTCCTCTATAGAAAGAGAGAACGTATGAAGAAATTTTTTGCCAATTTGTGAAAAAGGATGGATAACGGTGAGTCATTATCAAGTCATATGGAACGGGCCCGTGCTGGGCGACAACGGAATCGGAACTGCCGGCCGTGAATATGTGCTTGCGCTGCACCGGTTGGGCGTTCATGTCAAAGTAATCCCCGCGCGCAGGCGTTCGTCCCTCTCCACCCCATCCAAAAGGCTCATGCTTGCCTTGGCCCGCAGGCCTCTGGTCCGGAAGAAGCCGAAAGTGCTGGTTTACCATCGCCTGCCGCATACTCTGAATATCGCGCAAGCGAGAAAAAAGTACGACTATCTCATCTTGAATGCGGTCTGGGAGACGACGAAAATCCCCCGGAACTGGCTCCCGAACATCAACCGGTTCGACGCCGTTTGCGTGCCGTCCGTGCAGAACAGAATCGCCATGAGAAGAAGCGGGGTCCGCGTCCCCGTATACATCGTTCCGCACGGAGTGGATTCCCGCGCGTTTAATCCCCGGAACAAGAAGCTGGCCGTGACAAAAAAGGGCGCCTTCCTGTTCGTCTCCGTCTTCACCTTCCAGCACCGCAAAAATCCCGAAACCCTGCTCAGGGCTTTCTGGGAGGAATTTTCCGCCAGGGACCGCGCGGCGCTGCTGATCAAAACGAGCGGATTCAGCTCGAAAGAATCGGGCGCATGGATCCGCGGCCGCATCGCGGCCTACAAAAAAAAGCTGGGAATCCGGCACAAGACGGCCCCCCTTCATCTCCTGACCGGCTCGACCAACCCCCGTACGGTGCGGGGAGTCTATACCGCAGGCGATGCGTTCGTACTTCCCACGCGCGGAGAAGGCGTCGGCCTGCCGTTCCTGGAATCGCTGGCCAGCGGAACTCCGGTCATCGCGACAGGCTGGGGCGGTCACATGGATTTTGTGACAAGGGCCAATTCCTTTCTCGTCCCGTATAAGCTGAAACCGCCCGCAGCCGGTATGAAGAAAGCGATCTCCCGCTCCTTCCGCCACTTGTTTGCCCAGAAGGGGCAGCTTTGGGCGGAGCCGGATCTCGGCTCTCTGAAAAAACAAATGAGACGCGCTTACGAACACCCCGGGTTATGCAGGCGGAAGGGGCTCCGGGGGCGCAGGGATATGAGCCGGTGGACATGGACGCGCGCCGGACACGCGATGAAAAGAGCCATCGAGAAGACGATCGCCTCCAAAAGGCGGCGTTGAGGCCGGGATGGCGTATGGATGCTTGGGAAACGCATGATTATTGAGGGAAAACAGTTATGTAAACGATAAACGACAAGCGGAGCAACTTATGAACAGCAATCATTAACATAAGTTCCACTGGTAGAGAACGACTGTGGAACAAAATAAGGAGCAGCTTGCCGGTGGCATCTGCTCCTTATTTGTTAAGCTGACGGCAACAATGCCGATACAATTTGTTCCTCAGCTTAACCAGCTTTATGGTACTATTTGATGAGGTTGAGAATGGTCCGACCGGTTATTCTCTTCAGCTTTCTCACCCATTAAAATATAAAATTCTATAAGGAGCAAAAATGAGATTAAATAAAACTCCAAAGTTAGAATTAACCGTTCAAGAACGGCAAGGACTCAGAAAAAACAAAATACTTTTAAGTGATATTCACAAAATATCAGTGAATGACCTATGTTTAATCATGAAGGTATCGGAATTAAGAGCCAAAGAATTAAAGGCAGCGTCCGAATTTCAAAGTGTGCCTTCAATTGGACCGGCATTTGCAAAAGATTTAATTAAACTGGGTTACTATGAATTGCAGGAGCTGAAAGAAAAAGATGGTGCAAGTTTATTCAAAAAATTGGAAGAGTTATATATGGAGAGAATAGATCCATGTGTAGAGGATCAATTTAGATTTATTGTATTTTATGCTAATAATCCTGGCAGCGACAAGCAATGGTGGGATTTTACTGAGGAAAGGAAAAATTACAGAAGTGCTTTTGGATATGCCGACAGGCCGGATTAAATAACGGGAAACATTAGTTTAATTAACCGTGTCAGGCGTGCCCCGGCAAAAAGCCTCGTGCAGCAGCAAAAGAAGTTCCGGATTCGAAAACGAACCGGAACATTTTTTTATGGGCGGATTCACTCGTCCTGCAAAAAAAGCATCCTGCCGGAAATTTCCGGCAGGGTGCCGCAGCTCGGAGCGGCAAACGATTACTGCTCCGAAACGATATAAGCCTGATACTGATCGGCGGTCATAAGCCCGTCCAAGGCTTCTTTGCCGGAAATGTCGATTTCGGCCACCCAGCCTGCGCCGTAAGGGTCCGTATTCACCAGCTCCGGAGATTCTTCCAGAGTATCGTTGATTCGGGCGACCGTTCCGATAACGGGACTAATCAGGTCGGAGACCGTTTTGACCGATTCCACACTGCCCAGCATGTCGTCGGCTTTGACGGAAGCGCCCGTTTTCGGCAGTTCGACGAATACAATGTCGCCAAGCTGCTCTTGTGCAAAAGGGGTCATGCCTACACGGATTTTCGTATCGGAAAGCACTTCGACCCATTCGTGTTCTTTGGAGTATAACAATCCGGATTTTACTTCGCTCACGTTATTACCGCCTCACTTTTGACTGCCGTTAATAAATTTAGCTTACCCGAATGAAAACGGCGAAGTCAAGCCGGGAGCGGGCAAAGTTCTTTCCTTGTATTGACAGCTTATTTAAAGGGTGATACTATCCTGATAAATTCCTACTTTTCTGATTGGAATAAATAAATTTAAGGAAGGGGTTCATTCCATGAACGCATCTATACGGCTTAACGCGACCCGGTTCGGCTCTCTCCTTGCCGCAGGCGCTCTGCTTCTAACGGTGTGGTCAGGCCCGGCTTACGGACAAGGAGCGAGTGTTCCGGCAGCTGCCGCTCTCCGGACGGCGGAGCAAACCACCCTTATATCCGAGGAATACCGGCAGTTCTTGAAAGACCAGTTCGGCTATACATTGCCGTCCGCACCGACAAAGGGCGACTTTGTTAAGGCTCTGGCCGCTGTTCTTAACCTGGAGCCGTCAGACAAACCGAATCCTTTTCAGGACATTAAGGAAAGCAGTCCCTATTACAAATCCGCTCTGGCGTTGTACGAAAAAGGAATCCTCACCCAAGACCGGCTCGATGGCGATCAGCCCCTTACACAGAGCACTGCCGTGTACATGGCCGTGAAAGCAGCCGGTTTAAAAGAGCTCGCCTACACCTATCCCGCCGAGAAAGCGGCACGTTCGCTCGCCAAGCTTCATGCGGACGATGAAATCCCGCAGCTGACGCCGCAGGCCGCCCAGGAACTCGCCGCAGCCGCGGATACGGAGCTTCTGCCCGCCGGACTGCATGGCGCTTTTCAGCGTAACGAGCCTGCCCCCGCCTCTTACGCGGAAATTTTGCTCGGACGCGTGCTGGAACTGCAGGGCCTGTACAAGCATGAGCTGGGCCGGGTCTCCGATCCCGACATACTCCGCAAGGTACGCGACGCATGGAATGTCCAGAACCTGATCCAGCAGCCCGATCTGCAAACCATCGTGGACAAAGCGCTGCAAGCCGATCTGATTACCGGCTACAACGTAAAAGACGACCGGTATACGCCTCACTTTGACAGCGCGCGTTCCCTTACATACGGACACAGCGAAATTGACCACGCCCTTCAGCTCATCGGACTCCTACGCAGTGAAAATATCGATGCCCGCGTCCAACTGGAGCCGAAAACCTCCGCTTTTATTTACTTGAAAGAATGGGGCGAGCCCGTTCAAACCGACGATTACAAAGTTGTGCAGATCGACAACGGGAACTACATAGCCTATGCCAAGGAGTATGACCTTTCATTCGAGTTCGCGACAGCCGGGCAAAAAGACCGGTTCCAGGAAATCGTCCTGAAATACGCCAAGAAGAACAGTGAAGACCAGAGCGGCCTTATTGCTCATTCTTGGTGGCAGCCGCTGTATTATTCCCGGACCGAGCTGCCGGATTACAAAGTCATTGCCAACAATAAAATCACTAAGGGCCACTACTATGCCCAAACCTTTTCCCTGGCCGACAAGCCTGAAGCCATTGCGGAGGGCATCCGCAAAATCAGCCCGGCTACCAAGGTTGAGTCTTACCGGTTTTGGGTCGACGAGCCTTTTTACAACTATTTGATCGGGGAATATAAGTAAAAAGATATCCGTATACACCCCTAAGTCTATCTGTAAAAACAGAACCTTCAGAGGGAGAAAGGCGGCGAGCCCATTCTCCTTCCGAGGGTTTTTGTGCTGAAAAAAAACTCTCTGCCGCAAGACAGAGAGCCTCGAAAAGAAAGCGAACGCGGGTTAATCCAATTTTTCTACCGTGATCTGGGCGTTCGTTCCCGTACCGCTGAGCGTTAACGTCAAACCGGACACGGAAACCGTAAGGCTTCCCGTCGTTACCGCCTGGAAGAGCAGATCGCCTGTCAATACGCCTCCCGCCAATGCCAGTGAAAATACCGTGGCACTCGGCTGCGGCACTGCCGTCCCGCTGAAACTTGCGGCCACCGAAGACAGCAGACTGAGCGTTCCCGTATAGATGAGAAAACTTACCCGGTAATAGCCCGGTTCGTTGATCAGAAAAGTCGTCGTCGGCGCAGCCGGACTGAACGTAATAGCCGTGCCGTATTGGACGCCGGCCGTGTTGAACGGGACCAGTCCCCCTGCGGTGACCGATGTCCCTCCCGTATTTCTCCGGCTGGCAAACGAGGTGAGGCCGGTTCCCGCTGCGCCATCGGCGCCTGTGGCACCAGTCGGTCCGGTCGCTCCTGTTGCTCCATCAGCTCCGGTCGCTCCTGTTGCTCCGGTTGCACCCGTGGCTCCATCAGCTCCCGTTGCTCCTGTGGCTCCATCAGCCCCGGTGTCTCCTGTGGCTCCGTCGGCTCCGGTGGCACCTGTCGCTCCATCGGCTCCCGTTGTTCCTGTAGCACCAGTTGGCCCGGTCGCACCCGTGGCTCCGTCGGCTCCCGTTGCTCCTGTGGCTCCATCAGCTCCGGTTGCTCCTGTGGCTCCGTCGGCTCCGGTCGCACCCGTGGCTCCATCGGCCCCAGTTGCTCCTGTCGGCCCGGTTGCTCCTGTCGCTCCAGTTGGCCCGGTCGCACCCGTGGCTCCATCGGCCCCGGTCGCACCTGTCGCTCCGTCGGCTCCCGTTGCTCCTGTCGCTCCATCAGCTCCCGTTGCACCCGTCGCTCCATCAGCTCCGGTCGAACCTGTCGCTCCATCGGCTCCCGTTGCTCCTGTAGCTCCATCAGCTCCGGTGGCACCTGTCGCTCCATCGGCTCCCGTTGCTCCTGTAGCACCAGTTGGCCCGGTCGCTCCTGTGGCTCCATCGGCCCCAGTTGCTCCTGTCGCTCCAGTCGGCCCGGTCGCTCCTGTGGCTCCGTCGGCTCCGGTGGCACCTGTCACTCCGTCGGCTCCTGTTGCTCCTGTCGCTCCATCGGCCCCGGTTGCACCTGTGGCTCCGTCAGCTCCGGTCGCTCCTGTCGCTCCATCGGCTCCCGTTGCTCCTGTGGCTCCATCAGCCCCCGTTGCTCCTGTCGCTCCATCAGCCCCCGTTGCTCCTGTCGCTCCGTCGGCTCCAGTTGCTCCTGTCACTCCATCGGCTCCGGTTGCTCCTGTGGCTCCATCGGCTCCGGTCGCTCCTGTGACTCCGTCAGCTCCCGTGGCACCTGTTGCTCCGTTAGCTCCCGTGGCACCTGTCGCTCCATCGGCCCCAGTTGCTCCTGTCGCTCCAGTCGGCCCGGTCGCTCCATCAGCTCCGGTCGCTCCTGTCACTCCATCTGCCCCAGTTGCTCCTGTCGCTCCAGTCGGCCCGGTTGCTCCTGTGGCTCCATCAGCTCCTGTCGCTCCGTCTGCTCCGGTCGCACCTGTCACTCCATCGGCTCCCGTGGCACCTGTCGCTCCGTCAGCCCCCGTTGCTCCTGTCGCTCCATCAGCTCCGGTTGCTCCTGTGGCTCCGTCGGCTCCCGTTGCACCTGTCGCTCCATCAACTCCGGTCGCTCCTGTCACTCCGTCGGCTCCTGGTGCTCCTGTAGCTCCATCAGCCCCGGTTGCTCCTGTAGTTCCATCAGCCCCGGTTGCTCCTGTAGTTCCATCAGCCCCGGTTGCTCCTGTGGTTCCATCAGCCCCGGTTGCACCTGTCGCTCCAGTCGGTCCGGTCGCACCTGTCACTCCATCGGCTCCTGTTACACCTGTCACTCCGTCGGCTCCCGTTGCTCCTGTGGCCCCATCGGCTCCGGTCGCTCCTGTGACTCCGTCAGCTCCCGTTGCACCTGTTGCTCCATCGGCTCCCGTTGCACCTGTCGCTCCATCTGCTCCAGTCGCACCTGTCGCTCCGTCGGCTCCTGTTGCACCTGTCGCTCCAGTAGGCCCGGTCGCACCTGTAGCTCCATCAGCTCCCGTTGCACCCGTCGCTCCATCGGCTCCCGTTGCACCTGTCACTCCATCGACCCCAGTTGCTCCTGTCGCTCCAGTCGGCCCGGTCGCACCTGTGGCTCCATCGGCCCCGGTTGCACCTGTGGCTCCATCGGCCCCGGTTGCACCCGTCGCTCCGTCGGCTCCCGTTGCTCCTGTCGCTCCAGTAGGCCCGGTCGCACCCGTCGCTCCATCGGCTCCCGTTGCACCTGTCGCTCCGTCAGCTCCCGTTGCTCCTGTAGCTCCATCAGCTCCGGTCGCACCTGTTGCTCCGTCAGCTCCGGTTGCACCAGTCGCTCCGTCGGCTCCCGTGGCACCCGTCGCTCCATCGGCCCCCGTTGCTCCTGTCGCTCCATCAGCTCCGGTTGCACCCGTGGCTCCGTCGGCTCCCGTTGCTCCTGTCGCTCCATCAGCCCCGGTAGCACCAGTCCCCCCTGTCGGCCCAGCCGCACCTGTAGGACCTGTCGCCCCTACAGCTCCCGTGGCTCCCGTACTTCCAGACGGGCCAGTCGGACCGGTCGGACCCGCGGGGCCTGTTGCCCCTGTCGCACCCGTGACGCCCGATGCGCTTGCATTCATGACAACCACTTCGTCCAGCAGCACGTTCGATGAATTTTGCAATGGCGAAAGAGTCACCAGCAAAGAGGCATAAGCCGCATTCGCAGGCACCACACCGGTCACCTCATATAGCATTTTCCAGGATCCGGTTGCCACATCGGGAAGGGTTCCCTGCTGGATCGTGGTAGCTACTCCGTTCGAAATGAACAAATACGAGGAATCGTAGTAAGCCAGCGTTACGTTAACTTGCGGACTCGTACCGGTGCCGGTTTTGGCAAAAGAAGCGGACACCGCATAACTTTCTCCCGGCAAAGCGAAAACCGCCTGAACGATCCCCGCTCCTACATTTCCACCGGTCAATAGGCAAGCATTTGCGCCGACCTTGGGATTTGTACTCACCGCAACGGCATTATAGGCTCCCCAGGCATCCATGCTTCCCAGCTCGAAGCCGCCGTTTTGAATCAAATTGTTAAATAAAACGGTCATAACCTCACCTCCTCTATTAATCTATGAACTGCGAACGTAGTTGGTTTGTAGAGTTATCCTGTGTAAAAAAATTCGGGCTCACGCCAAACCGTCTTCTTCACCCAACGGCACGAAATGCTTTTCGGGGCAAAAGGTTTTAACCTTCTCGACGATGAGGCTCGGATTGTAACCCGTTTTTTCCAGTTCGATCGCAGAAACTTCCAAATTCCATTTATTCCGGAATATTTCCGCATTGTAGAGGCCTTGTTCGTTCCAGGCGAGTCCGTTAGCCGTAAAAGTCGCGTGACCGTGATGATGCACGTAAACGTCGCAGGCAGCCCACAAAATTTTTCCGCTGAGCCGGGCACGAAGGCAAAAATCGTCATCTTCATACCCGCCGGGGTAAAATCGCTCATCGAATCCTCCGATGGTTTCAATCAGTTTTTTATGAAATAGCATGCAAAAACCGATCAGCCGGTGCGGATAAAATCCCATGCCTATGTTTTGCTCTCTCCACTTGCGCGCAAACTGCTGCATCTCGTCCATGGTCTGATAAGGGTCCGGCTGAATCCGCTGAATCGGCGCCACATTGCAGGAAACAGGTCCGACGATGCCGATGGTCCGGTCCCAATCGAGCCAGCCGCGCAGCCCTTCCAGCCAATTTTCCGTAACGACGACGTCGTTGTTCAGGAGCAGCAGGTAGTCTCCCTTGGACGCCCGGATTCCCTGGTTGCAGCCCCCGGCAAAGCCTTTATTCACAGAGTTGGCAAGCACGGTAGCATTCCGGACCGTTGATAAATAAGCCAAAGTCCCGTCGGTCGATCCGTTATCCACAAAAATAAATTCGTACGGCAAAGACGTGTACTTTTGCACGCTTTCCACACAAGCCCGGGTATGCTTCAGCCCGTTCCGGGTCAATATAATAATCGAAGTTAAAGCTCCCATTCTCTCACTCCTTTTTCGGATTCCTGCTAGAAT
The DNA here is from genome assembly GCF_041260495.1 of Paenibacillus sp. RC84. Taxonomy (NCBI): domain Bacteria; kingdom Bacillati; phylum Bacillota; class Bacilli; order Caryophanales; family Paenibacillaceae; genus Paenibacillus; species Paenibacillus sp. RC84. The sequence goes on from NZ_JBGBYL010000012.1 coordinate 48,779, forward strand.
ATGTGCGTGGATAAGAGACAGTTTGGGTCTTGAAAAAAACAAACATCCGTACAAAAAAGAGCTTCCGAAAAGAAGCCCTCTTTTTAACCCGAAAATAGTTTCGGCCGGTTTTGATAAACTGTAACTATTATGGTAACTTAGCTAAGAGACCAAAGATCCCTCAAGGGAATAAAGGAGAGACACTCATGGAGCTTAAGAACAAAACGGCCATCATTACCGGGGCCGGCAAAGGAATCGGCAAAGCGGCCGCCGCCGCGCTTGCCAAAGAAGGCGTTAACCTCGGTCTTCTGGCCAGAAGCACAGCGGACCTGGAAGCCCTTAAGAAAGAGCTTTCCGGCACTTACGGAGTCGACGTTTTCTATGCTTCCGCCGATATTTCGAAACCGTCCGAAGTACAGCAGGCTATCTCCTCCCTAACCGGAGAGCTAGGCCATGTCGATATTCTGATCAACAATGCGGGAATCGCCCAATTCGGCACGGTGGCGGATATGGACCCCGAGCAGTGGGAGCGCATTATTCAGGTCAACCTCATGGGAACCTACTATGTGACGCGTGCCGTCCTGCCGGGCATGATCCAGCAAAACAGCGGAACTATCATTAATGTGGCTTCTACGGCCGGAGAACGCGGTTTTGCGACCGGATCGGCTTACTGCGCCTCCAAATTCGGGGTTCTCGGTCTGACCGAGTCGCTTATGCAGGAAGTCCGCAAATCCAACATCCGTGTCACGGCGCTTACGCCAAGCACCGTCAATACCGATTTGGCGAGCAATGCGGGCCTCAAAATCGGCGACGAAGACCGGATGATGCAGCCGGAAGACGTAGCGGAGCTCATTACCGCCACGCTGAAGCTTCCTCCGCGCGTATTCATCAAGACTGCCGGAATCTGGACAACCAATCCTCAGTAACGGCCGGTTTTAAGGCCTTTCCGGAAGTTCGACCGGGCAGCTCCCAAAAGCGGAATCCGCAGCAAAACCTCTTCCGTTCCAAAACGGAGGAGGTTTTTTGGTTTATTTTCTCGTATTAAAAAAATATCGGGAAGGTTAACTATATGTAGGGTCAACAATTTAGTCCCGAAAATTTCTAGAGTTTATTTGGACGTGGTTGATTTAGGGAGGGGGATTTAAATGAGCGCAGCGGACGTAGACGTGAAAACATTCTTTTTCAAAGAAGACGGCGCGATTCCGAACCACCCCCGTTTGCCCGTGCTTCTATACAAGGGGGTTTTCTCGGAAAATGCGGAGCAGACGGAGAGGCTGTTTAACCGGCATAACTGGCTGAACAGCTGGACCAACGGGGTGTTCGATTACCATCATTACCACAGCAACGCGCATGAGGTGCTTGGCGTCATTAGCGGAAGCGCGGTAGTCCGGCTCGGCGGCGAGCATGGAGAGCAGGTAGAGCTGAGGACCGGCGATGTGGTCGTGCTGCCTGCCGGCACCGGGCACAAAAAACTGTCGGGTAGCCCCGACTTCAAGATCGTTGGGGCCTATCCGGGCGGCATGGAGCCCGATCTTCACAAAGAGAGCGAGAGCGTAACCCCCGCCACCCGGGAAAAGATCGGCAGCGTTCCCGTGCCGGACACCGATCCGGTTTTCGGTGAAGAGGGGCCGCTCCTCCGCTTGTGGACATAAAAAGAACGGACCGGGCATGGAGATGCCGGTCCGTTCTTTTTATGGGTGGTATGCGCATGTGCGGTTCCGGCTGGATTGCGGGAGTGTCGCAGACGCCGTTAGCGACGCGCTGGCGGTACTCCGTCAGCTATTCCCGCCCGGAGTACGAGCGGCTTGGACGGTGACCGCAGAGCGGGCAGGCCTTGGACTCGCGCTTCGGGTCCGCCGGGCATCCCACCCCCGCCGCGGGCTCCAGGCCAGCGCCCTCAACGGCTGGCCGTGCGTACGGCCGCTTCCCGGCGGCCCGCCGTCATCGGCGCCCCGCACAGCGGGCAGGCCTTGGCCGGCGCACCGGATGCCTTGCCCGCGGCGGGTTCGCCGGCGGCGATCCGCACCCAGGCGTTGCAGCCCGGCCCGGTGCAGAGCCACGCGGGCACCGTCTCCGTGCGTACCGGCCCGGCCGGTGCGCTTCGCTCCGGTGCCCTGCCGGACGCCGGTGCGGTGCGGCTCACGGCCGTCACCGTCCGCTTGCCGGAGGCCGGCTGCGCGCGGCGGCCGGAAGCCGGCGAATCGCCGCTCCGCCCCGTAAAGGCGGACACGACGAACCGCGAGACGCCCGCCTTTCTTCCCCGGTACAGGGAAGGCGAGCTTACGATGAGCTCCTCGCGGGCCCGGGTCACGGCCACGTAGGCGAGGCGCCGTTCCTCTTCGAGATCGGCGGCGCTGTCCGCTGCTTTCGGGTCCAGTACGGAGCTGTGTGGCAGACTGCCCTCGCACGCTCCGATCAGGACGACCACCGGAAACTCCAATCCTTTGGACCGGTGAATGGTCATCAACGCGACCCGATTGCCCTGCTCCTCGGAGAGATGGCGGCCGCTCTGCCTGCTCCGGGACAACACATCGTCCACGAACAGGACGAACTCGGCCGTGGTGCGGAATCGTTCCGCCGACGTTTCCAGCTCGTCCAGCATCTCTTTGAGCATCTCCTTGTGCTGGGTCGGCTGCTTCCGCCCGTCCGTCTCGACGTAGGCGTCGTAGAAATGCACGCGCATTTTGCGGATCGCGTCTAACGGCTTCAGCTTTTTCAGCTCCCGGATCAGTTCCAGCCTAGTCTGGATCTTCTCTATCTGGAAATCCTTCTTGTCCGGCATGGACAGCAAATGGACCAGCGGCCCTTTCTTCGGCTGCCGGGCCTCCTGCTGGCGGATATACGCCATCCCGTGCTCCCGGTTGATGTACAGAGAAGGCAGCACCCCTTCCATCGCCTCGAAGTCGCGGCGGTTCAAAGACAGGCGCATATGATCCAGAACGGGCTTAATGAGCCAATGCTCGTACAGCAGCTGCCCGTCACCATAGTCGATGTAGGGGATTTCCCGCAGAACGAGCTGCTCCAACAGAGCGCGGTTGTTGCTTGCGGAGCGGTAGAGCACGGCGAAATCCCCGTAACTCCGCCTCCCCTGCTCCACATCCCGCCGGATACGCGAGAGGACGATTTCCGCCTCCTCGTCGGTCGTCAGCGGGCGGATATACTGGGGCCGGGCACTGCCTGCGTTCGCGGCTTTCAGCGTCTTCACCCGCCGCATCTTGTTGTGCCGGATGATTTCGTTCCCGAGCCCGACGATGGATGCCCCCGAGCGGTAATTAATCGCGAGCGTGATCACCTTGGCGGGCGGGAACTCTTTTTCAAAATGGAGAATAAATTCGCTCCGCGCCCCGTTAAACGAATAAATCGTCTGATCGTCATCCCCCACCACCATCAAATGATTCTGCGGCGACGCAATCATGCGGATAAGCTCGTACTGGATGCCGTTCGTGTCCTGAAACTCGTCCACCATGACATACTGGAAACGATTTTGAAGCGAGCGCAGCAGACTCTCGTTCTCCTTCAGCATACGGTATGCCCGGAGAAGCACGTCGTCGAAGTCGATTTTGGCGTTGGCCCGCTTCCACTCTTCATAGCGGATCAGAATGCTCCGGATTTCTTTTTCTTCCTTCGTTTGCTGCGGCAGGTCCTGAAGCTCCGTCCGGTTCATTTTATAGGAGGAAAGCAGCGTCAGAAGCGTTTCGGGCTGATACGTATCGGGAATGCCCAGCTCCCGCATAATCTGCTTGAGCAAGATGTGCTGCCTGCGCGTCTCGTTAAAAATCTCTTCTTGGACGCCCTGGCTCCTTATGACCCGCAGAAAAAAAGAGTGAAACGTCCGCGCTTGAAGCCGAGAAGCTTCCTGGGCCGTTATTCCCGGCAGTGCGGCGATGCGTTCTCTCATTTCGGCTGCGGCTTTGCTGGAAAAAGTGACAAGTAAAATGCTCGCCGCCCGGATTTGCCGCACCGCGAGCAAATACCCCGTCCGGCAGACGAGCACGGACGTTTTACCCGAGCCGGCGCCCGCCAGCGTCAGCAGCGGTCCTTCGAAGTGTCTCACCGCCCGGATCTGCGGCTCGTTCAGGGCTATGCCCTGTGCCTCCAGGCGGCGGAAGTAAAAAGCGTCCCGGTCTCCGTCGGGGACCAGTTCCCTGCTTGTATGTGCGGAAGCCATGACGGCTTGCGGAATGTTCGTGTGACCCGTACCCGGAGGCACGGTGTAAAAAGGGGCCTGACTCAAAACCGTTCACCTTCAAATTCTGTCTTTTTTGTCCTCTAAGCTGCTCTGTGCAAGCGTTGTTGCAAAGCTCTTCTAGAACTATACCATTCCGCGGGCGATGAGAATACACTCCGATAACAATTTGTAACATAACTGCAATCCAGTTTTCATCTTCCTTTAATATAAAAGCTCTATACTAAAACTCGACCCCCTTTTAATAAATAAATCTTAAGACCCGCAGCCCGTTGCTGTGGGTCTCTTTCTTTTTAAAACTGGATCGCCTATCCATTTTTTTCGTTCCTACGGCAACAATTCGGCGGGGCTCCCCGAACAGTATAAAGGACGAGCCGGAATCGAGTCGGCCCCTGTCACTCCCCTGCAGCCGCCGATAAGCGTGGGCGGAAGCTTTTGATGACCATCGTAGGCCCTTAAGTCCCTATCGCACGTACACAAAACGTGGTCATAAAAACAAGAGGAGGTTTTCCTTTAACCATGAAAAAAATGCCTATATTATTATCTGCCGCCGCATGCGCCATCGGCCTTGTCAGCGCGGCCCCTTCGGCCTCGGCCATGTCCCTGGCCACGGGAACCCAGAGCGAGCACGTTCTGAATCTTCAGGAGCGGCTTGACGCGCTCGGTTACTTCGACGCGGGCGTCACCGGCTACTACGGAATGAAAACCGCGGAGTCCGTGAAAAAATTCCAGCGCGCTTACGGCCTTCCCGTCGACGGCGAAGCCGACTCGAAGACCCTCGGCAAGCTGGAAAAAGCGGCCGTGCCGAAGCAGAACGCTCTGGAGCAGATGGCGCGCATCATTTATTCCGAGGCCCGAGGCGAGTCCTACCAGGGGCAGGTTGCGATCGGCGCCGTCGTCATCAACCGCGTACAGTCCAACCAGTTCCCGGATTCCATTCCGGGCGTCATTCACCAGCCGGGACAGTTTTCAGCCGTCCGTGACGGCCAGTACGGGCTGAAGCCTAACGAAACGGCTTACAAAGCGGCACGCGCCGCCTTGAACGGCTCCGACCCGACCGGGGGCGCACTGTTTTACTACAATCCGGACGTCGCCACTTCGTCCTGGAGCAAGTCGCGTCCGAAAACGGCCGTGATCGGGAACCACGTCTTCACGAACTGATCGAGCTTTAATCCTACAGGGCATCACCTACACAGGTCCCCGCACGCTAAAAAGCCAACTTTGCCCCGACCACGCAAAGTTGGCTCTTTCCTTTATATCCGGCTTTACTGCATGGGCAGCCAGCTCACTTTCCAAATGCCCGCTTTGTGGCGGGTCAGGCTGAACGCTTGTTTGTCCTCCGGTGAACCGGAGCCCCGCTTCGTCATGACAATATAGGCAGAATCCCCGCTGATTTCCTGGTACAGCGTGTAGTCCTTCCGCAAGGCGTCCCATTTCTGTTTCGCCTGTTTATCCGCATCCGGTTCCCTGCCGATATCGGCCAGGTATTTCTCCCAGCTCGGCGTCGCGTAATCGCTGCCCTTTATCAGAAGGGCATAAACCGTTTCCCAGTCCCCTTTTTCCGAAGCCAGGATATAATAGCGGAAAATATCGATCGGCTCCAGACCTTTGAGCAGGTCGTCGGTTCGGGTTTTGGCGAAGTTTCCGTAGCGGTCCACCATTTCTTCCTGGGTGAAGTACCACTGAGGGTCTGTGTCTTCCTTGCGGTCCAGCCCCAGGAACGGATTCGGGAGAAAATCCGATTTATTGATTTTTGCCGTATAAGTGCTTTGAGAACGGATCATGTAAAGCCCGTCCGTCTCCCCTTCGATCACAACTCTTGCGCCCGGGACCAGGTAGGCCGCCGTATCGGAGGGGGACAAAGCCTCGACCCTTTTTTTGAGTAATCCTTCTTGTGCAACGGAAGAATCATAGACTCCCACGTTCTCTTTGGGCACCCACTTATCCCCCGCATATTCGCGGCCGTCATAGGAGAATACATTTACGCAAACCCAATCCCTGTAGTCTCTTATGACTTGAACCACTCTGCCGTACTTCAAAACGCCACCGGAAGGCTTCGGTTCTCCGGGATACAGCGAAAAGTTGACACCCTGCACAATAACACCGTAATAGGGCGCCGTCATCGTCACGACGGGCCTTTCCCTCAAAAATTGGCTCAGCCGCACTTCCTTAAGCCGCTTGTCCGCGTCTTTGTTCAAATACCATTCCGGAATCCAGCGCTTCTCGCCGATTTTTACGAACCCGTTCCGCTTCTCCAGAACCGTAATGGGGTTCTCGGAATTTACTGTCGCATCCGTTTCCTCATCGCCGAAAGCCTCCGGCTCGGACACGGCTGTCGCGTCTCCTTTGAGATAGAACGGCCCCGTTTCCTGCTGCAAAGGAGGAATTGTCGCCTGCGGCGGCTCCGTCGGCTTCACAATTCCGGGCCATGCCTTGGTTACAGCGGGGACCAACTCTCCGTGGAACAGGAACGCCGCTGCCGCCAGGCACAAAAGCACAGCCGCCAGTACGGGCAGCGTTCTCCTTCTTTTGCGGATAACCAGCTTCCGTATACGGCCGCCCGGTGCGGATTCCGCCGCCTTTTGCTCGATGCTGTAGATATCGTCCATTGTGAAGGTTTTTCTTGTAAAAGGTCCCGATTTCAGCTTGTCGTACCATTCCGGCTTAGGCCCGTTCATAAGCAGATTCCTCCTTCCATGCTTCCGACATTTTTTTGCGGGCCCGCGACAGCCGTGATTTCACGGTTCCCTCCGACACGCCGAGCACCAGGGCGATTTCCCCCATCGTCATCTCGTATTTGGCATCCAGCACGAGCACTTCCCTGAATTTGGTGGGAAGCTTCATCACGATTTCCCAGATCTCGTCCGTGAAAGCCGCCTCCATCACTTCGCTCTCCGCCGACGGATGGCTGCTCCCGGGCCGCGCGCGGCCGACCAGAATCACTCTGCGCATGAAAGCCGTCCGCATATGGTTGCGCGCCGTATTCCGGGTTATCGCGAACAGCCACGTTTTGACGGAAGCTTTCCCTTCGAACGTATTCAGGTGGCGGAAGACACTCAAAAAAACATCCTGCGAAATATCATCCGCCATTTCCCTGCGTCCGGTCAGAAAGAAGGCGTAGTTCCACACGTCCTGTCCGTAATCCAGCATCAACGTCCGAAAATGTTCTTTTGCCGGTTTTCTTTTTCCCTCTTCGTTTCCCTGCTGAGCCCCCAACGCCTTCACCCCCACCCAATTAGACAACAGAAACGGCGGAACCGTTCCCGATCCGGAAAGTTTATTTGAAAAAGTCCTGATCGTTCGGACCCGCGCAGCTTCACAGTGCCCGGTGTGACGCTGCGTAACGATGGTCACCCCTATACAGCTTGACCGTTCCTATCCGCCGAACCGCAAAAAAAGCCGCCGGGAGGCAGCCGTTTCAGTCAGATCCGTTTTCAAGAGGAACGGCCTGCGTGCCGTCTTCCGTCCAGGTTCTGTAAGCGTCTATGTTGGCTTCGGAATCGTCGCTCGCATCCGACGTTTTGTAATAACGGGCTGAATAGGCATACTCCGCGTCCGCCTTATTGTCATCCGTATTGAGGAGTAAATGGAATTCGGAAATTTCCAGTTTCCAGTTCACACTGCGGGCAATTTCCCGCATATGCCCGGGCGTGACGAACGCCTTCACGGCGGCCATCACGGCAGCATGCGTTTCCGGGTCCGGCTCCCCTTTCCAGTCCACTCTGCAGGTTACATCAGGCCGGGTAAACGTACAGTAGAGCCCTTTATACCCTTTCAGGTTCTTCTTCATCGACTTGGCGGCAGCCCGGATGGTATCCGTTTCCACGCTGTGGGTCACACTGCATGCGGACAGCGCCGCGACAAGCGGCAGCACAAAAGCGCTCTGCTTTATAAAAGCCCGCTTTTTCAGCGAATTTTTCCCGGGAATCGGCGGGACAACATCCCGTTCGGTCCGTTCTATCCGTTCGTCCATATTCGGCCCCCTGCGTCTTTTAACTTCCGGTTCCGCCACACTTGGCCCTCCGGCACTCACCGCTGTTTTGCGGCCGTCCTTCCCGGTTTTTGAAGCTCCCTTATATTTCCTGCTAAAAGTACGATCTTACCAAGTTTTCGCCTATAATAGAACTAACTGTAACACCCCGATCAACATTTATCTTATGCTCTGAAAAAAAGGAGATTACGCCCATGAATTCCGTTATCGATCTGCTGACCCGGCACCGCTCTATCCGCAAGTTCAAACCCGATCCGATTCCCGGGGACCAACTGCAAGCGATTGTCGCTTCCGCACAATTGGCCTCGACTTCAAGCAGCGTTCAGGCCTACACCATCATTGCCGCCACCGATCCCGCGCTGAAAAAAGAACTGGCCCGGCTCGCCGGCAATCAGGCCTACGTCGAGCAGTGCGGACTCTTTCTTGTGTTCTGCGCCGACCTGAACCGGCTCCGCAAAGCAACCGAGCAGTCCGGCGAAGTGTTCCACCAGAACACCGAAAGCTTCCTCGTCGCCTCGATGGACGCAGCGCTGGCCGCGCAGAATGCCGCAATTGCGGCCGAATCTCTCGGCCTGGGCATCTGCTACATCGGAGGCATCCGCAACAACCCGGATGGCGTCGCCGAAGCGCTGAAGCTTCCGGAGCTCGTCTACCCGGTGTTCGGAATGTGCGTAGGCGTGCCGGACCAGGAGCCTTCCCTCCGTCCCCGGCTTCCCCAAACGGCCGTTCTGCACGAGAACGGCTATCAGAGCGAACGCTCGGACGAAGGCGTCCGCCAGTACGACGAGACGACGCGGAAATATTACGAGGAACGGACCGGAGGCAAGCAGAGCATCACCTGGTCCCGGAGTATGGCGGACAAGTACCGCCAGCCGGTACGCGCTCATTTGAAGCCGTTTCTGGAGAAACAGGGGTTTAAGCTGGAATAGTTCCGTACTCTGAATAAACAAAAGACCCCTTCTTTTGGGGTCTTCATGCCGCTGGGCATGACCTTATTTGGCCCGGTGAACTGTCAAGTTGACCCGGTTGGTCTCACACATGAAGGTGGAGCGGTGAACCGGCTCATCGTTCGCGTCGAAAGCAATTTTTAAGATCCGGAACAGATTCGCCCCGATATCACATTCAAGCAGCTTCGCGTAATCTTTGGTCGCCCCAATGACATCGATGATCTTATCGTTGCTTACAATCTCGGTATGATAGTCCTCCGACAGAATCTTGTAGGTCGATTCGTTCATCGCAATCTTCTTCTCCAGATCGGGGAACCGGGTGAGTGAATAGTGGGCAATATCATAGAAAAGAGGGCGGTCATCCACGTACATCAGCCGCTCAAGCTCCAGTACGGGACTGCCTTCCTCAATCTGAAGATGCCCGGCCACCTCCTCCGAGGCCTGAATGACCTCACTCCGGAGAATCCGGGAGTTCGGGATCATGCCGAGCTGATGGCTGAACTCCGAGAATCCGCTTACAGATAACAGCTCGTTGTGGAACTTGTTCGAGGCCACAAAGGTGCCTCTGCGGGGGATCCGCGTCAGCGTGCCGTCCCGCACCAATTCCTCGATCGCTTTCCTGATCGTAATCCGGCTTACATTATACGTATCACAGAGCTCCGCCTCGGTTGGAATCTGTTCATCCGGTTTATATCTTCCGTGCTGGATATCATTCTTCAACATTTGCCGGATCTGCATATACAGCGGCTGGGGGGTTGAAGGATTTAAATTCATCGTTCATTCATCCTTATCCATCAATGATTATATATTACATATTATACATTGATGGCCTACTCCAGTCACCATGCCCCGAAATATCCTATGGTCTTCGCCGCCGTCGATGCGCCCTGCTCCAGGCAAGCCTCAATCGAGAGCCCCTTCAATCGGCCGTAGATGAACCCGGCAATGAACGAATCCCCCGCGCCCATCGTATCCACCACATTCACTTTTCCAACGCCGCACGTATAGAACCGCTCCCCGTCATAGGCCAGTGAACCGTTCTCTCCCAGAGTAGCGACGGCGATCTGAGATCCTCTCTGCTTCACTTCGGTCAGAAGCCCCCGGATATAGTCATCGTCCTGGGTATAAGAGAAGAACGGATAATCCACGTGAGGCGTTAAGGTCTGCACAAGCTCATCGCTGAGCTGGTCTGAAAAATCAAAGGAGGTCACCAGACCCTTTTCCTTAAACGCAGCAAAATACTTATCGGCATGCCCCCATATGCCCGAATGTACAAGCTGATTATTTCCGGCAAAGCTAATTTCCTCCGGAGTAAGAGAGAACTGCGCCATAACCCCTTCGTCATAATCGCCGAACTTGCGATCATTGCCGATCATCTCGACCTGAGTTACCGCTGTTTTTCCTTCCTTTTTGGATATTCGGGAAGTATCCACGCCCTTGTCCTTAATAGCCTGGATCATAATCTCCCCATACATGTCAGTGCCTACCCAGCCTATATAAGCGGTCTGTGCACCCAGTTCCGTTAAATAAACGGCCACATTCACCGGATTGCCTCCCGGATAGGCTTTGCCGCTGGCCTGATAAACATCCATGCAATTATCTCCGACTGTAACGATTCTCATCTTGCTCCCGCCTTCCCTGCGATTAAAAGAGGAGCACTACGAAGTAGTGCTCACGGCATTTTAATATTCCATTTGACGATAGTATCTTCTAAGCGTTAACGGATGGTTTCTCTCGCGCTCCAGGTGGACGCTGATGCGGCTGAGCACGGACCAGTTGATATTGACGGAAAAGTGTTTTCTGAACTCTTCGCTGATGCCTTCCATTTTGAATTCCTTGGTATCAATAAGGGTCAATTTCTTCGTGATCTTCTCGGCAAAACGTTCCACGCGATCCATCAGCGGCCGGGTTTCGTCTTCACCTTTTAGCAGAATCACGCTGGTATCCTCAACCACCAGCTCAAGTGTGCCGTGGAAGAATTCCGCCGCGTGGATCGATTTCGCGTGAATCCACTGCATCTCTTCCAGAATGCACATCGCGTAAGAGTACGTATTCCCCCATAGATTTCCGGAGCCCACCATCATGTGGTAGTCCGTATCCTTATGCTCTTTCGCGAAGGCTTCCGCTTTCGGATCGAAGGTCTTGACCGCATTCAGAATCGCACGCGGCAGCAGGGAGACTTCCTTGACGAACTGATCGTATTGAGGGAACTCGTTATTGTTATACATGAAGCGGAACACGACCATGTGCAACAGCATGAAGAACGTATCGAAGGAATGTTTCTCCGAGCCCGTAGTGATGCAGTGATCCACGATTTTCGTTAGCGGCGTATCCGGTTCGGCCACAAGCGCGATGGTAGTTGCTCCGCGTTCCTTACAGAACTCGGCTGCGGCCACAGTCTCCTGAGTAGTCCCGGATACCGAGGTGAAGATACATACGGAATCTTTACTGAAATGGCGGTTGTTCATCACCATGAACTCAGCGGCGATCTCCGCATGCACGTCAATCGTCGAGTTCGATTTCAAAATATATTCATAAGGATACATCATGGCGATCGTACCGCCCGCACCGATCAGAAAAATGTTGCTGTACCCTTTCTTGCAAATTCCGTCCACAATCTCTTCAACCTGCCCTCTAAAGGCAAGGCCCTCTTGTTCCACAAGCTTAAGGAATAACTGTTCATCAAAGTTCAACATGTTCGTTCCCTCCCCATATTGGAGGCGGTCTCCAATATGATCCAATTTTATTTGTTATGTCTTGTATTATAAAACAACATTACAATTCGGACAACATTTTTTTGATTAAGCAACGATTTGGCTGTCCCCGGGCTTTTTGGAGCCATATTTTTTCTCCCAGTAATAGTACACGGGCAGCCCTGTCGCGATGACAATTGCAGCCGCAATCATGCCTTGAATCGGGGCCCATGTAAAGGTTCCCCATGCCAGCCATGCCGCCCCGGCGATCGCCAGGATTGTCGTTACTCTCCACATTGGCATCCGGTAAATCGGGTTATAATCGTCTCTCTTCCGGCATTTGTAGACGGCGGCAAAGTCCAGGATGTTAATAACCAGCTGAATGAGTGTAAAATAACCCAGCAATTCCGTTAGATTGCTGAAGAAAACAAGAATACACGCAAATGTAACCTGAGCGATAATCGAGAAGCTAGGTGTTTCGAATTTGGGATGGACTTTCCCGAAGCGTTGGAAGAACAGTCCGTCCTTCGCCATGGCATACTCCAGGCGCGGCTGAAACATAATACACGAGCTCAAGGAACCCAGAATAACAATGATTGCCGTAACGGCCACAAAAGAGGAGGCAATACCGGATAATCCCGGAATGTATTTCACGGCATCGGATACAGCCGCGCTGGAACCCATCAGCTTGTCGAACGGCATCAAGCCGGTGACACACACCGCAAGCAGTGTATACAGGCCAAGTATAATCAGCACCGAGCTGATCAATGCCTTAGGCAGAACTTTCCCTGGATTCTTGAATTCTCCGGCCATAAAACAGATGGCCGCCATTCCCGTATACGCCCAGGTCGTAGCGGATACGCCTCCGATAAGACTTGAGCTTCCGGCTCCCGCCGCCGGGGTGTAAGCGAAGTTGTCAAAATTCATATACATAAGTCCGAGCACAATAACAATCAGGAAAGGAATGATTTTAACCGCGGTAATAATAACCTGAAAACTTCCGCCTCCCTTAACGCTGCGATAATGGATGGATGTGATAATCAGAATAATCGCCACCCCAAGCAGCTTGCCGGCGAACCCGGCAAAGAACGGGAAGAAGCTTGCCAAGTAAGCCACGATGGCCAAAGCCATAATTGAAATGGACGGCGGATCGAGCGCCCAGAACGTCGCCCAGCCATACAGGAAAGCCAAGGGCCTCCAGCCCGCTTTATTCAGGTAAACGTAACCGCTTCCATTTTGCGGGTAAGCCGTTGATAATTCAGCCAGCACCATGACTTGCGGAATTGCGATGATCCCGCCGATAACCCAGGCCAGGATTGAAATCGAGGGGAGACCCGCCGCTTTTGCCACATCTCCGGAAGAGACGAATATCCCGGAACCTACCGTAGTTCCAACTGCGATAGCCAGGGCCGACCAGAAACCCAGTTTTCGTGTAAGTGTGTCATTACTCATAGCGAGTTCCTCCAAATCAAGATGATAAGACTTCCAAATCCCTTATTTTCCTGATTGATTTCTTAAGTGCCTCATGCGGACTCTGATAATAACCTGCTCCCATAATCTCTAAGGTGCAAGCTCCTTTATAACCGTGGCTTTCAAGGGTCGTTACATATTCTCTCCAATTCAGCTCCCCGTCATCTAAGGCCAAATGCGCATCCGACGAGCCGTCTCCATCAATCAGATGGAAATGGCAGATCTCCGGCAGTTTCGTAAAGTAATCCTCGGGCGTCTCTCCGGCAAGCTGCATCGCTACGGTATCGATCATTCCTTTTAACGAAGGGGAATTGACGTCCCTCATCACCCTCAGAATTCCCTCCACGTCGATCAGAAGATTCGTTTCGAACCGGGTCAGAGGCTCCAGCGCAAGCGTCACCCCCTCCTTCTCAGCCACCCGCGATACCCGGTAGATCGAATCGGTTGCATATTTCCACGATTCCTCCCGGGATACCGAGAAGTCCCCGATTCCCGAGGTCATCAGCATCATATCGGTCCCCAGCTCCAGCGCGGCGTACAGATTATCGATGAAATAATCGACACTCTTCTGCCGCAAATGTGCGTCTGAGGCCGCGATGTTGAACGGATATACGCACTGCTCCGGCGTGTAACAGACAACCTGCATATCTCTTGACTTCAACTGCTGCCTGATCTGCCTTAAGTTACCGAGGACATTACGGTAGACATACAAATGAGGCTCACCCGCCCACAGTTCGATATGACCGATGCCGAGCTCCGACATGGAATCCAGGAAGTGTTGGAAGGGAAAATGCTTGTACGTAATGTTCATTCCGGCTAGGTTCATGGCTTCACCCTCTCAATGAAAGCGTTTTACTATTTGTTATGCTTTGTATTATAACTAAGAGTTACATATATTTCAATGCCTTTTTTAAAAAGGGCAAAAATTCCTGTTTGATGTCTTAAAAGTACGAACCAACCTGCAGTTCGTTCAACAGAACACAAAAAAGCAAGCTTGGCGGTGCCGCCCGCTCTGCCTGCTCTTTTCGGGATAAATTTTAGCTTTAGTCAATAAGCCCCGAACGAGCGACCTGTTTGGAACATTGCTGCGCTAACGGTTCCCGTTAATCCCCGGGCTGGGGCTTAAGCAGGTTATTTCAGGACCTTTCTACTAGTTGTATTTTGGGCCTGATTGTTGTTATCGTGTTGGGAAAGTATATAAAAAGTGATAGACCGCCCGCCAAGGTAGGATCTATCACTTTTTATTGGTGTGATATAAAAAATTTTTATCGAAGCCGACCGCTCTTTATGCGGACGTTGTGCGCCAGAGTCTTTAGATGTTCGCGCAGCTAGGGATTCTTTTTTTGACGTCGTCCTATTCCGTCCCATCCTCCCGCCGCTCGCACACGATAATCTGCCGCTCGAAGCTCCCTTTGCGGACGACGCAGCGGTCCTTCACGGCGAAGCCCGCCCGCTCCAGAGCGGCGTCGACCGGCTCCGCCGAGATGACGACCGCCCGCGGAGACAGCCTGCGGGCACTGCGCAGCATCTCGAGCTGCTCCTCTGTGCTGATGACCGAGCACAGATTGTACGGCATGTCGAGAAGCAGCGCATCATAAGCGCCATCCAGATCACGGATGTCGCTGATCTTCACCACATCGGGATACCCGAAGTGGGCGAGATTTTCCCGCGCGCCGCGGACGGCAAGCGGGTTGAGGTCGCGGCCGACGATGTCGATCCCCATCGACAAGGCCTCCACCAGCACCGTGCCGATGCCGCAGCACGGGTCGACCGCGCGGATGCCGGCCGGGTCCGGCACCGCGATGTTGACCGCGGCGCGGGCCACGCGCGTGCTCAGCGCCGTGGAGTACTGCCGCGGCTTGCTGTTGTGCGCCAGCCAGACGGCTTCGCTCCGGCGGCACGGGCCCAGCACCCAGCGGCCGCCCGCGTAAGCCGCGCCGAGCAGGTGCCGGGGCTGCTTCATGTCCGCTTTGCCCCGGACATGTTGGCCGATTCGGCGCTCGATGGCGCGCCGTTCGTCGTAGGAGGCCTTCTCTTCGGCCTCCACGTAGAGCAGCTTGAACGTGTCCCCGTTCAAATCGAGCGTTTCGGCCCTTTCGGCCAGCTCGTCCAAGCTGGCTGCCTGGAGCCGGACCTCCAGCCGGTGCCGGATAAACGGGCTCCGGCTCGGGTCCAGCTCCAGCGGGCTCTCGGCCCAGCCGTCCAGCGGCCGGACGCCCAGCAGGGTGCGCAGCTCCAGCATGCAGAGCTCCTTTTCGTCCTCGTGGCAGGCAAAACTGTATACATAAGACGGCACAGGGCGGCCGTCTGCGGATGAATTCATCGAAATCCCTTCCTTGCTGCGGTTTGACTCGTATCCCCGTATTCTAGCGGATACCCGGCTCTGCGTCTACAAGCGGCCTTTGCACCCTGTTCGTTTTACACGTTAAAATGCTTCGAATGAATGAATTCCCGCATCAATAATTTGGCTCCCCGCTTCTCCGGAGCATTAGAACCCCAAGAAGGAAACTCGTAGTAGGCGCATGTAATCGGATCTTCCTTTGCCTCTCGCTTAAAATCCAGGATGGCAAAAGCATGGTTATAATACCCGTCCGTCTGACTGACCCGGGGCATCTCCTCCCGATAAGGCACGTGCTCCGCATAGTCGTCCCGATACGGGGCGTACGGATCTTTTCCGGAGGTTTCCTCATAAGCGGAGCATCCGACGAGCCTGCCTTTGGCCAGGCCCATCAATCCGTCCCGGAACAGGCACAAGTTGTGCTCATGCCCCCAGAACCAGCATGCAATCCGGTCGAAAAAAGGCGAGAACGCCGCTTCCAAGTGCTCGTTCAGCCAAGGGCGCTGCGCACCCCAGCCCTGGATTGCGCTGTGCTGGGAGAAAAGCTGGTGATGAGACAGCAGCAGCGTGCTTCCCTTGAAATTCGCCAGTTTGTCGCGATGCCACTCCACTTCGGATTCTTCCAGCCAGGGCCCGTCGTAAGTCGGGTTAATCCCGTTGTAGGGAGAATAATCGTTGCGGCCCGTATCCATGCCGAGAAATTGCCAGGCGCCGTCTTCCGTACGGAGGCAGAAATAGCTGGCCTCCTGCTTCCATTCCGGTTCCCCCCGGTTGATTTCGTCCAGAATCTCCTGATAAAACCCGTATCCGAACGCGTAATAATCGTGGTTGCCGGGTATGGAATAGACCGGAATGCGGGGCTTGCCCGTTTTCGCGAATACTTCGTCAAAAACTTCCTTAAAGTTGCGCCTGCACTCTTCGGGTGTCCCGGAGTAGTAAGTATCGCCCAGATGAATGACGGCGTCGACATCCTGGTCCAATATGCATGCGATGAGCTCCCGGGCATCCGGCATTCCCGTGGCCCAGTCCCCGATCAGCCCGACCTTAGCGTCGCCGGGCAGAACGTGAGAGATCACTCCGTACGTGTCTATATCACGACCGTCCAGCTTCCAGTCGCGATAGTAAGGCGCGTCGTATCTCGCATCATACTCCAAATAGGTCGTGATGCAGCTCAGCCAGCCGGCCAAGTCGCCGGTTGAATATTTTCTCGCCTCCCGCATGAGCCTCAGCGCTTCTTCTTCGCTGCCTTCGGCCTTCGCTAAGGCTGCCTCGAACATAAGCCTGGAGGCCTGCCCCATATCGCTTGCGGTGTCTGGCAGATTCAGGACGGCATCACCCGTGTTAGGACTCGCCATTACCGCCTCTGTTTCCACGCCTTCACTCGCCTCATCGGCAGAAACCTTACGGTCTCCCATATGGCGGTCAGCCCGTTCTTCCCCCGCCGTAACTCCAGCGCTGCTTTCAGTCTTACGTTCAGCCTTGTCTTCATGTCTATCTTCTACTGAGCCCTGTGCGGTACCCTCATTCCCCGCTGTGTTCTGCTCCTGCTTCACCTGGATTCCCAGCGCGGACAGAATCAGATTCTGCTCCGTCGTGAATAAGCAGGAGCCTTCCACGAGGCACTGCTGGATCGGCTTCTCAGTCTCCTCAGTCTCCTTTTCCTCCGCGTCAGTTTTTACAGGCTCTCGCACGCCCGCCTGCTTCTGTACCGTCTCCGTAACAGCGGACTGCCATAACGAAAGAGAACGGTCGGATACCGTCCGAAATCTTGCCATGATTTTCCCTCCTTTTAAGAGATCTGGTAATGTTTACTATACACCTCCGGGGATAAAGATTGCTCAGCGCAATTAACCATTCATCCGATTAAGGACAGACCTTCTCTTAAAAGCAGCCTTCAAAGCACACGTGCCGGCATTCCGGTTAGGGGAATTGACTTTATGTTCTCAGAATGTTTTAATTGTTTCCAGGAAACAGTTTCCCGGAAACAATTTGATTCAGGAGGTTGACTTCATGCCAACTGCCATTCGCACGCAACATTCTTTTCTTCTGTACCTACTCTCCATAAGCGCTTTCCTGGCTTCACTGACGCAAAATATTTATTCGCCCGTGCTGCCGCTGCTGAGGGATTCTTTTCACGTTTCCCTCGCCCGGGTTAACGCGTCGGTTTCCCTTTTCATGCTGATTTTAGCGGTAATGCAGCTCGTGCTCGGTCCTTTGATCGACTCTATCGGAGCGCGTAAAATCCTGCTGCCCGGCCTCTTCCTGACCGTAATCGGATCGGCCGGCTGCTCGCTTGCGGTCCGTTTCGACAGCTTCCTGTTTTTCCGGGCGCTGCAGGCGCTGGGTACGGCGGCCGTCCCGCTAATCGCGGCAACGACCATCGGGCACCTGTTTTCCGGCCATGACCGCGGCAGAGCGATGGGAACGTATCAGACCCTGCTGTCCTTCGCACCGGCCGTCGCTCCCGTACTCGGGGGTTTTATCGGAAGCAGAGCCGGTTATGCGGGCATTTTCTGGCTTTTGACGGGTATCGCGGCCGTTTTGTTTATCGTCCATGTTCTCTACTTTCCTTCAAGCCGCAGTGAAGGGGAACCTCTTCCCGCTGAAGCGAAGCCCGTTTCGACGCACACCTCCTATCGGACGATATTCGGCAGCAAAATCGGTTTGACCGTGATGCTTACGGGCTTCCTTCATTTCTTCATCTATTTCGCCCTGCTTGTATATCTTCCCGTTCTGCTCACCGATCATTACGGGCTCGGCCTCGAATGGGTGGGGCTGCTCTATCTTCCGATGGCGGTCAGCACCCTTGCGGGAAGCTGGCTGTTCAAAAAAATCCAGCACCGCATCGGCCTGACGGCGCTGCTGTTTTGGGGCAGTCTGCTCATTTCCGGGTTTATCGTCTTGTTCGCCCTTACCGGTATGGCTTCCTTGGCTGGACTATCCGCAGCGCTCGTTCTGTACGGGATTTCATCGGGATTCACCCTTCCGGTACATACGACACTGCTCACCGGGGAATTCCCGTCCATTCGGGGGACCGCTCTCGGTCTATATAACTTTATCCGCTATGCGGGAATGGCTGCGGGACCGGTCGTTTCCGGATATTTACAGGTGTATGTTCATCCCGCCCCGCTGTTCGGACTGCTCGGGCTCGCCTTTGCCACAGCCGTATTTGTCCTGCTAAAATGGGAAAGAACCGGAAAACCGGTCCGTTCTACTTAAAGACAGGGGGCGCGCCAAGTGAACGACGGCAAAGCCGCATATGAACTTTTACAAGCCAAACTTCTCCAATACCTGCATTCCAGAGACAAAGCGGCGGAACTTAAAAAACAGAAAGCGTATGACATGATCGGAGGCCTGCAAAAAGACGGGGAGGAGCGAAATGCGGATCTGAGCCAGCTCACCTTGACGCAGATGCACGTGCTCCACGAGATAGCAAGCGGGGAGAACGCCAACGTTACCCAAATCGCGAACCACATCGGCGTTACCAAAGGCGGCGTCTCCAAAGCCGTAGCCAAACTGATCCAGGCGGGTCTGGCGGCAGAAGCCCCCCGTCCCGGAAGCAAGCGGGAAATGCATTATCTCGTCACTCCTCAGGGGGAACAAATCGCACGTGTGCACGATAAACTTCACCGGCTGCTGGAAGAGAAGCATTTCAAGCTGTACAGCACTTATTCGGGTGAAGAGCTTTCCGTGATCGTAAGGTTTCTGGACGATCTTACCCGGTTGAACGAGAAGCCTTTATAAAAGATTTCTATCTCGTTAAGCGTCTTTAAGGAGCACAAGTGCTCCTCTTTAGAAGACATGCCTTGCTCAGACATGCGGCAGCGTACAGGCTGCTTTCTTGCTCTTGCCGCGACAAAAAGATCCCTGACCATCTTAGGTCAGGGATCTTAGCTTTCACAAAGACTTTGCGCACAAGCGCCGAATGAGGCAGGTCCTTTTGCACCCGGCCCCCGTTCATATCCTTAATACTGGATAACCGTATCGAGCGCCACTTCGATCATTTGGCGGAACGTCGTCTGGCGCTCTTCCGCCGTCGTTTCCTCACCGGTCACGAGGTGATCGCTGACGGTCAGAATGGACAGGGCGCGGGCTTTGCGCTTGGCGGCCAGCGTATACAGCGCGGCGGTCTCCATTTCTACCGCCAAAGTGCCGTACTTCGTCAACAGGGCCGCCGTCGCGCCCTCGTCGTCGCGGTAGAACGTGTCGCTTGTGAAGACGCTGCCCACATGTACGGGCATGCCCGCGGATTCGGCGGCTTCGTAAGCGCTCTTCAGCAGCCCGAAATCGGCGGCCGGGGCAAAATCCAGCCCGTTGAAGCGGATGCGGTTAACCGCGGAGTCCGTGTGGGAAGTCATCGCGAGCACAAGATCGCGCACCTTCACGTCTTCATGGAAAGCTCCGCACGTACCGACGCGCACCAGCGTCTTCACGCCGTAGCTTTCCAGCAGCTCGTGCACGTAGATCGAAATGGTCGGCACGCCCATGCCCGTCCCTTGAACCGATACGCGCTGGCCTTTATAGGTTCCGGTAAATCCGTACATCCCGCGCACTTCGTTATAGCAGACGGCATCCTCCAGGAAATTCTCGGCGATAAATTTCGCCCGCAGCGGATCTCCCGGCAGCAAAATACGTTCCGCGATTTCGTTTTCCTTCGCTCCGATATGTACACTCATGATTAATAAGCTCCTCTCAAAACTTCCGCATTTGTTTATGATCCGGCCGGAACCGGGCATGTCCACCGGCTTCCGGCCTCGCTTTCACGACATGCCGCCGATTTTATTTCCAGTGGCTGCCGATAAATTCGTCCCGCCCGGATTGGGCGCGGTCTTCTTTATAGTGCTTCGGATTTTTGCGGTGGTAATTCTGATGGTACTCCTCCGCCTCGTAAAACGGCCCTGCCGGAACAATCTCCGTCACGATCGGTTTGTCGAAACGGCCGCTTTGCGCCAGTTCCCGCTTGGACTGCTCCGCAAGCTCCCGCTGTTTTTCCGTGTGAGTAAAAATAGCCGCGCGGTACGAAAGCCCCCGGTCCTGAAACTGCCCGAAAGCATCCGTCGGGTCGACCTGCTGCCAGAACAGCTCCAGCAGCTTTTCATAAGGAAAAACGTCAGGGTCGAACCGGATTTGCACCGCTTCCGCATGACCGGTCTCTCCCGCTTTCACCTGCTCGTAGGTCGGATTCACCTCGCTGCCGCCCGTATACCCCGATACGATGCCGTGAATGCCCGGCAGTTCCTCAAACGGAGTCACCATGCACCAGAAGCAGCCTCCCGCAAAGGTAGCGAGCTCGTAAGCGGCCGCCTGTTTTTCGGTCTCTGTCATAATATGTCGTCCTCCCCGTCTAAACGTCCAGGTTAAAAACGCGTGCCGCATGGCCTTAAAATAGCACGGCTCCCGCCGCCATGGCAAGTTTCACGACGGATTCGCCCAGCATAAATACCCGCAACCGAAATTGCGGGCATCGCTTGGAAATGCGGCGGAAACACGGTCTGCATGAAGGAGATTACTCCCCCTCCACGCCCCCGGAAGAATCCTGTTCCATACGGCTGAGCGCCGTGTTTACGAGAAAATCAAACAGATCGTCATCTTCCTCCAACTGCTGCTCGATGGCGACAATCTCTTCTTCCGTGCCGGATTCGGCGGTGAAATTTAAGCTGTACATCCATTCTTTCCCCTTTTTGCTGAAAAGGGCCACCTCGTAAGCGGTCTTGCCTTCCGCCAGTTTAAATTCCACCTTGCCGATATATCCGTTCTCCGCATCGTGAATCATGCTCGCGTTCAGTACCTGAATCGTTTGTCCGTCCATTTCACCCATTATGTCACCTGCTTAAATTAGATTTCGTTTTAAAATGGCTTGTCGGCATGCGCTGGTTTATATTGTACAGGAAGAATCGTCCGCGGGATAGAGCGGAGGTTTCCTGCGATTATAGCGTGAAAAATGTCCTCCGCCCCGTGTTCGAAATTTAGCCGGGAGCGGTGTCCCATCGTTACTGACGCCCTGGACCGATGATGCAGGATGCGAGCAGCTCGTAAGATTTCAGACGCTGCGCGTAATCCGCCACCTGGGTCACGAGGAGGAACTCGTCCGCGCCGTATAAGTTCTGCAGCTCGTGCAGCTGCTCCTTGATCTGGCCGGCCGTGCCGATCAGCGTGCGCCTGTCGGGCGCGTCCGCTTTCTCCGGCGGCCCGCCTTCGCCCGCCTCATCCGCCGCCGAAGGCGCGCCCTGCGCCTGCGCGGCTTCGCTCCCGGCAGCCTCCTCCGCGGCCGGAAGCCCGGAGCGAAGCCAGCCCGCTCCCTCGGCGGCCAGCTCGCGGGCCCGCTCCTCCGTCTCGGCGCAGACCGCGCCGACGGCGACGATGGCTTTCGGCTCCGCGAGCAGGCGGGAAGGCCGGAAAGCGCTGCGGTACTCTCCGAGCACGGCGGCGCCGTCGTTGTCGCTCATGAACCGGCCGAATACGTAGCCTGTCCCGTATTCGGCCGCGTAAGCGGCGCTTTTGGCGTTCGTGCCGAGCAGCCACAGCTCCGGCGAATCGGGCGGAACCGGGCGGGCCGTGACCCGCTCCCCTTCCACGGTAAATTCACCTTCGATCAGCGCGGTCAGATCGCGGATTTTGTCCGGCATCTTCCGCACATTCTCCAGGAAATTGCCGCTCAGGGCAAGCGTGACATGCGCGGAACCGCCGGGAGCCCGGCCGATACCCAGGTCAATGCGCCCGGGATGCAGCGTCGCCAGGAGGTGAAACGCCTCCGCGACTTTAACCGGCTGGTAATGCGGCAGCAGAACGGCGCCCGATCCGATCCGGATATGCTCCGTATGGGCTCCGATATGGGCCAGGAGCACTTCCGGACACGCGGAGGCGAGGTGTTTCATATCGTGGTGCTCGGACACCCAGTAGCGCGTATAGCCGAGCTTCTCGGCTGTCCGCGCCAGCGTGACGGCTTGTCCCAGCGCCGTATGGGAATCCGCTTTTTGCATGACCGGTACGAGATCCAGCACGCTGAGACGCAGCGGCAACGGTTTCATTGGTCTTCCTCCTTCGCGTCTGTCGTCAGAATCCGTAAATGGTCATACCGCCGTCCACATAAAGCGTCTGTCCCGTCACATAGCTCGCCGCATCCGACGAGAGGAAGACGACCGGTCCGACCAGCTCCTCCAGCCGGCCCACCCGCTTCAGCGGCGTGCGGCCTGTCACTTCGGCCACAAAGGACTCGTCGGCCAGCAGCTTCTCCGTAAGCGGCGTCGGGAAATACCAGGGTCCGATCGCATTGACGAGGATGCCGTATTGCGCCCATTCCAACGCCAGGATCTTCGTCATTTGAATGAGTGCCGCCTTGGTCGAGCCGTACACGACTCCCGTGCGCAGCGCCATATGGCCCGCAACGGAGGCGACATTCACGATTCGTCCTCCCCCGTGCTCTTTCATGTGGCGCCCGACCGTCTGCGACATCAGAAAAGCCGACTTGAGATTCGTCTGCACGATCGCGTCCCACTCTTCATCCGTTACTTCGAGCGCAGGCGTACGGATGTTCATGCCCGCGTTATTGACGAGAATATCGAGGCGTCCCGCTTCGCGTACGGCACGGCCTACAGCCTCCGTCACGCCTTCGCGAGTCCCCGCATCGGCCGCAATGGCGTAGGCTTTGCGCCCGGTCGCTTCGGCGATTTCCGCCGCTACGGCGTCCAGATCGCTCTGCGTCCGCGAAAGCAGCACGACATCCGCTCCCGCTTCCGCAAGACCGATAGCCAGCGCTCTGCCGATGCCTCTCCCCGCTCCGGTCACCAGAGCCGTTTTACCTTCCAGTTGAAAAGACGGCAAATACATTCCTATACACTCCTTTTATATAACCGCACCCGCGCATACGGGAACAGAACGGTAAACTAAATTAGTTTTCATGATAAAAGATTATCCGCCAGAAAGCAAAGACCGCGTTTTCAAAATCAGGGGTTGAAACCGGACGGAGAAACGGGAGAAAGTCAGGATGATCCGGGCGGGCAAATGCCGGCCGTAAAAAAACAGACAGCTCCGGGCGGCCCATGCTTGTCTGCGCCTTCCGAACCTGTCTGCCTAGAATGTCAACCGTCTTTACGCGGGCTGAGCTTGCGGGGATCGATACCGTTGTCGATACGAAGAGGGGCGTGGAATGACTTCGCCAGCTTGTCCCACGACACGATTTTAAAGTTCTGATTGCGTTTCTTTCCGTTATCCGTATTTTCATCGTCCTGCGCCACGAAAATCCCGTTAGGATAAGCGGGTCCCAGACCGAATCCGACGACATCGATTCCGTCCGTCTCCGTTGTCCCGTCGATGAGACCGTCCTTGACGGCGAAGCTGCCCAAGTACCGGTTTGTCCCCTGGCGGTTGTAGACCGCGTAGGTGCTGCTTCCCTGGCTGGAAGCCATCAGGTAGCCTTTGCCGTCCGCCCCGTAATACAGCGCCAACCCTTCGATATCCGCGGTTAAATGCCCTTTGCCCGCCTCATCCACCTTGGCGTCAGGCTTCAGGCCACTGTCCGGCTCGGCGCCGATCTTCCATATGGCCGCATCCTCTTCCGCAATGTAGATCGTTCCGTACTCGTCGTCCGCGACAATTCCTTCCGCTTGGGACGCCAGTTTGAAGTGGCGTACAAGCTTGCCTTCCACCCCGGCCGATCCGGGTATCAGTTCGATCTGCTCGAATTCCCCTTCTTTGCCGAGCACAAGCGTATAGTACTTGCCGGTTTTAAGGCTGTGATAAAGGCTGAAGCCGTACACCTCGCCCATGTCCGACTTAATCGGCTTGGCCGCAATATCGGTCAGCGCCCCCGTTTCCGGGTTGATGGAGAAAACGTCGACCGTATTACTCGTCCGGTTCGTCGCCGCCGCGATGTCCATCCTCTTACCGTTAAGCTCGTATCCGTAGCGCACGTCGATATTGTTCATTTTGCCGAGCTTGTAGGACTGGACCTGCTTGCCGTCCAGGTCATAGACCAGAATGCCGCCGCCCTTGTTGGTCGCAATCAGCTTGCTCTTGGCCGGGTCATCCGGATGCACCCAGATGGCAGGGTCATCGGCCGCATCTTCCCCTGTATCGACCGCTTCCGTTTCACCGTCCGCCGTTACCCGGGCGAGCGCCTCCCCGACAGCCGTCTGCTCCCCGCCGCCGCTGCGCAGCTTGCTGAGAACCAGCTCGACGAAGCCTGGCGGCACATACGTTTTATCTCCGATCAGTTTCACATGCCCGTTCAATTTTCCGTCCGTTCCGTTTAGCTTATATCCGTCATTCCCGATGGTGACCGAACCTTCCAGACCGCTCTGCAGAGCAAAATCAGCCGTCAGCGTGCTCTGATTCCACGTCACGCGGGCTCCTGCCTGCTCCATCATATCCCTCAGCGGTTCATAACCTTCCTCGACCGAAGCCCAGGCAGCCTGACTGTAAAAACTTGCGGCGATCAGCAGTACGCTAAAGCTTTTGAACAGTTTCATCGTTAAGGTCCTCCCGGTTTTACCCGAATAAGCTTCTATCTTTATTATGAAGACGGAATATTAGGGGAAATCACGGAAGGCATTAAGGTTGTGTTAAAACGCGCCTCATTTATAAACGGCTATAACCGGCAATTCCTGAGGAAAGTATTGACAGCAAGGGGAAAATGCTATTTAATAACGAATGAGAATGATTATCATAATCAATTCTAAATAAATAACCCATTCTCTATTCCTACATAATCCTTAAGGGGGAACTATGAAATGAACCGTCCTAAACGGTCCTTGTCTACACTGGCTCTTTTAATTTTTACGATTTTCGCCTTGGCTGTATCCGGGTGCGGCAAACCAGGCACGGCTCCCGCCGCTTCAACGGCTCCGAACACGGCATCACCGGCGCCACCCGAAGCCGATACCGCTCGTAAAGTGAAACATGCGATGGGAGAGACCGAAATCAAAGGCACTCCGCAGCGCGTCGTGATTCTGACCAACGAAGGAACCGAGGCTCTTCTGGAGCTTGGCGTCAAACCCGTCGGAGCCGTTAAATCCGGTGTCGGCAAAACGTGGTACCCGCACATCAAAGATGCGATGCAGGGCGTCACGGATCTGGGAGAGGAAGTCCAGCCGAACCTGGAATTGATCGTCACTCTCAAGCCCGATCTCATTATCGGAAACAAAGTCCGGCACGAGAAAATATACGGCCAGCTGCAGAAAATCGCCCCGACGGTTTTTGCCGAAACGTTAACCGGACAGTGGAAAGGAAACTTCAATCTCTATGCCGAAGCCTTAAATAAAAAAACCGAGGGTGAGAAAGCCCTAGCCGCTTACGACAAGCATGTGGCGGATGTGAAAGCGAAATTCGGCTCCAAGACATCGGCCAAAGTATCTATCGTCCGCTTCCTCCCGGGAGCCGTCCGTATTTATCAGAACGATACGTTCTCCGGCGTCATCCTTAAGGATTTGGGCTTCGCCCGTCCGGCAGCTCAGGATAAGAACGCCTTCATGGAGGTCATTACGAAGGAGCGTATGGTCGATATGGACGGAGATATCCTCTTCTACTTCAATTCCGACTACGATGATTCCAAAGGCGGCACGAAAACCCAGCAGGAATGGATGTCGGACCCGCTCTACAAAAATCTTAACGCGGCCAAAACCGACAAAGCTTTCCAAATCGATGAAATCATCTGGAATACTTCAGGCGGAATCAAAGCCGCCAACCTGATGCTGGACGATTTGGTGAAGTACGCGGATAAGCTGTAGGCCAAGAAAAATCCGAACTTTATTTCATGGACTTGAACTAATGTGAATTGACCGCCTTCTTTTTGGGCGGTTTTCTTTTGGACCAAATCCTTTGTGCCTTCAGCAGCTCTAAACACGAAAAAAAGAACCTTCCCCATTAAAAACGGAGCAAGGTTCTTTACGAAAGGTTAGCGTTCGGTCAGAGCAGGCTCTGAAGACGCCTTACCGGATCTGCTTCTAAGCAGTTTCGCCGCTATGTAAGCGAGCAGCGCCAACTGAGGGAGCAGCGTTTCCCAGGTCGGATAAATTCCCAGCCAGCCCACGGACGGGAGTCCGGATGCGGAATGAGCAGGTACAACCGACGCGACTTGCAGGGAATGGATACTTTCCCCGAGGAAGCGGAAAACGAGGTAGTAGATAAGCGCCGACGCCGTCATAAAAAAGGGCCGGATCGGCAATTTGGCACTCAGCCGGATAATGGCAAAACCAATGCCGATCAGCAGCAAGAGCGTCACTCCGATACCGAGAAACAACTGAGACGGCGCAATCGAAGGCGCCATACCCACGTAAAAGATCGTCGTTTCCGCCCCTTCGCGCAGAATGGCGAGAAGAGAAACCGCGAACAGCGACCATAAGCTTCCGCCGGCCAGGGCGCTGCCCATCTGCCGGTCAATGTAGCTGTTCCACGCTCTCACATTGGATTTGGCGTGCAGCCAGTTGCCCACGGTCAGCATAAGAACGACGGAAAGGAGCCCCGTTCCGCCTTCAATGAACTCCCGTGTACTGCCCGAGGCAGCCTGGGAAATCATATAGGAAAGCAGGAACGCCATTGCCGCGCTCAGAAGCAGCCCGCTTCCGACGCCCGACCAGATCCACCTGCGCTTAGCCCCGTTGCCGGTTCGCTTCAAATAAGCGAGCAGCGCCGAGATGACGAGAATCGCTTCGAGGCCCTCGCGCAGCAGAATAAGCCCGGCGTCCACGGCCGTGTACCGCTTCTCGCCTGTCATCGGCTGAAGCTGTTCCCGCATGGCCGCGATGACTTCCTTCGCCTTATCGCCCGCAGGCGGCACCGACATCAGATAACGCGAAGCTTCCGTCATCTGGTTTTCGATCTGCGTATAGACGGCCGCGGAACGGATTCTGACCTGGCCTTCGGCCGAAGGCCATTTTTGGATAAAGGCCTGCATCTGTCCCGCCGCTTCCGTATGATGTCCGGCCGCAATGTCCGAAGAAGCCTGGTCGAGAATCCCGATAAGCTCCGCAACGGACATGTCTGCGGGTTCCGGGGCTTTGGATACGATCTTGCCTGCCGTATAATCGTTCACGAGCTGAATGAGAGTCGCGGTTTCACCCGCAGCCTGCTCCGGCTGTTTGGGCTCGGCCTGCAGAGCCACGCGGATCATGCTCATTTGCGTCTCCATTCCGCTGTATACGGTAAAATTATCGCTTCGGATAGCCTGTTCGACTTTGAGCCATCCGTTGTTTAAGTTTTTATAGTCGTTATACGCCTGAGTTAAATCGCCCGACTGGATGCTCGCAGCCAGCTTGGTCATAACGGGAAGCAGACTGGCCGCCGTGTCCTGCCCGGACTGGCCCGTTTTCGCGTCCTGCCGGCCTTCCTTCGCATACTTGTTCACGGCCTTGGCCAGTTCGGACAGAGCCGCGGTTGCGGCCTTGGGGTCCTTATCCCCCTCAGCGACCGTTTTCTTCGCATGCGCCAAGGCCGAGTTGACGTCCGCTGCCGCAGCGGAGGACTTAGCGTTCTCAGCCTGCCAAAGCTTATCGGCCTCAGCCAGATGCTCGGCGGCTTTCGTCCAGCTTCCCTGCCCGGCTTCAACGAGCGCTCCTCCGACAACGGGAAGCATTCCGTCCGCGCCCGACGCCTTACTGTCGCCGGCCGCTAAAACGGGAGAGTATCCGGTCCCGGCCGCCGTTACGCTGATCAGCAGCAGAAGCGCTGCCAGACCGATTTTGAAAACGCTCCGGCTTGCGGCTAAAGAAAGGCTGCGTTTTTTCCGTTTAAAAAAGGGTGTCGCCAATATATCCGCCCTCCTTCACGCCGGGAAAGCAGGCAAAAACCGCACTGCCGATATGCACGATATATTCATTGAGCTTATCGCTCTTGCCCAGCGCTTTCTGAATGGGAACAAACTGTTTGCGCGGATCGCGCTGGTAGCAAACGAACAAGAGACCTGCATCCAGCTGGCCTGTTTTGTGGTCTATTCCGGTTGAATAGGAGTAAGATCTGCGCAGAATTTTGACGGAACCGTCTCCTCGGGCCAGCTTGAAGTGCGACGTAGCCGGAATGACCGGTTTGCCGGAGGCGTCCTTCTTCTCCATATCGGGCGAATCGAACTCGCCCGATGCGCCGAGCGGAGCGCCGCTGTTCCTGTGACGGCCGAAGGTGGCCTCCTGATCCGCCAGCGTCGACCGGTCCCAGACCTCGATCCGCATCCGGACCCGGCGGACGACCATATAGCTTCCGCCGTGCATCCAGCCGCTTCCGTCCGCGCTGTCCGCCCACACGACCTTCTTCATCTCCTGCTCATCCTTCACATCCGGATTGCCGGTGCCGTCCTTGAATCCCATCAGGTTGCGCGGTGTCGCTTTGGCCGGGTCCGAATATCCCGTCCGCTGGAAGCCTTCCTGCGTCCAGCGGAGGACGGCCTTGCCCCGTGCGATGCGTGCCAGATTGCGGATCGCGTGGAACGCGATCTGCATATCGTTGGCGCACACCTGCACGCACAGATCGCCGCCGCACCATTCCGGCCGCAGCTCGTCGCCGCCGAACGCCGGCAGATCCTGGAGGGCCTCGGGCTTCTTGCCCGCGAGACCGAATCGGCCGTCGAAGAACGACGGCCCGGCCCCGAAGGTTATCGTCGTCCGGCACGGTGTGAGTCCCGCCGCCTCACCCGTATCGGAGGGAGGAAGCAGCTCGTTGCCGTCGTCCTGGCCGACCATTTTGCCCTGAGTCATGTTAGCCGCTGCGGCCGTCCATGCCTGGAAGAGCTTGCGTACTTCCGCGAGGGAAGAAGCCGTTACGTCGAATGCCGCAAAGCAGATGAAATCCTGGACGGGCGTAACGATCCCCGCCTGGTGACCGCCGTAGAAAGGCACCGTGCCCTGGGGATCCGTTTCAGCTCCGGAGGCGGAAAATGCCTTTTCCGTTTTGGACGCCTGCGCCGCAACGATTCCTCCAACGCCGCCAGCGCCAAGCAATAGCCCGGCGCCGCCAACTCCGGCCAGCTTCAGGATATCTCTGCGGCTGAGCGGTTTATCGAAAAATCCTTTTTTCTGATCGTTATCGTTCCCGCTCATTTCGCAGCCGCTCCCAAAATCGTTCCCATTTGAGAAAGGGGCTCGGCCAGCGCATCCAGCAGGCGGCTCAATTTTTTCGTGTCATCCTGCTTCAATTTCTCGTAAGAGACATACCCATCCCCTTCTTTGTAGGCAGCAAGCGCCTGTTCCAGGTCTTTGAATTTCGCTCCGATCGTTTCTTCGAGCGCCGCGTCCTTGCTCTTGAGCTTAGGCTGCAGGAGGGTGTAAATCTTCTTCGCTCCCTCGACATTCGCCACGAAATCATACAGATCGGTATGCGAATAACGCTCCTCTTCCCCCGTCACTTTGGAGGCGGATACTTCGTTCAAAAGTTCAACCGCACCTGTTACAAGCAGACCAGAATCCACCTCGACCGTTTCGATCAGGGCACGAAGCTGCTTCGCATCGTTCAAAAGACGGTCCGCATACTCTTCTTGGCCCTTCGTCGTGTTTTTCTGCCAGAGTGCCTGTTCGATGCGGTGAAATCCGCGCCAGTCTTTCTCTTCGACATCGTTCTCGCGGGCATCGATATTCGGATCCAAGTCACCGAGAGCTTCGGCGATCGGCTCGATTCTTTCATAATACATCCGGGTCGGCGCGTACAGTTTCTTGGCTTCTTCAAAATTTCCGGATTTAACGGCCTTCACGAACTTTTCCGTTTCTTTGACGAACAGATCGGATTGTTCCGTGGCGTACGTGCGGTAAGCGTCGAGAATCGGTTTCCACGATTCATCGCCTGCCGGAGCCGGAGTTGCCGCTGCCGCTGCCGGTGTCGCTTTGGCATCCGGAGTTGCGGAAGCACCCGCGTTTTCATTGTTTTTGGAACCACATCCCGTAAAAAGCACCGTGCAGGCTGCAAAAAGCGCGACATAACGAATCTTCATAAAGACAACTCCTCAAGTTCTTTTGGCTGAAAACAGGATGATAAAGCATGGTTTTTCATGTCCGTTCATCACAAATTCCCAAAACGAGTATATCAACAATGAGAATCGTTATCAATATCTTTTTTTGGTAAAATGGTCGTTTTTTTGCATTCTATTCAGTTGAGCTTTTTAAAAATAATTGACAGGAACAAACGTTCTTGTTTATACTGTTTACAAGAGATTCCAGGAGGTTTTTATGCTTCATCACGTCGAAATCAATGTGTCCGATTTGAATGAATCGGCCCCGTTCTGGGAATGGCTGCTGAGCCAGTTGGGTTACGAGACGTTCCAGCGCTGGGAGAAAGGAATCAGTTGGAAGTGCGGAGACACGTATTTGGTTTTTGTTCAGACCGAAGAACGTTTCTTGGACCTTCCTTACCACAGGCGGCGTACCGGTTTGAACCATCTCGCCTTTCACGCGAAATCCAGAGAGCAGGTAGACGGATTGACGGAGGCTTTAACGGCAAAAGGCGTCCGTGTCTTGTATCGGGAACAGCATCCGCATGCGGGCGGCCCCCGGCATTATGCCGTTTATTTTGAAGACCCGGACCGGATCAAGGTCGAAGTGGTTGCTCCCGACGACGTTTAGCGGGTTGCCCGTCTTTGTTTTGTTTTGCTTGACGGACAAAAAAAGAGAGTCCCGGCAGGACTCTCCCTCTTCCATGGCTGCGGATTATACCAGCACTTCGGCGAGGCTGCGGTATTTCCGGTGTTTGGCCAATACGGCATTAACCCGGGCAGCTCGTTCCTCCAGCGTCCCGCTGAGCACGAAATAAGGGATACGGCGCATGTTCAGATCCGCCAGAATCTGTTTCTGGAACAGATTCCGCTGGGCATCGCCCGACCGGTCCCACGTGTCATCGTAAGGAATATCGGTGTCGCATACGAATACCAAATCGTATCGTGCAGCGGCAGCTTCCGCCAATTCTTGAAGCTTCGGCAGCGCCCCGCCGTGATAATACATCGAGAACCGCAGCGTTGTACGGGCATCGGTATCAACGAATACATACTTATTGGCTTCCCCCGTCAGCTTCTCTTCCCTCCGCACGTGACCCTCCGCGATTTCCAGGAGCTGCTCTTTTGACAAACGGCGGCCGATCTGGTGCTCCGCCCAATATTCCCTCCCGTATTCGGGCATCCAGTCCGTTCCGTGAAGTTTCGCCAAGTAACCGGCGAGCGTTGTTTTTCCGGTCGACGGAGCCCCCAGAAACACAACCTTCGTGATCAAATCGCGATAGACGACAGGATCTACATAGCGGCGCTGGCCGTACGGGTCGTGGCGAACCCGTGTGCCGGAGACAGGTACCGTCAGACGGCCGGGATCTACCTGCCTGTTATGCGCACCCAGCGCGGCACTTACATGGTCTCCGTATTTTTCGCTGGAATAGAAACGCGTAATCGTTCTGCCGCCGAGCATGGCGAGAATGTGCTCCTCGTGCATCCTTTGAAACTCGGGCGTATACCCGTTCTCTGCCGGTCCGTCCCAGGCTTCAATCACTTCAACGCCGGGATACAGCGTCCGTATCCATTTGGCCCGTATCGGGAGCGGAACATCCGTGACATCCGGGCTGTCATAGATGAGCACGATCACGTCGTCGTTTTCCTCTATCGCCGTCTCAATCATCAATTGGTGCCCCTTATGAAGCGGAGCGAATTTCCCGAGAGTGAGTCCGGTAGTTTTCGATTGCGTATTCATTTTCATGCACCTCTTTCCGTGCTGTGAGAATTTCCCGCAGGCTCCGGGGTAAGACGAAACCCTTCCGCGGCGGTATAGTTTCTTTTCCACGTAATCAGTCCGGCTATCGCGATGATCAGGTAGATCAGATACAAGAACGCAATCGCATCCAACCCCTTGTAGGCGTACATGCCGATCGACAGCACATCCACCGCAATCCAGACCGTCCAATTTTCCAGAATCTTAGCCGATAAGAGCAGCTGGGCAATGATGCTAAGCGTAGCGATAAATGCATCCGCATAAGGGATCGAGGCGTCGGTATACTTGTGCAGAACATATCCCCAGCCCGCCGTCGCGCCAATCAGGAACAGAACCAGAGGAAGGATCAGCCACGGCGCTATTTTCCTCGTCGGACGCACGTCCGCTCCTCCCCTTTTTGTGAGCCATACGATCCAGCCATAGATGCTCAACAGGAAAAAGAAAACTTGAAGCGCCATATCCGCATAGAGCTTTACCTCCCAGAACATATAGAAGAAACAGGCCACATTAACCAGTGAAATCGGCCACGACCATATGTTTTCTCTGGCTGTCAGCCAGACGCAAAGCAATCCTGTCGTTGTAGCTGCGATTTCAAAAGCCGACGAAGAAGTCAGCCAGGCAACCGTCAGCATCGCGGCAAGCAGCACAAGCATGGTTCCCGTTTTTTTCATTTCATTCCCTCCAAATAATTAATTTAATAATATTATAATGACAATATCAAAACCTAAAAGAAAAGCCTAGCTGTACAATGACAGCTGAGGCACATCTCCGGTAAACCGGTAAAGCTGAGCCGCACGCTGTGAATAGCGGTTGGAAAATTTGCGCTCGCCCCGGAAATCCCTCGCTTCCTCTATAATTCCTTTGCGGCTTTGAGTGGAGGTGATTTTGCGGATAAAATTTTTCTCCTCAAATTCCGGGACAAGCGTCCGGATAACTTGATAGAGCTCGCTGATCGTGAATTCTTCGGGAAGAAATTCCTTGGCGATAATCGTCGTCAGCATCTGCCTGCGGACTTGATCCAAAGCGTCTTGAAGAATCTGCTTGTGATCGAAGGCCAACTCCATCCGGAGCGCCTCTTCTACGGAGAAAAGCTTAACATCGGCTGCGTCATCCGCTGCCTGACGCCCCGCCAAATACTGTTCATGCACCAGCGCGAAGAAAGCATGCGAGATAATCCAGCCTCGCGGATCTCGGCCAGGCGTGCTGTATACATTGAAGTATTCAATGTGTACCTCCTGGACTCCGGTTTCTTCACTCAGCTCGCGCTTTGCGCAATCGTAAACGGTCTCCGTCTCCTTGCAGAAGCCTCCGGGAAGTGCCCATTGGCCGGCGAACGGCCAGCCTTTGCGCTGGATGAGCAAAACCTGCAGCTCCCGGTGGGGCAAAGATTTTTTGGCCTTGATGCGCTCGGTCGAAGTGATCGTAAAAATCACGATATCCGCGGGAGCGCCGTCCGGGGTTCTGTATTTGCCCGCCGAGTAGTTCTCGTCCTCCAAATTCGGTTTCATGATTGCACCTGCCGTTTCTTAGAGAAAAGAAGTATATATGATCAAATTGATATTATCATTATGACATATTGAAACTAATTGTCAAGGTGTGTTTCTCCTCTTTTTTCTATAACAATCAAACAAGTGCTGTCCGGAAGAGGAACGGGTGCACCCTTCTCGTCCATGAAAACGACTTTGCCCGCAAGCGCGTCTGTATAACCTTCTTGCAGGAAGTGACGGAATTCCACAATAACGGCTTCCGATCCCAGCACCTTTCCGATGAAATCGGCATAGTCAGAAGGCGTAAAGTAACCGAACTGCTCCTGCACTTCGTGAACGTACGCCTCTTCTCCCCACGTATACGTGTAGAGAAACTCCATGGCATCGTTCACCGGCATCACCACATCGCCGTTTTCCGCATACTCCACCTGTATCTGCCTTCCGGCAAAATCACCCGTATACCGCATCAACCACTCTTTGTCCTCTTGGGCCAGAAAACGAATGCGCCGTTTCATCTCTGCGGGTTCCGTCATAATGCCGTCACGGATAATGATTCTCCCTCCTACGCCCAGTACATCGAAAGCACTGCGCAGAGCGGCTGCCACCGTATCCCGGTTGAACCTTGAACCGTTCCATTCGATGTAAGAGTACAGTTCATGCAGGATGGATGAGAAAATGACGGTGCCGACAGTGCCAGGATGCACGTAATCTTTCAAGTTGAGCGCGTCACCTTTCAGAACCTCCCAATGGTGTCCTTCAAGCTGTTTCTTGCGGTTTAACGCTTCAATGACATTGGTGGAGATGTCAATTCCGACCGGCTTCTTATCCGGCAGCCTCTGCTCGATCAGATCCAGCATAACTCCGCCGCCCGGCCCGATATCAAGCACCTTTTCCCCCGTAATGAACTCCAGCATCACGCTCTTGTAGTCGGCGGTCCGGTTCATCGTCTCCAAATACTCTTCCTCGTTATGAAACCGGTCGTAGGCGTCACGTCTCAGTTCGAAAAGGTCGAACAGGAGCAATACCGCCTTCTCATAAAGAGGCGATTTCTCCGCTTCCATACAAAACTCAATGAGTTTTTCGGCGGCAGCGGAAAATTCGAAGGTGAAGAACACCGTGTCCGCAGCCGACGGGCTGCGTTCTACCTTATAGGCCAGGTGCGGGTTCACGGGCGCCCTGCTCGACCCTATATGTTCAAAGGCAAGCTCACGAAGAAATTTTTCAATGATACGTTTTTTATACACATTGATTTTCTTCACGCCCTTGTAATCATAATACATGGCATTCATCAGCCGCTCGAAGCTGATATGATGGACGGGTTCATCCGTCATAGTCGTAGCCGAGACGGTGTTTGCTCCCGTTTGCAATGCGAGCATAAATACCTTTACGACTTCTTCCAGGCTGAATTCCTGAAGCGCGGATTCCACATACCACAGCGTTTTTCCCGCTAGGGGTTGCAGCGCTCTTTCGAGGGCAAGTCCGGAGTATCGGACTTGACCAATAGGACCGGCTTGCTTGGTCCGTGCGGTTTGTCCGGCTTCCTCATCTTGTCCGGCCTGTCTCATTGGCCCGTCATAGTCGTTTGCCCCCGCTTGCTCGGCTGATCCGGCTTGCCCGGTCTGCTTGACCTGCCCCGTCCCCCCGTCAAACGCTTCGCCGACAAATACTTGCCCGTTCGGCGGCATCCTTTCTCCCGCTTCGTCCACTCGGGCGCGTTCAATCGCCTCCAGCCTTTCCGCTACTTTCTCGTATTCGGCTTCGAAGTTCTCCCCCTGGCGGATGGAGCCGCTCCTCAGTTTACGCAGCCGCTCACGGACCGACCATGCTCCGGGTTGCTCTCCGCTGGAGATAAGCGACGCCAGTTCCTCCACTTCGCTTCGCACCGTGTTCCACAGTTCGGGCGAAACAGCGCCAATGATGCTGTGATTCAAAGGAAGCAGCAGGCTTTGAAGCTCTTCGGGAGTCAGAAGCCCCCGCTTGACGATCTCCGTCAAAGGTTCATTTCCTTCAAAGGGGACTTCGCCCCGTATGTACTGGCCGATCAAGCCGTGCGTTGCGATCAAGCTACGGATCACGAGAAGCTTGTCCGTCCCCGTATCGCCCATTTCGTTAAATCGGTCAAAAAGCTGCGCGGACCCTATATTATGAACAAACAAATTGATCCCGTCGGCCTGCCACTGCATCCGCTGGCGGACCGTTCCGCCTTTGGCCGTTTCGGACCAAACGAGCACGGTTTCCAAAATTTCTTTTACCCAGAAAGAAAGCTCCAACCCGTCCAGAATGCGCAGCGTTCTTTCCACATAATCCAGCACGGGGTTCGCATCCGCCAACTCATGGATGGAACGGATTCTTTCCAGATTGACGATCCGCTCTTCCGCCGAAACGAGAAAACGGAGCCAGGTATAAGCAGGAACCGGAGGTTCTGCGCCTCGACGGTATGCTTCGATCGCTTCTAGTGAAGTAAGCATGATTAGATCCTCGCCTCCTGTGAAAACAAGATAGTCGTTATAGCAATCATATGATGTTTAACCCAAAGGGGAAAGATTTAATTCCCCCGACGAATAACAAAAAGACGGAAAGGAACTTCCGTCCCTTCCCGTCTTCTATAATTAAAGCAGCCTTTCCTAAAGAGTCCTGGGGTCTTCGCGGTGCTTTCCGGTGCGCGTAAGCTTTTCGTGACAGCCTTACAGTTTTCTGGAAGTCAGCTTAGCCTGCGTGAACAGAAGCAGATAATCGTAGCCGCCCGCTTTGGAATCCGTACCGGACATGTTAAAGCCTCCGAAAGGATGGACGCCGACTAAAGCGCCCGTACATTTGCGGTTAATGTAAAGATTGCCGCAGTGCATGTCTTCAAGAGCCGTTTCGATGCGGCTTTCGTCTTTGGAGAAGAAAGCGCCGGTCAAGCCGAATTCGGTATCGTTGTACATGGCGATCGCTTCTTTCCAGTCTTGCGCTTTCGCGATGGCCAGGACGGGACCGAAAATTTCCTCCTGCATGACGCGTGCCTTGCCGTCCACATCGGCAAATACTGTCGGCTGAATGTAGTAGCCGTTTCCTTCGGCCTTGCCGCCGCCCGTAACGAGACGACCTTCTTTTTTGCCGATTTCAATATATTCAAGGATTTTATTGTATGAGTTCTCGTCGATCACGGGACCCGCGGAATAGTTTTCATCCTGGAGGCCGATCTCCAGCTTTTTGGTCAGCTCCGCAACCTTCTCCACAATCTCGTCGTACACGGATTCCACAACAACGGCGCGGGAACCGGCCGAGCATTTCTGACCCTGGAAGCCGAATGCCGAAGCGGTAATGGCTGCCGCTGCCGCATCAAGATCTGCGGTTTCATCGACGACGATACCGTCTTTGCCGCCCATTTCGGCGATAACGCGCTTAATCCAGATCTGGCCTTCCGCCGTTTCGGCAGCCAGACGGTTAATGCGGAGGCCGACTTCTTTGGAACCGGTGAAGCTGACGAAACGGGTTTTCGGATGCGTCGTCAAGTAATCGCCGACTTCGGCGCCGCTGCCCGGAATGTAATTGATTACGCCGGCCGGCAAACCGACTTCTTCCATAAGAGCCACGAACTTGTGAGCGATGACGGGTGTAGTGGACGCCGGCTTCACAAGCACCGTGTTGCCCGAAACGACTGCCGCAGTAGCCATACCGGCGCAAATCGCCAGCGGGAAGTTCCACGGCGGAATCACCACGCCTACTCCCAGCGGGATGTAAGTCAGGCGGTTATCTTCGCCGTCTAGCTTCGTAAGCGGCTGATGCGTATTCGTCTCGCTTAGACGAATCGCTTCCCTCGCGTAAAATTCCATGAAGTCGATCGCTTCCGCCGTATCCGCATCGGCTTCCGCCCAGTTCTTCCCGGACTCCAGGATCATCCAGGCCGAAAATTCATGCTTGCGCTGTCTCATCAGCTCCGCCGCTTTCAGCAAATACTCGGCGCGTTCGCGCACAGGCACCTTTTTCCATGTCTCGAAGGTAGACAAAGCCGTCTGCATGGCGCGCTCGGCGAGCTCCTGAGTGGCTTTGCTGACGCGGCCGATTACTTGGTCGATGTTCCCGGGATTGATCGAGACAATTTTGTCCTCGGTCGTTACTTTATCCATCCCGATATGAAGGGGATATTCCTTGCCGAGCTCCTGCTTAACTTTGGCCAGAGCCTCCTGCATCGCCTTCTTGTTATCCTCTTGCGTGAAATCCGTAAACGGCTCGTTTTTGAACGGGGCAATTGTCGTTTGGTTCGTAGTCATAATGGCCACCTCTCCCTAAATGAAAATGTATGTTTATTTAAAAAAGTTCTTCAAAACAAACCAGACGTTGGCCGGGCGCTCGGCAAGCCGCCTCATAAAATACCCGAACCAGTCGATTCCGTAAGGTACGTAAGCGCGCACCCGGTATCCTTCCGCGACCAGCTGCTTTTGAAGATCCTCGCGGATTCCGTAAAGCATCTGGAACTCGAATTGATCCCCCGAAATCTTCATATCGCGGATAAAAGCTTTCATCTCGTTAATGACGGCTTCGTCGTGACTGGCGATTGCGGCATAATTGCCGTTTAATAAGTGCTGTTTAATGATTTTTTTATAATTGTCATCCACGTCTTTCTTCTCGGGAAAAGCAACCTTCGGCGATTCCTTGTAGGCGCCTTTGACTAGACGCAGATTCGCGTGGATGCTGTTCAAATCGCGGATATCCTGCTCTGAGCGGTACAGGTATGCCTGAATAACGGTGCCGACATTATCGTATTCGTCGCGCAGCTCGTGCAGAATATCGAGCGTGATCTGGCAGTGCTCGTAATCCTCCATATCGATGCGGACGAAGTTCCCGTGCTTCTTGGCGCAGTCCAGAATCCGGCGCATGTTCTGCAGGCACAAATCCTTGCTGATATCCAGACCCAGTGAAGTCATTTTAAGCGAAAGGTTCGAGTTGACACCGGACGCTGCAATCGCTTCCAAAGTCTTGATACACATCTCGGCCGATTCGTTGGCCTCTTCCTCGCTGAACACAAATTCGCCCAAATGATCCAGCGTAGCGAGACGGCCGTCGCTGTTCAGCCCGCGGACAGCTTCAATTGCCTGCTGAATGGATTCCCCCGCCACAAACCGGGCGGCTCCAAAGCGGAGGCCGAACTTTTTGGCCATTTTGTTCGCCGAATGGCTTTTGCCCAGCGCTTGGAACATATTTCTCATGATGGCTTCCATAAAGATGCCTCCATATTCCAAATTATTGAATATTGTGTTCAGAACAATGAACACATATGTTTAATATATGTCCAATAATACAATAATGTTCATCAATTGTATACACTTTCTTCTATTTTCAGCCAATAAAAAACACCTCCGAACAATTTCTTGTCCAAAGGTGCGCATAAATTGTACTTGCTGTCTTTGTTACGCAGAGATCTGCCGCTACTCCGTGTGGATATCGTACTCCCTCATTTTCTTATAGAGGGTCCCGCGAGAAATGCCGAGCAGCTTGGCGGCCGCGCTTTTGTTGCCGTACGCCCTCCGCAAAGCTTCTTCGATCAGATGGTCTTCTTGTTGAAAAGCCGAATGAGGCTTCGCCGCTCCCGCTTCCTCTCTGTCCGCGAAAAAATCGGCATGCTGCATTTTGGAGGAAAGGCCCGGAGGCAGGTGGACACCCGTAATCATATCTCCTTCACAAAGAATGACGGCGCGCTCCATGACATTCCGCAGCTCCCGGATATTGCCGGGCCAGTCATGATTCATAAGTACGTTCAACACGTCCGGATCAACCTTGGGAACGGGCTTGTGATAATGCTCCGTAAATTCCCGGATAAAAGCTTGCACCAGCTCGGGGATATCTTCTCTCCGCTCACGCAGGGGCGGGATTTCGATGCTCATCACGTTGAGCTGATAAAACAAATCCTCCAGAAAAAGCCCCTGCTCCATAAGCGGCTGCAGCGAAGTATGCGTCGTGGCGATAATTCTCGCATCCGTACGGATACTTTCTTCCCCGCCTGCACGATGGAACGACTTGTCCCTTAAATACTGGGAAAGCTTGAGCTGGATATCCAGGGGCATCTCGCCCACTTCCTCCAGAAATAGAGTGCCGCCGTCGGCAAACTCCAGCTTCCCTTCCTTGCCCTGGTCTTCGCCGCTTGTAAAAGCGCCTCCCTGGTAGCCGAAAAGCTCCGTTTCGAGCAGACCGCCCGGAATGGCTCCGCAGTGCAGAGAAACGAAAGCGGCGTCTTTGCGCTCGCTGCTGTAATGAATGGCCTGGGCAAGCATCTCCTTGCCCGAGCCCGGTTCCCCGACAAGCAGCACGGGGGTGCTGAAACGGGCGAATTTGCGGGCGACTTCCAGGGAGCGTTTAATATCGTGGCCCATTCCGATAATGGACGAGAAAGGCTTGTCCTGCTCGATCCGCAGCGGAATGGCCGAATACAGTTCTTCGTTTAGACGCACGATCCGCGTAATATCCTGTTCCGTGGCAATCCCGCCGATAATCTGATTGTTCTCCACAATTGGAGAAGCGCTGATCAGGACGTGGGTGTCCGGGGCGGGCTGGTGATAGACTTGGCGGATGGTCCGGCCTTCGTCCAATATTTGATGAAGCATGATCGATTCTTTCTCAAAATGCTCGCCGATCGTCCGTCCGATAATGTCCTGCTTGCCGATCCCGTATACTTGCTCCGCCGTCCGGTTCCAGTAAATAACGCGGCCCTCCCGGTCTACGGCCGTCACCGCGTCGTTGACGGTTTCCACGAGGGTGTCCAGATAAGAGACCAACTGCCTTTTCTCCTGCTGCAGACAGTTCATCATGGCTTCGGCCGTAACGATGCCCAGCTTCCCCGAATCCTCGCCGAGAACCAGAACGGGCTTCTGCCAGTCGGTTTGAAGCTCGCCCAGCCTGGACTTCGGACAAGCGGCCGAGCGGGGCCAGCCTGTACGGCGGACCCACTCATCTATAGTCATATCCGGATGAAAAGCATCCAGAAATTTCGCTTCCTGATAGGAAATGATATAAGCTGCGCCGGGGGCCGTATCCACGATCACAAAACGGACCTGTTCCAGCAGAGCCTTGGCTTGCGATACCGGGCATTCCCCCTCCAAAGCAAGGAAAGAGGTGTCCAACTGAAGGTGTTCAAGACCGAACATGAATGTGTATCCTCTCGTCAATAATCTCTATTTAAAATTAACACAGTTATGTAACCAAATCCATCGGGTCCGGTTAATTTGGCTCTCTCCAAAAAGAAAAGACCCGCTCCTCCGGAGGAGGAAACAGGTCTCATTCTATATGAGGTCAGATTTTAAATTTGGAGAGGCTCTCCTGCAAATTTTGGGCCATCCGGCTCAAAGATTCGCTCGCGGAGGAAACTTCCTCCATAGAAGCAAGCTGCTGCTCGGATGCCGCGGAAATCATCTGGGCACTGTCCGACGAGCCCTGGGAGATTTGCAGCATTTCCATCATCGAAGCGCTCACTTCCTCGGAGCCGGCAGACATTTGTTCCGTTGCCGCGGAAACCTCGCGGATCTGATCCGATACGTTCTGAACGGCTGTGTAGATATCTTGGAAAACAATCCCGGCAATATGGATGATTTCCGCACCCTTGCCGACTTCCGCAACGCCACGGTCCATCGTCGTGATGGCATTATCCGTGGACGTGCGGATGTGCGCGATCAGCTCCGTAATATGCGCGGCCGATTTCGCGGACTGCTCCGCGAGCTTCTTCACCTCGCCCGCTACGACGGCAAAACCGCGCCCATGCTCACCCGCTCTGGCCGCCTCAATGGAGGCGTTGAGCGAGAGCATCTGGGTCTGGCTCGCAATTTGCGTGATGGCGTCGACAATGTCGCCGATTTGCCGCGAATGCTCGCCGAGCGTTTTAAGCTCCCCGGAGGTGACGGTTACGGAATCGCGGATAGAATCCATCTGCCGGACCGCCATCTGGATGGCGTTGTTCCCCTGCTTCGCCTCGGCGGCCGTCCGGTTGGTCGTATCGGCAACCGTCGATGAAGACTCCGCGATCCGCTGGATGCCTCCGGCCATCTCTTCCATCGCCTTCGAGCTCTGCTCGGCGCTCTGCACCTGCGTTTCCGAACCGCGAACGATTTCCTCGATCGACTGGCCCACGTGCTTGGACGCTTCGACCGATTCGGCCGACGAAGCCGTCAGCTCTTCCGAGGAAGCGGCAACCTGCTCCGCCATGAGGCTCACGTCCCCGATGATCGCGCTCATCGATTCGAGCATCTTGTTCGTATTTTGGGCGATATCCCCGATCTCGTCTTTTGAAGTTACCTTCAAACGGGGAGTCAGGTCTCCTCCCGCAACTTTCTTCAGCACTTCCGAAAGATGCAGCATAGGCGCAACGGCCACCCTGCCGATCTGC
Source organism: Paenibacillus sp. RC84 (assembly GCF_041260495.1). Lineage (NCBI taxonomy): Bacteria > Bacillati > Bacillota > Bacilli > Caryophanales > Paenibacillaceae > Paenibacillus > Paenibacillus sp. RC84. The sequence continues at coordinate 90,884 of NZ_JBGBYL010000012.1, forward strand.
CAGGAAACGAGCAGAACCAAGATACACACGATCAGAATGATGATGGTAGTCGTCCGGGCGAATTTCTGGAGTGCCTCCAGAACCTCCGCGTCATTGGTCAGGACAATCATCTTCCAACCGGTAGCCGACACGGTATGATAGGAAGCTGTCCGGTCTATATTTTCCGCCGACTTGTAATCGACTTCGCCATCATTTTGCACCAGTACCTGTTCTTTGAATTTTTTCAGCTCGCTCGACTGCATCACCTCATCAAGCTTCTTCCCGATCCGCGCTTTATCCGGATGAGTCATATAGGTGCCCTCACCGGAGATCAGGTAACCGAAACCGCTCTCGCCCACTTTGACTCCTTCTATGAGCTTTTGAAGAATCTCGGGGTTAATGACCGCATCGATGGCCCCGAGGAACTCGCTTCCTTCTATGATCGGCACGGCGATGACAATGACCGGTTTTCCCGTTTTGGAATTGATAATCATGTCGCTGACGACCGTTTTTTTCGTTTCGACCATTTTCTTGAAAAACTCGCGTTCCCCGACTTTCGACACGAGGCCCTCGGTGTTTGTACTAGTACCGTCCTTCTCCACGTAGGCAAAGTACTCGAATTCTTTGTCGATTTCTCCAACCGTCTTGAGCATGCTCAAAATTTGGGTCTTTTCCCCTTTAGCCATCTCGGGATGCTTCTTTATCATCTCTTCGACCATTGATATTCTCTGTCGCACCCAGTAATCTACGCTATCGGCATTGGACTTCGCCAGGTTTGTCATGTTGTGGGCAATCTCATTCTCCGTGTTGGTTTTCGCCATATTCAGAAGAACGACGGATGTCACGACCAGCGGCACAAGCGAAAGCAGCAGAAAAGCGGCGATCAGCTTGGTTTTCAGGGAATTTTTCAGCTTCATTTTCTTCCACACCTGATTCATCTGCTTTTCCTCCTGTTATATATGTCAGCTTATTATTTATCGGAGGAAACCGGGAAAGAGTTGAGTTCATTTTTTGCACAAAAGAGAAGCCTGCTTATCTTGCCGGTCTAGTACCTGTGACCTATACTTGAAAAAGAACAAAAAAGAGGCAGGTGCCCCATGAAGTGGTTTACGGACTATACAGAAGAACTGGAGCTTGTTTTCGAAGAGGCGGTGCGCAGGGTTGCCGCATTTCCCGCCCCGCTGCACACGGCCGGTCTGGACTATCTGGACAAGTTTCATCCCCTGAAAAAAGACAGCACGAAAAACTACATCTGCTATCTGCTGCCGTTCTGGCTGAGGGAACAGACCAAGCTCCCTTCCGATATGTACAGAACGCTTTCATTAGCCAATGTGTTCGTCATGCTTCATTTTTTCGTCCAGGACGATTTCATGGACACGGATACGGGAGCGGACGAGCGCCGGCTGATGCTGCCCCTCTCGAATCTGTTTCAAGCGGAATATTCCCGCCTCTACCGGGAGTGTTTTCCTGCGGATTCCCCGTTCTGGGCATACGCGGACGCCTACCTGCGGCAGTGGGCGGAATGCGTCGCCAAGGAGAACGAAGCGGATTATTTCCGCAAAGACCCGGTCCGCATCGCGTATAAAGCCGCTCCCGTTAAGCTGGCAAGTACGGGCGTCCTGCTGTTAAGCGATCAGGAGGAGCTGATCGGGCCGTTCTCGCGGCAGACGGATCATACGCTGCTGGCCCTGCAAATGGCCGATGACTGGGCCGACTGGCGGGAAGACCTGGAGACGGGCAGCTACAACTGCCTCCTCTCTCTGATCCGGGCGCGAAGAGGCTTGAAGCCGGAGGAGCCGCTTACGGAAGACAACGTCAAACAAGCCGTGTTCATTCACGGCTGCCTGCGCGATTATGCCGAGGCCGCATCGGCCTCCGCCGGTGCCCGGACCGTCTTGTTCCATGCCCCGCATATGGACGCCTTTCATCAATCCTTATTGGATGACCTCTTGGCGGAAGCTTCACGAATTGACAAAGAAAGGGGACTTTTGGAACTAGGAGGATTTGCCTACTTGCTGTCAAAAAGAAACAAATCTTAATGACATTAGACCTAGACCCATGCTATACTCAGGGCGGAATATGATCCCTTTACTTTGAAAGGATGAGCCTTGTGTCAGCAGAAGAGATTTTGAAAAATCAGATCATTGAGAAAGCTTGGGCGGACCCGGAATTCAAGAAAGCGTTGATGAACGACCCTAGAGGAGCCTTAAAACAAGCCTTTGACATCGAGCTGCCGGAATCGGCGGATGTAAAAGTTCTGGATGAAGCTCCGGGCCAGTACTTTCTCGTGATTCCTCCGAATCCGGCTGAAGTATTCAGCGCCAAATCCGACGCGAACAGCGTCTGGTAATCCCCTACAAAACGGCTAGCCGGGTATCGAAGGAAACCGGACGATCGCTTCAGTGCCGACACCTTTCTCGCTCTTAAATTCCAGACGGCCATGCATGACCTCGATGATCCGGAAGGTGACCATAAGACCCAGGCCAGTCCCCTTGGTTTTCGTTGAAAAGTACGGCTCTCCAAGTTTGGAGAGCTCTTTTGTTTCCATTCCCTCCCCGTTATCCCGGATATGAATCCACACTTCATTCTTCTCTTTGTACGCCCAGATCCGGATCTGCCCCTGCCCGTCCAATGCCTCGATACTATTCTTAATGATGTTAATAAACGCCTGTTTGAATTTCGAAGAATTGCCCTCGATGTACAGATCCTCCGGCACCTCCAGCGTAATTACACCGCCTTGAAGATTAGCCAGCGGAACCAGAATGCCTTCGATTTGCTTTAATTCCTGGCAGATGTTCAGTGACGTGATATGTTCCAATTGCGGCTTCGCGAACGTAAGGAAGTCCGTAATGATGTTGGAAGCCCGGTCGAGTTCCTCGATCGCCATGTTCATGTACCCTTTTTCCTTCTGGCCCAGCTTCTCTGCGGCCAATTGAAGGAAACCTCTCGTCACCTGCAGAGGGTTACGCACCTCATGAGCCACGGAGGCGGCGAGGTCGCTTATGATCTCCATTTTTTCCGCTCGCTGCAGCTCATTGTTGTACATCACCAGTTCCTTGGAATACCTCACGATTTTCTCGTGATCGCGGGCAAATCCCCTGCCGAGAATTATGATCAGCGAGGTCACGAAGCACACGATTCCAAACTTCCAGTAAATAAATTCGTACTGTTCGTTTTTGACATAGAATACGAGCAGATCGACGACTCCGGATGCCGCGAAAAGACCGATTCCCGTCGTTAGGGTTATCCCGTCCTTGCTGCCCTTGACCGCATGCGTGATGGCCATTCCGATGAGCAGCACGAATTGGATCAGCATCGTAAGCCCCAGCAGCATAACGGTGACAAAATAATAGGCTTTGTCGTACCGGTAGGAGGCCAGGTGATTCACCAGCTGGAACAAAACGCAGAGAACCGAAAATCCGATCTGGAACCAGCGGTACCTCGTCAGCATCGACCAGGTCCCGTGACCCAATATTTGTTCGAAATACAGAGTCAACGTCGGCAAAAACACAAGCAGCGCCAGGTCAAATAAACTTTCGACCCACTTGCCCTGATCTTCAAAAAACGTATACGTAAATTGGGAAGACCCGATCATGAGCATCCCGATGGCCAGAATGACCAGACTGAGCGAGAGCCATTTGGCAAGCTGCCCCCGGTTCAGAAATACCGTGCAGATCAACATGAGGAGGGCAATGAACACGAAGGCGCAGCCCAGCAAAACATCGGTCAGATTCGATTTGACATAGCCGGGAAGCAGCGCCTGATAATCTCCGATTTTCACGTTTTTCTGGAGTCCGATCCTGTCGCTGTCCGTATCGATATGAATATAAACCGTTTTGCCGGATTCTTTGGCACTGAGCGGAATCAGCAGCCGGTTCTTGTCGTACACGTACGTGTGTCCCGCTTTGTAGATTCTGCGTTCATCCGTAAATACTTCGATGCGGTGACCGTACAATTTGTCGATCAGCATGCCCGGCTCGTCCCATTCCAGCCGAGGCAGTTCGATTTTCACCCAGAGTGCGGTAACGCCCTCCGGCTTGACCGGCATGTCCCCCTTCTCGTTGGCGGGCGTCCATCCGTCTGTGCCGGCCGGAGTCCGTGTCCCGTCAGAGCCAGTCCCCTGACTGTCCCATTTGTATGCCCATTCGGTAATCTTAATCGTATCCAAGGGAGATTGCCCCCGCGCCGTGGCCGGCACGAACAACAGAGTAAGCAGTACGATCCCGGTAAACACGAATGCCAGGAACGCCGTTGCTCTTGATTTGGTCATTATGTATGCACCTCTGAAGAAAAATAGAAAAGGATAGTCTTATACCGGAGTACCTAAGATGACAAAATTCGCCAAATATACTTAAATTTCCTGCCTATTTGGAAAAATAAATGACAAAGCACGATTTTATTCGACAAACATCGCTGTACGGCCTTCTATTTCTCCGTTTCTTCCGTTTCCAGCAGATAAATCCTGTCCCGGAACCCTCCGCGCTTGTCCGCTTTCCGCCTGCGCAAAGCCTCCAGTTTTCCGTTTTACCGGATGATTGCCGGTATTTTATCCCGAACGAGTTTGTTATAAATGGTCATACGCAGCCTCCGTCTTAGCGGTTCCGTTTGTTCTAAGCTTACCATTTTGTAAGGAGCGTCAAAACACCTGACGGCAGAAAGCCGCAATTTATCTTCCTTAAAATCCGTTATGAGGGCCGAACGGCCGAAAACGGCGCCCCTACAAGGATTTTCTTGCACATTCCGCCGATTGCCGATACATTTATAAGTACTTGGGACAAACAGATCGGAGGAAAACACCGTGGACGTTCTTATATTAGGAAGTGCAAGCGCTTCGGGAAGCAGGGAAAGGGACAACACTTACCTGCTTCTTCAGCATGAAGAAGGCAATTGGATGATAGACGTGGGCGGCAATCCGCTCGGCAAGCTGAAGCAGGCTGAAATCCCGCTGCAATCTATCCAAGGGGTCATTCTTACTCATTTCCACATCGACCATATTTTCGGTCTCCCTTCTTTGCTCTGGGGAATGTGGCTCGGCAAAAGAAAAGAGCCGCTGATCATCTGCTGCCCGCAGGATCATCAGGACCAGCTCGGCGATATTCTCCGCGCGTACCGGACCGACGAGTGGCCCATCGGCTTCGAGATCCAGGTGCAGCCGTTCGACTGCGCAGAGCCCGGAACCTTGTTCGTCCAGGGCGATATGACGGTCTCCGTCTTCACGAGCCTGCATTCCGGCTCCACATCGGGCATCCGGGTCGCATGCGGGGACAAGGTGCTCGTGTATTCGGCGGACACGGCGCCGAGCGAATGGATACGCAGCCAGCCAAGGATAGACGTACTGATCCACGAAGCGACGCAGGCCCGGGGCGACATGAGCATCCATACGAGCCTGGAAGGCATCCTGACCTTCTATCCGGTCGACCGGATCCCTCAAGTGATCGCGATTCATCTTACGGATGACGAGCCTTACGAAGAGGTTTTAGCCCAATATAAAAAAACCGGCACACCGGGCGTGTTGCTGGCACACGATATGATGAGGGTTTCTCTCTAGGAGGTGAGTTTCTTTGAAAGTAATTGTGTATGATCTGGAGATGACCGTAACCCGCAAAAAGATCCACGTTTCGGAAATTATCGAAATCGGAGCGGCGGCCGTTGAAATCACGGACGGCAAACCTGCCGTTACCGGCACGTTCCAGTCTTTCGTTAAACCCGACCGGTCTCCGGTTATTTCCGCTTCCACCCAGGCCTTGACCGGAATTAAGCAAAGCGAGCTGCAATCGGCGGAACCTTGGCCGCTCGTGCTGGAACGTCTGCTGGAATGGATCGGAGACGGAGACTACTATCTGTGCGCGTGGGGCCCCGACGACCTGATCCAGCTCGGCAGCGACTGCCGGATGCATGGCGTCAAAACCGACTGGATCTGCAACCACAACAACCTGCAAAAGCTTATGGCCGGACTCGTCCAGCAGGAGAAGCAGCAGCAGATGGGCCTCAAGACCGCCCTCGAATACTGGAATATCCCGTTCGACGGCTCCCATCACCGGGCCCTGGACGATGCGATGAATACCGCCAAGCTGTTCATCCATCTGCACGACCGGCTCGTGCTGGAGCGGAATCAGGCCGGGGATCTTCCCCTGTATACGACGGAGGTCGTGTACAAAACCGGCGACAGCTTCACGAACAATCCGTTCGAAAAGCTGGCCCTGTTCGCACAAAAGGAACCTACGTCGTAGGTTCCTTTTCTTTTGGGCCGGATGAGACTTTCCGGCAGCCAGCGGTGCTGCCTGGGTCCGCCGGTTCTATAGGACGGCTTCGACAGCCGGCTGCATATCCAGAGGATCGACACCGGATTCGAAGCGCTTCACGACGTTGCCGTCACGATCGATGAGGAATTTGGTGAAATTCCATTTCACATCGTTGCCCTGGAGCAGATGCGGCTGCTTTTCCGACAGAAACGCATTCAGCATTTTCCCGCTCGGATGGTTCAGGTCAAAGCCTTCGAAAGGCGCTTGTTCGGTCAAGTAAGCGAAAAGCGGGTGCTTCTCCTCACCGCGCACGTCGATCTTCTCGAACAGCGGGAACGTAACGCCGTAGTTGAGCTGGCAGAAGGTGTTGACTTCCTCGTTCGTGCCCGGCTCCTGCCCGCCGAACTGGTTGCACGGAAATCCGAGGACGACAAGTCCCTGGTCCCGGTATTTCTCGTACAGCTTCTGCAGATCGGCATATTGCGACGTAAATCCGCATTGGCTCGCCGTATTGACGATCACCAGCACCTTGCCTTTATACTCTTCAAGCTTCGTTTCCGCTCCGCGAATGTTTCTGGCCGAATAAGGGTATACGCTCATCGTCAAATTCCTCCATTTTTTTGCGGTCCCGCACTACAGTGGCGGCTGCCCGGCGGTGGTACAGGTACCCGGCTCTTATTTGATTTACAAAAATTAAATTGTCCGCAATTTATGTACATTTTAAATGTAGCACAGTCTAAAAACCAAGTCAAAACTTGGGTCTGCACGTCTCGCGATTCCCAAAATTTCCATCCGGCATCCAAAAGCGGTATGATAGGAACGAGAACATGCAGATAAGGTGGAATGAATGACATGACAGGCAAGCGCAAAGGTTTTACAGGTCTTCTGCTTCTCGTGATGGCCCTTCTGGTCATCGCCGCAGGATGCGGTAAAGCGAAGACGGACGGAAGCGGCACGGCAACTCCGGCACCGACGCCGTCCCCGACGGCAGCCGGTTCCGCGGGCGGTTCGGAGCCGCCGAAGACGGACGGCAAAAACCCGGTCGTGACCATCGAAATGGACAACGGCAAAATCATCAAAGCGGAGCTATATCCGGAGGTGGCTCCGAATACGGTGAACAACTTCATTTCGCTCATCAAAAAAGGATTTTACGACGGCAAAATCTTTCACCGGGTTATCCCCGGTTTCATGATCCAGGGCGGCGACCCTGACGGAACCGGCGCCGGCGGTCCGGGCTACGGCATCAAAGGCGAGTTCACCTCCAACGGCTTCAAGAACGAGCTGAAGCACACCCGCGGCGTCCTCTCGATGGCCCGCGCCCAGGACCCGGACTCCGCCGGATCCCAGTTCTTCATCATGGTAGCGGACTCCACGCATCTCGACGGACAGTACGCTTCCTTCGGCAAAGTAACCGAAGGCATGGAGGCGGTCGACGAGATCGTCAACCAGCCTACGGAAGCCAACGACCGTCCCAAAACTCCGCCGGCGATGAAGAAGGTCACGGTGGATACGCTCGGAGTCGACTATCCGGAGCCGAAAACGATTAAGTAAGCAGCCGCAGGCCGCCGCTCTCCGGTAGCGGAAGCCGGTCGGCCCGCACCTTGCGTGCAGGCCGGAAAGGCCCGCCAGCATTCAAGCTGGCGGGCCTTTTTGCGCGCGGGAATATCGCCGGGGAAGCGCCTGTCTCACCGGGCTCTCCGCGCTCCTCAGTGCGTGATGTCGGCCGGGATGGCGTCCGCTGCCGCCGCAAGGTCCTTCCCGCTGAGGAAAATCTGCAGCCCCCGGCGGCCGGCCGAAATGCTCACCGGCTCGGTCTCCAGCGCCGCGCGCTCCAGATACAGCGGGTAGTTCTTTTTCATACCGAGCGGAGATACCCCGCCCCGTATGTAGCCGGTCAGCGCCTGCAGCTCTTTCACCGGGGCCATATCCACCTTCTTGTTGCCGCTTACCGAAGCGAGCGCCTTCAGGTGAAGCTCTTTGTCTCCCGGAATGCAGGCCAGCAGAACCCCGGTTTTGTCCCCGCGCAAAACCAGGGTTTTATACATGCTGCCGATTCCGATCCCTACTTTTCCCGCCACGGTTCCCGCATCAAGCTGATCTTCGTCCCACTCGTATTCGTGAAGAGTATACAGGATACCGAGCTTGTCGAGCATCCGGCAAGCGTTTGTTTTGGCTTGTGTACCCATCGCTGAGCCTCCCTGCTGTGTTTGTATCGTTTTTACGTCCGGCCGTCCCCCGTCCCCATTCTCGCTTTCACGGAGCGTGCATACTCGGACGGACTCATGCCGGACGCTTTCTTGAACGTTTTGGAAAAATGATGCACGCTCCCGAATCCGAGCCGGCCGGCGATTTCCGTAAAATTGCACGCCTCTTCCCGTATCAGGAGCTTGGCCTGTCCGATCTTGATCCGGCTCCAATATTTCATAATGGTTGTGCCGGTCTGCGCTTTGAAGCTCTCTTTGAGCAGCGTTTTTCCGATATGAAAATGACGCGAAATTTCATCCAGCGTGACGGGAGATTCCACATTCGCTTCCATAAACGCAATTACTTTGGCCGCCAGCTCCTCCTGATTCTTCTGTCTTGCCGGAGATGACAGCTGGGCGGGAGAGGCTTTCTCGTCAAACGGCGCTTGACGCAGCAGCCGGATCAGAAACGCTTCCAGATAGCAGCGCAGCAGCTGCTCGGAACCGGGCAGAGCCCTCTCTCTTCGCTTCAGCGGATACTCGAACGGAAATTCGAACGCGTTCTCCCCTTCTTGGACAATCCGGGCCAGCAGATCCCTCTCTTCGTCCTCCAGCCTCAGCACCCCGCCCGCAAAAGCTCTCATGGCCGGAGAATCGCAGTCAAAGGTCAGCACGATAACATTAGGCGCCCTGCCGGGAGCGGCCCGGAAGCTGTGAAATTCGTTCGGCTCGTGGAAGATAGCCATGCCCTGCTTGAGGACATGCCCGGCGTCGTCCGTCACGACCTCGATCTCTCCCTTGTCCACGTACAGAAACTCCCAGAAGTTATGCCGCTCTCCCCGGAACACGTAGTCCTTCCCATGCTCGAAATAATACATCGTGATGATGCTGCCGATCCGGATCACCTGCTCCAGGTGCGTCCTCTGCATCCGGTTAAGCCGGGCCTCCCGGGTTTCTCCACTTGCCGGAACTTCTTGGTGTTCCAAGGTACGGGCTTCTTGGGCTTCTTGGGCTTCTTGGGCTTCTTGGGCTTCTTGGGCTTCTTGGGCTTCTTGGGCTTCTTGGGCTTCTTGGGCTTCTTGGGCACCAGGCTTTTCGCGCGGCTCCTTCTCTTTCTCCTTCACTCTCTCGCCTCCCTTACCGTTCTCAACTAAAAAAGGGACAAAAAATCCGGCCCTTCGGACAAAGAAAAAGAAGGCTTCCCTTTTTATACTGAACGTAATGGATTTTATTCCTTTACCAAATGCGATTCAGAAAAGAGGAGCTTCTATGAACCTGGGAATAATCGGCTACGGCGACCGCATCAGCCACGTTGCGTCGGAGATCATGAAGGAGGACCCGGACTGCAAAATAACCGCCATCACGGATATCCGCCTGGGGGAACTTCGGGAACAGTTCCGTGAAAAAGGACGGGAGGATATCTCCTTCTACGCATCCGCCGACGAGATGCTGGGTAACGAACGGCTGGACGGCGTTCTGATCGGAACGCGCTGCTCCCTGCATACGCCCATGGCGCTCAAGGTGCTTTCCCGCCATCTGCCGCTGTATCTGGAAAAGCCTGTCGCGACAACGATGGAAGATCTGCTCCGGCTGAAACAGGGCTACGAGGCGTCTCGTTCGCCGGTCGTGGTATCGTTTCCCCTGCGGGTCACGTCAATCGTCAATTTCGTCCGGGAAATCATCGACTCCGGTAAAATCGGCACCGTCGAGCACGTGCAGGCCGTCAATAACGTGCCGTACGGAGCGGTGTATTACCAGAACTGGTATCGGGACGAAGCCGAAACAGGCGGACTTTTCCTCCAGAAGGCGACACACGACTTCGACTATATCAATTCGGTTCTCCGCCTCGCTCCGACGGATGTGGCCGCCATGACGTCCAAGCAGATTTTCAAAGGGACGAAACCTGCGGGCCTGAAATGCGCCGACTGCGAAGAGAAGCGGACCTGCCCGGACAGCACGGCGTTCCCCTCCAAGGATATCCCGGAGACGTGGGAATACTGCTTATACGCCGAAGATACCGGCAACGAGGATTCCGGCAGCGCGCTGATCCGCTACGAATCGGGCATGCATGTGTCGTATTCGCAAAATTTCTTCGCCCGCCGGGCGGCCGCTTCCAGAGGAGCGCGTTTCCTCGGGTACAAAGGTACCGTCGAGTTCGATTTCTACACGAGCCAGGTGAAAGTGTTCATGCACCACACACCCCGTGTGGAGACTTACGAGATCGGGGCGGGCGACAACCATTTCGGCGGCGACTCCGCCCTTGCGGCCAATTTCGCCGGGCTGATGCGGGGCACCGCTTCACCGGTCGCTACGATGGACGACGGCCTGTTAAGCGCTTTGATGTGCGTCCAAGCCCGTGAATCCGCAGCATCCGGCACGTTCCGGCCTATCCGGTACGACACGCCGGAGATATGCGCGCCTTAACCGGCCGCTTGAAGCAGCCTGTCCATCACGGACGGGCTGCTGTCCGTTTTACTCGATCTCGTATACGAGCCAGTCCGTAGAGACATGCCCGCCCATTTTGTTGTACAACGACTGGGCCGCCGTATTATCTTTGGCCGTTTCCCACGTCATGTAAGCAAAGCCCTGCTCCCGGATATAGGCCAGACACGAGCGGAACAACCGCTCTCCGACTTTATGTCCACGGGCCGAAGCATCGACGAAAAGATCGTTCAGCACGGCCGTCCGTTTGACCTGAAGCGTGCTGAACGAAAAATACAGCGTCGCGAAGCCGACGAGCGTACCGTCTCTTTCCGCTACAAACTGCAGACCGGCGGACGGATTCTCTCGGAGATGGTCAATGAGCTTAACCAGCTCGCGTTCATCCGGACGGGGCCTTTTATAGAAGCCGACGATATATTGGATCATGAGATCGTGAAGCTGGCGGGTATCTTCCGCCGTTGCGGGTCTGATGCTGACCGAATCCGTAGTCATGGCAGGCGTTCTCCTTCATAGCGCAGATATAGGATTTATGCTTTTCTATCATTTTAGTTACGACAGACTCCGGTTACAACCTTATTTTGCGAATCGGTCCGCTTCTTCCTGTCCTTTCGCACACAAAAACATCGTGTGTTTTCCACTTGGCGAGTTTATAATAAATGGAATAAAACTTCAAAATTACTGGAGGATTAGGAAATGAATGCCGTCGAGAAAAGAATTCATACTCTTCATCAGTACAAGCCCGCACTGACGCTGGACCCGTCCGCAGCCGATCATTTCTGGGACAAGAAGCTGGACCTTTTCAAAAGCAAGCCCCTCAACGCCCGTGTCGAGCGAAGAGACTCGCTCATGAACGGAGTCGATACTTATCACGTTACCTACGAAGGGTTTGACGAAACCCCTATCCACGGCTGGTTTCTGGTCCCCTCTTTTCTGCAAAAGAAGAGCTACCCCTGTCTCGTTATGTTCCCGGGATACACGGCCGACAAAGGCCTGCCGGAACGGTATGCGGCGTGGCTGCTGCAGGGTTTTGCCGTTTTTGCCGTCGATGTGAGGGGGCAAGGAGGCGAAACCGGCAACCGGCTCGACTACGACGGAGGGACCAGTACCGGCTGGATGACGCAGAACATCCTCGACAAGGACCGCTGCTATTACATGGCGGTTACGCTGGATGCGTACAAAGCGGTCGAGTGGGCCGCCGGACGGCCGGAAGTGCGGACGTCCAAAATCGCGGTAGTGGGCGGCAGCCAAGGCGGAGGCCTCTCGCTGATCACGGGCGCGCTTCACGAGAAAGTGTCGCTGATCGTCGCGGACATCCCGAACATGTGCCACATGGACTTCGGCGTGCTGAACTCGGTCGGTTCCCTGAAGGAAGCCGCCGATTTTATCAAGCGGAACCCGGACCGGCTGGAACCGGTATTCGAAACGCTTGCCCATTTCGATATGATGAACCTGGCCCACCGAATCCGCGTGCCTGTCCGGATGACCGTCGGGCTCAAGGATATGGTGTGCTGGCCGGAGTCCATCTTCGCCGCTTACAACCGGATCGAAGGGGATAAGCACATCGACGTGCATCCCTTCTCCGGCCATGAAGTCAGCGAGCGGCAGCAGCAGGAGCACAGGAGATATCTGGCCGAGTGGGCCCGCGAGGCGCAGTAGAGCCGCACCGCGAGCCCGGCCCTGGAAGCAGGCCCTCACGTTATCCGTCGGCAGAGCATGCGGACGGGTAGCGGAGGACCTGCTTTTTGGGGTGGCGGATGCGGGACGGGGCGAGGCTCCGGGGCAGGTCAGATGCAGCCGGGCCGATCCCGGCAGGCGGTCAGACGCGCAGACACGCGGCAGTTCCGCTTCAGGGCCTAGCGCCGGGCTGCGGGAGCGCCAAGCTTGAGCGCCGCCATGCCTTGCAGGAACGCTAGCTCGTGATTCGCGCGCCGGAAGGCTGGCCCTGACCATGTGGTTCCCGGCCGATCATAGATTGGCAGGCGGACCGAACCGCTTCCTGCTTGCAGGCCGATCCCCGCAAGCGGTGATAGCCTTCTCTTTACCAGTGGCCTGATCGCGTAATCAGTAACCTTCCAGCATCTGGATCGTTTTTCATTGACGCGTATACGTGTATACACGTATACTTATTTTAATCCGACTCTCATATAAAGGAGGTGAGTTCTATGGCGTCTACCCGGCAAATCCCCCTCATTACGAGCGGCAAGTCGCTGGGCGAACAAGCGTATGAAGCCTTGCGGGACTCCATCATCACGTTAAAGCTGGAGCCCGGGCAAACGATTTTCGAAAGTGAAATCGCGGATACGTTCCAGATCAGCCGGACTCCGATCCGCGACGCGTTCCAGCTTCTTGTAACGGAGCATCTGATCGAGGTGCTGCCCCAAAGGCATAAGAAGATCGCCCGCATTTCGGAATCCAAAGTGAAAGAAAGCAGCTTTGTGCGGCTCAGCCTCGAAAGCAGCGCCTTCAAGCTGGCGGCCGGAAGCTGGGACAGTTCCGAGAAGTTCGTGCAGGCGGAGAGACAGATCAGCCGTATCCTCCGGGAGCAGAGCGAGGCGGCGGAGCATCAGGATGTGATTCAGTTCCTGCAGCTGGACGAGGCTTTTCACAAGTGCATCCTGGAGCTGACCGGCAACGCAACCCTGCTGGAAGTGGTTTACCATATGCGGGGCCATCTGAACCGTCTCAGGTACCTGGCCATGAAAGAACTGGTGCTGACCCGGAAACTGGTCGAAGAGCACCTGGAGCTGTTCGACAGCCTGAAAAAGCGAGACGAAGCGCGTACCGTTCAGCTGCTGGAACAGCATCTCGGCAGCCTGGACCATGAGCTTCCACAGCTCCGGGAACAGTTTCCGCACTATTTCACCGATTGAAGACGCAAGCGGCAGGATTCGGGATGCCTTACCTCTTGAGCATGCAAGAGCAGGCGCTCGCATTCCGTATACAGCATGCAGCGTTGGCAGGATAAAGCGGGAGATTCCCGCAGCACCGAGCACCGGGGTCCCGGCCTCGAAACTTATTGGGAGGATGATCACCTTGAAGATGACCTTTCGCTGGTTCGGCGAGAACGATCCCGTAACCTTAACGAAGATCCGTCAAATCCCCGGCGTGACCGGAATCGTATCGGCTATCTACGATGTTCCCGTCGGAGAAGCATGGCCGCTCGACAAAATTACCCGCTTGAAGCAGACGATCGAAGATCACGGTCTCCGCCTGGACGTAATTGAAAGCGTACCCATTCACGAGGACATTAAGCTCGGCCTTCCTTCTCGCCAAGCCTATATCGACAACTACAAAACAACGCTGCGCAACCTGGCCAAAGCCGGCATCGATACCGTCTGCTACAATTTTATGCCGATCTTCGACTGGACCCGCACCTCACTCAACTATGAGCTGGAAGACGGCTCCAACGCCCTCATCTACGAGGAAGAAGTCGCGCAGAAAATGAATCCGCTTACAGGCGAACTGAAGCTTCCCGGCTGGGATACGAGCTATACGGACGACCAGCTCAAGACCCTTTTCGACCATTATAAAAATGTCGACGAAGAGAAGCTCTGGTCGAACCTCGCTTATTTCATCCGGGAAATCATGCCGGTCGCTGACGAAGAAGGCATCAAAATGGCGATTCACCCGGACGACCCGCCGTGGCCGATCTTCGGGCTTCCCCGTATCATTACGAACCGGGAGAACCTCGACCGTTTCCTTGGGCTCTACGACAGCCGGAATCACGGCCTGTGCATGTGCAGCGGTTCGCTGGGCGCCCATAAAGACAATGATTTCCCGGCCATGCTCCGTCATTTCGGGCACCAGAAGCGCATCCACTTCGTCCATGCCCGCAATATCAAGCGGATCGGGGACAAAAGTTTCTGCGAGACTTCCCATCTCTCCGAGCACGGGTCCGTCGACATGGTGGAAGTGATGGAGGCTCTCAAGGAAGTCGGCTTCGAGGGTCCTCTGCGGCCCGACCACGGCCGCATGATCTGGGGCGAAACGGGAAAGCCCGGCTACGGGCTTTACGACCGCGCCCTCGGCATCGTCTACCTGAACGGCATCCGCGAGGCCCTGAACCGTTAACTGGTTCACTCCGCCCGGCGTGAGGGTAATTCCTTAAAGGATTTATCTCGTTCTACTATCCCGTTCAGATCTACGAACAGGCGGAACTCACGTTGAAAAGGAGGGCATACACATGCCGGATAAACGTTTGGAAGGTAAAGTGGCCGTCGTCTCGGGCGGCGGCTCCGGAATCGGCAAAGCTTCGGCCATCCGTTTGGCCCAGCAGGGGGCTAAGGTCGTCATGCTGGACCGCACCCCCGATAACGCGGAGAAAACGAAAAAAACCATCGAAAGCGCCGGCGGAGAGGCTCTTGTGATCGAGTGCGACATTTCCAAACCGGAGATGATCGAACAGGGGTTCAAAGAGGCGGTCAGCCGGTTCGGCGGCATCGATATCGTGTTCGCCAACGCGGGCATCAACGGAACCAAAGCTCCGATCGAAACGCTGCAAATCGACGAATGGGAGCAGACGATTCACATCAATCTGCGCGGAACGTTCGCTACCGTCAAATACGCGATTCCTCATCTGAAAGAAAAGGGCGGGAGCATCATTATCACGAGTTCCATTAACGGCAACCGCGTCTTTTCCAATATCGGTTTTTCTACTTATGCCACGACCAAGGCCGGTCAGGTAGCCTTTATGAAAATGGCGGCCCTGGAGCTTGCCCGGTACAAAATCCGGGTAAACGCCATCTGTCCGGGCGCAATCGACACGAATATCGACGATAACACGTATCCGACCGACGATTTGAAGGAAGTTCAAATTCCGGTCGAATTTCCGGAAGGCGATCATCCGCTCAAGGGTGCGCCGGGAAAGCCCGAGCAGGTGGCCGATCTCGTGCTCTTCCTTGCTTCCGACGAGTCCTCCCATGTCACGGGGACGGAAATCTACGTCGACGGGGCGGAGTCGCTCCTGCGCGGCTAATCGGACAAAGGGCGCTCTCCATTTTCCGTGGAGAGCGCCCTTTCGGCGTTTGCAGGGTATACGGCGCGCCTGCCTGCCGTCGTCCCTGCCCTATGTAATGTCATGGGTGTGGCCGGTCTTTTCAGGCACTGGCGCGGTCGCGTTCCCATTTTTCCATCATCAGCTCGTACAGCTCCTCCAAAGGCATCTTCACGGCGGTCTGCGTAATGTTGACCGTAGCTTGCACCAGCCCCTGATTCGCTTTCATGAGCGCTTTCTTAAATCCGCTCTGCCGGGCCAGGTACGTTTCCGTGTCGTGAAGACGGATGCCGATAAACCGCTGGCCCATATAGTCGTACAGCATAATCTCCTCGATATCCGCCCATCTCAGCTCGCCTCCGCCGATAGCCGACGAATGGTCCACAATTCCCTCATCGTTCACGATAAGAGAAGGCTTCCGGTTGAAGAGCCGGTAAACCAGATACACCAGACACGCTCCGAAAAAGACGACGCTGACTCCCCCGATCCCTACAAGCCCCAGGGAACGCTCCTCCTCCGACTGCCCCGCTCCTATAAACACGACGCCCAGAACAACAAAAACGAGTGCGGCCAAAGCAAGCCCGATCGTTTTTTTGGTACTCGGATAAATGATCAAATCATTAGGCTGATGAACCGGCTGCAAAAACAATCCCCCCTAATTTTTTCCTCTATCCGTTATATAACAAGCCTCGCGTCAGGTTGAAACACAGAGACGCATTTAAGACAGATACACGTGTCCCTGATACAGCTCGGTAATGCGCCGTGCCGCTCCTTCCAATACCGTTTCGTTCAGCCCGTCTAGCTCCTCCAGATGTTCGAGTCTTTCTTCCAGCGAAAGCTCCGGGAACGTGAACAGGCTCCAGTTGGCCAGATTCTCGATTGCCTCCCGGAAATCCAGCCGGCCGTAATCCAGATAAGCCTTGTAAATATAACAGGCTCCGTATGACGGGTCCAGGGCCAAAGCCTGGTCGAAAGCGTTGCGTGCCGCATCCTCTTCCCCCTCCAGCTTGAAACAGACGATACCCAGATTGAAAAAAGCCGAAGGACTGTCGGGATGAAGTCTCGAAAACTGGCTCGCGAGGTTGCGTGATTCGGCGTACTCTTTTTTCAAGTACAGCACATTGCCCCGCAGACTGATCAGATCCGTATAGGAGGCATCCTTATCGTAGCCGACGATGCAGTCCAGCTCCGCCTTCTCTAGCTCGCGCAGCGTGAGGTAGCATTTCGCCCGGCTCTCGTAATAGGCCGCATGCTCCGGCTGAATGTCGATCGCTTTCGTAAACGAAGCGATGGCCATGTCAAGATGGCCCATCTCCTCAAGCACCCGGCCCATCGCATGATGGTAGCCGGCGCCTTCGGAAATGCCGGGCTCCAGCTCTGCCGCATGGTGCAGATCCATCAGGGCCTCGTCAAAGCGGGAGTCCATGAAATAAGCATAGCTGCGCTTCATGCGGAAATCCGCCCGGTCCTGCATCGCGATCGCTCGGCCGTAAGCGGACGCCGCCTGCCCGTAGGCGCCGGTCTCTTCCAGAATCAAACCCCGCTGCTGCTCGTTAAGAGGATCGTCGTCCTCCAGTTCCAGCAGGCGCTTGTTGAATTCCAGCGCTTTCTCGGTCTGGCCCAGATCCAGGTAAGCGTCCGCCAGCCAGTAGCAGACGATCGGATTTCCGGAATCCTGCTCGTAGAGCTTGTGAAGAAGGGGGACCGCTTCGGAATCCCGGTTCTGCGCCCGGTAGAGAAGGACTCTTTCCATCCACAGCACGCGCTCTTCCACGTCCCGCCCTTTCTCCAGCACATCCAGTTCGCGCTCTGCGTCCTCCCAGCGCCCCGAACTGCGGTAGACCGCCACACGCTGCAGATGCAAACCGTCGTTGTCCGGGTAGGCTTCAAGAGCGCGGTTGATTTCTTCCAAAGCTTCCCCGTACCGTTTCAGCCCCGCATAAAGACCCGCCAGATCCTTGCGGAATCCACAGGTGCGCTCCGCCTCTTCCATGAAAATCCGGAAAGCTCCCGCGCCGTAGCCGGTCCGGGTGAGCACAAGCTGCTGCCCCTTATCCGATATGTATTCCCATTCGATCACCTGATCGACGGCTTTGCGCATAGAAGCGGCGGCTT
Organism: Paenibacillus sp. RC84; assembly: GCF_041260495.1. Lineage (NCBI taxonomy): Bacteria > Bacillati > Bacillota > Bacilli > Caryophanales > Paenibacillaceae > Paenibacillus > Paenibacillus sp. RC84. Next base: position 108,838 of record NZ_JBGBYL010000012.1, read on the forward strand.
CTTCCAGCCGGCCCAGATTCTCCAGCGTTTTTCCAAGCCTGTAATGGAAAATGGGAATGTCCCGGTCGGGATACGACAGCACTTTACGGAACGTTTCCTCCGCCCGCCCGTAATCTTCCATCCGCCAGTAGCACATGCCCAGCTCGTAGTAGCTCGATACGACGGAATCTTCGGACTCGCGCTTGACGCATTCCTCCAGATCGGCGGCCGCCGCCTCGTAATTGTGAAAATCCTTGTGCCATATTCCCCTCGTATACCAGTACATGTAAGGTTCGGGATTGAGCCGGATGGCCTCGTCCAGATCCCGCATGGCCTCATCTTCCCGGCCGATTTCCTGCAAAATATGCGCACGCCGCTCATGGGCCTGATCCGAACTCACCCTCCCGATAATATCTCCCAGGAGAGCCAGCGCGTGTTCCGTACGCCCGCACTCGTGGTAAACCTCCGCGACTCGAATCTTTTCGGCGGTGTCCAGCTTGCCGTAATCGGCTTTTTCGTAATACTCAAGCGCTTTCGCGAAATTTCCTTCTTTTATGTACTGTCTGCCTTTTTTTATATAATAGCCGTTAAAAAGCTTCACGGTCTTCCCTCCCTCTGTTCTGTTCATCCGGCAGTAAGTAAGTATACCTGAATTCGTTAAATGAAACACGGTTTCATACGGCATCTGTCCCGGCACGTTTCAAAATCCCCGGCAGCCCCCGATGCAGGAAAAGAACGTCAAAGGAACCTGCCTTCGTACGCTCTTCCGGTACAGCTATCCTTTTATTATACAAATTTTTACTCGGGGGAGGTATACGTTTTTATAGGGGGACGATAAAAGGAAACACAAATAGCCCTTCGACCGGCAGGCAGCCGGTAAAGGACTATTGAAAAAGAAGGACCGGGAGAAACACCGGATTAATGTGGACGGCATATGTGTATACGAGAAATGACTACAGTTACAATAATCACGGATGTCGTGGGTACAAATTGAACAGTCCCATTTCGCCGCATTAAAGCCGATCTCCTTGACCGAAACGGAATGAATCCTGCGGATCATTCAGGCAGCACAGCAGATAAGCAACGTAAGCCATAATTCCTGAAGCAAGGAAGTCTTTGCATGAGCCCTTACCAAACATGACTACCCTATTGAAAGCATTACTGCGATTACTAACACCATGAAGCCAGCACCTATATATACAGGAACCTTCTTTTCGATAAGTCCCGTTTTAAATGATAAGTAATCTATACCACCCAATATTATTGCGACTAATGCGATTTTCAAAATGTCATTTAATGAAAACTGGTTAACTATTAGGAAAACAACGATGAACAAAATAAAATTTAGCGGGTATCTAATACTCAATTTGGCCTTCTCCTTTATTCATATAGGACCATTATATACTAAAATATAGTTAAAATGCCTAATGATTGTAAAATTACTAGACTAAATTTAATTCTTAGTAAGATAAGCTACACCGTTGGTAAAAGCTAATTTATTGAACTAACGTTCCCCGTTAGCGTAATCGTGTGTATCGGTTATCGGTGTATTCTGGACTACTTCAAATTACCGGTAATACTTAAAATCATGTCGCTCATTCATCACATGAACCAGCAAATTTTGCTCCATCAACAAGCTGGAACCCGCAGTATTCAAGAACCTTTTGAGACGGGATGTTGCAATCGCAATTCAGGTTCATGCAGGTCATCATGTTCTTGTGCAGCGACCTGACCAAGAATATCACCTGTTTCCTTTTCAAAAAATTTCCGAGTCGCCGAACGAAATCGCTTGTATGCGTTCCTGTTTCAGTTGTTCCGCATGGACTAATGGGAAGCTACAATGCAGCTCAATCGGATGAGCTGGCATACCAAGTCATTTGCATCTCTTGAGCTTTTTGCGGATCGTTCATGAGTAGAGTCTTGTACTCCAGCATCTTGTTAAGGGAGTCCAGCATTTGGTCGTATTCTTCCTTCTTGCTTTCGATCTCCTTTTTCTTGCCGCGAATCCAATCTATAATCTGCAGATTGGTGCTCATATTGGTGTCGCATTCCTGCAAAGCTTCCTTCAGTTCGGCCAGCGAACAACCGATGGACTGGAAATTCTTGATGAGCCTCAACCGCTCGACAGCCTCTTCCGAATAGTTACGGTAATTGTTGCTTTCTCGCCGGACATGCCGATCATCCAGCAAGCCTTCCTTTTCATAAAAGCGGATCGTATGGATCGTTAATCCCATCTTGTCCGCCAGTTCCTGAATTTTCATCATCATTTCTCCTTTGGGCCGCTTGCCCTAGAGTTCACTTCATAGTTTATGTTTAACATGATCAAGCAGTCAACCTATGAAGGAGGATATCATTATGCATGTTTTTGTTACAGGAGCAACAGGGTACGTCGGTTCCGCGGTCGTCCGGGAACTGATCGGCGCGGGACATACAGTGTCGGGTCTTTGCCGTTCTGAAGAGAAAGCCGCGGGATTAAAGGCGGCGGGGGCCGAAGCGCTGTACGGCACACTGGACGATCTCGATACTCTGCGCAGCGCCGCTGCTGCTGCGGACGGCGTGATTCATCTAGCGTTCACTAGCGATTTTTCCGACTTGACGGATGCGCTGGCTCTGGATTTGCGGGCCGTTGAAGTCATGGGAGCTGCGCTCGAAGGTTCCGGAAAGCCGTTCATTACCACGGCTCACACGGCTCACGCAGATGGACAAACCGTGGATCATGCAGTGCTCGCAATGGCAGAACGGGGTATTCGGGCATCCATCGTCACGCTTTCACCGTCCGTGCACGGCGAAGGCGATAGGGCCTTTGTGCCGAAGCTGATCAACATCGCCCGGGCGAAGGGCTTCGCCGCCTACATCGGCGACGGAACGAACCGCTGGCCGGCGGTTCACCTCCTGGATGCGGCGGTTCTGTACCGACTGGCGCTGGAATCCGCCCCGGCCGGCTCACGGCTGTTTGGCGTCGGCGATGTAGGCATTCCGTTCCGCGAGATCGCCGCGGTCATCGGGCGGCAATTGAACGTGCCGACGGTCAGCATCACACCTGAAGAAGCTGCCGCCCATTTCGGCTTTCTTGGCCCCATTGCGGCATTCGACATCACAGGCTTGTCTAACACTGCGCAAGCGAGTCTGGCAACACGGGAGCTTCTGGGCTGGAAACCGATACAGCCCGGATTGATCGCCGATCTCGAAAAAGGGCATTATTTTGCATAAAAAAGGAGGGCGTACCAAAAGCCTTAAATGGCTGCTTGGTACATCCCCTTATAATTACTTCGACTTTAACTAATAGTATCTGGCTGGACTACATTCTGTATCATCAGTCAACAATTTCAATGAAATTGAAACGTATCTGGAAGTAGTACAATGAAGATAGCGTTCTGTTTACTGGAGATATGTTTTTCCCGGATGGTGAAACAGGCAATATTGCTTCTACACGGTTTAGGATATAATCCAGAAAAATTAGGCAAGATTTTTTCTAATTTTCGGAAGCTCCCTCTTTCGCCTACGATTATAGTTGTTAAAACATAAGGAAATAGCTTAAATAAAGTGAGGACTATATTAGAAATAACTCTAATATAATCCTCACTTTTCTTTTGAAAGCAAGTACTCAAATAATATCCATGGACGAATAGTTTTAGGCAACTTTAATAACAACATGAACATTTAAACTATCCTGCCCGTTAGTTCAATAAAAAGGACGCTCCCGCGCCTTCGCTTGGGCTACGTCCTTCTCATTATACTCCATTTCCAATTACTAATTAAAGAACGTATGCGGGTAGCATGTAGTTCTTAAACAGGGGACTTATCTTAACCTAAGCATTAAGAAAATACTTTATTTTCACTGAACACCTTCAACTCATCCTTCAATGGCCAAGCTTTCCGATCGATACGAACTCGTCTAGACAGGCCACGCCCGCAGGCAGCCGGGTACCCGTAGCTCAGTCAGTTCACCCTTCAGTATCCAGAATTAGCTGTAAGGGCGGACCATTCCCGAGAGCAAATAACTTCACACAAAACCTTCTGTACATCTCAAGGAATACGAAAATACCGGATACTATCACCATGCTAAAACATCCTACGTCTAAACCGGAAAGTTCCGCAACGCCTCCTGCAAAGCTACATCCACCACCGAACCAAAAAGGCAGGCCCCAAAACGCTTAATCAGGGCAACAAACTTTGGCCGCCGGCCCTGCCGATGATGGAGGCGATCTCCAGGATAAGGGCCACGTTTCCGTCGCCCAGAATGGTTGCCCCGGCGATGCCGTCGACTTTTCCGATAAAAGGCCCCAGCGACTTGATAACGATCTCCTGGTTGCCGATCAGTTCGTCGACCGCCAAAGCGAGGCGTTTCTCGGCCGATCCCACGATAACGAGCGGAATGTGGCTGCCCGGATACGCCGTGTACGGGATCTGGAGGTAATCGTGAAGCCGGGCAACCGGAATGACCTGATTGCGCAGCACGATGACCGACTGTCCCTGAATGCTGCGAATCTCATCCGGGTTCACGCGGACGATCTCTGCGATGTTGCTCATCGGGACGATGAAGGTCCGCCCGCCGAGTTTGACCTGAAGGCCCACGATAATGGCCAGTGTCAGGGGAAGCTTGATTTTGAAGCAGGTTCCTTGTCCGAGGCGGGTTTCGATGTCGATCAGCCCGTTCAGCTTCTCAATGTGGCTGCGGACGATATCCATTCCGACACCCCTGCCGGACACGTCGCTTACTGTGCTTGCGGTTGAAAAACCCGGGCGGAAAATAAGCTCCACGGCTTCCCGTTCGCTCATCTGTCCGGCTTCTTCCCGGGTAATGATCCCCTTCTCCAGCGCGGAACGGATCATCCGGGCGGGATCGATCCCCGCTCCGTCGTCCTGCACGTAGATGACGACCTGGTTGTCTTCATGGGCGGCCCGGATCGTGAGGACGCCTCCGGAGCTTTTGCCGGACAACGTCCGGACCTCCGGCTTCTCGATCCCGTGATCCACCGCGTTGCGGATCAGATGAATCAGCGGGTCGGCGATCTCCTCGATGAGCGTCCGGTCCAGCTCGGTATCCTTTCCTTCGAGGACGAGCTCGATCTCCTTGCCCAGCATGCGGGAAAGATCCCGAATCATGCGGGGAAAGCGGTTGAAGAGCTGTTCGATCGGCAGCATTCGCGTCTTCATGACGCTTTCCTGCAGATCGCCGATTATCCGCGACAGATGATCGGCAATGTCGCCCAGCTCGTCGACGGTCTCGTCGGCGAAACGCCGCCGCTGCGTCCGCTCCACCTGATGAATGCGGGTCTGGTCGATCACGAGTTCTCCGACCAGGTTCATCAGGTGCTCCAGCCGCTCGACGCTCACACGGATCGTCGGAGACTTGGCCTTCGCCGGAGCGGAAGCATCCTCCGCCGCCGGCTGGGAGGCCGGTGCCGTGGCGTGCGGCGGCGCGTGCGGCGGCGCGTCTGCGGCGGCTGGCGTGCTGCCCGCGCTCCACGCGGGATCTGCCGCGGCGGCCGGGCCGCCTGCCGCGCCCGCCGGAGCCGCTGCGCTGCGCGCCGGGCCTGCCGTGTTCACTGCGGCGACTCCGCTGTCTCCCACGCCCGCAGTGCTGCCTGTGTGACCCGCGGATTCCTCTGCGGACATGACGCCGCCCGCTCGGCCCCCGGCGTCTGCTGCATCCGCCGCGTTCACTCCGGCCGCCGCGCTGTTTCCGGCGCCCGCCGCATCGCGCTCTGCGGCCCCGGCTCCGCTTACCGCCGCTTCCTCTTGCGCAAGCGGCCCCACCACGGCCCGCTCGACCTCCATGAGGCCGTCCGCGAACGCCTGCAGTTCCTCCCGGGACTGATTTCCCGCATACAGGAAAAGCAGGTCCCCGGGGCCCTCCTCGTCCAGACCTTCCGGTTCCGGATCGGCCAGAAGCACGTCTCCGTGCTCATTCAGCGCCGAATGGATAACGTACGCCCGGGCTCCGCGGATCAGGCATTCGGAAGCAATCCGGATGTCCACCCAGAACAGCTTTTGGCCGAGTTCCATCCGCTCCTGCACCCTTAACCCCAAATCGAGCGACAGAGACGGTTTACCGCGATGAGCGGGCATTCCCTCCGCATCCGGCCTATCTCCGTCCAGGCCCGGATCTTCACTGCCGAAGCTCCTCAGCGCCCGGACACATTCCGAAATATCTGCGGAAGACGGCTCCCCGCCCACGATGTCGCGCTTAAGCTGCTTAAGAATATCCAGCGCGGTAAACAGAAGATCGATCAAAGCGCCGGACACGGCAAGCTGCCCGCTTCTAACCCGGTCCAGCAAATGTTCCATCTCGTGGGTTAACTGCTTCATCTCCTCGAAGCCCATCGCCGCCGACGATCCTTTGATCGTATGAGCGGCCCGGAACAGACTTTGAATGACGGTCCCGGACTCACCCGACTGCTCCAGCTTTAGAATCTCCCCGTCCATGACCTGAAGCTGTTCTTCCAGCTCCTCCAGAAAGATTTCCCTGTACTCGGACAACATACCCGTCAACTCCTATTCGTGAAGCAGAACTTCGTCCAGTTTCAATATCCCGGCCAGACCGCTGTCCGCAAGCCCGATTCCCGTAAAAAATCCGCCCTGCACGCCGCCCACCCGCTCCGGAGGAGGCTGAATGTCCGTGAAAGTCGTCACTTTGCTCACATAATCCACCATAATCCCGACGGTATCCTCCAGATGATGAACCACGACAATGCGGGACGCCTTCGTCGGCTCCGCTTCTTCCATTCCGAACAAGGTCCGAAGGGAGATGACCGGGACGATCCGCCCCCTCAGATTGATCACCCCTTTGACATAGGGCTTTACATTCGGGATGGCCGTAACGGCCTGCATTTTAATAATCTCGTGAATATCGTAAATCCGGATGGCGTACTGTTCCCGGTCGATGCCGAACGCCACATATTGTTCCTGCCCATTTCCCTGCATAAAAAGGTCCTCCCTGCCGTTCATACGGAATCCGGCTCCCGCCGTTAAAAGAATAACCCCAATCAGGCTGACTGGGGTCCCTGCCTCGCTAGGCGGATTTGCTGATTTTGAACACCGCTACCGTCCGGTTAAGCTCTTCCGCCAATCCGGCGAGCGACTGGGCCGTCGAGGCCGTCTCTTCGCTGCTTGCCGCCGACTGCTCGGTTACGGCGGAGATGCTCTCGATCGACGACATAACCTCGGAGGACTGCGCCGCCTGCTGCTCGCTTGCCGCGGCAATCTCCATCACCTTATTGGCCGATTCGTTCACCATGCCGATAATGTTATGGAACGATTCGCCCGTCTGGCGGGACAGGACCACACCGTTGCCGACCGCCTTGACGCTCTGGCGCGTATTCTCCTGCATGCCCTTGATAATCGCGGTAATCTGCTTCGTCGCTTCCCCGCTCCGTTCGGCGAGCTTGCGGACTTCATCCGCGACGACCGCGAACCCGCGTCCCTGGTCCCCCGCGCGCGCCGCTTCGATGGCCGCATTCAGGGCAAGCAGATTGGTCTGCTCGGCGATATCGTCGATCACTTCGATAATCTCTCCGATTTTGTTGGAATCCTCTTCGAGTCTGGACACCTGCTCATTGACCTGGTTCATGCTCTCAATGGACGAATTCACGATCTTGCCGCCCTGCTGGGCGATATCCAGCGCGTCCGAAGATACCTCCGAGGCTTGTTCGGCGCTGGTCGCGACCGACGTAATCGCGGTCGACAGCTCCTTGAACAGCTCGTGGATGGTTTGCGCGGCGCCCGCTTGACTGACACTTCCGCTGGCAATTTCCTGCGTGCTCGCCGAAATCTGCTCGGCTGCCGCGGACACGCTCTCAGCCGACGTCAGAATACCGCCCACGGTGCTTCGCAGGCTGTAAACCATTTCGTTCACGGATTTGGCCAGCTGCCCGATTTCGTCGCGGGTGTCGATGTCCGTGACTTCGGTCAAATCGCCTGCGGATACTTTACCGACCAGACCGACCACCCGGTTAAGCGGCCGGGAAATGATCCGCGCGATAGCATACCCCAATCCGATGGAGATCAGGAAAGCCGCGATCATCACCCCGAAGGTCACGTTGCTGGAACTTTTGTACAAAGCGGCGCCTTCGGCATTGCGTTCTTCCGCCAGCTTCACGTTAATCTCGAACATGTCGTCGAAAACCTTCAACAGCTCGTCGCCCTTGGTTTTGAAGACGCCGTCCGCGATCAGGCCTTTAAACGCCTCCCGGTCGTTGCCATAGCCAATTTTAACGGCTTCCTCCAGCTGCTTCTGGTAGCTCTCCCATACGGGATGATAAGCCTTAAGCAGATCTTTTTCACCCTGAGTGACCTCTGTTTTCTCGTAGGTCCCGATCTTGTCTCCGATTTTTTTCACGTTCTCGTCGATTTTCTTCTTGTACTCGTCTTTCTGGGCCGGAGTTTCCGCCAAATCGTTCATATCCCTAAGATCCGTTCGTATCAGCTGATAATAGTAGGAAGCATCCGAAACGAGACGAATCGGAACCAGGTTATCCTCATACATGCTGCTCAGGCTGTTGTTAAGTTTGCTCATATTAACGAGTCCGAAAAAACCCGTAAATACAAGCAGAATCGCGATGAACACGAATGCCGAAACCAGCTTTGCGGAGGTTTTCAGATTGCGGTACCATTTCATTGTCCGTACCTCCTGCCTTTGCGCCCTTCAATGACTCGGAGCTCGGCCTCCAGATCGTGCAGAATGTCGTCTATTTCTTCGCTCGTCAATTCTCCCTCATTTCGTTCCGGATTGTAATCGGTTCTTCTTCTGGAATTGTCCCACAGCGCTCGTATGACTCTCGTTTTTTCCATGTGTTCCCCCACCTTTAATTTTCGATTAGTTGTGTATGCTTCCTTAAGCGGCTTCGGTTTTCTGCAGAAGAAGGATCATCTGGATGGTTCCGACTTCCTGGAGGGAAACCGCTATTGAAATCCCCTTCTCGAATCCGTAAAGCTGCATTTGACCTACCATGACCGTGGGCGGGGTAATATCGATTTTGTGCCCTTTCTGATAAATGATGGCCGATGTATTTCCGGCAATCATATTCGCCATTTCTCCTACAAAACTATGGAGCATTTCACCCTCAAGAGGCATGCCAAACATGGATTGTCCCAGTTTACCGAACGTTTGCATATCTCCTTCGATCACCAGTCTCCCTTCGACATCGCCAACAATCCCGATCAACACCCCGATCTCGCCCTGGATGACCGCATTTTGCAGCATACTGGGCGGATTCGTGACGATGGGGATGGGAAAAACCTGACTCATCGATGCGATGGTGCTGTTCAGCAAATCTTTAACTCCGTTTGGATTCTGCACTTCAATCAACCATCCTTTATGTGTATAAAATGATCTCAGCCCGGGACCTTCGTTGTGAAACGCCCGCGGTTAGAGGCAGGCATTTACCCGCAAATTCGCATTCTCTTTTTCGGGAGCGTTAAAAATCTGAGCAATCCGGCATAGGTTAAAAGACCTAGAAGATGTTTTAATCATAAACCGCAAAAGAGCGGTGGTAACCGAAAAAACTTTGCGGGAACCCGCAAAAATATTGCGGAAACTTGTAAATCCCTGTCGGATTAATGGTAATAAATAGACAAAAAAACCGTAACACGGCTGTGTACGGTCGGGTTTATGTCGAACTTGATAAATTTTTTATCAGGCCATTTTCGGAAAATCCTCATCGGACAGCAGACCCAGCTGCTTCGCTTTCATGGCCGCTTCGATCCGTGATTTCACGTTAAGCTTGTGAAACAGGTTCGTCAAGCAGTACTCCAGCGAACGCTGGCTCATCAGGACGGATGCGGCGATTTCCTTGTTGCTTCTTCCTCTCGCGATCTCTTTCAAGATCTCGTATTCCTTGGAGTTGACTGCCTGCGTTTCCGGATTGCCGCTTGCCGATTCCGCAAACTGGCTGCCCGTCGCCCGCCTAAGCTGTTTCACGAGAGACAAAGGCAGCACGGCTTCGCCCCTGAGAGCGCAGCGCACAGCCGTTACGAGCTGTTCCTTATTTGCCGTTTTGAGGACAAATCCGGCGATCCCGGCTTCAATCATCAGATTAAAATGATTGTTGAATTCAAAGCCGGTGTAGATCAGGATGACGGCGTCCGGAATAAGGTTGAGAATTTGTTTGGCCAGATCGATCCCGTTCATCGTAGGCATGTGCAGATCGATCAGCATTACATCAAAATGCTGGGCAACCGCCAGCTCCATCGCTTCTTTGGCCGTATGAGCCAAGGAGACTTTCATATTGGTATCCTGCTCCAGCAGCATTTTCGTCCCCTCCATGACGGAAGGGTGGTCGTCGACCAATAAGATCTCAATCATCGTTATCCCTAACACTCCAATTTCTGATTTCGAATTTCTGATTCTGTTTCACCGGTACGTTAATGAAAACGGCGAGCCCATTGTTCGGGGAGGAGTAAAACTCAACGTCGCCATCCATACTGCGAACTCTTTCTTTAATGCCGTAAACTCCCATACTGTTAAAGGACTCCACCATTCCACTAACATCCATACCGATTCCGTTATCCTCATAACTCAAATGAATCCGGTCGGAGTGAGCCGACAACTTGAATTGAACTTTCACTGCGTTAGAATGTTTCGTCGCGTTGGCCAGAAGCTCCTGTACAATTCGATACAACCCGATCAACAAATCGTCGTCGTGTAGAGACCCGTGAAAGCCCGTGTAGTCAAAAGCAATGGAATAGTCGCTCCGCAGCTGCGTAAATTCGAACAGGGCCTCCAGAGAAGCCACCAGACCCTCTTCCTTGAGCATCGGCGGCCTCAGTTCGTTGCACGTGATACGGATCTGGTAAATAACGTCGAGAAGCCCCTGCGTAATTGGCGCCAACTTCTCGCGCAGGCCCGGCGGAACCCCGTCGTCCGACGAGATCTCGTCCAGCTTGCGGTACCAGATGATCTGCTCCTGCAAAGCCCCGTCGTGCAGATCCTGGGAAAGACGCTTGCTTTCATTCTCGGATAAAGTGAATAGAAGCCGGATCAGCCAAGAAGGCGTCTTATGGCGGGTTGCCAGCTCGCGGAGCTCTTGCGTCAGATCTTCGATGACTCTGAAATTGTCGTACAGGACGCTCGCGTAACGGGCAATCGTTTTGATCCACACCCTTTTGGATTGCAATACGAGAGAAGGGGATTTTTCCCCGATGCACAGCAGGTAGCTTTTTCCTTTAATTTCCCCGATGCGGATCAGATGTCCGTCGAGCGTGTCGATAATTTCGCAGACGGGCAGCGGGTCGGAACAGCCCTCGACAATCTCCTCCCAGACGTGTTGGGGAATGTCCGAGCTGCCGTTTTTGACCGTAATCTTGTTCAGCTTATCCACCTCAACGAGACTGACCTTCTCTGTGCGGATCATTTCCCGCACTTCCTGAATAAGCCTCCGGTCCAGCTCCTGCACGTTCATAAGCCCGAATAAATCGCTTGAGAAGCGGTCCAGGCTCGTTTGCAGCATATAATAGCGGTCCTTGCTCTCACGGACAATCTGTTCCGCATAGTCCCGGTCCTTCTCCGCCTTCTTCTGTTCGCTTATATCCCGGATGACGGTCATGGCGACATCCATGCCGATGTACGGAATGGGGATGGATACGACTTCGGCGTCGATGATCCGCCCGTCCAGCCGGATGATCTTGTGCTCGGCGATGCGGGTGGCTTCCTTGTTCTCGTAAACCGCGTTCAGCCGCGCTCGCACCTTATCCTTATAGTTCGGGTGGACGGTGTCGTAAATCGAGCGGCCGATCAGGCTGCAGGACGTACCCGCTCCGAACAGATCCAGGCCGGCAGGATTGACGTAGTCAAATTTGTGGTCCCGGGTCAGAATCGTCGGTATCGGCGACAGCTCTACCAGGTGGCGGCTTAGCCTCTCGCTTTCCTGCAAGGCGGTTTCCGCCTGTTTACGCGTCGTAATATCCTCGAAGAAAACAAGGAACGCTTCGGTCCGGGCGTCATAGATGGCGGTCGCGAGCATATCGACCACATTGCCGTCCCGCCGGGTAATGGCCAGATCGATAGGAGCGCTGGTCCCCCGTTCCCGGATGGCATATTCTTCTTCGAAGAGCGTACCCGGCTGAAGCCAGTCCTGCGGCGTCGTGCCTATGATCTCCTCCGGGCATCCCGCGCCCAGTACTCGGACCGCAGCGGGATTCACATAGGTTACCTGCCCGTCTTTATAGAGCGCGATCGAAACCGGGGACAGCTCCACAAGACTGCGGTAGCGTTCTTCGCTGTCCCGGAGCGCCTGCTCCATCTGCTTGCGCATCGTAATATCCGTATGCACGTGAAGGGAGGAAAGCGACAGTGCGTCGTAGATGCCCGTCACTTCCACGTCGATGACGCTCCCGTCGGAACGGACCATTTTGTATTCCAGCGGCGGAGCATACTCCTCCTGCGCCATCGCATTCGCGCGGCCTCGGGCCTGTTCCACATAATCCGGATGCATGAATTCGTAGATGCTCCGGCCGATGAAATCGCAGGGCAGCGCGGCTCCGAACAGCTCCAGTCCTGCGGGATTCGCATAAATAAACCGCTCGTCGCGGATCATCGTCAAGGGCTGGGGCAGCAGCTCGATCAGATGCCTGTACCGTTCTTCGTTCTCCATCAGCTCGCGCTCGATGAGCACTCTCTCCGTGATGTTCCGGGATACGATGATAATGCTTTCCGCTTTCCCGGCGGCTCCCTGGACAGGGCTCGCCACACAGTCGAAATGCAGCTCTGAGCCGTTCGCGTGAATAAGCCGGCAGCGCGCCGTCCATACGCAAGCCGATTCCGGCATTTCTTCCAGCTTAAGCCGGACAAGCTTCTCGTCTTCGGGATGCATGATATCGTACAGCGACAAATCCGCCGCGGCCGCCCCGTCCAAACCGAGCCTGGCTTTATAAGAAGGAGACGTGTAGCGGAACTTTCCGTCCGTACCGACTACGGCCACAAGATCCGTCATATTTTCCGCGATCAGACGGTACATGGCCTCGCTCTCTTTTAACGACTGCTCCGTCCGTTTATTCGGAGTGATGTCCCGGCACAGGACAAAAACTCCCGTAACCGCGCCGTTTACATACACGGGCACCATTTTTATATCCCAGTGGTACATGCGGCCTTCTTTATGGTGAGAGATCAATTCAAACGTCTGGGTCGTCCCCTGCACCACCTGCTCGAAATACACCGACAACCGCTTCAGGCTGTCCACGCCGAACAATTCGATAAGCGACAGCGGGTTTGCGATATTGTGCCCGTTCCCCGTAATTTCCAGGGCGGCCGAATTGATATCCAGAACCTTCCCGTGCAGATCCAGCTCCACGATCACATCCGAATGATGTTCGAATAGAGAACGGTAGCGCTGCTCGCTTCTCAGCAGAGCTTCCTCCGCCGATTTGCGGGCCGTAATATCCAGCACCACACCGTCCAGACGGACAATCCGGCCGCCCGTTTCATCCAGTGTCGGAATCATCCGCACCTCTACCCACCGGATATCACCTCGGGCGTGAACGATCCGGTATTCGCTGAAATCGGAAATCCCCTGTCTGACGTTATCGCACGCTACCCTGTACCGCTGAAAATCGTCCGGATGGATAATTCTTTCCCATGCTTGCTGGGTAGCGAAATATTCAGCCCGATAGCCGGTAATTTTGAACAGAGCTTCCGATGTGAAAGGAACGCGCTGGGACGAGTAATCGTACGACCAGGTGCCGACATCCACGGTATGCATAATTTTCAACAGCAGGCCGTACTTTTTGACAAGCTCTTCATGATGTTTCCGTTTTTCCAGATTTCTTTTGTAAAGGATAAGAATGATTTGGACGGTCAGAAGAAGGATGCATACAACAGCGCCGATGATAAATTCATTCAAGATGTGTGTCTCCTTTATGCGTTGAAGAGTAAGCTCGGGGATGATGTGCGGCAGATGCGGCTGCCATGGAACAAGAAAGGCATAAATTGGATTCAAATAGCTATTAGTTCGGAAAAAGCACGTTCCAGTCCTTCCCGATCCGTGCGTAAATGCGGATAAATTTGGTCATGGAGAACATTTGTTTAGCGCTAAAGTTTTTATACCGCGAAGCATTGGTTTATAATATAGCTTATCCGGATCAGCATTTAAAGGAGATCTTGCAAATGAGCCCTGATTTTAATTCTCCCTCTTCCCGGCCCCCAGCCGGCGGAACGCCTGCCATGAGGCGTGTCTTGATTATGACCCCGGTCGAAGCCGAACGGGACGCCGTACTCCGCGGTCTGGCCGGAACGCCCGGCTTCCGCGTGGAGCTCGCGGGCGTCGGGCCCGTGGCCGCGGCTATCTCCACCACGACGGCGCTCGCCGCCGCCGAGTACGACCTCGTCGTAGCCGCCGGAATCGCCGGCGGCTTCGAGGGCCGGGCCGCGGTCGGCTCGCTCGTCGTGGCAAGCGAGATTCTCGCGGCCGATCTGGGCGCCGAGACGCCCGGGGGTTTCCTCAGCCTGGACAAGCTCGGCTTCGGCTCGGCCCGCGTGCCCGTCGACGCGGCGCTTGTCGGCCGCGTTGCCGAGGCTCTGGCGGCCGCCGGGCTGCCTGTAAGCACAGGTCCTGTGCTTACGGTCTCGACCGTGACCGGCACGGCGGAGCATGCCCTGGAGCTTGCCGGGCGGGTGCCCGGCGCCGCCGCCGAGGGCATGGAAGGCTTCGGCGCGGCAAGCGCCGCCCTCGCCCGCGGCATCCCGTGCCTGGAGCTCCGTTCGGTCTCCAACGCGGTGGGACCGCGCAACAAAGCGGCATGGCGAATTCCCGAAGCGCTCGCCATGCTGGAGAAAGCCAGTTCAGTCTTACCGGAGGTGCTGTTATGAAAATCGCGTTTTCCCCGTGTCCGAACGACACGTTCGTCTTTCACGCCTGGGTGCACGGGCTCGTCCCGGGCGCACCCGAGCTCGATGTCCTGTATGCCGACATCGATATTACCAACGGTCTGGCCGCCAGGCCCGGCGGACCGGAAGTGATGAAAATCTCTTACGCGGCCCTGCCCTGGGTCCTCTCGGACTACGCCCTGCTCCCTTGCGGCGGCGCTCTCGGCAGAGGCTGCGGGCCGCTCGTGCTGTCCCGGGACTCCGCCGATCCGGCGTCCCTCTCCGGCAAGCGCGTGGCCGTCCCGAGCGAACGCTCAACCGCGTACCTGCTGTTCCGGCTGTGGGCCGCCCAGCAGGTTCCGGGCGGCGTCGGCGAGATCGTCGTGATGCCTTTCCACGAGATCATGCCGGCCGTGCGGGACGGGAAGATCGACGCGGGCCTCGTCATTCACGAGGCGCGCTTCACTTACCCGTCCTACGGTCTCAGCCTGCTGGCCGATCTCGGCAGCTGGTGGGAGTCCGACACGGGACTCCCGATTCCGCTCGGCGCCATCATCGCGAAGCGGTCGATGGATCTGGAGGCGTTGGCGGGATGGGTCCGCTCTTCCGTGGAGTACGCGTGGGCTCATCCGGAAGCGTCTCAGGCTTACGTGCTCCAGCATGCGCAGGAAATGTCTCCCGAGGTCGCCAAGGCGCATATCGACTTGTATGTGAATTCGTTCACGGCGGATCTCGGCGAAGACGGCTATGGAGCGATCGAAGCGCTGCTGGGTCGGGCCGCGCAGGAAGGGCTGGTGCCCGAGTTCGATCTGAGGATGCTTCGCGGGTAGCGGGTTCCTGGCGTTAGTGCTGCAGCTGTCGTCTGACGCTATGTAGCGCTGTGCAGATGGGGTCTACTGCAAGGGTCTTAGCATGTTCGCCTTGCCCTCGTTAAGTGCGTGATCCCGGCAGCCTTGAGCTGCAACCGCGGGCACAGGAAGATCCCGGGAATAGGCGTGCGCCAACGGGCAGGTTCCTTTTATAAGCAGCCGGAATTCCGGCTGCTTTTCTTCGTTTACGGAATCGCCGGAATCCGGCGGTCGTTCATTTTATTGTTTTACCGCCGCGTAAAAGCACAAAAAAGAAGAAGCCCGCGTATAGCATGGCTTCTTCTTTTTTGTGTCTATGTTTTCCGCTCGTGCCAGCCGCATCTCAGCCGGCTCTGTCGCTTATACCACAGGGAACCAGCCCGGTGTGTTTAGGATCGCGTTCCACAAAGGATCGGGAATGACCAGTCGCTCCTGATCGTCTTTGGTCAGCGTCGTCTTGATCTCCGACTCGCGTCCGTCCGCGACTTTGCCGAACCAGTCCGGTTCCACGATCAGCTCGCGGCCCAGAGCGACCAGAGGCACGCCGGACTCCAAAGCTTTCAAAGCGTCGTCCGCCGTATGGATAGAGCCTACGCCCATCACGGGCGTTCTGCCGCCGACGGTTTCGAGGATGATCTCGATCCGCGGACGGTTATCGTCCAGCGTTCTCGGAGCCGACCAGAAATCCATCAGGGACACGTGGATATAATCCAGACCTTTGTCGGCCAGCGTATTTACGAGCTGAATGGAATCGTCCATGGAGATTCCTGGAGTCTCGGGTTCTTCCGGCGAGAAGCGGTAGCCTACGGCGAACGGCTGTTTCGCATGCTCCGCTGCGACACGCTGCACTTCATCCACGACGGCAAGCGGGAAAGTCATCCGCTTGTTCACGTCTCCGCCCCAGCGGTCGTCGCGGCGGTTGGAGTGAGGGGAGAAGAACTGCTGAATGAGATAGCCGTTCGCTCCGTGAATTTCCACGCCGTCGTAGCCCGCTTCGATGGCGCGGCGGGTCGCTTCGCCGAAGTCGCGGATAATGCCTTCGATTTCGGCATCCGTCAGCGCTCTGGGCACGACGCTGCCTTCCTTCTCTTCCGCAACGGCGCTTGCGCTTACGATTTCGCCATTCGGCACCAGCTCGGGCGGACAGCTTCGGCCTCCGTGGAAAATTTGCAGGATGGCTTTGGCGCCCTGCCCCTTGATTGCCGAAGCGAGACGGGCCAGGCTCGGGATCATCTCGTCGCGGTCTCCGGCGAACTCGCCGGGAAACCCTTTGCCGTTAGGCGTTACGTACGTGCAAGCCGTAATGACGAGACCCGCTCCATTGGATCTGCGCTCATAGTAGGCGATCTCCGCATCCGAAACGGTTCCGTCCTCGTGGGACGAAAAATTCGTCATCGGAGCCATCACGATACGATTATCCAGCTCCACACCGCTGGAAAGAGAGAAACTTTCGAATAAAGGGTTGAATTTACTGTTCATCTGGTTTTTCCTCCTCTATATCCAAACAAATTTTACAGGGTTAGCGTTCTCTATTTCTTTTGAATATATATTCATCCGAAGGTTAATCGGAAAACCAAGGAATGGTTAGTTCCGGCCACGACTGTTATTCTATTAGTAACAGTTATCGTTGTCAAGAGGCCTCTTTCCGCTTATTTTTGCAGCCGTCCTTTTTTTCGGTCTATTCCGCCTGTTTCTCTGGGATTTAGCAGAAAAAGTGAACCTTATTTTTCCCTTTGCGGACTTTTTATAGCCTGCTTGGCTTTGCTGCTTTTCATCCCTATTTTCGCCCCTCTTGCTTTCCGGATAAACTGTAACTATAATGATTACAAGATATTCAAAACCAACTCCCTGTTTGCTTCGTGCAAACGGTCCGAGATAGAAATTTGGAGGTTTTCCTACTATGAAAATTGAAATCTGGTCCGATTTTGCGTGTCCGTTCTGTTATATCGGCAAACGCCGGTTCGAGCAGGCGCTTGAACAATTTTCCCGCAAGAGCGAGCTTGAAGTGGTGTACCGCAGTTTCGAGCTGGACCCGAACTCTCCCCGGGACATCAGCCACAGCGTCCATGTGATGCTTTCCCAGAAATACGGGATGAGCGTCGAGCAGGCCAAAACGATGAATGCCAATGTGGTTGCGCAGGCGGAATCCGTCGGGCTCACCTACCGCATGGACACAATCGTTTTGACGAACACGTTCGACGCGCACCGTCTGGCTCATTTCGCGAACGCCCACGGCAAAATGCACGAGATGACCGAACGGCTGCTGAAAGCCTACTTCACGGATTCCCTTCATCTCGGTGATCATGCCGTACTGGCTTCCCTCGCGGAGGAAGTGGGACTCGACAAGGCCGCGGCCGAGCAAATGCTGGCGGGCGACCTGTATGCAAGCGAAGTGCGCGCCGACGAGCAGGAAGGCGCCGAGCTGGGCATAACCGGCGTTCCGTTCTTCGTGATCGACCGCAAATACGGCATTTCGGGCGCCCAGCCCGTTGATGTTTTCGTGCAGGCTCTGGAGAAAGCGTACGCCGAATCCAAGCCTCTCACGATTTTGGGCGACGAAGGCGCCGCGGCTGACGGAGCCTGTGCCGACGGCGTGTGTACGCCTCCCGCGCGGGATAAGTAACCTTCTCCCGCTTCTCCACGAAAGGCCGTCCGGCAATGGACGGCCTTTGTGGCGTTCCGCGGCCGGTGTTCAGCGGCCGGCTCTGCCCTGCCGCTTCCGGCATGGCCCTGGATGCGTGCCGGCCTACACAGCGGGAAGAACACTCGTCTGCGGTTGACCGCCTTCATGCGCAGCAAAAACCGCGAGCTCTGCGCGCGGGCAACAACCTCACGGCAAAGACACGGAACGTCCGGTGTCCCGTGTCTGCTTTTCATCCCCTCGTGTCCTGCTTTTCACATCCCGTCTGTTTTCCCGTGTCCTGCTTTTCTCATCCCGTCCGCTGCCCCGTGTCCCGCTTTTCTGGGCTCATGCGTCAGACTTCACTCGCTCCCGCCTTCTTCATCCTCAAGCGTCGCGGAATAAATATTTTTGCCGTAGAAGATTTCGTCCATCTCCAGCGTCAGGCTTTCCGTTATTTCCTCCTGCTCCTCGGCAGTCAGCTTGTCCTTCGTATAGCCGAACAAATAGTTGTTAAGATCGAATTTACGCAGTTTACATTTCGTATGGAAAATATTTTCCTGGTATACGTTCACGTCGATCATATGATACTTATCCTTGATGGACTGCGGAATATAGTTCTGGATGGAGCTGATTTCGTGGTCGATAAACAATTTATGGCCGTTAATGTCCCGCGTAAAGCCGCGGACCCGGTAATCCATCGTAAAGATATCCGTGTCAAACGAATGGATCATATAGTTCAGCGCCTTTAGCGGAGAAATTTCGCCGCAAGTGGAGACGTCGATATCCGCACGGAACGTGGAAATACCTTCATCAGGGTGATACTCGGGATACGTATGGACCGTGATGTGGCTTTTATCGAGATGACCCACAACGGCTTCCGGCAGGGGCCCCGGGGATTCCTCGAACGATTCCGTGGGTGCGGTATCGACCGGTCCTTCCGATACGAGCATCGTAACGCTGGAGCCCTGCGGCTCGTAATCCTGCTTGGCGATATTCAGGATGTGGGCGCCGATGATGTCGGACACGGTATTTAAAATTTTGGTCAGCCTCTCCGCATTGTACTGCTCGTCGATATATTCGAGATACGCCTGCCGCTCTTCCCGGGTACGGGTGTAACAAATATCGTACATATTAAAACTCAATGACTTTGTAAGGTTATTAAAGCCATGGAGGGTGATCCGCTGCTCGGGTGTCAGTGCCATCATTGATTTCCCCCTATCCTCATTCAGGTTAAAAAAAGACTCTTTTTATTTTTACCCACTCTGCCCAATAAAAAACATGTCGAAAAAAGGGAGGAGCCGCCCCTCCGCAACTACAAAAAGACCGCCCTTGCGGGCAGCCTCTGTCACGCGCTTTATCCGGTCTTACTTAAATCCGGGAAGTCCGCGTTCCTTCAACCATTTTTCTTCGTAATAATCAAACACGTTGTTCTGCACAAGCGCTTTGCGCTGTTCCGCATACTCACGGCCAAGCTCCACGGATCGTTTGAGGACGGTTTCGACTTTAAGCCGGGTGATCGGCTCCGTAACCCCATGCTCCTGGACAAACGCGTACAAAGATTCCGCTTCATCCTGCCTGCCCGCCAGACTCCAGCCCATCGCTTCCTCGCATAAAATATGGGAAATGATCATTTTGTTGTGTCTATTTCCGGACTCATCGCGGAGATCGTCCATCAGAAACGGCATGAAATCAATGGCATTGATTCGTTCTCTGCCGATTACCTGGCTGAAATATTTCGAATAATACAGCACAAACAGATCTGTAAACTTTTCCGTGATTCCCTTCTTGTTGCCGATATATTTATCGAACAGATACGTTTCCGACTTCAGCAGCAGAAATTTAAGGCTCTCTTCCTTAACATTCGGAATGGTAAATAAAATATTCCAGTAATAATAAAGCGATTCGTACGGATCGGAAATCGTCTTGGCAAGCCTGCCGTCCGAGAAGATCAGCGTACCGAGGCCCATCGTCAGCGATAAAATACCGAACAGCGTCACGACCAGATGATCGAAAGTGCTTTTAAGCAGCGTCAAGGCCAGAATACCCGTTACCAGGCTCATAACAGGCCCGAGAATGAAAATTACCGACTGCTTCTTGTTGTTCCGCTCATAAGAAGCTTCATCCCTGAAATCGGCCACATCCACCAGCACATTGCCGACATAATAAAAGTTCTTCCATGAAAAAACGATCTTCTTCTGCGGAATGGACAGGGTACAGGGCCCCAGACTGAATTTGATTACTTTTCTGCCCGTAATAAACGCCCCCAGAACATGACCCAGTTCATGCACAAAAAGGGCGGCTCCGCCCGCGGCCACGAAAGACAGGAGGAAAACGACGATATTTAGAGCCATGCCGGGGCTCGCAACGGCAATTGCCGCAAGAACAACTAAACAGCCGATCAGAAACTTTACTTTTCCCTTCATTTCTCTCTCCTTTGAAGACCGGCAGACTTTGCGCCGAACGCTCCCTGCCGTTTTGTTAAAAAGTCGTGTCAGGTTTATTTTACCTCATAAAATAAAAAGTTAAAAACACAAAGAGGCACATCCGCCTGAACGAATATGCCTGACATGCCGGAAACCCTCTATTTAACCGGTGCAGCGTCGTAGTCTTCTTTTAAAATCGCGTAGATTTCCAGATCGACAATTCCTTTGCCCGACCATAAAGCGGCCTGCCGAAGCGTTCCTTCTTTGCGGAAGCCGTTCTTGATCAGCACCTTCTTGGAAGCATCGTTCGCCGGCATCACCTCGGCCTGAATCCGGTTTACCTCCGCTTCCGTAAACAGATAGGCGGTCAGCAGCCGGACGGCTTCGGTAGCGATTCCCATGCCCCAGCAATCTTCGGCCAGGAAATAGCCGATCGTCACCCTATCGACTTTCTGGTTGAAATCGAAAGCTTCCGCGATTCCCGTCAGCCTGCCGTCCTCTTTCCGGAAAATCCCCCATTTGATTCTCGATTTTTTGCCGAAATCTCTCTCGAAATGGCCGATCATCGAACGGACCGTCTCTTTGTTATGCTTGGGGATAATGCCGCAGTGCCGGAATACTTCCTCGTTGTCGTATATGCCGAACACCTCGTCGAGGTTGTCTTCTCCGATTTTTGTCAGCACCAGCCTGGAGGTTTCCAGAACAGGAAGCTGCGCAAATACAGCTTGAATGTTCATGTCACACCTTCTCACAGCGGAATAAGTTAATCTTTGGGCCGGACGGGAATATACAGATCCACCTTCGCTTTGCCTTCCGGGTCCCGGAGCGGGTCGTTCATACAGAACTCCAGGCCGTACCTGTCGTCCGCTTCGTACCCGCTTCCCGGCAGCCAGTTACCGTACAAGTTTGCGTAAGCGAGGGCAAGCTTGTCCACGGTATCGTAAAAAGCGTACCGGCCGTACAGGCCGCCCTCCAGCTTTTTGAAGCTCACCTCGGTGTGGCCTTCCCGCTCGAAATCAGGCGGCAGCGTGACGCAAGCATCGTAGCGGCAGGCAAATTCGTCCACGAGAGACGGGTCGTCCAGCGAAATCCCGATGAATTGCTGGCGCTCCGGGGTGAGTCCGTTCCGGCCGGCCCAGCTCCCGAGCGTCTCCCAGGCCCGCCCCGTCTCCAGGTAGCTTCCCATATGCCGAACGAAGGCTACTTCCAAATCCGGCAGTTCTTTCAGCGTAACATTCATGCTCCAAATCCTCCTCAGAAAGTGATTTCCGTTACCGGCACTTTCATCATACTCGCGAGACGAGGAGGGTTCTTCCCGCTTCTTGCGGTCTCCTAACGAAAAATTGCGGTCTTGAAGTTCTCTGCGGAGTTCACTCGGAGATTTCCCGTGCTGCCTTTTGAACACGCCGTTAAAAGTCGATAAAGATTCAAACCCGCAGGAATGCGCGATATCCAGCACCGTCCTGTCGGTATCCTTCAGAAGCCGGACGGCGTTCTCCAGACGGTTGCGGGTCACGTAAGCGGCCGGAGTTACGCCTGTCACGGCGGCAAAAATGCGGGAGAAATGGTATTTGGAAAAGTTCGATACGCCCGCCAGCGTGTCCAGATCGAGTTTGCGCGAGCTGTTTTCCTCGATGTAAGCGATCACTTTGCCGATGCGGTCGGCATATTCGTGCTTCATGGTATGCTTCGTCCTTTCGGGCGGAATCTTGGCACGGCCGGTTCGGACCGTGCAGTCTTGGCGCGGGGTCGGCCGGAGCCACAAGTCGGGCCGGGACCGCCAAAGTGCCTAGAGAGCGTCTTACAGCGCTGCGGTCAGGAAGAGCCGCTCGCCAAGATGCGCTGTCCGGCAGGCCAGTCTTTACGGCACAGCGAGTGCCGAGGCGGGCTTCCTCGCGTCAGGCAGAGTCGCCCCGGAACGGCGCCTCGAACGCCTGATTGGCGCCTTTTCCGCCGGGGATCATGCGGAACTGCCGTCCCATTACCGTTTCGCCGGGAACCGGCAGACGTTCAGCCGTAACGACCAGATCCATATTGATGCTTCCCGCGATCGCAATTTTGACCGGCCTGTTCATGTTATAGCTCCCCTTTCGTACACCGCCTGTATTAGATAAGTGTATCACGCCTGCGGGGAGGATTGCTTGACGGCATCCTTACGTGTTTTGCCGCCGATCCTGCAAGAACCGAAGTCTGCCCTCTTTACAGATAGTTGCCCCCGATGCAAAATATGGATATAGGTGATCCAAGCCTAAAATCCTTGTAGGAGTGATCGAATGTCCAAGAAGATCCTGATCATTGCAGGCGATGCAGTCGAGGCTTTAGAGGTATATTACCCGTACTACCGCGTGCTGGAAGAGGGCTATGAAGCGGTTCTCGCGTCTCCCCAGCAGAAAGTGCTTAAAACCGTCATCCACGACTTCGAGGGCTGGGACACCTACACGGAGAAGCCCGGTTACCTGCTGGAATCCCACGTTTCATTCGATGAGGTCAACCCGGCCGAGTTCGACGCTCTGATCATCCCCGGCGGCCGTGCGCCCGAATATATCCGGCTGGATCCGAACATTCCCCGCATCGTGAGCCACTTCTTCGAAGAAGGCAAGCCGGTCGGGGCTATCTGTCATGCCGCTCTCGTACTTGCGGCTCTAAAAAACAACAAATATTTCGAGGGCCGCACCCTGACCGCCTACACAGCCTGCCGGTTCGATGTGGAGAGCCTCGGGGCGAACTACACGGAAGAAACGCTGCACGTGGACGGAAACCTCGTCTCCGGGCATGCCTGGCCGGATCTGCCTGGTTTTATGCGCGAATTTCTGAAGCTGGTGAAAAGCTGACCGGGCTTATAAACATCCCTGATAGTTCATGCCATATAAAAAGACCTGACGGAGCAAAAGCTCCGGCAGGTCTTTTTACGTAAAGCCGATCATACGACGGCAGACAGAAGATACATTCAAAACCTCTCTGCCTATTTCCCCAGCAGCCCCGCCTGCATCAAATACTCCTTCGCGGTCTGTTCCGCCGACGCTCCCTGAACGTTCACCTTGTAGTTCATTTCGCGCATCTCGTCGTCGCTGATCTTCCCGCCCAGCTTGTTCAGAACTCCACGCAGCTCCGGATGCCTCTCTAGCGTCTTCGTGAGCAGCACGGGCGCGCCCTGATACGGCGGGAACAAATGCTTGTCGTCCTCCAGCATCCTCAGATTATATTGCTTCAGCTCACTGTCGGTGGAGTACGCGTCCACTAGATTGATAGCGCCGGACTGTACGGCCTGATAGCGGATTTTGGGCTCCATCTTTTTGACGTCCGCGAACTGGAGACCATACAGCTTCTGAATGCCCCGGTACCCGTCTTCGCGGTCGGAAAATTCCAGCGTAAAGCCGGGCTTAATCGTCTGCCGCACGTTCTGCAGATCGGAAATGGTCTTCAGCCCGCGCTCTTCCGCAAGCTGTGCGGGCACCGCCAGCGCATAGGTGTTGTTGTACGCCATCGGCGTCAGCATTTCCATGCCGAATTTACTCAGCATGCCGGCTTTCGCCTGTTCGTACACCTGCTTGCTGTCGGTGCTGACCGGTGTTTCCTTCAAAAACTCGGAGATGGCGGTTCCCGTAAACTCCGGGTAAATGTCGATTTCGCCGGCCTTCAGCGCGTTGAAAACAAACGACGTTTTCCCTAAGCCCGGCTTAAGCTCGACCTTCAAATCCGTATCCTGCTCGATGAGCTGCTTGTACATCTGGATGAGAATCTCCGGCTCGGAGCCGAGCTTGCCCGCGATCACGAGATTCTTGTCCTTCCCGCCCGTGAAGTACGGGACCAGCAGCAGAAGGAGCACGACCAGGACGGCCGCCCCGGCTGCCGGCATGAAGCGCCGGAACGACATGCGCTCGAACGCCCTCAGCAGCAGGTCGAACAAGATGGCCAGAAGCGCTGCCGGAACCGCGCCCAGAATGATGAGCGCCGAATCGTTCCGGTCGATGCCGAGCAGGATGAGATCGCCGAGACCGCCCGCTCCGATGAGGGCGGCCAGTGTCGCCGTGCTGATGATGAGCACGGTGGCCGTGCGGATGCCGGCCAGAATGACGGGAAGCGCGAGCGGCAGCTCCACTTTGAACAGACGCCTGCGGCTGTTCATCCCCATCGCTCTGGACGCTTCGATGAGCGAGGCGTCCACCTCTTTGATCCCCGTATACGTGTTGCGGAGAATGGGAAGCAGCGCGTAGATGACGAGCGCGATTACCGCCGGCACCCGTCCGATTCCGAACAGCGGAATGAGCATGCCGAGCAGCGCCAGCGACGGAATCGTCTGCAGGACGGCCGCGATGCCGATAATTCCTTCCGCTCCGCGGGTTTTCCGGGTGAGATAAATGCCGAGCGGAACCGAAATAAGGACGGCGAAAAACAAAGCGATGACGGACAGCACGATATGGTCCGCCACGGCGCCGAGAAGCTGGGACTGCCTCTCGCGGAAAACCTCGGCCAGCGTATTCATGTCCGCGCCCCCTCCTTCAGCCGCCCGGCCATGAACTTCAGCAGCGCCTGCCGCGAGACGGAGCCCACGATCACGCCGGCCTTCTCGACGGCGAGCACCTCTTCATCGGCAAGCAGCTGCATGGCCGCTTCCAGCGGCACTTCCGCCTTGGCGATAGCCGCGGGACGGGTCGGGAAATCGGACGGGCCGATTTCCAGCAGCACATCTTCCAGCGTCAACCGGCTGCCGAAGAGTCCCTTCTGCCCGCCGACGAATTGTTCCACGAACGCGCTGGCGGGATTTTGTAAAAACCCCTGCGGGGTGTCCAGCTGGACGATCTCGCCTTCGTTCATGAGGCAGATCCGGTCACCCAGCTTCATCGCTTCCTGCATATCGTGCGTGACGAACACGATCGTCTTCTTGATCCGCTGCTGGAGCTCCAGCAGCTCGTTCTGCAGCTTCTCCCGGCTGAGCGGGTCCAGCGCGCTGAACGGTTCGTCCATCAGCACGATCTGCGGGTCCGCCGCCAGAGCGCGGACGACTCCCACCCGCTGCTGCTGTCCGCCGGACAGCTCCTTCGGCTTGCGGGAGCGGTAGGTTTTAGGCTCGAGTCCCACCATATCGAGCAGCTCGTCCACGCGGGCGCGTATTTTCGCGCGATCCCATTTGCGCATTTCCGGCACGATGGCGATATTCTCTTCGATCGTCATATGCGGAAACAGCGCGATCTGCTGAAGCACATAGCCGATGTTCCAGCGAAGCTCGTGGATGTCGTATTCGCTCACTTTGCGCCCGCTGATCCACAGCGTTCCCCCGGACAGCGGGATAAGCCGGTTGATCATTTTCAGCGTCGTCGTTTTCCCGCACCCGCTGGGCCCGATAAATACGAAAAATTCCCCTTCGTTAATTTCCAGATTCAGATCGTTTACGGCTACCGTATCGTCCGCGTAACGTTTAGAGACGTTCTCGAAACGGATCATAGTTTTCTCCTCTGCGCCACTGACTTTTATTGGCTTCTGTGTACCTATCTCTCTTTATAATAGCCTTACGGGCAAAAAATGAATCTGCGAAAAAAACCTTGCTAGGCATAGAGGCCCGTCAAGGTTTTGAGAAGAGGTTATCCGGCATGCAGGCAAGACTTCACGTCTTTGCCCGCGTAAGCTTTCCAAATGATCAGGTTGTAAGGGTAGATTCGTCCGGTCCTGCCCGATCCGCTCGAACATCCGGCACAAACATCGATGTCTTATCGTTTGACCATGAAACAGAAAAATTGGGTAGTGATCCTGCACGTGCTGTCTGTCGTAGGATGGCTGGGAGGCGCGGTGTGCATGCTCCTCTTAAGCCGCCACATGCTCTATGCCGATCAGGGGGAACAGCTGTATTACACGCTGGAAAACATGCACCTCATCGACAGCACGCTGATCCGGTACCCCGCGCTGATCGCACTCGTTACCGGCATTGTCCTCTCCCTGTGGACCCAGTGGGGGCTTTTCAAATACTACTGGATTCTCATCAAGCTTGTGCTGACCGTCTCCCTTATCGTGTTCGGCATCACCTGCATGGGGCAGTGGCTTTCCTGGCTGTTCCGCACGGCGGACGAAATGAGGCTGGCCGCTTTGGGCGACGCCGAATTTCTCGGCACCGCCTACCGGCTGCTCGGAGGAGCGGTCGCCAACATCGCGGCGCTCGTGTTTATGACGGCGATTTCCTATTTCAAGCCGCTGGGTAAAATCCGTAAAACGGCGCGTAAAAGCTAAGGCGGCTGCGCTGCGCTGCCGACGGCTTGCGGCGCGCACCCGCCATCAGGCGGGACCGGGATACTGCACGCTGAGTTCCGCGATGAGCTCCCGGATGGCGGCTACGAGAGCCGCCGGCTGCTCCACACGCGCCTCCTTGCCGAAGCTCACAAAAAATCGGGCGGCCCAAGGGATGAAATCCGGCCGGATCATCCGGCTGATCGTTCCGGTCCCGTCCTCGTACACGGTTAGCCCTTCGGCCATCCAAGTTTCCGTGCTGCACCGTCGGACGCCTTCCTTGTCGAGCACAACGTGCAAAAGAGAGGCCCCTTCTTCATCGGAGAGCGACAGATAGTCTTGGACGGTAAGCTTGTCATAGTTCCGCTTGCCGCTCTGATCCTCTACCTGCTCGATGGCGGTAATCCGGTCTACTCGGAACACACGGATCGCGGATCGCTCGAAGCAGTAGGCCGGACAGTACCATAAGCCGTTCGTCGCATAGATGCCGATGGGCTGGATTTTTCTGGAGACGATATCCGTGTTGGCGTCATACCGGATCCGGATGATCCGCTGCTCCACCGCCTGCTCCAGAAGCCCGGACAGATGAGGCGCTTCCACATGCCGCTGCGGGGTCCAGAACGTGAAACGCGTCCGGAGTCCGTTAATCCGCTGCCGGGTTTCCTCCGGGAGATAGTGGGTAAACTTTTTCAGTGCGGAGAGCGATTCCGGCTGAAAAGGCAGGTCGGCATAATCGCGCAGCGACTGGTAAGCAAAAAACATCGCAACCGCTTCATTTTCAGAAAATAAAATGGGCGGCAGCGTTTTCTCCCTCAGCATCTGATATCCCCCGGCCGCTCCCGGCTCGGAATATAAGGGAAGACCGGCTTCGGTCAATTCCTGCAGGTCCCGGAGGATGGTCCTTTTGGAAACACCGAACTCCTGTGCCAGTTCGCCTGCCGTAAACCTCCGCTTCGTATTGAGCGTAATCATCAGTTCGATCTGTCTTCGGGATTTGGACAATGACATGGGCTCCTTGCATGTTGTTTTGGTTACAGACAGCTTCAAGAATTGCTTCTAGTATACCTCACAAACGTTGACAATCCTTGTCACCATTCCATGATAAGTTGATTACAGGTCGTTGAATCAGGAAAGGGGCAAATCATGGAACTGCTTAAAGATTTATATAGTCCATCTTTTTTCGAGCGTTTTATTAACCTTGTTAAAGAAAAATATCCCTCATTTGACGGGGACCGCTTCCGCGGCTCCATTTATGACGGGAACTGGGATACGGAGGCGTTCAAACAGCGGATGCGGCATATTACATGCTCGCTTACGGAGACGCTCCCTTCCTCTTATCCCGAAGCGCTGGAAGTCTTGACGGCCGTCGCGCCGCAGTGCAGGGGAGTCGAGTATTTGTTCTTCCCCGACTTCATCGAACTTAACGGTCTCGGTTCGTACGAGCTTTCTATGGAATTTTTGCAAACATTCACTCCGTACTCCAGCTCCGAATTTGCCGTCCGTCCTTTTCTGCTGCGGGAACCGGGGCTTACCCTGGAACATATGAAGCGGTGGGCACGCCACGAGAACGAGCATGTCCGGCGTCTGGCCAGTGAAGGCTGCAGACCCCGTCTGCCGTGGGCTTCCAATCTGCCCGCCTTGCGGGAAGACCCTCGTCCGATTCTTCCGATTCTCGAAACGCTGAAGGAAGACCCGTCGGAATACGTGAGGAAGAGCGTGGCCAACAATCTCAACGACATATCCAAGGACCACCCCGAACTCGTGTTGGAGCTTGCCAAGGGCTGGTATGGAAAAACCCCGGCCACCAACTGGATCGTGAAGCACGGCTGCCGCTCGCTGCTGAGAAAAGGCGATTCCCGTGCGCTCTCCCTGTTCGGGTATGAAGAGATCCGGAACATCTCGGTTCATGCCCTGGACGTGAAAACCGGAAGCATAGCGGAGGGAGAGAATCTGGAGTTTTCTTTCCGGCTTGTGAACGAATCGGAAGACATACAGGCCCTGCGGGTGGATTATGAAATCGGGTACCGGAAGAAAAACGGGACGCTTGCGCCGAAACGTTTCAAGCTGACCGAGAAACCGTTCGGACCGGGCGCTCATCCCCTTGCCAAACGGCATTCGTTCAAACTTCTCACTACCCGCACGTATTACGCCGGAGAACACGAGGTCCGCATTCTCGTTAACGGGACCCCGATGGCCGCGGTGTCGTTTGAATTTACGGGGTAACGCAATGGGCTGCTTCCCGCCTGATGCGTCTGCAGTCCCCCGCTTCCTTTCCCGGCCGGTCTAAGCTGCGGTTTACCGCTAGTTATCCCGACCGATTAGCAAAAGGCTCGGGCCGTCTCCTCCGGAGGCGGCCTGAGCCTTTATTTCCGCTTTCCCGCCGGAAAGCAAAAAAACTTTCCGCAGCACCGGCGCCATTCTCACAAGGCACACGTTTACGGAAAGGATGTTATCGCAGGGGATGAGCGCTTCCGGGCGCAGGTTCGGGCCCGTCCCGGTTTATTTGAACCAGCCCTTCTCCTTGAAGCGGGTGATGGCTTCGATCCGGTTGCTCACGTCCAGCTTGTCGAGAATCACCGAGATGTAATTGCGGACCGTCCCGGTCGTAATGTACATCTGGCTGGCGATCTCCTTCGTATTCTTGCCGTCGGCGATGAGAAGCAGCACTTCCTTCTCCCGCTCCGTCAGCGGATTCTCCTCGCTGTAGGCTTCGTCCACCAGCTCCGAGGCGTAAAGCCTCCGCCCCGCCATTACGCTGCGGATGGAATCCGCCAGCTCCTCGCTGGGGCTGTCCTTGAGCAGATAGCCGTTCACCCCGGCTTTCATGGCGCGCTCGAAATAACCGGAGCGGGCGAACGTCGTCAGGATGATGACCTTGCAGCCGGAGCCTTTCAGCTCCTCGGCCGCGTCCAGCCCGCTTTTGGCCGGCATCTCGATGTCCATGATGCAGACGTCCGGCTTGTGCTCCTGCACAAGCTTCAGGGCGTCTTCCCCGTTGCCCGCAACGCCGACAACGGTCATATCTTCTTCCAGGTTCAGCAGGGAAGCAAGCGCGCCCAGCAGCATCCGCTGATCCTCGGCGATCACAATGCGAATCATTCTCCCGCCTCCTTTGCCGGTTGTTTCAAAACGATCGGAATTTTAATGACGACCGTGGTCCCTCCCTCGGAGACGATGTCCAGCGTGCCGTTAATAAATTCCAGGCGCTCCTTCATGCCGCGCAGCCCGTTTCCGCGGAAATAATCGAACTGCTCCGCGCGGCCGTTCCCGTTGTCCTTCACCTTGACGACGAGGTCCGCCCGCGACGGTTCGATCACTATCGTGCAGGCCGTCGCACCGCTGTGTTTGACCACGTTGGTCACGGCCTCTTTGAGACACATGCTAACGACGTTCTCAGTCATCAGCGAGGTATCGATCTGCTTCGGGTCGCCTTCCAGCTTGAAAGCTATCTGCGCCGCTTTCAAAATCTGCTTGACCCGGAACATTTCCTCGGCGACCCGCGTGCTGCGCATGTTGGTCACCATTTCGCGCACTTCCTTCAGCGCGCTCCGCGCCGTCTGCCGCACATCGTTAATCTCGGCCCGCGCCTGGTTCGGATTCTTGGCGATAAGCTTGCCCGCAAGATCGCTCTTGAGCCCGATCAGGGAAAGCTTCTGCCCCAGCGTGTCGTGCAGATCCCGGGCGATCCGCTGGCGCTCCTCCAGCTTGACCAGCTCGTCAATCCGCTTGTTCGCGTCCTCCAGCTGCCCTTGCAGCTTATCCCGCTTGTTCTTCGTATACGTGTTGACCGGAAGCAGAATGACCCCGATCAGGGAAATCAGCACGAACGGAAGCTGCGTAATGAAGATCGGATTTTGCGTGACGAAACCGAAATTGATCGTAGCGATCGTGCTTACCAGATGAATGGTATAGAAGGTAAAGAAGCCGATCTTGTTCTGGATATTCCCGATAAAAAAAGCGAGAAACAGCGAAAAATACACGTACCCGAACAGAAGCGTCATCGCGATCGAAACGACGATCTGCACGCTCGTCCAGAAATACACAAGCCACCCCTTTGATACGACGGACAGCACATAGCAGCTGAAAAACACAATGATCATGCCGATGCCGAAGGCGTTCTTGAGGGTGGAGCCCGAACTGAATATGAAATAAAAAGGAAGGATGTAAAAGACTACCCACACGTAAGGACTGAGACCGGTGTTTTTCTGAAAAATTCGAATCCAATTCTGCATGGTCTCTTCACCTTTTCTGCGGCGCCGTTTTACATCCATTTTAGCATAAACCGTTAAGTTTGGGACTATTCGCCCTGGAAACCCGGTTTCGGATTTTTCAGGACATCGCTTGCGGCTCCCGGCCTGCGGAGCACATGTTTGACATCTTTAAAGCTTACAAACGTCTTCCCTTTCTCGTCCCACAGACGGAAGCGGAGAGACTGAAGGCTCGTACGGAGCGTAATGGTCGTCGCTTTTTGCAAAGGAGGCGTTGAGTTATGCGCCTTTTCCAGGTTGTAATTCGGCACTCTCGGACTCAGATGATGAACATGATGGTAGCCGATGTTGCCTGTGATCCACTGCAAAACTTTCGGAAGCTGGTAGTAAGAGCTGCCGTCAACGGCCGCTTTTACGTAGCTCCACTCGTCTTCTTTCTCGAAGTAGGAATCCTCGAACTGATGCTGCACATAGAAGAGCCAGATGCCGAGCAGTCCCGATACGAAGAATACCGGCGCCTGCACGAGCACGAACGCCTGCCAGCCGATCAGCCAGCACATCAGCGCGTACAGCAGCACGATGGATACGTTGATCACATACGTGTTGATGCGTTCCTTGCGCTTCGCTTTCTTGCGGTTGAAACGGTACTGGATCAGAAAGACGGCTATCGGCCCGAGGCCGAACATAACCAGCGGATTGCGGTAGATGCGGTAAGCGGCTTTACGGAACCATGGAGATGCGGCGTATTCTTCTACGGTCAGCACCCACATGTCTCCGGTGCCGCGCTTGTCGAGATTGCTGCTAGTGGCATGATGCACGGAGTGGCTGTATTTCCACTGCTCGTAAGGACACAGCGTCAGAATGCCGGTAATCGTGCCGAGAATATCGTTGGCCCGGCGGCTTTTAAAGAATGACTGATGACAGCAGTCGTGAAATATGATGAACGTCCGGATGACAAATCCGGCTGTGAGTAAAGCGAGAGGGAGCGTGAGCCAGTACGAGACGGCAAGGCTTGCATAAGCCGCGTACCACAGCAGGAGGAGAGGCACAATCGTGTTGAAAACCTGCCGGATGCTTGATCTTGTATCGGTCTTTTCGTAGGGGGCGACATCTTTTTTCAAATTCATAACTTTCGTTTGAGACATTAGTATGTGTCCTCCTCGTTCTGACGCGGGGCTAAATCCCTGGCATCAGCGCGCTATTCTACCTTCATTATAAAGAGAACCGCTTGCGCGCAGTAGTCATAAACGTCATGAGGGCACATGACAAATGTCATATAGGGCGGAGGGAAAAAGGTCGGCGGGAATGAACCGAAACGGCTGCCCGCAAGGGAAAAAACGCGGATTCCGGAAAGTCTGGGCGGGGAAGACCTGCATGACGGGACCGGCGTCAGTAAAAATCCGCCCGGTTCTCTTCGTCCGCTATGTCCTGAACCTCTTCGGGCGTGATTATCATGACAGCGTATCCGTCTTCGTTCTGTTTCTTCAGGGCCCGTTCTTTCATAAAACGGGGACTCCCCTCGCCCGCTTCTTCGTCATAAAAAAGAAGAAGGCCGTCCGTTTTGCGCAGGAGAAGATCGTCCCGGGCCTGCAGCTGCCACACGCCGGCATACGGCTGCTTGCTGACGGCTCCGTAGAAATCCACATCCTTCAGGATGCCGCGGTAAAACTCCTGCTTGTCTTCCTTCCACTTCTCTTCCGGGTTGGCGTAGGCGGTCAGAATCGAAAGCTTCAGCTGCGGATACTCCTTCTTGAGTCCGATCACGACCTCGCACGCCCACAGATCCACCCCGTACTGCCCCGGCGTGATCACCCATTCCAACCCGTCTTCGATGAGCGGGACAAGCCGGCCCGCGATCGCTTTTTTAATATACTCAATGCCTTCATGCTTTTCGTTAAAAATGTTCAGCTCATGCGCCCGGTAGCCGGTCACGAGAAGGTTTTTCAACTGCGGACACTCCTTCGGTGCGGGTGATAACGTACATCTTCCAATATACACGAAATGAAGAGTATACGCCCGGGGAAGGTTGGGCCGTGCTTGTCTGTGATTAAATCGACACCAAAAACACTAGATCATGTGCTAAATTAAATAAAAATATCTATATGTAGTGTTTTTCGGTCTAAGGAGGTGAAAACTCGCAATCTGAACGGGAGACCTCTTACCGGTAAAAACCTGCTGTTTTCGGAAGGGAGACATTTACATGTCGTTGTTAGGCAGGCCAAACCAGAGCAACACGGATGCCTTGCTGGAGGAAATAAAAAAATGGGGAGACGCCATCATGGAAGGCAGCGATGCTGATCTTCTGCGCGAGAATGCCAATCTGAACGGAGAGAGTTTCTCGGGGAAAATGAGCAAGTTCGGGAGCGAGTATGCCAAATGGTACGCCCGTCGGTTTACGATGCCTGCGGTTCTGGTACAAGCTGTAGACGCCAATTATTTGTATGTGCACGATCTGGACCAGTACGTTCTCGGGACGACCAATTGCATGTTTATTCCGTTCGCCAAACTGCTTCGGCGGGGATTTGACACGGGCAGCGGCAGCGTGCGGCCGCCAAACTCAATCTCGTCGGCGATGGCGCTCGTCGCCATCATCTTCCAATCGCAGCAGAACGCCCAGTACGGCGGTGTTTCCGCCAATAAGCTCGATCACGACCTTGCTCCTTATGTGGCCAAGTCGTTTGCCAAACATTTCAGGAAGGCGCTGCGTTATTTCGGCGAAAACGAACCGGGAGACGACGAACGGGGCATCTCGATGAGCCGGGCGGATTTGCGGATATTATGCCCCGAATCTTATCGTTATGCGCTTGAAGAGACCGAACAGGAAACGATGCAGGGCGCAGAGAGTCTGATTCATAACCTGAACACCATGTCCAGCCGAGCGGGCGGACAAATCCCGTTTACCAGCATCAATTACGGGACCTGTACTTCCCCCGAAGGGCAGTTGGTCATTCGGTCCGTTTTAACGGCTACGATGAGAGGACTCGGGCACGGGGAGACACCGATTTTTCCTATTCAGATCTTCAAATGCAAGAAAGGCGTAAATCTGGAACCCGGGGACCCGAATTACTCCCTGTTCCTGAAAGCGGCTGAATGCTCGTCGCGAAGACTGTATCCGAACTTCGCCAATCTGGATGCCCCGCTCAACCTTGAACACTACGACCCGGTCGATCCCGATACGGAGTTCGCCACTATGGGCTGCCGTACCCGGGTTGTCGCCGACCGCTTCGGCCGGAACCGTTTGTCCGGCAAAGGCAATCTGTCTTTCAATACGCTGAATCTGGTGAAGCCGGGCATCGAGTACGGCATCGTTTCGGGCCGTCGCAGTAAGGCGGATGAAGCGGGCTTTTACCGCAAACTCACTCTTTATCTCGAGATTGCCCTTGACGGATTGCTGCACCGTTTCGGCATTCAAGCCGCCCAGAAGACTAAAGCATCGGATTTCATGATGCGGGAAGGAGTCTGGGAAGGCGGGGAACAGCTGGATCCCGACGAACCCGTAGGCAACCTGCTCAAACATGGCAGCCTGTCTATCGGGTTCATCGGTCTAGCCGAATGCATGAAAGCGATGTACGGCTCTCACCACGGTGAAAGCCCGCAGGTGTACGCCAAAGCAATCGAGCTGATCCGTTATCTGCGTAATTTCTGCGATGCCAAAAGCGAGGCGCTGAACATCAACCTTACGCTATTCGCGACTCCTGCCGAAGGATTGTCCGGCAAGTTCACCAAGCGGGACCGTGAAGCTTACGGCTGCCTGCCAGGTGTCACCGACCGTGAATATTACACGAATTCTTTTCATATTCCGGTGTATCATCCGATGACATCGGCGGAAAAGATCAGTCTGGAAGCCCCGTTCCACGAATTATGCAACGCCGGAGCCATCACCTACGTGGAACTGAACGGGAACGCCCGCAATAACCTGCCCGCCTTTGTCAAAATCATTAAGTTTGCGCTTTCCCGGCAGGTCAGCTATTTCAGCATCAATCATCCCATCGACCGCTGCAGCGCTTGCGGTTACGAAGGCATGATCGGTGCCGTATGTCCTGCTTGCGGCAGTCATGAAAAGGACGTACATATCCGCCGCCTGCGTCGTGTGACCGGCTATCTGACCGGAGACTACCAGACTCGCTTTAACGGGGCCAAGCAGGCCGAGGTCAGGGACCGGGTGAAGCACAGTCCATGAATATTTGCGGTTATGCACCCGAGACCATTGACGAAGGCGAGGGGCTGCGGACAGCTCTCTATATTAGCGGCTGTCGGCACTACTGCCGGGGCTGCTTCAGTCCCAGGACGTGGGATTTCGATTACGGCACGCCCATGGGAACTTACTGGGAAAAGCGGATTATCGCCGAACTTCAGAGCAACCCCCTACTCGACGGCTTATCCATTCTGGGCGGCGACCCCTTCTTTTCCGCCGGTCAGGTGAGTTCATTTCTGGACCGTCTTCGGCAGAAAGCTGGAACGGTCAGCGTCTGGATTTACAGCGGCTATACTTACGAAGAACTCGCCGCAAATCCGGAAAGCGGTGAATTCGGTCTGCTAAGCCGCTGCCAGGTGCTGGTAGACGGCCGGTATGTGGAAGAGCTCCGGGACCCGGCGCTTCTGTATAGGGGAAGCCGCAATCAGCGGTTAATCGATATCGAGGCAAGCCTGCGGCGCCGGAAGGCCGTTTTGTGGCAGTCCGCTTGGAACCGAGAGCCGCCGACGGCATAGCATCCGCACCTGCTTGGCATTTTGACAGGCAGCCGTTCTGCTATAAAACCGGTGCGAACAACTGCAGGGTGCTTACCCGGCATCTATTTTCCCGGTTGAGTCCGCGTTTGTACCGGCAGGAACGAGGGCCTTCGTTCCTCACACCGCATGCAGCTCCTAGCACGCGGCGTTTAGCGGTGTTTGGCTTCGCACGACAGCAGTCAACCGCAGACGGCTAGCAGCCCGGCTGTCCGATCCGTGAACAGCCTCACGCCAAAAACCGCCCTAACGAAAGCGTCAGGACGGTTAACGGCTCTACAGCCTTGGATCGATCTCTTTCTCCTTCGCCACTTCAAACAGCACATTGGCCGCCGCTTCCTTGTATCCCTCGTGGTCAGGTGCAATATCGCCGTATTTCACGGCAAGCATCTTCTGACCCAGCAGGTATTCGTTCAGCGAGGTTCGCAGCTTAAGCTTGATGTTCTTCTGCTTCATGAGTTTGGCGTATTTGTGCGGAAAGCGGTAGTCGTATCCGTAAACGAGGGTCAAGTAATCCCGGTTGCGGACTTTCATGTAAGGCACGGTCTCACTGCCGGGCAGCTCCGGCTTGATGACGACTCCTTCCATATGAAGTCCGGTCGTCAGGCTCTCAAAGTACGCTTCCGCTTTCTCATAGCTGTCCGGATCACTCAAATCAAGCTGGAGAAATTCATCTCCGGACAAAAATTCGTACGCCTCGGACGTCGCCATCTGCGGGATCTGCTCTTCCCCGTTTTCGTATACGATCTTGAGGATCGCAAACGGCTTGTATTCCGGCTCGCCCGCCTCCCCGTAAAGTTCCAGCTGCCTTTTATACGTGCGGTATGCAATCTCGTACTCCTCCAGCGGGACCCGCTTCTCCAGCAGACTGCGCATGTGCTTGTAGTTCTGGTAGACGCTCGTACCGTATTTTTCGCTTAAGCGGGCCTTCGGCATCGTGAACTGGTCCTTTTCGAAGCCGCTTGCCGCGTAAGCCTCCGCAAGTTTGCCGAACGCTTCTTCGAATCCGTTCGCCTTCAGAAAGTCCAGCTCCGCTTCCAGCGCCTTCTCGATCGGTCTGAACTGGCGCTCGATAAGCCCTTCCCCCAGCGCATGCCAGGGAAGCAGTTCGCCGTCCAGCAGGAGCACGGCTATTTTATTTTCTTCCATATAGGCACTGTATTTTACCAGCAAGCTTCTGAAAATATCGCTTAAATCGGCTCCCTTGATCTTGTAGCCGTTCCGGCTGACGCCATAGCAATGATCAGGGTCGCGGTGCAAATAGATCTGGCATCGGGAACCCATATATTTGGGCTGAAGCACGACTTTATCCACCCCGTGATCCGCAAAATAGCGCAGGCCCTGCCTCAGTGATTCCAGTTCGCCGGCAGCTTCGTCTTTGTCCGCGGGAGACATCGTTCCCGAGATGGTGTTGATCCGGTTGCGGGAGCAGTAATGCAGCCTTCTCAGTTCCTCGGCCTCCAGGTCCCCAAGAGTCACTTTGCGCTCTTCCCGGAACAGGACCGGCAGATCTTCCGGCAGTACCGCCGCCCCCGCGCTGCGTGATTTGAAAAACGGCTTGAACGAAAGGCTAACCGCAGTCAGCTTATTGCCGCTTACGCAGCCTGTGTCCACGTGGACCTTGTTTCCGATCCGGAACGCGTTCTTCGCGGCGACGTGACCGAACACGTGAAACGGATGATTCTTCACCGCTTCTTCTTTCAGGAAAGCGAGCTGCTTTTCGAAAGATTCTTCCCGGTCCAGCCTGAAATTTCGCTGATGACGCGCCGAATTTCCATCCAGCTTCCCGATATATTTATTACGGCACGGCGAATGCGTCACGTAGAAAGAAGGCCCCCGGGTACCGACCTTCCTGTAAAACGGCTTCGACATTCCGACGAGCTCGTTGAATTTCCGCAGCAGCTCGGCATCCTTCCTCAACGTCTCAACGGACGTGAAATACGAATGAAAGAGCTCCTCCTCCACGCCGCCGATCTCGCCTTTCAAATACTTGAACACGAAGTTTTCGTGGTTACCGAGGACAAGCAGAAAGTGTTCACGGTTTTCGTACAGGAATTCCACGATGGCTCTCGTATGATGGCCTTTATCGATCCAGTCTCCCGTCAGCACGATTTTCGTATGGCGCAGCTTTTCCGGGAGTTCCAATGAATTTCCGCTGAGCTTGAAGCCGTAGTCTAGCAGCAGTCCTTTCAGATCGTCCACGCATTCGTGAACATCTCCCACTATGATGTAGTCGTATTCCTGGAGCAGCACCGAGGCGAGATATTCGTCCACATCGAGGATTTCGACGGTGTAAGCTCCGTTCGCCTTCCCCTCCTCCGGGCAGTAGAAGTCTTTGGCGCGCACCTTGTGGATTTTCGTATAACCTTCGCGGGAGAGCGAGCCCATCACGTCTTTTTTCAGCCGGTTGATATGGGATGTAATCAGCTTCTTGGACCGTTCGGACGCATAATAATCGTGCCGTTTCCGGTAATCGAAAAGGATCACTTCCAGGTTGTAATTGTTTTCCTTTGCTACCACGCGGACTTTCTCACGGAAATCCTCGGCCAGCCCCGTCGTGTCGACCACCACAAACTCGGCATTGACGGGAAAAGAAGTCGCCGCCTTCAGCCGCTCGAACAAGAGATGAAAAGCCTGGCCGCTGGATTCCAGCATAATCTGATCGTATTTATCGTAATCGAATCCGAGGATTTCCTGCCGGATGCGGTCCGAGGACAAATATTGGACGTTGGCTTTCAACGCTTTATCGGTAGCTTCGAATTGGAGCCCGGGAATGAGAATTTCCTTGGCAAAAGTCGTCTTGCCGCATTCGGTCGAACCGACCAGCATGAAAATGGTATGGATACGGGTTTGAATGTTCACGGGTTACGCCTCCTTTTTCCTTAAAATAACGCCCTGTGTCGTGCGGATGGAATTGACTCCGTCCCCGATGGCCACCGGTTCGGCTTGACAGCCCGTCGTCCCGATGAAGCCGGCGATCCACTGCCCGAATTCCTCCTGGCCCTTCTCCCATTTATGATCGGGGTGCCTGTAACCGTCCAGTTCATAGAAGGGATTGAAATCGGCGTTAGGCGTCGTAATAATAAACCGGTCGAAATCGACCTCTGCGCAAACCTGTACAATGAGCGCTTGCGCTTCTTCGGGACTCATGTGTTCAATGACCTCCGTCAGAATCACATCGACTTGTTCTCCGTTATACTGGTCGAGAAAATGCCGGATCGAAGGCAGGGTAACGAGATTATCCAGTTCCTTGGCACGGGCCTTGCGGCTGACCGTTTCCAGCGCCTCTTCGTCAATATCCACCGCGTAGTAAGTGTCTTCCAGTTTCGTCGCGAAAGGGATGGCGTAAAACCCTTCTCCGCACCCGATGTCGAGAACCGCTTTGTCAAAAGGAAGCTCACTGCGTATGAAAGTCCGCCTCTGATGACCGGTTCCCCCGAAATCGAAATCGATTTCGTAGCGGTCCGTTTTTTCCAGCTCCGCCTTATATTTCTTAAAACGCTCCCGCGAATTCAGGAAATTCCTGACGAACAAACTGCGGATATAAAACGGCGCGTCGATCACCTGAACGCTCCGGATATACTTCTCGAGCAGAAGATCGGAAATGTCGATATATTCGTTGCCGAACGTGGACAAGAACAAGCAGAGCACACTGACGGCATGCAGCAGGTGATACAGACTGAGGCCCGTCGTCACCGTCAGGGAGTAGGTTTTATGCGCCTGATGCACGATTTCGAACGAAAAATCCGGCAAATGCTTTTCAAAAAAATGAATGTACCGGATCATCTCGATATGAATCATCGGAATCCGGACGGTGTGCGTAAATCCTTCCGTATCCCGTTCGTCCCGGATTTTAAGCGGAGCCGTAAAAAATTCATTCCATGCGTTCAGCGGAAACAGCGGCGTATTGTAACGGGACACATTGAGATATTCAAATTCTTCTTTGTCATGCTGTTTGTACGAAATTTCGTTGTCCGCATCCTTAAAATACACGTTGAAGGTGTTCTCGCCGGTGTACCAGCCGTAAGCTATGCCTTTGCGGACGGGTCTGAGCAGCATGCCGGACTCCGGATTTTTGCGGATGAGATAAGAAAACTGCGGATTTGTCGAACTCAGCTGAACAATAGCCATAAGAAGGTTCTCCTTACTATGTTTATAGTTTTCATATAATTCTCGAACAGAATGCTACGGAAAACGAATCTATCTTCTAACTTTTGTAATGGCATTGCCTAGTCTAAAAAAATATGATAATGTTTAATTATTCCAATATTGTTAATTTGAGGGTTGCGTTTTTTGCGTAAAAATCACATATCATATTGGAAAATTTCACGACTGGGAGAGATTATTGTATGAAACGCACTAAATTAATTCTTTCTATTATGATGGTATTTACATTGATTTTCTCGCTAGGCTCCAGCGTTTTCGCCGCGGATTTCCCTCCGGGAGACTATAAGGGCGAACTAAAAACAGAAGATCAGGTCGACTGGGTTCGTTTCGTGGTACCAAAAGGTGTTAAGGGAGTAACCTTTAAACTCACCCTTACCTCTCCCGGTGCACAAATCTATAAAGTTTCGCTATATGACGCGGATAAACAAATCGCTCTGAAATCGGTAGAACAAGACATTACAGGCACATACACATCTTTAAAAGAAAACACGGCTTACTATTTCAGAATAGCTGTGAAATCAGGCTACAGCACGGATGGAAACCATAATTACAATTTGAACGCGTTCTACACGAAATAATTAACCAAGACTAGGTAGCGAAGAAGTTCCCTCACTTCCCAACGCTGCCCGGTCTTTTTTATTCCCTTCGGTCTGCCCCCATTCATATCTTTCTCCTATCCCCATTCTCGCTCATCCGGCGGCGGCGGAACATGGCGAAAGTATTACGACGCCAGAGAAAGTTTTCCATTCCCCCCGTCTCCGGCCTTTGATACAATGAAAAGATGACAGATTTTAGGGAATAAAAACAGGATGGGGGAGGACCATGGCCCGCGAAAGCTTCGATAAAGAAATCCAGTTCCTTCGTCTGCTTGTTCTGACGAGCGGCGCCTACAGCCGACAGCAGTTTGCCGAGCGGCTGGGCATTTCCGTACATACGTTTGATAAAACGCTTCGCCGGCTCAAAGAAATAGCGAGCACCGTCTCTTATCCCCTGGCCGAAGAACAGGGCCGGGAATTCGCGGAGATGCTCCGCTTCAACTACTACGAGTCTTCCGATCCTCTGCTCCTCTTCCTTTACCGGGCGAAATCGATGAAGGAATCCGAGAGCCGGCGTCTGCCTTTCCTTCTGGCGGTCATGCAGGAGCGGGACCGGGCCATGTCGGCCGGAGAACTGATCGACGCATGCTGCGGCGGAATGCCGGACGATGTTCCTCTTCCCGACGAGAAAACGATCCGCTCCGACCTCAAATATTTGGAGGAAGTCGGCGTGATCCGTAAAGAAGGGAGCGTCCGCCCCTACCGGTACCGGCTGCATAACGATCTGATCCGGCAGCTGAGCCGGGAGGAGCTTCTGGACCTGTACGATTTTGCGGACGTGATGGCGAATACCCGGCTACCTTCCGTACAGGGCTATCTCCTCCGGGACAGCCTCAAGAAGGCGATCCGGCAGCAGGGGCTGGAAGCGGCAATCGCCGAGCCTTTTTTATACAAATATCACTATTACTCGCGCATTCTGGACGAAGCGCATCTGTTCCCCCTCTTTCAGGCGATCCGGCAGCGGAGGAAGCTCCGGTTTCTGTATTTTTCGCCGAAGACGCACAAAAGCTATGCCTCCCGCAACACGAACCCCTTGTTCGAACGGGAGACGAACGGGAAACAAGCGCATGTGCTTCCGTTAAAGGTTGTGTATGACCATCAGTACGGAAGATGGTATCTGCTCGCCTATGACGCTAGGCAGGGGATCATGAAGTTCCGCATCGAAGGACTCACCCAGATCGAGGAGCACGATCAAGTACCGGAAGAAGAGTTCCGGCGCAAGCTGGCGGAACTGGAAGAGAAAACGCGCTACAGCTGGCTCATTGATACATCCGGACCCGTTAAGGTCCGTGCGCGTTTCTACAGGCCATTGGATGCGCCGGCCGACTTTATCAAGGAGAGGGTGCTGCTGCAAGGGCAATGGGGAACGATTACCGAAGAGAACGAAGAATCGTTCGTCTACGAAATCACGGTCAACGGATGCACCGAGATCAAGCCCTGGCTCCGCAGCTTCGGGTCCAGCTGTGAAGTGCTCGCGCCCCGGCAGCTGAGAAAGGAATTCATCGCGGAATGGAAGGAGATTCACGCCTACTATGAACCTGTTCGAGAAAATCTTTAACTACCAGATGATTTCCCGGCTGGAGGAGTCCGGTGTCGTGACGCTGACTTCCCATGAGCGCACCTGGTTAAAGTCCGCTCTGACGCATCCCGCTGCGGAAGAGGCATTTGCGGCGGAAACGCTGGCAAGGCTGCGCAGCCTTCTCGAAGAGGAGCCGGATCTGGGGACGGCTTCCCTCGTTACGGAGAAGGCCAAAAGCCCCGACAAGCAGGTGTACCATCCGCTTCTGCGCCCCCTGCGCCGTTTTATGCGGGAACGGCAGGGTATCCGGCTCAGCTACCGGATCCGAAACGGCCGTACGATGGAGAGCCAGTCGGGCATCCCTTACAAACTGGAATACTCCATGGTGAAGAAAGAATGGTACCTGCTCTGGTACCACTTGCGGAACCGCATGTATATGGCAACCAAGCTCGCAAGCATCCTTGAGCTGGAGGCCGAGGCTCCGGCGGACGGCGTATACGAGGAAATTACCGCCAAGCTTGACCAGAGCACCCGGCTGCGCAAAGAAAGCTCGGTCATTGAAGTCGTCCGCACTTATAACCGGGAGTTGTCCCGGATTCTGTACGCTTTCTCCTGCTTCGAGAAAGAGGTAAGCTATGACGACGAGAGGGATCTGTACCGGATCCGGCTGACTTATATGAGTGAAGACGCGGAGTACATTTTATCGAAAATCCGTTTTCTCGGAATGAGAGTAAAAGTCGTGGAAGGACGGCATCTGCAGTGGCGCATGGCCGATTCGGCAGCGCGGGCGCTCGCACGCTATGGGGATGAACCTGAAGAAAACGGCGGCATATCGCCTGATCTAGAGACGGAAAAGCACATAGAAACGCCAAAAGCGTCGGCTCCGGGGAGCTGACGCTTTTTTTGTGCGGATATGGAAAACAATACTAAACCTTTTTTAAACGATTGTAAGCAATAGATAAAACAAGGTATAATTTACCATAAAATACTAATACCGATTCAATTGTCTGAAAAACGTTGAAAAACAGTAGGTATCTGAGCGAGATTATAATTTTTTCCAAGTTTCTATGACATGGCTGACATGATTTCCAGCGGAAAAGGAGTGGTGAGAACAATGAACGAAACCGTTTATAACCCGGATTTTTTTAAGTCACAGCAGGATGGGTCCAGGAAATCGGCCTGCGAGATAGTTCCTATTCTCTTGGACCTTATTAACCCGGAATCCGTCATCGACATAGGGTGCGGCACGGGCGCCTGGCTTTCCGTTTTTAAAGACCGCGGAGTCGGGGAAATCCTGGGGGTAGACGGTGATTATGTGAATGAGGACATGCTCCAAATACCGAAAGAGAATTTCAGAAAACATGATCTTGCCACGTTTTTTTCTTCCGGGAAGCAGTATGATCTGGTCGTTTCCCTGGAGGTCGGCGAACACCTGCCCCCCACTTCCGCCGAAACCTATGTAAATACCCTCGTTTCTCACGGGGATGCCGTTTTATTCTCCGCGGCTATTCCTTATCAGGGGGGAAGAAATCATATTAACGAGCAGTGGCCGGGCTACTGGGCGGAGCTTTTTAACAAAAAAGGATTTGTCGCCATTGATTGTATCCGTAATCAGGTCTGGGAAAATGTTCATGTCCAGTGGTGGTACGCACAAAACATTCTGCTTTATGTAAGAGAAGAAGCCTTGAGCCGTTATGCTCCCCTTCAAGATTACCAGCCTTCGGAATCGGATCCTTTATCGCTTGTTCATCCCCGCTTATACATGCATCTGGCCAAAGATTTCTTCGGGGACGACGGCTATAAGGACGGCAATATTATCGGCCGGAAATTTACTCCACGAATATAGCCGCGGTGTCATTTGCATTAAACCCGGCTCCCCGATACAAAAAGGCTGCCTCCTAAGAGACAGCCCGGGGCCGTACGCTTCTGAAGCGCCGTTCCCTTTTCCTATTCGTTCAAATGATCCCCCAAGTACTTCACAAGCCCGTCGTCCGCATCCTGCGAATATTCCCAGACCATGGCGCCGCCGAGATTGTTCGCCTTAATGTAGGCGATTTTTTCACGGAGCG
Organism: Paenibacillus sp. RC84; assembly: GCF_041260495.1. Classification (NCBI taxonomy): domain Bacteria; kingdom Bacillati; phylum Bacillota; class Bacilli; order Caryophanales; family Paenibacillaceae; genus Paenibacillus; species Paenibacillus sp. RC84. Next base: position 153,014 of record NZ_JBGBYL010000012.1, read on the forward strand.
CTTCTTTATCCTCGTAAGAGATGAACGTTTCGCCGTCGTATAAATAAGCGGCTTTGGCCTTCTCGTCGAAATACCGTTTGAACCCGTTCTTGTCCATGTATTTCTCCTCGATGGTCTTGTAGCTGAGATCGGTTTTGTCGATGTCGATCGGCTTGCCCGGCGAGAACGAACCGTCGCCGTCGCTCTTGACGTCTTCCCATCCGTACGAATACGCGGGAACCCCAAGCAGCAGCTTCGCCGGATCGACTTGGTGACTGAGATACAGCTTCACAATACTGTCCACGCTGTCTATGGATTTGTTCTCCGCATCCTTGTACAGGTTGGAGTTGAGCCCCGTCGTATCCGACCATTTACCGGTCAGATCGTAGCTCATGACGTTGATGTAGTCGACGTATTTTTCCACTTTCTTAACCTCGACGTTCTTGAAGTACCAGTCCTGCGTCCCTGACGCGAAGGTCAGGATATACTTCTTATTCTTATGCGGAAGCTGGTTCAGCTTCTCTCTGAGTTCCTTCATCAGGAACGTGAAGTTCTGCGTGTCTTCGCTGCGGGATTTTTGCGTTCCCCAGGCATCCGAGGCCGGATATTCCCAATCGATATCGACCCCGTCCAGGCCGAGCTCTTTGACCAGGGCGATAATGTTGTCGGTGAACGTCCGCCGGTTCTCCTGCAGGCTGGCGTCGGAAAAGCCGTCCGCCCCGTATCCCCCTACCGCGAGCACAAGGCTCGTTTTGGGATTGTTTTTTTTGAGCTTTTTGATGTTCTCCTTGATTTCGGCATCCGCCGCTTCGTCTTTATGAAAGGATACCTTGTACTTGTCCCCTATCTGGGCGAAAGCCAAGAACGCGATGTCGATCTTCTTCTCCTCGAAGTTGATCTGGTCCAGCTTGTCCCCGGTCGGGATGACGTAGACGGAATTGATTTTATGGTCTTTGGCCTGAGTGGTGGTATAGAAGTAAAAGCCCATTCCGGAGATCAGAAGCGCCACGAACAGTTTCGTATACAGGTGTATTTTCATCGTTACCCTTTCCCGCCGAATAAGACATTCGTCACGATTTTGTTGAGATTGAGAATTTTGACGAGAATGTAGCTGACCACAAAGACCGCGCCGAGGTTAAACAGAAGCGTCACGGTCGTCTCGACCAGACTTCCTTCGACCTCCGTCCTCCGGGAGACCATAATTTCGATAAGCAGGTGAATCAGGTAAATGCTGAAGCTCGCTTTGGAAATGGAGCCGACGAGCCGTTTGACTTTGTCGTTTACCTTGGCGCTGATCGCGACATCCTTTTCTTTAAAGAGAATAAAGAGTCCGGCCGCCATGAAAAATGTCGTCACGGAGTAATTGCCGTAGAACATTTCGTCCAACACCCCGCTGTACATGGAAGCGAAATACGTGGCCACCGGCGTCAGAAAGAAGGAGACGATCCCCAGATTGAATAGGACGTTCTTCAGCTTACGCGATATTTCATAATGGAACAGATAATAGCCGAGGATAAAATAACCGAGATACCCCATAAACAAGGGGATGTTCATGATGGGCACGTACAGGCTTTCCGACGTAATCCGCAGCACGCAGTCCGTAATGAAGCGGTACGCGATGCTGACGGTAAACCAGAGCAGCAGGTAATACCGAAGCTCCTTCTCGGTACATGCTTTGACCATTCGGCTGATGAGCGGCACCGTCAGGTAGATGGCAATGATCGCATACAGGAACCACAGGTGGATATAGTTGCGGTCCAGAATGAACTTATAAGCGAAGCTGAGCAGGAATTCCCCCGCGCCCATGGTACTTTTCTGCAAATAATACTGGGTGAAAATGCTGTAGATGAGGGACCAGCTTACGAGCGAAACGACAAGCGGCATGATGCGCTTCAGGAAGAACGTTTTGTAGGATTTGACTTCCGACCGCAGAATCATCGCTCCGCTGATCATAAAAAAGACGGGCACCGCGAAACGCGCGGCGGAATTGAACAGATTGCTCACCCACCAGGAGGCCGTATTGAAATCGTTCGTGCTGGTCAGCAGGGTGGCGGTAATATGTAAAATGATCACGGCGAGAATCGAGAGAATCCGCAGGAGATCGATGTAAATGATCCGGTTCGTTTTGAGCACTGCGTTGTTCATAAAGGTTTCCTCCGTTAGCTCTGGGATAGTGGGGCAGCGGGTGCGGAAGGCGGGGCGGTTACGTTCCGGGAGATGGACGCGATTCCTTTTCTCTCGACATAGCCCCAGCCTTCGTCGTTATCGAAATATTTGAATGTCCCCACAATATTGATATAGAGCAGCACATTCCGGTACGTCAGCAGTTCCAATTGACTGAAAATAAACATGTGGATATAATCCTTGAGCGTATAGGTGCTCCCGTATTTCTTGCAGAGCACGAGCGAAATGACAATCTGAATGGCGTTAATAAGCAGCGTGGCCGACAGGATGAGCAGCGCCATCCATATGCCGTCTCCGGCTATAAGCAGCTGGAACAAATACACGAAGGTCGTGAACGCCGTCAGCGTTCCCAGCACAAAGCCGTCAATGGCGAAAAACAGCCGGACGCCCAGATTGAACTTACGAGGCAGGTCCGACCAATAAATGAGGATACAATCGACAAAGGCTTTCTGCCAGCGGATCCGTTGTTTGTAGAAGTTCGGCATGTTCTCGGGGCATTCGGTGTAACAGACGGCCTCGGGGGCGTACACGAGCTTTTTGGAAAGGTTGTTCGCCTTGATATATTCGTGGATTTTCAGCGTGATGTCGATGTCCTCGCCGACCGTGCTCCGGAACCCGTCCACCTGGATGAGCACGTCTTTGTAAAAAGCGCCGAAAGCGCCGGAAATGACCACGATCGAGTTAAGCGCCGACTGGGTCAGTTTTCTAACGTAGAAGCCGTGAATATAGGAAATGATCTGACTCTTGATGAGACCTTTGCCCGTAAATCTCTCCTGGATTTGCCCGTCCTTTCTTTCCGCGCCCTGGACAATCTTGACGGTACCGCCAAGCGCCATGACGTCGGGATCGTGAAAATACTGGTTCACATATTGAAGCGAGTGGGCTTCCAGCATCGAGTCGGCATCCAGCGTGATGACGATGTCCGAGAGGGCATAATCGATTCCGGCGTTGAGGGAGTCGGCCTTGCCGCCGTTCTGTTTATCGATGACATAAATATGGGGATACTGCCGGGAACGGTAAAAGGCTCTAACCGGCTGATAGGTTAACTCCTGCATGACCTGACGGTCGTCTTCCTGCAGATCCAGCAGCTCTTGGAGCCTCCGGAGAGTTGCGTCTTTCGATCCATCGTTGATAATGATGATTTCATGATTCCGGTACTTCAGGCCTTCCATCGCTTCGATACAATTGCGAATCGTCAGTTCCTCGTTGTAGGCCGGCACAAGAACGGAAATCGATTTTTCCTCCAAGCCTTCCTCCAGCTTCTTTACCTTGCTGAACAGCAGCGGAATAAAGGTATACAGGAGCTGGAACGCCAAAAAAACGATTGTCGTTACGTATAACAGAATCTGCATCTCTCTACTCCTCCTATCTTTTCTCTTTGTCTATAGGTCTCCTCCGGTTAAGACACGCATTACAGCGTTAAAGGATTTATCCGATAATCTCCTTTCATCTGGAAATGTAGTTCTTTTTATCTAATTTAGTCTAATCTACTAGTAGTGTAAAACTCTTACATCATCCGATAAAGCGAATACATCACACGTTTACTAAAATTTTCCTCCGTTTTGCTCCGATTATCTAACTCTGCTAAGTGACTCTTTTGTGATTTTCGTTATTTGTAAAGAAAAAAAAGACTCAAAGCGTTTACTTGGAGTCTTTTAAGGAATTAATTGGATTTTTTAAGAGAATTATTAAGAAAAATTAATTAATTTAGACACGAGTTAAAAAAATCTACATATATATCAGCTCTTCAAAGCGACCATCTGATAAACAAGCCGCGGCGTGGCATCCGAACCGCCGTAGGAGCCTTCGGCCACTTTATACTGCGAGGAGCCGCTTCCGTCCAGGAAAATGCCGTCCACCAGGGTTCCGGAGCCGATTTTCTCTTTGATCGCGGTACGAAAAGCGGCCGCTGTCGGCTTCGAATCGGTCACGATCAGCCAAATATTGTTCGTGTTGTTATACACGAGGGCGGTCCGGTTGGCCGCGCCGTCCGGGTTCTGGATATTCTCCGCGGCGGCCTGGGTTTTCCAGGCGGACTCGCTGCTTTTCAGCATCATGCTGATGCCGCCCTGCGCCCAGTAATTGCTTTTGTTAGCGACCAGAATTTCGTCCGTCTTACGAACGACTTGAACGGAAAACTCTCCGTTTTTGTCGTCCCATACCAGCGTGCCTCGGGCATACTTCGCGTTCTCGCTGCCGTTAGGCGCCACGGGAATATTGTTGTTCACCGCAATCTGCAGCAAAGTCCCGTCGTAAAAATACCCGCCGTTCACCCCGTAAGCCGTCTGTCCGACAACGCTCGATGCGCCGATGGACTTGATGGTAATGTTTTTGGGACTCGTTTTAATCGAATAGAGCTTTACTCCGTTGGATGCGGTGACCGTTGAAAAAGTATAGGCCATTTATATTCACTCCCCTTTATATTTTCAGGGCGTCAGCCCCTTCCCTTTAAAGGCGGAAAACGGAGTGCAAATACAACCGTTCGGCCCCTATTTTCTTCCGGCCCCGACTTCGACTGCGGCCAACCTTGGCGAATACCTCCACGGAACCCAAGCCATACTAATAAAATCTTTCCATACAGAGGAGGACCCGTTTTGTCCACGCAAAAATGGCGGATTCCCGCAACCGAAGGGCTCGGATTCCGGCTAGGCAAAGGCCAGACCGTGCGGATCACGGACGTAGAAGGCGAGCAGGTTGCCGATATCGTCGCCTACCGGGCGGACAATCCCGCGGAGAAGTTCGACCCGACCGTCACGATGGATGCTCTGCGCAAAATGAAAGTAACACCCGGGGACATCCTGTATTCCACCCGCTATACGCCGCTGCTCACCATTGTGGCCGACACGGTGGGCCAGCACGATTTTATCAATTCCGCCTGCCGGCCGGAAATGTACGAGTTCACGTACCAGAAGAAGGATCATGCGTGCTGTTACCACAACTTGAACCGGGCCATCGCCCAGTTCGGCATCGAACCTCCGGAACAGCACTATCCGTTCAATTTGTTTATGCACACGGTTATACAGCCGGACGGTTCCATCAGCGTCAAAAGACCGCTGTCCAAGGCCGGAGATTACGTGGACCTGCGTGCGGAAACGGATCTGCTGGTCGCGATGTCGGCTTGTCCGGCTTCGGAAAGCATCTGCAACGGCTACGTCTGCACGCCGATCGAAGTCCAAATTTTGTAAATTATTCTAAGCGGGACATCCCCTGAATACAATGACTTGTACGCTTGTACCTGTCATCCATCTCTAAGGGGAGTGTTGCTTTTTGAATGCCTTCTTGGCCTATGTCGTGCTCGGCATATCGTTATCCGCGCCCGCAGGCCCCGTCAATGCCGCCCAACTGGAAAAAGGGGTCCGCTTCGGCTTTGTTCACGCGTGGCTGGTCGGAGCGGGCGCTATGGTTGCCGATCTTTTTTACATGCTGCTGATTTATTTCGGCGTTGCCCATTTCCTCGATACCCCCTTTATGAAAACCTTCCTGTGGCTGTTCGGCTGCTTTGTTCTTCTATACACGGGAATCGTGACCCTGAAAAGTCTCAAGCTGAAGGAAAGCGGCGAAATGCGGGAGTCTCCTTCCGAAATGAGCTCTTTCCGGTCCGGCTTTTTTATCGCGCTGACGAGCCCCTTGACCATTCTCTTCTGGCTGGGTATATACGGCTCCATTCTTGCCCAAAGCTCGCAGAATGACGACGCCGGCCAGGCGCTTTGGCAAAGCCTCGGCGTATTTGTCGGCATTATGGTCTGGGATGTCTCGATAGCCCTCATCGCAAGCTCCTTCCACCGGTTCGGAAACCGCCTGATTCTTCAGATCACTTCCCTGCTGGCCGGGATTTCGCTGATTCTGTTCGGGCTTTACTTCGGCTATCAGGCTCTTCTGATGCTTGCGGGCTGACCCTCGTTTACCTCCGGTAATCCCGGAATCTCCAGGGGCATTCACCTATTCCAATCCGATCTCATACACTGCATGGTGTGGAGAGGGGATGAAGAGATGGCGGAACTCCGCAGTAAGATCTGGATCGAGGAGAACAGAATGGATCTTCCGGAATGGCAGCGGACGGCGTTCGGGGAATTCGCCGCGATGATCGCGGGCCCTGAGAACAAGTACCCCTGTGTGCCCGGACACCTAGGGTACGTCACGAATAATCTCCGGTACGGCTTTGCGCCCGATCCCCGGTCTGCCCAAGCTGTATCCGATACGGCCGAGCTTCTGAACGCCTATGGGAGCTGCTCGCGCGAAACGGGAAAATACGCCTCGCTTGTTGTTTTTTTCGAAACCCCGGAGGACTTGAAAAATCACGCGGACGTTCTTGAGTACGAAACCTTGTTCTGGTCCCTCCTCAGCCGGTTGCACGACAAAGACACGGCCCCTTGGCCCGAGGATATTCCGCAGGACCCTGCGAAGCCCAAGTGGGAATTTTGTTTCGCCGGTCAGCCTTATTTCGCCTTCTGCGCGACACCTGCGCACGGGCAGCGCAAAAGCCGGCACTTCTCTTCGTTCCTTGTGGCATTCCAGCCCCGCTGGGTTTTCGATGAGATCAACGAAACGACTGCGTTCGGACGGAATATCAGCAAAATAATCCGCAAAAAACTCGCGGACTATGATGACGTGCCGGTGCATGCCTCCTTAAAATGGTACGGACAGCAGGACAATCAGGAGTGGAAACAGTATTTCCTGCGGAACGATGAAACGTCTCCTTCCCGGTGCCCGTTCATGGCGATGAGAAATCAGTTAAAAAATAACGAACCTTTTCATAAATAAAAAAAACAACCCGGTATGGTTTTAACGCAAACCATAACCGGGTTTCTTGTATGTTTACTGGTAGCGCGGAGCGAAATTCGCCTGGTTGGCTTGATGGCCGGCAGGTGTTTGCGGGTAGCCTGGCGCCGGAATAAACGTATTCAGCATGCTCTGCATATCGTTTTGCTGAAGCTGAGGCACCTGATAGTACGCATGTTTGTTTTGGTACAGGAAAATCTCATAGGCCAGTTCGATGAAATTCTGAACCTGGGAAGCAAGAACGCGGCGGACGACCGGATTCGTGACTTCAACGGCGGACATCGTCAGAAGAGACGCGTGCGTTTTGATCAGTCCGAGCATATGGCCGCTGATTCCCGCGTCCTTCACGTCCGCCAGGGACTGGTTCGGCTTCTTGGGCTGGCTCGGCTTGATGCCGTACTGAATGTTGGTCGGCTGCTGCATCATGTACGTGGCCGTCTCATGACTTGGCTTCTGGCCTGTCGCGAAGCACTCCGCGGTGAGGTTGTACTGGGAGAGGATAAAGCTGTACTGGCGGTCCAGGATGTTCAGAAGTTCCGGGTCTTTAACGAAAGTCCGGAACAGCATGAACTGGTCGAGCACATTGATGGTGCCGGAAAGCACCTCGTGCATGTCAAAAAATTCGTGGCCCCCGTGGTTAAAGTTAGGCGCTCCTTGCTGATTCTGATTGTTGAAATAATTTTGCTGCTGCATGTGGAATCCCTCCGCTTAGTTGATGGTTAACAACTTGAATAGTTTAGGTTTTGAATCCTCTTTTTATGAGGGGGACTTTCTTTCTCCCTCTCCGGATTACAAAGTCACAACAATCTCGTGAAGCCGGTTATCGTCTGTCAGCGGAACGAACGGACCTTCACCGGAGGAGAAATCTCCGTCCGCCTCCTGTCCGTCGATCGTCAGCCGTGTACAACCGCTTGATTTCCGCGACGGATTAAGGACCGTGATCCGGTATTCGGATTCCCCAAAGCGGTATACCGCCGAGAATTCCGGCCATTCCGGAGGAATACAAGGGCGGATGTACAGCTTCGCCCCTCGGCGTCTAATGCCGAGAATCCACTCCAGCCCCGCCTGGTACATCCATCCGGAGGCACCGGTATACCAGGTCCAGCCCGCATGTCCCCTGTGCGGCGGCTCCGTGTACACATCGGCAGCCATGGCATAAGGCTCACCGACATACTTCCGGACCTCCGCCGCTGTTTTGGTATGCATGATAGGGTTGAACATCTGGAACAGTTCAAGCGCCTTTTCCCCATTGCCGAGACCGCACCAGGCCACAATACTCCAGATCACACCGTGCGTATACTGGCCGCCGTTTTCCCGGATACCGGGAGGGTACCCCTGGATATATCCCGGGCTCGGGTCGGTCTTGTCGAACGGAGGCGTCAAAATATGGGCGACGGACAAGCTGCGGTCGACAAGTTCCCGGTCGAATGATTTCATGGCCTGGCGGGCTCTATCATCCGGAGCCATGCCGGAGATGACCGACCATGACTGGGCGATGGAATCGATGCGGCACTCCGCATTGTGGATCGATCCGAGCCATTGACCGCCATCCGTGAAGGCGCGGCGGTACCATTGGCCATCCCAGGCGCTTTCGTTCAGCGCCGCAGCCAGCTTCTCCCGCCGGCTTCGGAATCGCTCGGCGAGTTCTTGTTTTCCTCGGAGTTCGCAAAGATCGGCCATTCCCTGGAGGACATCTCCAAGGAACCACCCCAGCCAGACGCTCTCTCCCCGCCCCTCGGGGCCGATCATACTCATGCCGTCGTTCCAGTCGCCGATGCCGATCAGAGGCAGCCCGTGCTCCCCGAATTTCAGAGCGCGGTCTACCGCCCGCAGACAGTGATCGAAGATCGTGCCGCTATTGCCGGACAGGACCGTTTCCTCGTAGCGTTCGTGTTCATCCGCTTCCAGCGGTTTGCTGGCCAGGAACGGCACAGTTTCGTCAAGGATGCTCCTGTCTTCCGTATGATCGATATACCGGGACACGGCGTAAGGGAGCCACAGCAGGTCATCCGAAAAACGGGTACGGATACCGCGGTGCGTCTCCTCGTGCCACCAGTGCTGGACATCCCCTTCTTCGTACTGATGAGAAGCGTGAAGCAGAATCTGCGCACGGGTCAGGTCCGGACGGCTGTTCAGCAGTGCCAGCGAATCTTGGAGCTGATCCCGGAACCCGTAGGCTCCCCCCGCCTGATAGAATGCGGTACGGGCCCACATCCGGCAAGCCAATGTCTGGTAGAGAAGCCAGTGGTTCAGCATCATATCCATTTCCGGCACTGGAGTGGACACGGTCACGGTTCCAAGCAAGTCTTCCCAGAACGTACAAACAGCCTCATAAGCGGCCATGCAAGCATCAGGCTCCCTGTACTTGCGGGCTATCCGCACCGCTTCTTCGCGGGAATCCCCGCAGCCCAGAAGAATATAGACCGTTCGCTCGGCGCCCGGTTCCAGTCGGAACTTCGTCCGCACGGCCCCGCATCCGTCATAAACGGGACCGGTCACGCCCGACAGATCGAGCCGCCTCATCGCGGCCGGATCTTCAATCGTCCGGTTGCGGCCGATAAATTCAAGCCTGTCGCCCGTCCAGGACAGGCTGCTTTCGCCGGCATGCACCGTTAAGAAGGCGGTGGCATTCCGGAAATTTTCCTGATACACATTTCGGGCGAGCAGGCTGTCCGCTTCGTCATCCCAGTCGGTCATAATGAAGGAGGCGTTCCCTTCCCGCTGGACGCCCAGCACCCATTCCGCATAGTAGGTAGCGGACAAGGATTTACTATGCGATGTTGTATTTCGCAGCTTCACTTCGATAATCTTGACGGGGTCCTCCAGCGGAACGAATACCGTCATTTCCTGCCGTATTCCCCGGCTTTCATGCTCGTAGCGCGAATATCCCCTGCCGTGAGCCACCCGGTAAACGGACGGATCATCTTGCCGCCGGGAAGGCGCCATCTGCCAAAAATCCCCGTTTTGTTCATCGCGGATATAGAAGACTTCGCCCCGCGGGTCCAGGGCGGGATCGTTCGACCACGGGGTCAGCTTGCACTCCCGGCTGTTGCGCCACCACGTGTATCCCGTGTACAGTTCGGAGGCCAGACAGCCGAACCTTGGATTCGCCATCACGTTAATCCATGGAGCCGGGAGATGCTCCCCGTTTTTGAGCGTGATCCGGTACTCCCGGCCGTCCGGGGAAAAGCCACCCCACCCGTTGAAAAATAAGGGGGCGCCGGAATCTTGCCCCGTTCCCGTGACCTGTGCAGCGGTCGTGTCCTTGGCCTGCGCCGAGGCGGTTGTGCCGGAAGCGGCCGTTGTGCCTGTGGCGATATCGGTTGCTGCGGTCGCATCCTCGGCTGTGCCGGGGACTGTGGATATGCCCGCGGCAGTATCCACGGCAGTATCCGCGGCCCCATCCGTATTCCCGACCGCACCGGAGACTGCGGACGCATCCGGCCTGAGCGGAGCCGGCGCTTCCCCCGCCGTAACCGGCAGCGGCACATCGTAGGCATCCTTCCGGCGCCAGATCTTCAGCTGCGCCCGCAGGCTTGGCCCGTCCGCACGCAGAACGACCCGCGCCGCCGCGAGCAGCAGCGTGTGGTCCTCTTCGGGCATTGCGGAAGCGGGAACGACATGGATGCCTCCCTGACCGGCGGCACCCGCATTTCCGGCTGCCTGCTCCGACAAGCGTACGAGCGCATCCCTCAGCTCCTGCTGATACCCGCCCGGAGATTCGTTAAACAGCACGAGATCGAAAAACAGCCCGTGCCGCCGCAAATACTCGAAGCCCCCCAGCAGCTTCTGCACGAACGGCAGATTTGCGCTGTCGGCAACTCTCGCCAGCACGATGGGCCTGTCGCCGGAAACTCCGTAAGTCCACAGGCCCTGCTGTCCTTTGCTGTTGACGGCGATGTTTTCCGCCTGTTCTGGCTTGAACGGCCCCCTATAAAGCACGCGGCCCGCCAACGCCCGGTAAACGGCGGCCTCCGCCGGCGTGATATGCAGATGCTGCAAATCGATCTGGCTGCGGGTCCAGGCGAGCCGGAAGGTTCTGTCCACCTGCTGCGCCTGAAAAAGCTGCCGGACCATGTTCAAGCTCTGCTCCTTCGAATCCGCGACGCCCGTAACCGCGCAGAGACGGACGCTCTCGCCCGGCTTGAGGCTGATGCGGCGGCGCATGACGAAAGCCGGATCGGCGACGGAACCGACCGTACCCTCGAGGCGGGAAGCGAGTCCTTTCGGCCTCGCAAGGGAATGACCGCGGCCGATGAAAGCGGCCCGGTCGGTCTCGAATTCGGCCGGTCCGAGAACAGCGCCGAAGACCGACAAGTTGTGGAAAGCCCAAATCGACTTCTCTCCCGCATTCCGCGGACGCTTGCGGGCAAGCAGGCAGCCTGTCTCCTCCTCAAACTGCGTTTCGACAAACAACTTCGTGAAAGCCGGATGAGCCTTGTCCGCATCGGGCAGCGCCAGAGCGATTTCCAGAAACGTCGTCACTTCGACGATGCGGGCCTCGCTGCTTTTGTTCTCCAGCGTCAGCCGCCGGACTTCCGCGTTCATCTCGGGCGAGACCGTAATTTCAAGCACGGTCTGTATGCCGTCATCCTCTCGGCGGAAAGTTGTCCTCTCCTGGGAGAAGCGTACGCTCTGAGAGTCCGAAGGAACGCGGCAGGGCTGGAAGGTGGGGGACCATACCTTCTCCCGGGTAACATCGCGGATGTACAGGTACACGCCCCAAGGGTCTCCGACCGGATCTTCCCTCCATCGGGAAACGGCCAGTCCGTTCCAGCGGATAAACCCGCTTCCGCTGTTGGTAACGGCCGTCGTGAACGTCCCGTTGGAGTGGACGCCCACTTCCGGGGCCGGCGTGTCGGCCGCTATGTTTTCCAGCGCGGAATAAGCGCGTTCCGCCACCGGCTTTTGAATACGCGACTTTCCCGTCAATTCCCGGGTCAGCATCGACTCGCGCGGCGGAATGCGTTCGATCAGGAGCAGTTCGGCCGCCTGGACGCGTTTGTCGCTGTGAAAATAATCGTACATTTTAACTGGGAGAAGCAGGTTCGCGATTGTCAGCAAACTCATGCCCTGGTGGTGGGCCATAAAGCTGCGGATAATTTTGCAGTCTTCCCCCCGCGGCATTCGGTCCGCCGTAAAATCAATCGCTTCGTAGAAGCCGTATTTTCCCCTTGCTCCAAGCTCCTCCATCCGGTTCAGGTCCTCCAGCCCTTCCCGGAGGGCAAACGGAAGCGCCATAACCGCCGCATAAGGCGCGATCACAAGATCCTCTTCCAGTCCCCGCTTGAATCCCAGGCCCGGCACACCGAATGCCCGGTACTGATAGTTCATCTGGTAATCGAACGCGTAATAGCCCGATTCCGAAATGCCGAACGGGACGCCCCGTTCATGCGCGTATTCCATCTGGCGCTTGACGACGCCCCGGTAAGTGCTGTCCCAGAGCGTATTGCGGTAAGTCCGCATGATGAGCCACGGCATCATATACTCAAACATCGTGCCCGACCACGAAATCAGCGTAGTCTCGTTCCCCTGGAGCTTGACCGTGCGGCCCAGCGCCATCCAGTGGGATACGGACACCTGGCCCAGCGCGATCGCGACGAAGCTGGTCTGCCTCGCCTCGGACGCCAGCAGATCGTACAAAATGCTGTCCCGCTCCCCTGTCGCGCCATGATACCCGAGAACAAAGAGCTTGGCCTTAGGATCGTAAAGCTGCGTAAAATCGGTCGCCGCGATAAGCGCTTCGAGCCGCTGTACAAGCTGCTGCCCTCGGGTCAGCCAATCCGGAAGATTCGACGGGGCCTCATGACCCGCTTGCTCAAACCTGTTTCCTTCGGCCGTCAGGACTGCCGGGCGGTAGCCGCCGTTTCCGAGATTTTGGCCCTCCCGGCCTCTGCCATCTATGCCGTTTTTGCCGTTTTTGTCGTTTTTGCCGTCTTCCCTGCCTTCTCCGGCTTTTCCGTCAATCCCGTTCAACGCGGATTCTCCGCGCGGAGTCTGATCCAAATCGACAGCAAATTCCACCTCGTAGGCCCCTGCTTCTGCCGGGCTAATTCCCGTAAAGCGGCCTTGCGTTTCCCCTTCTTGCCGCAGCCAGCTTGCCAGACCCTGTTTGACCGTCATCAGACTTGCGACGAAGTTGCCCGAATCGACTGTGGACACGTAGGCGGGCGGAAGAACTCCCAAGGTCAGCGTGTCGTACCAGTTGTATAAATGACCGTGCCATTTCTCCAGGTTTTCGACCGTCCCGATCGTATTTTCCAGCTTTTCAACCAGCGATGGAGTGTCGATAAAACCGAATTCGCGTGCCGCAAGCGCCGAAGTCAGCAAAAAGCCGATATTGGTCGGAGACGTCCTGTGAGCCACTCCGTTCGGCGGGTCTACCTGGATGTTATCCGGGGGCAGGTAATGATCCTTTGGACCGGCATAGTCTTCATAAAAAGACCAGATTTGTCTAGCCAGCACCCGGAGCTTGTCCTGTTCCTCCGCTCCAAGCGGTGCTTCCTCCCGCTCCACAGGCCGGTCCAGCCAGGAGACAGCCAGAGGGGCCAGCGCCCAGAACAAGCTTAGCGCAAGGCCCGCCCACAACAGGGACGCCGAGGCCTGTACAGCCGAAGCGAGCGCAAACACGAGAATGAGCACATACCCCCATCCCGTTTGAAGAAGCGGTGTGCGCCGCTGTTCCCGGCTGCTTCGCTCGATATGCGACGAGCTGGTCCATTCCAGCAGCCGGCGCTTGCTGACGAACACCCGGTACAGCGTTCTGCCGATCGCATCCAGCAGCACAGCCGTTTGAAAAGGCAGCGTCCAGATCTGGATAACAACGTGCAGGGCCGTCGCCAGCAGCCGTTTAGGCTGCCTGTAAATCCGGTGGAGCATAAACAGCTGCCGCAGCAGCGGCAGAAACATCGTCGCCAGCAGCACAGCGGCCCAGCGCCACGGCGATCCCGGCAGAACGGTCCAGGCGAGAACGAGCAGGACGAACACCGCAGGCGGAAGCAGACTCCGCCTCAGGTTATCCAGTATCTGCCAGCGGGTCAGAAAAGATAAATCAATGGGCCGGAGCACACCCCGTCGGTCGCAGATACGGGAAAAAAGCCAGCACACAAGCTGCCAGTCTCCACGCACCCACCGGTGCAGCCGTTTCTGGTAGGAAACAAACTTGGCCGGATGATCGTCGATCAGCTCGATATCGGACAACAGCGCGGCGCGCATAAAACCGCCTTCCAGCAAATCGTGGCTGAGTACGGTATTATCGGGAATCCGCTCGCACAGAAGTTCGGCAAACACATCGACATCGAAGATGCCCTTCCCCGTAAAAATACCCTGGCCCAGCGCATCCTGGTAAGGGTCCGAAGCCGCGAACGCATACGGGTCCATGCCCGGCTCGGACCAGAAATACGCCAGCCGCGAGCGCATCGCCGAATCGTGGCTGATCCCGATGCGCGGCTGAAGCACCCCGTAGCCCTCCACGACCCGTGTCCGGGCTTTGTTCAAGCGGGGGCGGTTGTACGGCAGATGCAGGGTTCCGATCATCCGCTGCGCACTGCCCATCGGAAGCTGCGTATCCGCATCCAGCGTGATCAGATAGCGGATGCGCGGAAGAACGGACGCATCGCCGAGTTTTACCGCGTAGCTGGTCTCGCCGCTGCCTTTCAGCAGCTCCACGAATTCGACCAGTTTGCCGCGTTTGCGCTCCCAGCCCATATACACTCCCTCACGTGGATTCCAAAGCCTGCGCCTCTGGTAAAAATGAAACGTCGTTCCGCCTGCCGCGGAATACTTCTCGTTAAGCGCACGAATTTTGTCCTCCGCAAGACGGACCAGCCGGTCATCTTCCGGAAGCGTTTCTTCCGATGCATCCGTAAAATCGCCTAAAAGCGCATAATGGATGTTGGAATCGCGGTTGGCCAAATAGTGAACCTCCAGGCGGTCCGCAAGCTCCGCCACCTCGTCGGGCGAAGACCAGATCGCCGGTATAACCACCATCGTGCCGGCTTCCGCCGGAACACCGGCGGAGAAATCATACCGGAGCAGAGGACGCGGACGGCAAATCCGCTCAATGGCGAAATGCAGCCAGGTCATTCCCCATTCGCTTACGGGCAATAGCAAAGCTGCGAGGACGGCTGCCCAGGCGAGAGCGGACAAACCGTACCCGCTTCCGATCCATACGGCCGCGATTAGCCAGAGCACGGCGAACAAGCCGAGCATCGAGGCGAAATAGGTGCCGTTCGGGCGCTTGGATATAGCGTTCTCCGGCATCGTCCGGGGAGAGCTGCACTTCCGCAGCGAGGCGATCAGCTTCTGCACACCTTCCGATTCGAACAGATAATAGGAGGGAAACTGCTGCCGGGTGCGGTCCCCCGCCGCCAGAGGCGCTGTGACTTCTCCATTCTCGTGGAGAATAAGGACATCGCTTTGCGGGGAAGCGGCCGCAGTTGCCGGGATTTGCGGCTGGCGGAGAGACTCGCCTGTATCTGCGGCTGGCAGATCCGCCGGAAGCGAACCCGCTCCTCGTGCCGATGCAGGTGGCTCCCCGGATGCGGAGCCCGCTTCCACGGCTGATCGCGCGGCAGACGCCTCCGCTGCTCGTGCCGATGCAGCCTGCTCCCCGGACGCAGCGTCCGCTTCCGCGGCTATTCCTGCCGCCGCAAGCGAAGAGCCGCTCCGGCCGTCCGCGTGCGCGGCGTCTGCACCCAGGCTGCCGGAACCGGCGCGGGCGGCTTCCCTGGCCAGCGCCGCCGCCTGTCCGGCAACCAGATTCTCGGGCACCCGCAGACGGCGGGCAAGCCGCTCCACTTCAGCGAGAATCTGGTTCCGGCTGTACGCGTCGAGCAGCGGGTACACGCCCGTATACTCTAGGCGGAGCGTCCGGTCCGGCAGACTGATCTGCTCGAAGAGATCGTTCCAGTCCCAGCGCTCGTTTTTACGCAAACTGGTGATTACGCTCCCTGCCCGGACCTGATAAGCCGCCTGAAGTTGATGCTCGTAAGAAACGATGCGGTCGAGGTCCTCCGCGCCGTTCTCATAACTGCAAATCAGCCATTCCCTGACGGAAGCCGTATCTCCGGCCCATTCCCGCAGATGGCTGATTAAATGGACGATCCACGGGCCCGGCAAAGGAATCGTCAGGCCCGCTTTTTCCACCTGGAGATGGACCGTTTCGGGGCTTAAGGCGGCAGGCTCGATCAAAGAAAGGATGCGTCCGACGTCTATACAGACTTCGCGGCGCTCCCGGACGAAAGCCATCGTTTCCGCCAGCTTCTTCACCAGGACCAGGCGCAGAATGAGCGGCACCGAACGGGCTTCGGTCAGCGTTAAGGCGCTCACTTCCTGGTAGGCCTGAATATAAGCGAGTATCGTTTCCTCGCTCAAAATTCCCTCGACATGCGTCAAATAGTCTTCCATCATAGACTGAATGCGGAGAAGCCCGTTCCCGCGCAGTCTCGGCATGCGGCCCAGTGCATCCTGAAGGAGCAGAGCCCTGACTTCCTGGGCCTGTTCTTCGACAAATTCGGCATTGTCCAGCAGCCACTGCTCGGCCGGTTGGGTACAGCCGGCATGAACCGTCTGGAGGGAAAGCACAAAATCCCTTAAGCTTTCTATGTCCTTCTTAAAATGTTGTTCAATATAAGCAGGCCTTGTACGCGGCAAGGTCGTTACGTGCTGCAGCGCAAGTTCCCGCGCTTTTTGGCTGAGTTGTTCGTTCGTATAGGTCATCGGTTCCTCCGGAGATCAGTTAGTCAAAGGTGTACTGTTCGTCCGGTGTAACTAAACAGTCCGGGACAACTAAATTATTCCCAGCTTTGGCTGGTTTTATGAGCCGGAAAGCATCCTCCGAAGGATCGGGCCTTGAACGAAACCGTTTCGCCTTCATGCCGCATGCTTGCGCTTGCCTGCGCAGTTTAGCTTTTCCCTAGAGTGGACATGCAAAAAAAGGCCTCGTTCCGGAAGGAACGGGCCTTTTTGTCTGAACCGCCGGGCGGCTTAGACCATGATCTTGCAAATACTATTCGTAAATTCGACCGGGTCGCTCACTTGGAGACCTTCGATCAGAAGTGCCTGATTGTACAGCAGATTCGTGTACAGGTTCAGCTTGTCTTTATCGTTCGCATAAGCTTCTTTAAGGGAGCGGAACACGTCGTGGTTGACGTTGATTTCCAGCACTTTGTCGGCCTGGACTTCCTGTCCGTTCGGCATGGCCTTCAAAATTTTCTCCATTTCGATCGTCAGCTCGCCTTCGGTGGACAGGCAGACCGGATGGGATTTCAGACGTTTGGACGCTTTTACGTTCTTTACTTTATCCGACAGGATCGCTTTCATCGCCTCGAACAGATCTTTGCTGTCGTTTTCCTCTTCTTCCGTCTGTTTATCCGCCGCGTCCGGCTCGATTCCGAGGTCGCCGCTGGACACGGATTTGAATTCTTTTTCCTTGTAAGCCATCAGCATTTTAATGGCGAATTCGTCGACATCGTCGGTGAAGTACAGAATCTCGTAGCCTTTGTCGAGGACCATCTCGGTTTGCGGAAGTTTCTCGATGCGGTCGATGGACTCCCCGGAGGCGTAGTAAATGTACTTCTGCTCTTCCGGCATGGCCGATACGTATTCATCAAGCGTGACGAGCTTTTTCTCTTTAGAAGAGGTGAACATGAGCAAGTCTTGCAGATCGTCCTTGTGAGTGCCGTAGTCGTTATAGACACCGAACTTAAGCTGACGGCCGAAAGAATTGTAGAACTGCTCGTATTTGTCTCTTTCGTCCTTGAGCATGCTTTGCAGTTGGCTCTTGATTTTGTTTTTGATATTTTTGGCGATCAGCGTCAGCTGGCGGTCGTGCTGGAGCATTTCCCTGGAAATGTTCAGAGACAGATCCTCCGAATCGACCATCCCTTTTACGAAACCGAAGTAATCCGGCAGCAAATCCCCGCACTTGTTCATGATCAGCACACCGTTGGAATACAGCTCAAGACCTTTCTCATATTCCTTCGTGTAATAATCGAACGGAGTACTTTCCGGGATAAACAAAATCGCCTTGTATACGACAGCTCCGTCCGCACTGATATGAATATGTTTGAGCGGCTTGTCGAACCCGTACCGTTTTTCCGCATAAAAGTTCTCATAGTCTTCCGTCGTCAGCTCATTCTTGTTTTTGCGCCAGATCGGAACCATGCTGTTGATCGTCTGTTCTTCCTGGTATTCTTCGAATTCGTCGTCGCTGCCTTCTTTGGGTCTGCGTCCGGATACGTCCATCTTGATCGGATAGCGGATAAAATCGGAGTATTTCTTGATGATCGCCTTGAGGCGGTACTCTTCCAAATACTCGTCGTAGTTATCGTCCTCGGTGTTCTCTTTAATTTTTAAAATGATTTCGGTTCCGACCGTTTCTTTGTCGGCAGGCACAATCGTGTAGCCGTCCGCGCCTTTGGACTCCCATTTGAACGCTTCCTCGCTGCCCAGCGCCCGGCTGATGACCGTAACGACGTCCGCCACCATGAAAGCGGAATAAAAACCGACGCCGAACTGCCCGATAATGTTGTGGCCGTCCTTGGCTTCGTTTTCCTTCTTGAAAGCGAGCGAACCGCTCTTGGCGATCACGCCCAGGTTGTTTTCAAGATCCTCTTTGGTCATACCGATTCCCGTATCGGAAAGCGTTAGCGTACGGCTAGCCCGGTCGGCCTTCAATTTAATGAAATAATTGTCGGAGTTGAACGCTAGGCTGTCGTCCGTCAGAGCCTTGTAGTAAATTTTGTCGATCGCATCGCTGGCATTCGAAATCAGCTCTCTTAAAAAGATTTCCCTCTGGGTGTAAATCGAGTTAATCATCATTTCCAGCAAACGCTTGGATTCCGCTTTAAACTGCTTCTTGGCCATGAGTGAATCTCCTTCCGAAAGATCATAGTTAGCACTCCAATGTCATGAGTGCTAATTCCTAGTTTTATAGTACCTATTCCATTTTTTGAAGTCAACCGCTCCGTTAAAAATACATGCGCGCGTTTCTCTCTTTTTTGCAAAAAAATAGAGTTATTCCCCAGCCGTCTGAAAGACCGCTGGAAAAATAACTCTTCCCTTCTTAAATCAGTTCGGATTTCTGAAGAAGTCTCTGCACGATGGCGGCGACTTCCGCTCTTGTAATCGACGCTTTCGGAGCCAGCTCCGTGGCGGTTCTACCCGCAAAGATGGCGCCCTGCAGGCAATCGGCCACGCCGCTTTTCGCCCATTCGGCAGTCGCTGCGGCGTCCGCATAAGGAGCCAGCGATTCCGCCGCTTCTTGGGACGGCAGCTTGTCCCGGAGGCCGGTAGTCTTCATCGCTTTTGCCATGATGACCATAGCTTGTTCACGGGTGATTTTGTCGGACGGACGGAACGTTCCGTCTTCAAAACCGCCGATAAGCTTGTACGCGTAAGCGGTCTGCACCGCAGCGCTGTACCAATCCGTTGCTTTCACGTCCGAGAAAGGCACGGACGCTTTTTCCTGTTTAAGTCCCAGTGCCCGCACCATGATGGCCGCAAACTCCGCACGCGTAATGGCCGTATCGGGGTTAAACGTGCCGTTTTCGACACCGCTTACGACCATGCGCGAGCCCATATCGTTGACCGCATTCTGAGCCCAGTGCCCGGCAACGTCCCGGAACTCAACCGGATGCCAGATCACGGAGTAGGTGCTGTTCGTTAAACTGTTGATTTTCGCAAAATAGCGTCCGCCTACGTTTACGATCCGGGTCGGCACGTGACGGACGGTACCGTCCCCTTCCACGACAACACCGGTCGTAATCTTGCTCGGATCTACGCCATCCGGGATGGCGATCGTACGCTCCACGTAAGCGTTGAAACGGGACACTTCAACCGTTGTGCCGCCGTAAGTTCCTTTCACCGCAAAGTTGAGCGTCGGAGCTACCAGCGTGAAATTCCCGTCGGCCGCCGAGTTTTCGACGACTTTCAGTGTTTCCTTGGACGGGGTGGCAACTTCGATGCGCACTTTGATATCGTCCAGTGCGGCCGGCTTGCCGAGCTGATCCGACAAAGCGGAAACGTTGATTTGCTCCGCAGGGATCGTATACGTGATATCTCCGAAGGAGATTTTAACGACGGCCTGCTTCTGCTCCATGCCTTTCACCATTTGGCCCGTCAGTTCGCCGACGAGCACATCCGCTTTCTTGTCTTTCGCAAGCGGGATGGTCACGACGGCATGCTGGCCTTCGGACGCCAATTTCTCGTCCAGCTTCTTCGGGTCCACCACAACCGTCAGTACCGACTGGCCGTTTACTTCGGTCGACTTCAAGGTTCCTGCACGTTCCGTCTTCCCGTTAACGAGGATATCGGCTCCGTCGCTAGCCGGTACTTCCGGAACGGAAGGTGTTGTCGGCGTTGGCGTGCTCGGTTCCGAGGAGCCCCCGCCACCTCCTCCGCCACCGCTCGAAGAGACATATGGCGTGACGGCATTTGATGAAGCCGAATCCGCGCCATCGCCTGCCGCGTTAAAAGCTTTAACGGTGAACGTGTATGCGGTGCCGTTCGTAAGCCCGGTTACCGTGATCGGGCTGGCCGTGCCGCTCACGACTTTATTGCCTGGCGAAACGGTGACTTCGTAGCCCGTGATCGCGTTGCCGCCGTCAGACGGCGCCGTAAAGGAGACGACCGCTTGGCCGTCGCCGGCCGTGGCGGTAACGTTTGTAGGCGCGGACGGAACGGTATATACCGTTAGAAGCGTTTCGTCAGAAGTGGTCGGGTACAGTCCTGACGCCGAGACGATGACGCGGTATTTGTTCCCGTTCATTTCCTGGGTCACAGGGAAAATGCTAAGGAGAGCTCCCGTTTCACCCGGTAAATCGTGAAAACCCGTTCCCGTGTTCACCTGCCACTGAAAGCTCAGATCACGTCCGTCCGCTTTCAGGGAAAGATTAATGCGAGCTCCCTTGGGAACCGACAGATCCTCCGGCGGCTGGTTCTTGATAACCGGCGGCACGATGGGCTGTGTCACAGTCAAAGTCGCGTCGTTCGAAATGGCTTGCAGCCCTCCCTTGCCCGTTACGACAACACGGTACCTATAGCCGTCCATTCCCTGCGAAACGGCCGCAATGTTCAGCGTCGCGTTCGTCTCGCCCGGCATGTCCTGGAAGCCATTGCCGCTGTCTTCCTGCCACTGGTAAATCAGCTTCGATCCCGTTGCGGTTACGCTAAAGCTGGCGGGGGCACCTTCCAGCACCGGCGGCGGACTTTGCGGATGGACTACAATTACCGGCGGCAAAGTCGGATTGGGAATACTCGGCAGCACCGTCAGCATCGCCGCGTTCGACGTTACCGACTGCCCGCCCGTACCCGAGACGACGACCCGGTAGGTGTACCCGTTCATGTTCATCGTGACGGCCGGAAGGTCCAGCACGACGCTCAACTCGCCCGGCAGGTTTTGGAACCCTTGTCCCGTATTCACCTGCCACTGGTAGGTCAATCCCATTCCCGAGGCCAAAACGCTAAAAGCAGCGGGCGCTCCTTCAAGCACCGGCGACGCGCTTTGCGGATGAATCATAATTACCGGCGGGAACGTCGGAATCATCGGCACCACGTTCAGCACCGCCGGGGTCGACGTCACCGGCGGCCCGCCCGTTCCCGACACGACAACGCGGTAGGTGTACCCGTTCATGTTCGCCGTGGCGGCCGGAATGCTCAGCGTGGCGTTCGTCTCGCCCGGCAGGTTTAGGAAGCCCATGCCGCTGTCTTCCTGCCACTGGTAAGTCAATCCCGTTCCCGTAGCCGTAACGCTAAAGGAAGCAGGCGTTCCTTCAAGCAACGGCGGGGTGTTTTGCGGCTGTGCCGTGATCATCGGCGGAAACGTCGGATTGGGAATCATCGGCACCACGTTCAGCACCGCCGCATTCGACGTCACCGACTGGCCGCCCGTACCCGACACGACAACGCGGTAGGTGTAGCCGTTCATGACCGGCGAAACGGCCGGAATGCTCAGCGTGGCGTTCGTATCGCCCGGCAGGTTTAAGAAGCCTGACCCGATGTTTACTTGCCACTGGTACGTCAATCCCGTTCCCATGGCCGTAACGCTAAAGGAAGCAGGCATTCCTTCAAGCACAAGCGGCGAGTTTTGCGGTTGTACCGTGATCATCGGCGGAAACGTTGGATTGGGAATCATCGGCAGCACGTTCAGCACCGCCGCGTTCGACGTCACCGGCTGGCCGCCCGTACCCGATACGACAACGCGGTAGGTGTAGCCGTTCATAACCGGCGAAACGGCCGGAATGCTCAACGTGGCATTCGTATCGCCCGGCAGGTTTAAGAAGCCTGATCCGATGTCTACTTGCCACTGATACGTCAAACCCGTGCCCGTAGCCGTAACGCTAAAGGAAGCAGGCATTCCTTCAAGCACCGGCGGAGTGCTTTGAGGATGTGCCGTGATCACCGGAGGCGCGGCAGGCGGCGCCGAGCTTTTGACCGTCAAGGTAAAGTCCTTGGTCACATTTTCATTATTTCTGCTGATTTTCGCCTGAAGAGCGGCCGTTACATCTCCTCCGGTCGATGGCGTCACTGTTCCCGTCGCGGGATCGATGACCCCGTTTCCTCCGGTCCAAGTGATTTGCGTGAAATGTGTACCCGCAGCCGGAAGGGTTACGTTCTGGGTAACATGTGCGGCACTGTCTCCCGTCGCATAACCGATCTCCAGAGCCGTCTTGTCATCTTGAAGAGCTCCGGACACAATCTGGCCGATCGCTGTGTCTATAATAGTCTGAATCTCGGCCGCAGCGGAATATCCGTCGACAGGAATACCGTCGAGTACAGCTTGGTCCACAACCGCTTGCTCCGTGTAATCCAAACCGGAATACTTGCCCAAATCCAATCCGGGATTGAGGAAGGTTCCGTCATTAACCCAGCTCAAAGCCGCGCTTACGCCGGAATTATCGGTAGCTTCATGAAGAAACAAAAAGAAATTTCTGTTATCCAAGGCAATGCCGTAAGCATCGCGCAGATCCGTAACCGTCGCAAAAGGACGCTTGCTGATCAGTTCATCCACGATAGCGTCGTTATCCGCTTTTCTGTTCCAGTAAAAACTATCCTTCTGCTGCACGGTTTCAAAAATATCGTTAGGGTAATCCAGAATGGCCTGATACATTTCCGCAGCAGTGACCGCCGCGTTATAAGCGAAAGGTCCGCCGGGAGGTCCCGCCTTAACCGGGCCCGCTGCGCCGAACAAAACGGCGTTAAGCACAAATACGCTCATCAACATAACCGAAATCCATCGGAAAGAGGATTTTCTCTGATGCATACATTCACCTCATATTTTGTAGAATACTTGTTAACGTACTGACAAAACGACTATCAACGGAAATTTTTTTCTCTCTTTATTTAAGCTTTATCCAGTCCCTTCCCCCTGTTTTTAACATGGAAAATTGTATCAAGTACCACTGAACGGATTCTGGACAAAATTCGTCATTTTTCGCCAAAACGGTCCGTTTCGGATACCGGCAGCCGCAAACCTGCTCTCCATTGTGTTTCAGCCCCACAAAAAAAGCCCCGCCGCTCAATAGGGGCAAAGGCTTCGTCCCGGATAACCGGAATCGCTCAGATGCTCTGCATCAAGTGTTTATACAGGTTGGTTGTTTCGCGGCCGGGCTCTGATCCCAGCTCTTCGCGGAGGGCGCTTGCGAACGCTTCGTAATGCTTTTTCAGCGACTGCTTATCCCCCAGCCCCGCATGGACTTCCATCCCAGCCCGGCAAATTTCTTCCGAGAACGGCTCCTTTTTGTGGAGCAGCTCCAGCCGCCGGAGAGCGGATTGAGTCTGACCTGCGGATACTTCGTAAGCCGAGGCCAGAAGACTGGCCTGGATATACTGTCCGAGCAGCTGCGCCCGGTACGATTTGGCCCAGAAATAATCGTGCTCTTCCAAATAATCTCCCCGGTACAGCTGCAGCGCCTGGTCCAGCCGCCGCCACTGCTCCCGCGACGTAATCTCGCCGACAGAGGCTCCAGCCAGGAACAGATCCACATCGGTGCGGAAATCGTCCCCCGTGAAGCGATAGCTGTCGTGGGAATAATCGATGCCCGCTCCGATTCCCCAGGCTTTGAGCATTTTGCGCACCTGGTATACGGAGGTGTGTAGCTGGGTGACCGCTTTATCCAGAGAAAGCTCCGGCCATAGCGTCTCCAGAATGACATCCTTGGCCACCCGCTTGCTCCCGTGATGAACGAGGAAAGCGAACAGCTCCTGCGCTTTCTGCGTGCGCCATCTCAAGGTTCCGCCTGTACCGGCGCTTCCCGCCAGGGACAGCTGCTTGAAGCACAGCACGGCCGGTTCGCCGGCCGGCGCCGCCTCCCGGCGGACGGCCTGAAGCTGGCTAAGACGCGACTCCAGGCGGCTGACGGTCTTGGCGAACCGTTCCGGATCGACCGGCTTGAGCAGATAGTCGATCGCTCCAAGCTCGAACGCTTCGATCGCGTAGTCGTTATAGGCGGTTACGTAGACGATCTGCGCTTCCGGGTTCAGCCGGTACAGATGCTCTGCCGCTTCAAGACCGTTCATCTCGGGCATCTCGATGTCCAGGAAGACGATGTCCGCCTTCTCGGCAGTCATATGTTCAAGCCCGTGCCGGGCCTGCGTATACATCCCCGCGACCTCCATGCGCCCATCCGACTGGAGCAGACGCTCCATCTGGATCAGGGCGGGCTTTTCGTCGTCAATCAGAATGACCTTCACTGTTTTTGACCTCCTCCGGCATTCCCCCGGGTTGCCCCGTTATTCGGCACCCGGAATCGGACAATCGTTCCTCGTCCCGCCTCGGTCCGGATGTCGAGCCCTTCGCCGAACATCGTCAGCAGCCGGGTATGGATGTTGATCAGGCCTACCCCTCCCCCGGCCTCTGCCGACAAGAGGGATGCCGCGCGTCCGGTTTCCATCCCGACTCCGTTATCCGTAATTTCCACGAGCAGAACATCTTCCTTCTCCTCGACGGAAATTCCGATCGTTCCGCCTTCCGCACGCCTCATGATGCCGTGGCGAACCGCATTTTCAACGATAGGCTGGATGCTGAGCGGAGGGATCAACCGGTTCGGCTCGGCTTGGATGTCGTAATCCACCTGCAGCCGTTCTTCGAAACGTGCCTTCTCCAGAAATAAATACGACTGCACGAGAGCCAATTCCTTCTGTAAAGGAACCAACTGGTCGCGATTCTGAAAATCGAAGCTGCCCCGAAGATAACGGCTGAGCTCCAAGAGGAGCTTTGTCGTTTTGTCCGGGTCCGAGGGCAGCAGCGCGATAATCGTATTCAGCGCATTGTACAAAAAATGCGGCTTGATCTGCGCCTGCAAAAACGCCATCTCCGCCGAAACCGCGTTCCGGACGGACTTGCGCATCTCAAGCAGAGTCCGCACCCGGGCTCTCAGCTCGTCGGCATCGACCGGCTTGCGCAGGAAATCGTTGGCGCCCGCCTGGAAACCGGCACGCACATCCTCCGGCAGACTCCGCGCGGTCAGCAGCAGCACCGGCAGCTCAGCCAGCGAGACACGGGCGCGGATCGCCCGGCACAGCTCCAGGCCGGACATGCCCGGCATCATCCAGTCGGCAATGACCAGGTCGATGGACTGGCCGGAGCCGATATGCGCCATCGCTTTGGCCCCGCCGTCCACCGCGATCAGCCGGTAACCTTCAACCGACAGCAGGTTGTACAGCACCTGCAGGTTGACCGGGTCGTCGTCGACCAGCAGGACAGTCGCGTCGATTTGGCGGGCCCGCCTGTCCTCCCCGCCTTCAGCCAGGACGGCGGCGGCCGTTTCGTCCCTTGCCGCCGAAGCCCTGGAACCCGCATCGGAAGACCGTGCCGCTTCCGGTGCGGCCGTAGTCGACGGAACGGTAAACCGGAATACGGAGCCTTCTCCAAGCCGGGATTCCGCTTCGATTTTTCCCTCACCCAGTTCGACCAGCTTCTTCGTAATACTCAGTCCGAGGCCGGTTCCTTCGTAATCGCGATACCCGGGACCCACACCCTGATCATAGGCATGGAAAATTTCTTCCATGCGGTTCTCCGCGATTCCGATCCCCGTGTCTTTAACGAAGACGAGCACATGGCCGCCCTTCGTTACCGCCCCGATCGTGACGGTTCCCGCAGGAGTGAATTTCACGGCATTTCCGATCAAATTGTACAAAATTTGCTGCAGACGGTCTTCATCCGTCAGAAGCCAGGGCAGCCGGTCGGGCCATTCTTGCTCGAAACGGATGTCTTTGTGCCGGGCGACATGCGTCATAACCTCGAGTACGGCGTTCGTTGCGGCTTTGAGATCTACCGGCTGCCTCTTCAGCACAATTTCGCCGTTTTTAAGCTTGCTGAAATCCAAAATATCGTTAATAAGAAGAGTAAGCCTCCGGCCCGTAGACACAATCATCGTTAGATCGTTCCTCTGTTTATCGTTCAAAGCCCCCGATGCGCCTTCCAGCATAGACTGGGCCATATTGACCATGCCGTGAAGAGGCGTGCGGAGTTCATGGGACGTGTTCGCCATGAATTCGTCCTTCAGCCCGTCCAGGGAAAGCAGCCTGCGCGACAGCTGGTCCACCTCCACGAAAGTCCGGTTAAACCGCTGCGCAAGCAGGACGGCCTGGGTCATCACGAACAGCAGCATTTCGGCCGGAATGAGCAGCAGCCCTTCGTACAAGCCGACCAGGTTGAGCACGTACGCCGCTATGACCATCAGAATGCTCATCACACCGGCGATCATGAGCAAGGTGTCCTCGGAGCGCTTGCGCACGTCCCTAAGCAGAACGAACGCTATATAGCACATGCTGAGGAAAGAAACCGTCAGGATCAGCACCTCGAGCCGCGAGAAAACAACAGGCGGCAGCAGCAGACCCGCCAGCAGACCGGTCGCAGTCACGGCGGAGCTCAGCCGCATCGCAAGCGGATGAACGCCGCCCGGTACGGCAACGGCTACATAGCGGAGTAAGAAAAAGTACACGAATGAAGACACCATAAGCTGCACCTTGAGCAGCCAGGTGTAGGAAAACCCCGGCCAGGCGGCGGCAAGCAGCTTCTCCCCGTGCGTAAGCACAAACAACAGCCCGACCAGACAGAACAGCCCCAAATAAAGCGAGGCCGGATCTTTCCTCCGCATCCTGTACAAAACCAGAAAATAAAGTCCCGGAATCAGGAAGCCCGCCATCGTCATCCACTCGGAAAATAATGCCGCTTCCCGGCTTTTCATGACGGACTTTTCGTCTCCGAACAAAATCGGAGTGAACATACCGCCGGAGGAATAGCTGTGGTTGGAGATCTGAACCACGATCTCGGCTTCACTGCCCTGCAGGTAGGAAAACCCCGTGTACGGGACGTTGTCGGGACTTTCTTCGGCGGCCGTACGGCCCGGCGTTCCGCTCGCTCCCACTTCCCGGCCGTTCACGAACACCCGGTTAGCCATGCGGATATTGCCGGTGCGGATGCCGTAAAGGGCCCCGTCGGTCTCATTAAGCCGCACTTTAAGCCGGAACGTGGCATACCCTTCTGCGGCGGAATCCTCTTCCGTGCCCATATACGCATTCCATTTCCCCGGAATTTGCGCCATGCCGGTCGGCACGGGAGGCGTCCTTCCCGCTTCCGCGGAAGGGTGAAAATCTCCGGGTACGAGCAGCTTTCCCCTGTAAAACTCCCACTCGCCGCTCAGCCGGACCGTCCCTTTGTCCGCAAAGTTCCAGGCTCTGAGATCCAGCACCCCGCGGACCGCATCGGGATTCCGCTCGATCGACACGACGTGCTGAAGAACGGAATACACCGGCAGCAGCAGAATAAGCGCGGCTCCGAGTATAAAAAACAACGCTTGTTTTTTCATAGGTTAATCCACAGCTCATGAAATCGCTTGCAAAACCCCTGTAAACCGTCTTTCCATACCGCACGAAGCTCCCAGCGCGCGGTGCTTGGGGTCACATGACGGTGGTCAACTACATGCCCGCAGCTCCTGTACCTCATCTGACCGCCGCACGTGTACAACACCGTAGACAAATTGCGCTCTCGTACACCTCTATGATATAAAGTCCCCATTGTCTTTCACCTGCCGGAAAAAAGTAGCGATGCTGTTGTATTGTACCACAGGCCGCGCCAGGTTTCTTTGGGTTCGGATAAAATCAAAGTTAAGAAATAAATCGTACCCATTCTCCCGCACGGGCTAGGCGGCAGCTAATTGACAATCCGTGTGAAGTCTTCATTTCCAAAAAAAATGAGCCTCTAATTACATTAGAGACTCATCTGCCCGAATACCCGTATGAACGATTCGTTACCGGTACGATCGCCGCCCTAATCGCGCCCCACCAGCAGCGCCACGCCCTGGCCGCCGCCGATACACAGCGAGGCCAGACCGCGCTTGCCGTCGCGCCGCTCCAGCTCGTGCAGCAGCGTCACGAGCACGCGCGCGCCGCTGGCGCCGATGGGGTGCCCGAGGGCGATCGCGCCGCCGTTGACGTTGAGCTTCTCCGGCGGTACGCCGAGCTCGCGCCCCACGGCAAGCGACTGCGCCGCAAAGGCCTCGTTGAACTCGAACAGGTCGATGCCGTCTATCGGCACGCCCGTCCGGTTCAACAACCGCCGCACGGCGCTTACGGGCCCGAGGCCCATCACGGCCGGATCCAGCGCCGCCGAGGCGTAGCCCTTGATCCGGGCAAGGGGTTTCAGCCCCCGCCGGCCGGCTTCTTCGGCCGACATGACGACAACGGCGGCCGCCCCGTCGTTGATGCCGGAGGCATTGCCGGCGGTCACGGTCCCGCCGGAACGGAACGCCGGACGCAGCCGCGATAGCGTCTCCGCGGTCGTGCCCGCGCGCGGGAACTCGTCGCGGTCGAACGGCAGCGGGTCCTGCTTCTTCCGCGGGACGGGGACCGGCACGATCTCGCTCCGGAAGCGTCCGGCCGCGGCCGCCTGCTCCGCCTTCTGCTGGCTGTGAGCCGCGAACTCGTCCTGCTCCTCGCGGGAGAGGCCGTACCGGTCCGCTACATTCTCCGCGGTTTCGCCCATGTGAATGTCGCACATGGCGCACCAGAGGCCGTCGCGGATCATGGAATCGACAAGCTTGCCGTCGCCCATGCGCAGGCCCGAGCGGGCGCCTTCCAGCAGGTACGGCGCCGCGCTCATATTTTCCATGCCTCCGGCCACCGCAATGTCGGCATCGCCGAGCATGACCGACTGGGCCGCCAGCATGACGGCTTTGAGCCCGGAGCCGCATACTTTGTTCACCGTAAGGGCGGGAACGCCGTCGGAAAACCCGCTTTTCAGCCAAGCCTGTCTCGCCGGGTTCTGCCCCAGTCCCGCCTGGAGCACATTGCCCATGATTACCTCATGGACCCGCTCCTGCTCCACTCCCGCGCGCTCCAGCGCTCCCCGGATAACGATGCTTCCGAGCTCCGTCGCGGGCACGCCGGCCAGGGAGCCCTGAAAACTGCCGATCGCCGTACGCACGGCGCTGACGATAACCGCTTCTCTGGTCATTTCGGATCACCCTTCCTGTCCGCAGGCTTCGAGCCGCTCTTTTAAAAGAGGGCCGAGCGTGAACGCCGCTTCGGTCTTGGCCCGGACTTCGTCCAGCTCCGCTTCTCCGAGCAGTTCGGCCAGCACCATACCCTCCGGCGTAAAATCGAATACGGCCAGATCCGTAATGAGCCGGTCCACCACTCCTCTGCCTGTCAAAGGAAGGGTGCAGGCTTTTTTCACCTTGGATTCCCCGTATTTGTTCACGTGTTCCATGATGACGACGATGCGCTTGGCTCCGCTCACCAGATCCATCGCGCCGCCCATGCCTTTGACCATTTTGCCCGGAATCATCCAATTTGCAAGGTCACCTTCGCCGGATACCTCCATACCGCCCAGAATAGCCAAGTCGATATGGCCGCCCCGGATCATGGCGAACGATTCCGCACTGTCGAAATAGGAAGCGCCCGGTACCGCCGTGACGGTTTCCTTGCCCGCGTTGATCAAATCGGGGTCTTCCTCTCCCCGTTTCGGATAAGGGCCGATGCCCAGCAGACCGTTCTCGGACTGGAGCATCACTGTGATACCGGCGGGAATTTCGTCGGCTACGAGCGTCGGCATGCCGATCCCCAGGTTGACGTACATGCCGTCCCGGATTTCCCGTACGGCGCGCTCCACGATTCTTTGGCGCGGATGGCTCATGCTGTCTCCTCCTTCGCTTCGCGGACCGTCAGACGCTCGATCCGTTTCTGATAGCTCCCGCCCTGCACGACATGCTGCACAAAAATGCC
This sequence comes from Paenibacillus sp. RC84, assembly GCF_041260495.1. Lineage (NCBI taxonomy): Bacteria > Bacillati > Bacillota > Bacilli > Caryophanales > Paenibacillaceae > Paenibacillus > Paenibacillus sp. RC84. The sequence goes on from NZ_JBGBYL010000012.1 coordinate 183,185, forward strand.
CGGCGTATGAATGTCATCGGGGTCCAGCTCTCCCGCCTCCACAATCTCCTCGGCTTCCGCGAGCGTGATTTTGCCGGCTGCCGCAGCGAGCGGATTGAAATTGCGGGACGTTTTGCGGAACACGAGGTTCCCCGCCGTGTCGGCTTTCCAGGCTTTCACCAGCGCAAAGTCGCCGGTGATCGCTTTTTCCAGAATATACGGCCGGCCCCCGAAATGTTTCTCCTCTTTGCCTTCCGCTACCAGCGTCCCGACGCCCGTCGCCGTGTAAAAAGCGGGAATGCCCGCTCCACCTGCCCGGATGCGTTCCGCCAGCGTGCCCTGCGGCACCAGCTCAACCTCCAGTTCGCCGCTTAAGTACTGCTTCTCGAACGTTTTATTTTCTCCGACGTAGGAGGACACCATCTTCTTGATCTGCTTGTTAGCCAGCAGCAGCCCCAGGCCCCAATCGTCGACTCCGCAGTTATTGCTGACGACCGTAAGCTCGCCGGTGCCCTGCCGCTGCAGGGCCGCGATCAGATGCTCCGGTATGCCGCACAGGCCGAAACCTCCCACGATCAGGGTCGCTCCTTCGCCGATTACACGTACGGCTTCCTCCGCTGATTTCAGAACCTTGCTCATGTCTGCCCCTCTCCTCTCGCGTGATAAATTTCTCTCTCTACTGTGCCGTATAACCGCCGTCAATCAGCATGGACGTTCCCGTCACGCCCTTCAGCTTGTCGCTGGCGATGAGCATGGCGAATTCGGCGATTTCATCGACCGACAGGAGCCTTTTTTGCGGCACCAGCGGGTAGATGACCTCCTCCAGCACGCTTTCCAGGGGAACGCCCCGCGTTCTTGCCAGATCTTCGAGCTGGCCGCGTACGAGCGGCGTATCCACGTAGCCCGGGCACAGCGCGTTAACCGTGATGCCGTGCGCCGCGCCTTCCAGAGCCGCTACCTTCGTCAGCCCGATGAGTCCGTGCTTCGCGCTGTTGTAAGCGGCTTTGCCCGCGAAACCGATGACGCCGTTGATCGAAGCCATGTTGATAATCCGCCCGTACTGCTGTTCCTTCATAATGGGCAGAGCATGCTTGATCCCGATAAAAGCCCCCGTCAGCATCACTTTGATCATAAATTCAAACTTTTCCACCGGGAATTCTTCGATAGGCGCGACATGCTGCAGACCCGCGTTGTTCACCAGAATATCGAACCGGCCGTAGGTTTCGTGCGTTGTCCGGATCGCTCCGGCGAACTGGCTCTCGTCGGTTACGTCGCAGGCGAGACCGATGGCTTTGTATCCTTCGTCCGCCAGCCGCTGAGCCGCCGCTTTAGCCTTTTCCTCCTGAATGTCGGAAATCACGACCTTGGCCCCCTCGCGGGCGAATGTGCGGGCGATTTCAAGGCCGATGCCGCTGGCCGCGCCGGTGATCAGAGCTGTTTTTTGAGCTAAAAATGGGGTCATGACCGCCCCTCCTTCCGTGAGTTTTACAGACCTGGTTAAAATGAATGCTGAAACAAGAAACATCTAAGTACCTATGAATGACCTTGACTGTTAACGGTTTAAAATATCGAACGGACGCCTCCGCTGCATTCCGGCCTCTCCCTGTTTACAAGAAAGACAAGACAGCGGCGAGAATAAGCACCGTGAGCGTTTTGACGACGGTTATCGCAAAAATATCCTTATAAGACTGCCGGTGCGTCAGTCCTGTGATCGCCAGCAGCGTAATGACCGCGCCGTTGTGCGGCAGCGTATCCATCCCCCCGGACGCCATCGAGGCGATCCGGTGCAGCCATTCCGGGCTGATTCCCGCCGCCTGGCCCGCGGCCAGGTACTGTTTGCCCATCACTTCGAGCGCGATGGACAGCCCGCCCGATGCGGAGCCGGTGACCCCGGACAAAATATTGACCGACACCGCTTCGTTAATCAGCGGCTGGGAGCTGATATTGAGGATGAAGTTCTGGATCGCTTTGAAGCCGGGCAGCGTCTTGACCACGTTGCCGAAGCCGACCTCGGAAGCGGTGTTGAAAATCGCCAGAAGCGATCCCATCGCAGCTGCCGTAAGCCCTGCCGCCAGCTTGCTCTGAACGTGCCGGACGTTGATACAGAGCGCCGCCGCGATGCCGATGAACAGGGCGATAATAAGCGCCCATGAAGATGCAACCGTTTTCACATTCGCGATGTTAAACGTTTTGAGAAGCTCCGGGCTGTACCAGGTGTTGACCGTCAAAAATCCCCGGCTCAGCAAGTAGTTGAACACAAGCACCAACTCGAGCGGGACGAGCGAGACCCACAGGTTCGGATAACGCTGGCCTTCGGCGGTTTCCGGCTCGTTCTTGTGTCCGGTTCCGTAGCCTTCGCCTGCGGCCGCCGCCTGCTTACGGCGTCTTTCCAGCCAGAACATGCCCGCCGCCAGCACCATGATTCCGCCCACAATTCCCACGACCGGGGCCGCGTAGGCGTCCGTTCCGAAATACGTGGTCGGAATAATGTTCTGCACCTGCGGCGTTCCGGGGAGCGCATCCATCGTGAAGGTGAAGGCGCCGAGCGCGATCGTGCCGGGAATGAGCCGCTTCGGAATATCCGCCTCGCGGAAAACCGCCACCGCGAAAGGATAGACGGCGAAAGCGACCACGAACAGCGAGACGCCGCCGTAAGTCAGCACCGCGCAGGCCAGAACGACCGACAGCATGGCGCGTTTGGAGCCGAGCACTTTGACGATGGACCGGGCAATCGAGGAAGCCGCTCCGTTCAGCTCCATCACCTTGCCGAAAATCGCCCCGAGCAGGAAAATCGGGAAGTACGTTTTAATATAGTTCGCCGCATTCGCCATATAGGTCTCCGTATAGCTCGGCATAAGCGCGAGCCCGGAAATGACCACGGCCAGCAGCGTAAAGATCGGGGCGAACACGATCACCGGATACCCCCGGTAAGCGAAAAACATCAGCAGCCCCAAGGCGAGTACAATCGCCACGACCTGAACAAACACCATGCGCCTTCTCCTCTTTTCTGTTAGAAGATCTCTTGTAAGCCCTTACATTCTTTTAAGTTGCGTGCCGCTTTCCATGAAATTCCGGGGCGTCCCCTGAAATTTGAACGTTCTGTGTCCGCTTCTAGTTTACACGGCAGGTGAGGCAAGGTAAAATTCAGACATCGAATAGCTACCATTCCAAAATTTTATGGCTGGGGATGAACGACCGTGGATGTAAGGAATCTCGCCTCCGTTCTGGAGGTCGCCAAACAGCAGAATTTCACGAAGGCCGCCGAAATTTTACATATGACTCAACCGACCTTAAGCAAGCTGGTCAAAAGCATGGAGGACGAGCTCGGCGTCACCCTGTTCGACCGCAGCGGCAAAACCGTCAAGCTCACCGACTCGGGTATCGCCGCCATCCAGCGGATGCAGGTCATCCTCCAGTCGGTGAACGACCTCTACACCACGCTGGACGACGTGTCCCAGCTCAAAACGGGCACCATCCGTATCGGACTGCCGCCGGTGATCAGCACCGTCTTCTTTCCGCGCGTGATCGCGCCTTTCCAGCGGAAATATCCCGCGATTCAGTTCGTCATGATCGAGGAGGGCGCCAAAACCGTCGAGCAGCGCGTCCTGGAAGGATCGATCGACATGGGCGTCGTCATCTCGCCGGACGAGGATTCCAGCCTGGGGCGGCTGCCGTTCATCCGCCAGCACGTCTCCCTCGTGCTGCATCGCGCGCATCCGCTGGCCGAACGGGAAACGGTCTCTCTCGCCGATTTGAGCCGGGAGCCGTTTCTGCTGTTCGCCAAAGGTTTCGCCGTGCGGCATCACGTCCTCGACGCCTGCCACAGCGCGGGTTTTCACCCGGCCATCGCCCACGAAAGCTCGCAGTGGGACCTCCTGGTGGAGATGGTCGCCGGAGGGCTCGGGGTCTCTTTTATCCCGGAACCGATCACTTCCAAAATAGCGAACCCCGATGTCCGGGTTATCCTCAAAACCTCGCCGGGCGTTCCGTGGAACCTGTACGTACTGTGGAACAAAGAAAGGTATATTTCTTACGCGATGCGGGAGCTTCTGGAATTCATCGGGGAGAAAGCGGAGGTTTAAGCCGGGGTACGGGAATCTACGTGCGCTACCTGCGAAACGAAGGTATGAAAAAAGACAAAAAAGGATACCTGCCGGTGCGGGTATCTTTTTCATTTTGTCGCATAACTGAGCTTTTACTATAATCATTCCGGTTCTGTTGGTGGAGAAAATTAAACCTACAAAACGCCGACCTTCGTTCCTTGTCCGGCAAACAGCTTCTCGACGGCCTCCTGCAAGCGTTCCTTCTGGATCGGCTTGACCACGAAATCGCTGGCCCCGCTGCGGATGGCCTCCATGACAACCCGCTGCTGCCCCATGGCGGAGCACATGATGATTTTGGCGTCCGGATTGGCGGATTTGATGCGCTTAACGGCTTCCAGTCCGTCCATTTCGGGCATCGTAATATCCATCGTCACGAGATCCGGCTTCAATCGGCCGTAAAGATCGACCGCTTCCTTCCCGTTTTGGGCTTCGCCGATCACGGTGTGCCCCATCTGCTCCAAAAACATACGGACCAGCGTTCTCATAAATGCGGCGTCGTCCACAACCAGTACGTTCAAAGCGCCCCCTCCTTCTGTCTGTTCCAATGTATCAAAACAAACTGAACAAAAACTAAACATGCCCGGAAAGGATCATTTACTGATCTGAAAAGACATAAAAAAGCCGGCTCCAAAAGCCGGCAATGCATCATCGCCGTATTCTTAGGCCGACGGCGGATCAACCACCCGGCTCAAGCGTGTAGTACAGCGCCGGATGACGGTGTTCAACCGCTTGTCTCTTGGGTGCTCCTCGTATTATTCAACCAAGTGCCTGTTCTCGTACACCGTAACCTCGCAGGCCGGTTCAAATCCCGCCCGTTTGTAGATCCCGATTCCGTCGGGCGAAGCCTGCAGAACGCAGAGCCGGGGCTTTCCTTTCTTTGCTTCACCGATAAGGAACCGAAACATGGCGGAGCCAAAGCCTTGTCCCCGGAAGTCCGGGAGAGTTGCGATATCGTAGATGCCGACGCTGTCATCCGTGAACACAAGCGTACCGGTACTGACCGGCCGACCGCGGTACGAGCCGATATACAGCTTCATAAGAGAAGACCCCCACAGCGGCAGACGGGATACTTTCCGGTAAAAAGCCCTCACGTTAGCCCCCTCCTCCGACTCTCCGAACAACGAAGCCAGCACGTCTCCGAATTGCTCCGCTTCCGCAGGGGAGGCAATTTCCTTTATCCGGAATTCCGCCGGACAGTTCGTCACGGGATCAAGGACATCCAAGTCCGCATACATCGCGATGTTCGTTTCCGCTTCTTTTAACCCCGCCTGTCTTAACGTCTCGAACGTGGCGCTGTCTTTGCTTTCCCATGACCACAACGCCATCGGGTATTTTTTGTCCGTAAAATAATGAACCGTCTCTTCGAGGATAGCTTCGTTCTCCGCGGACAGGCGGGGTTGAAGCAAAACCGCCACGTTAAACGTATCCGAAGGGAGGCCGCAGTCCGCTCTTATGTATTCAGACGTTTGTTTAAGAGTATAGCCTTCTGCCCGGCCGGCGAAATAGGCGGCCTTCGCAATGAAATTATCCCGGATTAAACGGGCTGTTTGGCCCTGCGCTGTGTTCATGCCGATGTCCTCCTTGCTCCCGTGCTGCAGCCGCAGCCGGTTCGTGAGCGTGACGTTTATTAATGACACCTAATTAATTAATGAATGAGAGAAAGCGAACTTCCCTCCCTCCCGCTCACTCATTCATTCCTTCCTTTTATTCTTCCATTCTAACACACCTATCCCCTTTGCTCTCCCCGCCTACTACCCGAATTTTTCTCGAAAATCCCCGGCTCTCCAAGGGCATCCGATTTTATGAAAGAAACAAGAGTATCGCGCTGCCGACCCCCTACCGTACCTGCAACTTCCCGTACCGAACCTGCCACTGGCCTTTCTTCTGCCCGCTCATCGAAATTTTATGCAATTAACCAAAGTTAATTCTCAGGTCCTATAGTTTTTGCTACACTGGACCCTGCTACTTATTTGCGGCCGTCTGAGAACTATTTCTTTCGGCGGCGGCAACCGCATTTCTCAAAGGAGTGATGACATCTTCATGTCTAACAGGCTGCGCAAAATATGGGGGACGACTGTCCTGATAGGAGGGATACTGGCCGGTTGGTGTCAAACGGCGAATGCGGCCGTCATGATGGAAGCTCTTCCCGCTTCGGCCGATTTGCCCGCAGACCTGGCGGGAGTTTCGGCAAGCGGTGTGCTGAACGGCAGCAGCATCCTTGTAACCGGCGGTCAATATAGCCGGAACAATTCATTCGCCAAGAACTCGTACACCTTCTCGCCCTCGACCCAAACCTGGTCCACTTATGCTCCCGCGCTGAACGTGGCCTACCACACCCAATCGGAGATGAAGGACGGAAGAGTCATCGTCACGGGCGGCAACGCCTTTCTCAGCGGCACCGGGTACGTGTACAACAATTTGACGCGGATTTATAGCCCGTATACAAACGCCTGGACCCAAGCGTCCAATTTGCCGAAAAATATGCTCGGCAACTCGCAGAGCACACTGCCCGACGGCAGAATCGTCAGTGTGGGCGGAGCGGACTCCATTTTCTCGCCGGGAAGCAGCACGCTTTACAACAACACTTACATCTACGACCCCGCCGCCAACACCTGGACGGAAAAAGCACCGCTTCCGATCGGCATTTACGGAGCAGCGCAGAGCACGCTGCCCGATGGCCGTGTACTGTTAACGGGGGGCTTGAGCGGATACGTTTATTCGTTTGCCTCCTATATTTACGACCCGGCCGCCGATACCTGGACCAAAGCAGCCGGTCTGCCTTACCAATATAACGACCTTTTCTTCCGGCATGCCCAGGTGACTCTGCCTAACGGCAAAGTGCTCGTCATGGGGAATTACAATTTCTATTTGTATGATCCGGTCAGCAACACATGGGCCCAAGACACTCCTTCCCTTAAAAGATTGCAAAACGCCAAAATGTCGCTGACCGGCGGCAGCGTGTATGTCATGGGCGGGTACGACGAGAACTACGGCCTCAACACGACCGTATACAAGCTGTCGTTTGATTTCACGGCGCCTACGGCTCCCGTTATCACAACCTCCTCGGCGGACTGGGCTCTTGCGGATGTCACCGCGACCCTGACGGCCGGTACGGATGCGGATTCGGGCGTGAAGCAGACGGAATACATCTTGTCCGGCGCAACTGTTCTCGGGTGGACGCCCTATGCGAACGGCGATGTGATCACCGTTTCGAATTCGGGAGAAACCACGATCAGCGCCCGAACAATCGACAAAGCGGGCAACGCAAGCAGCGTGACGACCGCCGTGGTGAAGGTAGATAAGACGGCGCCGACTGCTCCCGTCATAAAAGGAGCGAGCTCCGCCTGGACCAACCAAAACGCGTCGGTCACGCTCACACCCGGTACGGACAAAGGCGGATCGGGCGTACAACGATCGGAATACAAACTTACAGGCGGCACCACGCAGGACTGGGCGCCTTATACCGGAGCTATTCCGATCGGCACGGAAGGAATTACGACGGTACACGCGCGGACAATCGACAACGTGGGCAACGTCAGCGCCGAAACCACGGCCGACGTGTCCATCGATAAAGCTCCGCCGACCACTCCTTCCGTTCAGCCAGCGGTGTCCGGCTGGAGCAAGGACAACGTGGCTGTAACGATCACGCCCGGCACCGATGCCCGTTCGGGCGTCAAGCGGACCGAGTACAGCCTGTCCTGTGCAAGCACGCTCGGCTGGACGGCTTACACGGGTCCCGTCACGGTAAGCGCCGAAGGTCAGACGACCGTCAGCGCGCGCAGCGTGGACGAGGCCGGCAACATCAGCCAGCTCGCTGCCGCTTCCGTGAGCATTGACAAGACGGCTCCCGGAGCGGCTACTGTCACTCCCGCCTTCACTTCCTGGACAGCTTCCGGTGTTCAAGTCACCGTTAAGCCCGGAACTGACGCGGGATCGGGTGTGTACCGCACCGAATACAGCCTCTCCGGCGCGATGACGCTCGGCTGGGCAACGTATACGGGACCGGTCACCGTCACCGCGGAAGGGGTTACGACCCTTCATGCCCGGGTGATCGATCAGGCCGGGAATATCAGTACGGTAACGACGGCCGACGTCAAAATTGACCGGACGGCACCCGGAGCGCCCTCCATCTCTCCCGCCGGAACATCCTGGGTGTCATCGGATGTTCTCGTGACGCTGACGGGAGGGGACGCAGTCTCCGGTCTGAACCGGATGGAGTACAGCTTGTCCGGCGCCGTCACTTCCGGCTGGAAAACATACACCGGGCCCGTGACCGTAACGGCCGAGGGCCAGACTACGCTCACAGCCAGAAGTTTCGACAACGCCGGCAACGTAAGCCAGACGGCGACGGCTGTTATGCGAATCGATAAAACAGCTCCTGCCGTACCTGCGGTCTCTCCCGGAACGACAGGGTGGACGGCGGCGGCAAGCGTGCCGGTCACGGTTAATCCCGGAACCGACACAGGAGGCTCGGGAGTCAAAATAACGGAGTACAGCCTGTCCGGCGCCGTGACCAAAGGCTGGACGGCTTATACGGGGCCCCTCACCGTTACGGCTCCGGGCCAGACCACCGTCATCGCAAGAACGACGGATGGGGCCGGGAACGTCAGCCGAGAAGGAACAGCCACCGTCTCCATCGACCGGACTCCTCCAGCCGCTCCGGGAATCACGCCGTCCGAGACGGGCTGGACCTCCGCTTCCGGCGTATCCGTAGCGATCACGCACGGCGTGGATACCGGCGGGGCCGGCGTGAGCCGGACGGAGTTCAGCTTATCCGGCGCGGAGACGCTCGGCTGGACCGCCTATACCGGGCCGCTGTCCGTCAAGGCCGAAGGACAGACCACCGTTACGGCCAGGACGGTCGATAAAGCGGGCAACGTCAGCTTGGTGTCCTCGATAGTCGTCAAGATCGACCGGACTCCTCCGGGCGCTCCCGCTATTACGGCACCCGCGGATCAGGCGCTGCTGAGAAACATTTCCGTCATTACGGGAACGGCCGAGCCTTCTTCTTTCGTCGTGCTTACCATCGACGGAAAAGCGTATCCTGCCGTGCAAGCAGACACCGCGGGCAAGTTCACCTACAGCCTGCCCGCTCAGCTGGCGGACGGAACGCATACCGTTACGGCAGCCGCGTCTGATGAGGCAGGCAATACGAGCCCGGCAAGCGGTACGGTAAGCTTTACCCTGGATACGGCGGCCCCCGCCGTGCCTGTAGTCTTGTTCCCTGTGGACGGGACTCTGACTAAAGACGCCAAACCGGTCATTTCCGGAACGGCGGAAGCCCGTTCGTTCGTTCATATTTATATGGACGGATCGCTTAAAGCCGACGTCCAAGCGGATAGCGCGGGGATCTGGAACTATGCCGGAGCCGATTCGTTAAAAGACGGTATGCACACCGTTCGTGTATATGCATCCGATAAGGCCGGCAACAACAGCCCCTCGACGAAGGCGGTAACATGGACGGTCGACGCGACGCCGCCACCCGCTCCAGTCGTGCTTACCCCCGCGGACGGATCTAGCACAAACCGGAACCAGCCGGTGATCAGCGGCACAAGCGAACCCGGCTCCCTCGTCCGGGTTGAGCTGGACGGCACCACATCAGCGGGATCGGCGACGGCCGACGGAACCGGGAAATGGTCCCTTACCTCGGCTGCGCCGCTTGCCGACGGAACCCACTCCCTCCGGACATGGGCTGAGGACAAAGCAGGCAACGCCGGTCCGTATTCCGGACCTCTGCGGTTTACCGTAGATACGCAGGCGCCTGCGGCGCCCGTCATTCTGAAGCCGCTTGCGGACGCGCTCTTAAATACGAAGACGCCCAAGGTGGAAGGTCATGCCGAAGCGGGCGCGTTCATCAGCGTAGCGCTGGACGGCAGTATCGTTCATACCGTTACCTCCGGTCCGGATGGCAGCTGGGTATACATTCCGGCTTCCGCACTTGCGGACGGATCGCACACCGTGAAAGCATCGGCGACCGACGCTGCTGGCAACAGAAGCGCATATTCGGCCGAAACGGCCTTCCGCATCGACGCTACGGCACCAGCCGCACCGGTCATCACGGAGCCTGCGCCGGGAAACGTCACGAATGTGAACCGGCCCCTCATCCGGGGAACGGCCGAGACAAGCGTGACCGTGAATGTATATGTGGACGGCACCCACGCCGGAATCACGACAACCGGTACGGGCGACAGCTGGAGCTTCACCCCTGGGGCCGCTTTATCCGCAGGGACACACCGGCTCACAGCTCTTGCGGTTGATGCCGCAGGCAATGAAAGTCCTTTATCGCCCGAAACGGCATTTACCCTTGTTTCGTCCAATGCCGCACTTCATTCGCTGAGCCTCGGCGGAGCCGCTCTGAATGAAACGGTGACCGGCTCCACTTACCGGTACACGGCTCAAGTGCCTCATTCGGTAACGGTCACCTCCATACAGGCCACGGCGGAAGATGCGCAGGCAGCCGTACGCTTGCTGAAAAACGGGCAGCCGGTGACCAATCCGGTTGCCCTGGAAGTGGGCGACCAGACTTTTACGGTCGAAATCACGGCCCAGGACGGAGTGACGGTAACTCCCTATACGGTCACCGTAACGAGGGCGGCTTCCAGTGAAGTGACCTTGAGTGAATTGACGGTGACGTCGGGTGAGCTCACTCCCCGTTTTGACGGCGCAACGACCGTTTATTCAACCACGGTTGCCAACGACGTGTATGCCGTTACCGTCGCAGCCAAAGCTTCCAGCTCCGTGGCGACAGTGACCATCAACGGAACGTCGTTCAGCGGAAATGCCGGTAGCCTTCCCCTTCAGTTGAAGGTCGGCTCCAATCCGGTTACCGTAACGGTAACCGCTCAAGATGGTGTCACGACGCAAAGCTATCGGCTGGAAGTGAGCCGCGCTCCGAGCAGCAACGTCTTGCTCAGCGGACTGATTCTTTCGGAAGGCAGCCTGGAACCCGCTTTCGACAGCGGCATGGTTCATTACCGGGCGGCTGTCGGTCCGGAAACGTCCAGCCTGTCCGTGACGGCTTCCGTCTACGAACCGAATGCGACTCTCGTCGTTAACGGCCTGCCGGTTGTCAGCGGACAGCCTTCTGTGCCGCTTGCGCTCAAGCCCGGCTTGAATCCTATCACGGTTGTCGTGACGGCTCAAGACGGGATCACGATCCAGTCCTATGTAGTGGACGTGACCCGTCAGCTTAGCTCAAATGCCGGTTTGACCGGACTTGAACTGTCGGCGGGTCGGCTGAGTCCCGCTTTCGACGGAGACACATCGAATTACGCACTGACCGTTGATTACGAAAACGATCGGACGACCGTAACGGCTTCCGTTTACGATCCCGATGCGCTAGTGACGGTCAACGGAGTTCCGCTCCTCAGCGGAAAACCTTCGGCACCGCTCGCGCTGCGTGTCGGAGCCAACCCGGTACAGGTCACCGTCACGGCGCCGGACGGGCAGACGGTAAGAACGTATACCGTCCTGATCACCCGCCAGCCCCGGCAAGATTCCGGCGGCGATTCGCCAGGCACTTCACCCGGAGGAACTCCTCCGACGGAAGAGCCTAAGCCGCCCGTAGATTCGGGGCAGCCGCAGCATCCGGGAGAACCCGGCGGCACCGGCAATCCGGGCGATCCCGGGATACCCGGCAAGCCGGAAGTTCCGGGAGGACTGAGCTGTCCTTCTCCTCCCCCGCACCCCGTGGCCTTCAAGGATATGCAGGGTCACTGGGCGGAGAAAGAAGTCGCCAGCGCGGCGGACTGCGGCATCGTCAGCGGCTTCGAGAACGGAACGTTCCGGCCGCAGGAGCAGGTCACGCGCGCCCAGTTTACCGTGATGCTGACGCAAGCTTACGCGGAGGCTCTGCGCCAGCCGGAGAAGCCGGCTCCCGCCTCCGGCTTTGCGGACAGCGCCAGCATCCCGGCCTGGGCCGCCGAGGCCGTCGCGCTCGCGCAGCGCGCAGGCATCGCCACCGGCTACGGGGACGGCACGTTCCGGCCCTATGCGCCGGTCACCCGCGCCGAGATGCTCACCTTGGCGGCCAAAGCCGCCCAACTGCAGCCGGTTCCGGTCGGTGCGCTGCACGAGCTGTACGCCGACGCGGACGAGATCCCCGGCTGGGCCGCTGGCTACGTCGCCGCCGCCCAGCAGAAAGGGCTCGTGCAGGGACGCGGTCCCCGCACGTTCGACCCGCTGGGCTACACGACCCGGGCGGAAGCGGTCACGCTGCTTCTGCGGATGCTTGAGTCGAAGTAAGCGGCGGGGCTCGTCCGGCGACCGACGTGACGCTTTGAGGAACTGCCGGCCGCAGCCCCGCCTGTCGAAGACGGCGAGAACGCGGACGGCTGTGCACAAAGGCGCAGGCATGAAGGTCGTCACCCGTCACGACGACGTGGGATTCGACCGCCGTGCAGTGCCGCAACGCGCGCCTGGAATTCGCGCGCATAAGAAATACGCGGACAGAGGTACGCGGAGCCGCAGAAGGCATTCTCCGCTGCCGGCTCGCATTTTCGAAGCGAGGCCCGACCTGCCCCGCCTGTTCAAAAGCAAAGGCTGCCGAGTAAACCCGGCAGCCTTTTTTTATACACATAGTTCCTAAGACCTAATAAATATCCCGCAAAACCTCAATCTTGCACCTGCCTCTGCCGATAAATAAGGAATATACCTTACATTCTTTGGGAGAGATCATTCATGAAAAAAAACGCAGCTCTGGGCACCCTCATTATTATGAGCCTGCTCATCGCCATCGGCGTGCTGGGGTACCAGCTTTATCAGAAGTCTCAAGGCCTGAAAGCCGGCGTGAAACCCGCTGCCTCCAATCCGCCCGTAGAGACCCAAACTCCGGCTCAGGCCGGCGGCAAACAGGAAGAGCAGGCCAGCCTTGTGCTTGCGTTCGAGCAAGCCTTATATGCGGCGGAACGCACGGCAGGCGAAGCCAAAAAAGAAGCCGATCGGGAAATCGGCAAGATGAACCAGAATGTGATGCCGGATTCGGCGGTCATTTTGAAAGCCTATGATCAATTTTCGAACGTGGCGGAAAAAGTTCGGAAGATTCCCGTTCCGGCAGGACTCAACCCTGCCATGACAACCGAGCTGGAAGCCGCCAAAGAGAAGTACGCCCAGGCTTACGATCACAAAGCCCAAGGCATGTATTCGCTGATGGACTATATCAACACGACCAAAGCCGGATCTGCCGTAACCTACGGGGATCATATTAAGCAAGCGGACGCCCTACTGTTTGAATCCGTCGGTACCGTCATCGCCATGCAGCAAAAGCTCGGGGTCGACTTTTCCAAAAAAGAGACGCCCGCCCAGAAGACCCAAACGGCCGCGCAGGAATCTGTGTCGAGTCCGTCGGCGAGCTCCTCCGAAGCATCCGCAAGCAAAGAGGGTTCCGCGTCAGCGAAGCCGTCATCGCCATCGACAGACAAGTCGACATCGTCATCCGCAGCCGCCGCTAAGCCCACACCGTCACCATCGGCAGCGCCGAAACCGTCGCCGGCTCCAAGTTCCGCAGCTCCGGCCGCGCAGGCCCAAGAGCCCCTTTCCATAGCCGGCATGAAAAAAGGCTATTTTGACGGCATCGAATTCGGACTCGGCACGGACTTCAAAGCCGTCGAGGCCAAGTGGGGCAAAGTCAAACAAGACCAGCATCGGGAAGGCGGCGCAGGCTACCTGTACAAGCCTTGCAACTGTTCTTTTTTTGTCGGGAAGCAAAATAAAATTTCAGCCATTGAGCTCAATACGCCCATGACCCTGCAAAAAGTCATCGACCGGCTGGGCAAACCTTGGCAGGAAGGCTGGGACCCGATGGAGGACTCTTACATGTTGGTTTACCAGTTTAGCGGGAACAAGGAGCTTTACGTCGAGACTCAAGTCACAACTAACAATCCGGACGCTCCCCCGCCTCCGCGCAGCGCCAAAACCGCACGCATTACCCTGATTCAGAAATGAACGAATCTGCACAAAAAAAAGGAGCTTCGGAGTTTCAGTTTATCTGAGACTCTGGAGCTCTTTTTTTGTTAAATCGGCTTAGTACTGGAGGAACTTCTAGATAAGACAGGCCTCCGCCATCGACATCCGTTCTTCGTAGCCTGCATTTCAATCCACGCACCTGTAAGGGGTGGACTCCGTTTTTTAACCAAAAAATGGCCCAAAACGATTTACTACCAAAAATAATATAGAGTTTAACTCTTCTATCCCGAACAAAAAAATACCTTATTATGTTTAAATCCCTTTTTATAGATAAAATTCGAATCATCCTAGTAAATCATATTCACTTGCCCTTCGCACTAGAGAAAGAGCAGAACTTCGAGATCAAGCGATACCTTAATGCCGATGATACGCTCTACCTTGGTTTTATACTGATTGTCCAATCAAAAAAACTTTAGATTCTGCGCCCCTCAGGATAGCCCTGATTCTTAAATAAGCGATACACATAAAAAGGAAGGAAGGGCTCCGGAGTTTCAATTTGTCTGGGATTGTAGAGCTCCTTTTTTAATAATGGTAGGAACATAAGATTAAGATAATTCGGCACCCTGTTTTACTTGCCTGTACTTGTTTTTGTCACTTTCTCTACTTTCCAAGTATCTTCATTTTTTACTAGCTCAATCGTGTACGAAATACCGGTACCCATCCTTTTGGTCGAATTCACGGTAACTTTATCGGAGGTTGTTTTACTAAGGCGAATGCCAAGTGCCAGATCGTTTCTCCCATAGATAAAATCTTCGGGGAGTTGCTGAACCGACGCATTGTACCTTTGAGCCACACGCTCGAACAATTTTTTCCTTTCTGTTTCGCTTATTGCTTCTAAAGTTTCTTTGCTATAGCTCACACCGGTAAATTGGTTGTTATAGTCGGCGTCTTGCTCGATTGTGGCTACGGTTGATAAAAATAATATTTCGCCGACATCAATAGGGTCTTTGCCGCGAACATCCTATCAGATTGAGACCCGTTAACGAAAAACACATAAAGATTAGAAGTATTCTTTTCATTATTTTCTCTCCCCCCTATATGAAATAGGCACATACGGACAATATGATCAATAAACACATTTTACAGCTATCAATTCGTTCTAACGTCCATTTATAATTTTACTATTTTGTCAAATTTTGTTATTATGTAATTGTGTTTATGAAATTTAACAAGGAGGAGACTGAGGAATGAAATCAAAATTTTTTAAAACTGTTCTTTCCGGCGTTATAATGACAACTCTATTTTCTGGTATTGCTCAAGGGAAAGCATCACAAGATCCTATAGAGCTCAAAACTGAAATACAGGCCGAGGGACTTAACTATGTTAACATGCCTTTAACTGAATATGGAGGAGAGGTAAAAAATTCACATATTATAATAAATGAAATCTCCGCAGACAACGGGTTATTATTGCAGGGAACGCTAGTATCTAACTCAGGTTCTCATAAATTTTCATTAAATGCTGACACTTCAAAAGGATACTTAAAAAATAAAACCGATCTTTCCTTTCTTGTAAACGATGAATCTGGAGATTTTAATTTGTTGCATTCTTCTTTTGTAAAAAAAGCAAAGCCTGAATTTTTAGCGACTCAAAATAAAAATCTATTAGGAAAACCAGTTCTCTCATTATACTTTAAACATAAAAACACACGAGAAGTACTATTTTATGATATTGATTTGAGCATTTATTCAGACCTCTTAAGTAAATTAGATGCGAGTAAAGATAAAACGAGCAACGAAGTTAGTCAAGATGAAATTATTCAAAAGCAAGACATCAACCAAATTAAAGATGAAGCGATAAAAAATAAACAGTTATTATTAGAAAAACGTAGAGATAATGACTATTGGTCTAGAAAATTATTTGAACCACGTTCATATAATCTTCCCAAAGTTAGTGGCATTTCTTCAATTTTACCCTATTCATCTGCCGCAGCCTCTACCTGTTATCAGGTTGTCGGATGTAAAGATCCTTCATTTTCTTATGTGTATGAATATACTGGGAATCAGCCAGGTCAAGTCATTGATGAAGTAATCGAATGGGATTTTAAGGCCGCACAATTTACAAATACAGGATTTTTAGGTAATATAAAAATAACTCGTACTTATACGGATAGTAATTATGATGCGTGGGATGATCCAAATTTTTCAGCACTAACTTTAGGGCATTTTGATAATACAGATGGAATGATCATTGCAGCATTAAAATTTAATGGTTCTGACAGCTCATCGAACCCATGGGGCGATACAATTGTTAAAGTTAGAACATACGGAAATACTACAAACGATCAATTTCCGGTTGCCAAGCTGTTGCAACAAATAAAGAAAAAACCCAATTGGTACAGTGCTCTATGGTCTGTAGCTGATACGGTGTTAGCTAATAGCGCAGCTAATACCTTCAACGGCTCAGAAACAGTTATCTATGATGGATCCTCTGACGATAACAAAGCCTATTCTGCAAGACTTGATGATCGTCGTATGGGTTCGGTTGGTAATACTTATACAATTGAATCATATGTTAATTATAGACCAGCACAAAAAGGAACCCTCTGCCGTTATTCCTTGGACTTTGGTGTATATTCAAGAAATGGCTTTGGTGCTTACAACACTAAACTTGCACAAAAATCAATCTATTATGATTTGTGGTATTCTTATAATTAAGAATTTTGCTAAACGGGGGCGCAAGGATCCAGTAAATCCATGTGTGCCCCTTTTCTATTAGTTTTGCAGGAGGTGAAGATAATTAGAAAACTATTTCTAACATTAACCGTTATATTTATGCTCCTTCGTGAAGAGATTACCTTGATGATGCTATATGTAAAAGATGAGACTACTTTTTGGGGTCTCAGTTTATCAAATGCTTCTATTTATTCTCATGTATTCGCCCTCGCGGCCATTTTATGTTTAATTGGATTTTTAAGGTCCAAGCCGGATTAATAAATCAACTACATGCGGTCTCATCGAGAACGGCCTCTTTCAATTTAGCAGTTCATTTCTTTGTTAGATCATCGTCAGCTTCGCCTTCAATCTGCCTTACGCCGCTTTTTTACATTGTCCATACTTTAAACGTCCTTGTGTATAGTTTGCCCAAAGGTATATTATGGGTGGATTGACGAAAGGAGTTGTTACCTGAATAGATGACGAATAGCAAAAACTTGACTGCCATGACATTCAATTTACGCGTAAATGTGCTCTCCGACGGCAGCAACGCATGGCCACACCGCGAACATCTCGCAGCGGACGCGATTCTCCATTCCAATGCTCATCTGGTCGGGACCCAGGAAGGGACAGCCGCTATGCTAGAGGATTTGGATGTGCGCCTGCCCGGCTACAGCCGGATCGGGAACGGACGCCTTGGAGAAGCGGAAGCCAAACTGCACAATGACGAAGACGAATACTGCGCGATCTATTACCATCACGAAGCGCTGACGCTGATTAAGCACGGACAATTTTGGCTGTCGGAGACGCCTGATGAACAGGGAAGCCTGGGCTGGGACAGCAGCTATCCGCGTATCTGCACGTGGGGCTGTTTTGAAAGCAAGGAGCACTCGGGAGACCGTTTTTATGCGTTTAACACGCATTTCGATCATCTTGGGCAAAAGGCGCGGGAAGAAAGCGCAAAGCGCCTTCTGGATCGTATACAGGCATGCCGTGAGGAAGAGAACGCCTTGGTGCTGCTTATGGGCGATCTCAACGCGGAACCGGACAATCCCGCTATCTGGCTGCTGCGCGAGCAGTTGCAGGATGCCTACACGCTTCTGGAAGAACCGGTCGGCCGGACCTTCCATGATTTTGAGGGCGGTACCGATGGCGAGCCTATCGATTATATTTTCGCCACGCAGGATATAGAGATGATCCGGACCACTGTGGATCGCGAACAGCGTGGCGGAGCTTATCCTTCCGACCATTATCCGGTTGCGCTCATTTTGGGAGTTAAGGGCTAGGCCGTTGCGGCTGGAAGGTTGGTGTCTTGGCGCTCGAGTGCAGGGAATACTATGGGCATGATCGTTAAAAAAGCAGACTATCCGGTAATCGGACAGTCTGCTCTTTTTGTGTTTATTGTGTTCATTTTAGCTTTAGCATTTTTTCCTTTGTTGAACGACTTGGCTGCATGTCTGGCAGCCTCATCAGCTAGACGGACTGCCTACGCGCCAAGCTGCTGCATCAGCCCGCCTACAAGCCCAGCTTCGCCAGGCGAACCAGCAGCACGGCCGCTTCGGCCCGTGTCGCCTTCTCGTTCGGAGCGAAGCGGTTTCCGCTCCGGCCATCGATCAGGCCGCGTTCTGCAGACATCTGCACGTAAGGTCGGGCCCACGCCGGGATATCGGCCTCATCCGCGAAAGCAGCGGCTTTTCCACCTCCGGCCGCAGGGCCGTTCACGGATTTGGCCAGCATCACGGCCAGCTCCGCACGCGTGACGGCCGCTCCCGAACGGAACGTTCCGTCCTCGTAGCCGCTCACGATGCCTTTGGCGGCCGCATTCACTACCGCACGGGCTGCCCAAGCGGGGATGATGCCTCCATCGGCAAAGGAAAGTGGCGTTTTTGCCGCCGCATCCGTGGACGTATTATCCGCCGTCTCCGTGCTCTTCAACAGCCGCTCCAGCATCACGATCCATTCGGCCCGGTTGATTGTCGCGTCCGGATGAAACGTACCGTCCTCGTAGCCGTCTACGAGACCGAGAGCATAAGCCCGGCCGATATCCGCTTCCGCCCAGTGCCCGGAAATATCGGCAAACCGGCTCCCGCCGCCCGCTCCAGGCTCGGCGCCCGGATCCGGTTTTGTACCCGGATCCGGTGGTGTGCCCGTGCCAGTCCCGGACCCGGAATCCGGCTTCGTTCCGGGACCGGCTCCGCCCTGCCCGGCAGCCTTCCGTGTAACCGTCAGCTTATACTCCCGGGTGGAGCCGTCTTCCGCCTGAACGGCAATTTTAAACACGTTGACGCCCTCACTCAAAGAAGCCGCATATTCCCCGCTGGCCGATCCCACATTCTGTCCGTTGACGGCGGCTCTAGCTGCGGAATCCATCGTCTTATACCGGATAACGCCACGGTCCGTCTCCGACTCGGCTGCATAATCACTCACTCCCGGCTGGAAGCCCGGCGTCAGCGCAGCTTCCTTCTCTCCCGCCGTAAAACGCAGCTCTTGCAGCCTGCTCTCCGCCGACAGCGACGGTGAAGACCCCGACGAACCTCCCGAAGCAGGCACAGCGAGAGTTCGAACCGTTCCGGCAAGCTCGGTGCTGCCGTTCCCCGCTTCGTCCTTGGCCTTCACGGCAAATGAGTACAGCGTGTCGCCCGTCAAACCGGTCGCCCGGTAGCTGTACGTATCCGCGCTGACCGTCGTCAGCAGCGCACCGTTCCTATACAGCTCATATCCCGTAACGGCTCTGTTGTCCGCCGCCTCCGGCCAGCCTACGTTCACGCTGGAAGACGTAACGCTCGAGAGAGCCAGCACTCCTCCCGCAGGCCAGACCGGCGCTTCCGCATCCGGCGACACTCCCTTCGCCAGCGGCACCGTCAGGGCGGCACCGGCATCTTTCGCCGATTCGTTCCCGGCCGCATCCGTCGCCGTAATCACGTAAACGTAGCTTCCCGGGGCAAGGTCCCCGATATCGGCGGCCGGCACGGAACCATCCGTGTCGCTTGTTCCCAGGGCCACGGCAGTCCCCAGCTCACCCGCGCCCACGATGCCGTCCTTATCGGTATCCGTCCACGGATACGCTTTTACAATCGCTCCCGCTTCACCTACAGCCCCGGCCGCTCCATACAGGCGATCCGGCGTTCCCGCATAGTTATCCATGACGCCGAATTTAGCTACATCCACCACAGGTGGCGTCGTATCCGGCACCGCCTCGTCCTCCCGGATCGTCACGACCGCTTCGTCCGGTCTCCCGATTACGTAGCCGTTCGCCGGATTGCTTAGCTTGACGGTGAAGGTTTTGTCCCCTTCGTAGACCTGGTTGTCCATAACCGTGATCGGGTAGTTCCGGCTCGTTTCACCGTCCTGCAGCACAACAACCTCATCAACCGCCGCATAATCTTTACCCGCAACGGCCGTTCCATCCGTCGTCCGGATTCGGACTGAAGTTTGGCCCGTCGAGGAACCTGCCCGTTTTATCGTCACGTTGGCCGTTCCGCCGTTCTCAGCCGTTTCGGACGTGTCCGAAGCCAGAGAGAAAGTCCCTTCTGCTTTACTATTCATAACGTATATCGACGTATGCGAAGAAGTGCTGCCCGCCAGAACAATATCCGACCGGCCGTCCCCGTTAAACTCTCCCGTCTCCAGGTAAAAAGCATAAGGCGGATACGGATAACTTATCGGCGATCGAAACGTTCCGTCTCCGTTGCCCATTAAAACGGCAAAATCTTGGGCCTGCGTTTGGCCAAGAATATCTAGGTGTCCGTCGCCGTCGAAATCCCCAAGCGCGACATCAAGCGGGTAGTTCCCCGCCGGATACACAACCGCTTGTCCGAATCCTCCGCCTGCCGAACCGAGCAGCACCGTAACCCCATTGTCCCCGTTGGCGGCAAAAACCATATCTTTCAGGCCGTCTCCATTGAGATCGGCTGCTTTCATTCTGTTGGGGGATGAGCCCGCCGCATAATCAACCCGGCTGAATTGAGTGCCGGTTCCGTCATTTTTCAAAATACTGACCGTGTTGCTTCCGGAATTCGCGACGGCAAGGTCTGTTTTCCCATCGCCATCCATATCCCAAGCCGCAAGACTTCTCGGGTACGCGCCGACAGGGATGGAGGCCCCGAGCACAAAATTCCCGCTCCCACCGATGTTAAACAGAATCGAAACCGAGCCGGATACATTATTGACTACGGCCAAATCCGGAAAACCGTCTCCGTTCAAATCCGCCGCCGCAATCCCGGAGGCTTCCGGGCCGACACCCGCAACGCTACCCCCTGTCCGGAACGTCCCGTCCCCGTTGCCTTTCAGGATACTTACCGTGTTGTCCATAAAATTGGCAACCGCCAAATCCGGGCGATGATCCCCATCCAAATCCGCAATAGCAACCGCTCGCGGATTGCTTCCTACCGCAAAACTTGCCGGCGCTCCAAACGTTCCGTCCCCCCTGCCGAGAAGCACGGCCACCTGATTCTGCTGAAAATTCAGCGACACCAGATCATCCAGCCCGTCCCCGTTCACATCTCCGGTCGCCACGTCGTAAGCCCAGCCGCCCACCTCATAAGCGACCGCATTTTCAAAAACCGGATTCGCCGCATTCGCTTTTACCGGCCCAATCGGTACAGCGACTAACGACGCGCCCAGTACAAGCGCCAGCCATTTCTGCGCTTGACCTTTTTTTGTAGATCGAACCAACTCTCTCACGCTCCCTCGTAACTACTAACTAACTAATTATATCGGATTTCTGGCATAAAAAAATCACCTTTAAAGCGGGTTATTTTGCGGGTTATAATTCTCACCTTTGTTTAATTTAGTCGAATCATTTATTCATATTATTCAATTTTACAAAACATTCCCGGAATTTTACAATAGGGTGAAGTGGTTAGTGGTTGGTGGAAGGATACCACAGAAGGAGGATTTATGATGACAAACTTGGTAATTACTCAAGGCAATCCATTGGTTTCTCACTGTGCTTTTACGTTCGATGACGGTCCGATGCGGATTCCTGTTGACGCATGGCTGGATGCCTTGGAACAGGGAGGCGCGCGCGGGACGTTTTTTTTAACGGGCGAGTGGTTCGATCGGTATCCGGCCAAAGCAAGAGAAATGCTGGCCAGAGGCCATGAGCTCACAACGCATACCTATCATCACCGCAGAATGGCAGATGTGACCAAAGCCGTATTCTTCGAAGAGCTGAAGCTGGCTGAGCTTGCTTATCAAGAAGCAACGGGAAGGCCGGTTCCGGCCTTCATGCGTTTTCCTTACGCCTCTTATCGGGAGGAGAATTTGGAATGGCTCCGGGAGTGGAACTATCTGGTCGTCGAGGGGGAGGATACCGTCGACTGGTCGGGACCGCCAAGCGCGCAGCTTGTGGAGCGGGTAATACCTAAGCTGGTCAATGGGTCGATTTTTATGTTTCATGCCAATGAAATCGCCAAAGAGACGCCGCAGGCCGTTAAATCGCTTGTACACCATGCTCACGCCAAAGGCCTTGCCGTGGTTCCCGTATCCGAACTGCTTCATGCTAGCGACATCCGGGCAGGCGAACGCATCTGGCAAGTCCGCTTCAAACCGACTCTTCAAGGTTCTTTCCATAGTGAGCAGTGGAAGTGTGTAGCTGGGGAAAATGAATTGCGGAAGCTGGCCGCCGATTCACTTGAATGGGGGAACCCGAAAGCCCCGATAGGGCCCGGCGCCTATAGCAAATGGCTGCAAACGCTCTCCATGCAGGTCCAGTCGGATGACGAAACGCGTTTTGTCGCCGCAGCTTTGCCGGCCAGCACTGGGCATACGTGCGTGCTTCGGTCCGCGGCGGCACGCTGGTGCTGGAGGACTTCGCTACGAAGGAAGCCCATGCGGATGCCTTGGTACCTATCCTGCAATGGGCCGCTCACGAGGCATCAACCTTGGGTTGCGAGTGGATTACCAGCACGCAGGACATGCGCCGTATTCATAAGCTGTGCGAACAGTTGGGCTTCGAAGCGGAGATTGTTTGGCAAGAAGGATAGGCGGCTAAGCGTCCGAATCTGCCCAAAACAAACGGAAACCCGCGTTACACAAGATAACGCGGGTTCTTTAGGTTTCCTGATAAAGTTGTCTACTACCCTACCGCAGACTTTGGTTGGTTAATCCGCACTGCAGACACACCCACACTCGGCGTGCTGACACCCAGGCCGGTTCGATTGTCCCCTAAACCGGCTTGCAGACCGCTCACTTTATACGTGCGCCTTAACACTGCGCAAGGAGGCTGCCAAAGCTTGAAGCTCTTTTTCCAGCATCTCCATGATCGGCTCCTTCTCTTCACGGTAAGGCAGTGTCACAGAAATTTGCCATACGCTGCCTTGATGCTGTGACGTAAAGTGGAATACGGGCGGTTGCTGAGCATGGGATTCGCCGCCGGCCGCTCCCGCTTCTTCAAATAAGTAGGCCGCATCCTCCGACTCGCCCAAATAGTTGTATACGATCGCTGTGCTGTCTAATCCTTTTCGCAGCAAACGGCGGGACTTTGGATAGTTTGAGGCGGTCTGTTCATTATAAACGAGATTCATAAAGTTGATATTGCGCGCTGCGGCCGTTTGGAGCTTGTCCCGAACGGATTCGGAGTCGGCCTCCGTGCCGGTCAACAGCAGCGGGATCTGATCGATACACTCGCCGACGGTGTTGAAAAACGCATTATTTTCGTAATGTCTGCCGTAATGCGTCATCCACACGGGAACCGCGGCCACTTGCAAATAACTTCGGAAAAAACGTCCGGCAAGCTGCAGTGACCACACTCCCCAGTTAACCGACGCAAGTTCCTTGAATTCCGACATATCGCAGCGTAACTCGGCCTTGGTGTAACCTTGACCAAGCGGGGCATGGATTGACTCGTTCACCAATTCCAATCCGGCGTCAAAATCTTCAAGGTGAAAAAGCCGTACTAATTCATGGTCCTCGATATGCTGCGGGCCCTTCCTCACTTGCGCCACATAAGCCGGGTAACCGTCCGCCGGCATGCCGGCTGTACCGGCCTCTACGCCCGGCGTTCTAAGCTGAGGCCAAGCTGTAAGGTCCTCCTCCGAGCGGCTATCCAAACGGCGATAAGCTTCAAGCAGCTCGCTTTCGAGAATTGACCCGCTTGTCTCGTCATAGATCAAATGCGAGCAGGGAAGGAGCAGCCAATGCTCCCGCCAATTCAGACGGACAAGCGCCATGCGGTATAGCAGACGACCGCTCAGCCTGTAGGGCTCAGTAAACAGCTCTGGCAGCAGACGGGCGAGTAGTTCCTGTTGATCGGCTTTACTGTAATCGGATAGATCTACGGCAGGCAGCGTCAACTGTTCCGGGACCGCGCGCTGTTCCCACATCCAGTCCTGTTCGCCACGCACCAGCACACTCCGCAGCAGGCTATGGCGAGCAAGCAGGCTGCGGACAGCTTCGGATAACAGATCGGCGTCGAGGCCAAGCACATCAAGCCTTATCACGGTGCCCGAGCATTGCGGCCGCTCCAGGTGGTACTCCTGAGCCGGAGCAAGCGCATACCGGCATTCCACTGCTCCCGCAATGATATCGGACTGCAAAGCTTCATGGAGAACCTGTATCCGCGAAAGCTCCCTTTTAACACGCCGTTTTATTTCGGCTGGGGATTTTTCGGAGATAGCAAGCGGCACGAGCTGCTCTATTGCGGCGTCCCTCCCCTCCGCAACCGAATCGGCTGCAGACTCGCCTGTCGTCAGATAGTGCGGGTGCAGATTCGAAGCAAGCTCGGCACGAATAAAAGCGAGCAGTTCACTCACCTTTACTCTGTGGCACGGCTCCATATTCAGCGTCACGCGAAGACCGTCTTCGCTTTCCTCCGTCACAAACCGGGAGCGAAGGCCAAATGCCTTCTTCAATCGCCGTTCGCTTTCCTGAACCGTTTCGGCAGGCTGAATGTTTACTTCGGCCGGCTGCTCCAGCAGGGCCGACAGCTTGCGAATCGTCTGCCCTTGGAAAATATGATGGATACCTATCGGTATTCCTGCCGTTTGCGCTTGAGCGATCAATTGAATGGCGGTTAACGAATGACCGCCCCGTTCAAAGAAATTATCATCTATCCCGATCGTTTCGGCGCCAAGCAGCTTTTGCCAGAGCTCCGTCAGCGTTCGCTGCAGTTTCGTATGCGGAGCGGCGTAGGCCGCGTCCGGGTTCTCCTCCCCATTTGGCGCAGGCAGCGCCTTGCGGTCGACTTTTCCGTTCGGGGTGAGCGGCAGACGGTCCAATTGCACCCAAGCCGACGGAATCATATAATCCGGCAGCTCTTCGGCGAGCTCTTTCCGAAGCGCGCCCGGGGAGATGATCCGGTTGGCGACAATATAGGCGCAAAGCTGTTTTTGCCCGTGGATGCTTTCCTTCCCCACAACAACAGCTTCCATAATGAAACTCTGTTTCATGAGGCGCGCCTCCACTTCGCCAAGTTCGATCCGGTATCCTCTAATTTTCACCTGGTCATCCAAACGTCCTATAAAATCCACATCGCCGTCCGGCAGCCAGCGGGCCGAATCTCCCGTACGGTACAGCCTTTCTCCGGGAACAAAGGGATTGGGCACAAACTTTTCGCCCGTCAGGTCAGGACGGTTCCAATATCCGCGCGCGACGCCCGCTCCGCCGATGCAAAGCTCGCCCAGCACACTGACGGGAACCGGCCGAAGCTGCGAATCCAAAATATAAAACCGCGCGTTCAGCAGCGGCCGTCCGATAGGAACATGCCCTGCGTCCGGCAGCCGTTTCAGCGGCTGGTCATAGTAGCTGGAATCGATAGCCGCCTCTGTCACGCCATACGCATTGATGATGCGGATTTGCGCGCCGAATCGTTCCTGCAGCGCGCGATAATCCGCAACATTGCAGCTGTCCGAGCTGGTGATCAGCAGCTTCATCGCGCCTATGTCCAGCCCCCTGTCCGCCACATATTGCATAAAAGGCACGATTAGCGCAGGCGTCGATTCGAACACGTTCACATCGTAAGCTTGAATCCAGTGATGCAAGCGAGTTGGGTCCAGTCGGTCGTCCTTGGGGCAGATGACCATCATGCCGCCGTTATACAGCGTCCTCGCGAGATCACCGACAAAAACGTCGAACGAAAAGCTGGCCAACTGCAAAAGCCGCACCGGAAATTGGTCAAGCCGGTACTCCCGGCGGTAGCCTTCCGCCGTATTCATCAAGCTTTGGTGCTCGATCATCACACCCTTCGGACGCCCTGTCGTTCCCGATGTGTAGATCAGGTAAGCAAGATCACCGGGTCGATTGATGACAGCAACGGCCGAACCCTGGTCGTCGTAAATCGCTTCATCATCCAATGCGAGCACCGCGGTTCCGGCTTCGTTATCAGCCAAAATCACTTCCAGCCGCGGTTCAAGCGCCGCTTCCGTCAGCAGGACGGATGCTCCGCTATCCTCCAGCATAAAACGGATACGTTCCGGCGGATAATCGGGGTCAAGCGGCACATACGCGCCCCCGGCCTTCCAGACCGCCAGCACGGCGACAAGCAGCAGCGGCGATCGCCCCGCCAAAATACCGACGAGTGTCTCTCGGCCTACACCGCATGCTTGCAGTTTACGGGCAAGCCGGTTGGACCGTTCGTCCAGCTCGCGGTAACTTAGCCGTTCATCCCGGTAAACAACGGCTGTCTGCGCAGGAATACGTGCCGCCTGCGCAGTAAACGCCTCATGGAAAACTCCCGCCATTCCTCGTCCTGCCTCAAGCCCTGCATTAGCAAAATGGCCCAACAACCCGCTGCGTTCCTCCGGCATCAGCATGCTTAACGCCGATAGCTTGGCCTGCGGATCAGCCAGCGCCGCATCGATCAACTGCACGAAATGGCCGGCCATCCGTTCGGCCGTCTCCCGCTCGTACAGCGCGTCGCAGTATTCCAGTCGGAATAGGAGTTCATCCCCCTGCTCCTCCGCATCCAGCGTCAGATCGAATTTCGCCGAGCGGTAATCCGCTTCGTCCGCGCTCGCCTTCAGCCCCGCCAGCTCCGGCACGCCTCCGCCTTCGCCCTGCCACGCGAACATCGTGTCAAACAGCGGATTGCGGCTCATATCCCGCCGCACGTTCAGCTTCTCCACCAGTTCTTCGAACGGGTAATCCTGATGCGCGTACGCTTCCAGCGCCAGCTCCTTCACTTCCCTCACGTACGCTTCAAACGGCTTGTCCGCCGACGGATACGTGCGCAGCGCCAGCGTGTTCACAAACATGCCCATCACCCGCTCCAGCTCCGCGTGCGGCCTTCCCGCTACCGGCGTCCCCACGATCACTTCTTCTTGTCCGCTGTACTTCGACAGCAGCGTGGAATAAGCCGCCAGCAGCACCATGTACAGCGTCGCTCCCGTGCGCAAAGCCAGCCGCTTCAGCCCGCTTGTCCGTTCCGCTCCCAGGGTGAAGCGGACAACGCCTCCCGTGTAGCGGAACACGGCCGGCCGGGTCCGGTCCGCCGGCAAATCCAGCACCGGCAGCTCGCCCTTCAGCCGCTCCAGCCAGTAAGCTTCCTGCGCGCGGACCCGCTCGCTTCCCGCCTCCGACTGCTGCCACACCGCATAGTCCTTGTACTGGATGCGCAGCTCCGGCAGCGCTTCGGCTTCGCCTTCGCCGTTGTACAGCCGGGACAGCTCCTCCAGCAAAATCGCTGTCGACACCCCATCGGATACGATGTGGTGCATGTCGACCAGCAACCGGTGACGATTAGCGCCTTCATCCACCAGCGCGGCGCGCAGCAGCGGCGCCTGCTCCAGATCAAACGGGCGGATAAACGCCCGGTCCGCCTGCCGCGCTTCCGCTTCGTCTTGGACACGGATGCGCGGCAGCGTAAACTCCGGCGGCGCTTCCTTCGGGGCAATCCGCTGCACCGGCACGCCATCACGCAGCGTAATAGCCGTCCGCAGCGCTTCATGACGCCGGATCAGCGCGCGGAACGCCTGCTCCAGCCGCGCCGCATCCGGCTCGCCTTCCAGCCGCAGGACACCCGGCATGTTATACCCGAAGCCGTCTTTCTCCAATTGGCTGAGCACATACAGCCGTTTTTGCGCCGACGAAACGGGATAGCTTTCCTGCTCGCCGGCAGCCGGAATGCCCGCGTACGGATTGGGCTGCAGCCCTTCCATCGCCTGCGCCAGCGATTCGACGGTCGGATGCTCGAACACCATCCGCATCGGCACTTCCGCCTGCAGCTCTTGGTGAATACGCGCCGTCAGCGCCGCCGCCCGCAGTGAATGCCCGCCGATTTCGAAGAAATGATCGCGGATACCGACGGCTTCCGCGCCAAGCACTTCCCGCCACAGCTCCGCCAGCCTCGCCTCCAGAGCCGTACGCGGCGCTTCCGTTCCTTCGCCCGACCGCTCCGCGAGATCAACGTCCGGCGCGGGCAGCGCGCTCCGGTCGATTTTTCCGTTCGGCGTCAGCGGAAACGCGGCGAGCTGCACGGCATAAGTCGGCACCATATAGGCCGGCAGCTCTTGCAGCAGCGCTTGGCGCAGTTCGCCGACGCTCCATGTCTTTTCGGCGGTGAAATAGGCGCACAGTTCCACCGCGCCGGCCTTGTCCGCATGGGCGACGATCAGCGCCTCCCGCACGGAAGGGAGCCGGTTCAACTGCGTCAAAACATCGCCAAGCTCGATGCGGTAGCCGCGGATTTTAACTTGGTCGTCGATGCGCCCCATATATTCCAAATTGCCGTCGGGAAGCCACCGGGCCAAGTCCCCGGTCCGGTACATCCGGCGTTCGGGCGCAAACGGAACGGGAACGAATTTTTCCGCAGTCAGTTCGGGACGGTTTAAATACCCCCGGGCCAAGCCGATGCCGCTGACACACAATTCGCCGGGTATGCCAACCGGCATGATGGATTGATCCGCGCCCAAAATATATACTTGATGATTGGCGATGGGACGCCCGATCGGCACCGTTTTAGCTGTATCGTCCAAAGTCGAATACGGCCATGCCGTCGAGCAGATGGAATCCTCCGTCGGTCCGTAATTGTTAAAATAGCGTACAAACCCGCTCCAACGGCGCGCCAGCTCGGGGGAAGACGCGGAGCCTGCGGTAATGAGCCGCGTCAGGCTCGGCATGTGCGCCGGGTTCAAGTAAGCGGCATAAGTCGGCGGAAGTGTGGCGACCGTAATGCCGCTGTCCCGCATGTATTGTTCCAGCAGCCGGTAATCGGCGATCACCGAAGCGTCCGGCATATAAAGTGCCGCCCCGCCAAATAAACTCATTGTCATTTCCGAGCAGGCCGCATCGAATGAAAAACTGGCAAACTGCAGCACGCGGTCCTGTTCGCACACCTTAAGCGCTTCATCGTAAAACAGTTTGTAATTGCATACCCCCGCATGTTCAACCAGCACCCCTTTGGGCTGCCCCGTCGTACCCGACGTATAAATGACGTAAGCCAAGTCGCCGGGTTTTACGGAGCCCGCGAGATTTGACCCGTCGCCGCTGAAGCTTTGCGGATCATCCAGCAGCAGCCATTCGCCGCCAAACGCCACACGGTCCCGAAGCCGCGACTGCGCGAGAAGCAGCGAAACGCCGGCGTCCTCCAACATATAGCGGATACGCGCTTCCGGGTAATCGGGATCAATCGGCACATAGGCGCCCCCGGCCTTCATGACTGCCAGCGCCGCGGCAATCATCTCCGGTGAACGCTCGGCCAGTATGCCGACCAGGGACTCCCGGCCCACACCTTTGGCCTGAAGCGTGCGCGCCAGCCGGTTCGCCCGTTCATTCAGTTCGCGGTAGCTCCACTGCCGCTTTCCCGACACCACGGCCGGGCGGTCCGGCGTGCGCTCCGCCTGACGTTCAAGAAGACCATGAATTGTCAGCATGTCATCCGATGAATAGGCGCGGGTCGTGTCGTTAAACGATTCCAGCACCTGCGTCCTCTCCTCCGGCGTCAGCATGCTTAACGCCGATAACTTGGCCTGCGGATCAGCCAGCGCCGCATCGATCAACTGCACGAAATGGCCGGCCATCCGTTCGGCCGTCTCCCGCTCGTACAGCGCGTCGCAGTATTCCAGTCGGAATAGGAGTTCATCCCCCTGCTCCTCCGCATCCAGCGTCAGATCGAATTTCGCCGAGCGGTAATCCGCTTCGTCCGCGCTCGCCTTCAGCCCCGCCAGCTCCGGCACGCCTCCGCCTTCGCCCTGCCACGCGAACATCGTGTCAAACAGCGGATTGCGGCTCATATCCCGCCGCACGTTCAGCTTCTCCACCAGTTCTTCGAACGGGTAATCCTGATGCGCGTACGCTTCCAGCGCCAGCTCCTTCACTTCCCTCACGTACGCTTCAAACGGTTTGTCCGACGACGGATACGTACGCAGCGCCAGCGTGTTCACAAACATGCCCATCACCCGCTCCAGCTCCGCGTGCGGCCTTCCCGCTACCGGCGTCCCCACGATCACTTCCTCTTGTCCGCTGTACTTCGACAGCAGCGTGGAGTAGGCCGCCAGCAGCACCATGTACAGCGTCGCGCCCGTGCGCAGCGCCAGCCGCTTCAGCCCGCTTGTCCGTTCCGCTCCCAAGGTGAAGCGGACAATGCCTCCCGTGTAGGAGAACACGGCCGGTCGGGTCCGGTCCGCCGGCAAATCCAGCACCGGCAGCTCGCCCTTCAGCCGCTCCAGCCAGTAAGCTTCCTGCGCACGGACCCGCTCGCTTCCCGCCTCCGACTGCTGCCACACCGCATAGTCCTTGTACTGGATGCGCAGCTCCGGCAGCGCTTCGGCTTCGCCTTCGCCGTTGTACAGCCGGGACAGCTCCTCCAGCAAAATTGCTGTCGACACCCCATCGGATACGATGTGGTGCATGTCGACCAGCAACCGGTGGCGATTAGCGCCTTCATCCACCAGCGCGGCGTGCAGCAGCGGCGCCTGCTCCAGATCAAACGGGCGGATAAACGCCCGGGCCGCCTGCCGCGCTTCCGCTTCGCCTTGGACACGGATGCGCGGCAGCGTAAACTCCGGCTGCGCTTCCTTCGGGGCAATCCGCTGCACCGGCACGCCATCACGCAGCGTAAAAGCCGTCCGCAGCGCTTCATGACGCCGGATCAGCGCGCGGAACGCCTGCTCCAGCCGCGCCGCATCCGGCTCGCCTTCCAGCCGCAGGACACCCGGCATGTTGTACCCGAAGCCGTCCGTCTCCAATTGGCTGAGCACATACAGCCGTTTCTGCGCCGACGAAACGGGATAGCTTTCCTGCTCGCCGGCAGCCGGAATGCCCGCGTACGGATTGGGCTGCAGCCCTTCAATCGCCTGCGCCAGCGATTCGACGGTCGGATGCTCGAACACCATCCGCATCGGCACTTCCACCTGCAGCGCTTGGTGAATACGCGCCGTCAGCGCCGCCGCCCGCAGCGAATGCCCGCCGATTTCGAAGAAATGATCGCGGATACCGACAGCTTCCGCGCCAAGCACTTCCCGCCACAGCTCCGTTAGCCTCGCCTCCAGCACCGTGCGCGGCGCTTCCGTTCCTTCGCCCGACCGCTCCGCGAGATCGACGTCCGGCGCGGGCAGCGCGCTCCGGTCGATTTTTCCGTTCGGCGTCAGCGGAAATGCGTCCATAATGACAAGCGGCCAAGGAACCATATACTCCGGCAAGCGGCGGCGCAACTCGCTTCTCCACAAAGCGGCCAGCGCCTTGGGCGGCATGGCCGCTTCCTTGGAGGAAGTCCTCGGCACCGCGTAAGCGATTAGCTGACGATCGCCGGGCCGGACTTCCCGAGCCAAGACGACGGCATCCGCCGCGCCGATGTCGTGCCGCAAGACGGCTTCAATTTCACCGGGTTCGATTCGGTAGCCCCGAACCTTCACTTGATGATCGATCCGCCCGAGATAATCGATCGTTCCGTCCGGCAAAAACCGGGCCAGATCGCCCGTCCGGTAAATGACCGGACATTGCTCGCCGCCGTACGGGTTGGGCACGAATTTGGCGGCCGTTTGCTGCGGGTCGCCCACGTAGCCGCCGCCTACCTGCGCACCGGCGATGCAAAGCTCGCCCGGAGTGCCGGTAGGCACCAGCCCCAGCTCCGCGTTTAAAATATAGACGCGAGTGCCCGGCACGGGCCGCCCGATCGGCACTCGCTTGCCTGCAAAAGCGGTGATTGCCGGCAAGCGTGCGAACACAGTCACATCTGTGCATTCCGTCGGCCCGTAGGTGTTAACGACTTCCGCAAGGCACGCGTCCGATTTCAACCAAGGCGCAAGTCTGTCGGCGGCAATCGGTTCGCCGCCCAAAAACAGATGCCGCAGCGTTGCAAGCGGCGTGAATTGCGCGGGAGCCGACGCATCCAGCAAAGGATAAAACGCGCTGGGCGTCCCGTTCAGCAGCGTTATGCCATGCTGCTCAATAAGCGACACAATCTGCCGCGCGTCATAAGGACCTGCCGGAGGCAAAATTAGCTGCCCGCCGGTCAGCAGCGGCGCAAATATATTTTTTTGCG
The DNA here is from genome assembly GCF_041260495.1 of Paenibacillus sp. RC84. Taxonomy (NCBI): domain Bacteria; kingdom Bacillati; phylum Bacillota; class Bacilli; order Caryophanales; family Paenibacillaceae; genus Paenibacillus; species Paenibacillus sp. RC84. The sequence continues at coordinate 215,302 of NZ_JBGBYL010000012.1, forward strand.
TCAGGTCGAAGCTTGGCGAGGTGATCACGAGCAGCTTATCCGCTGCCGACATCCCGAATTCCCCGGTGTACCAACGCATCAATGACGCAAAGCCCGAGCGGTAAACGCTCGCTCCCTTCGGCATGCCCGTCGATCCTGACGTATAAATCACATACATAAGATGCTCGCCGTCCGCCTCGCTGCGCGGATTGGCGTCAGACTGCGACAGCAAGGCGCCGGCCTCCGTATCCAGACACACAACCGTCAAGCCGCGCAGCCCGCCCAATCGCTCAGCGTAAGCCTGCACAGTGACCAGCACGCGAAGTTCCGCCCGCTCCGTCATATAGCGGAGCCGTTCATCCGGCAGCGACGGGTCGAGCGGGACATAGGCGCCGCCGGATTTCAACACGGCAAGCAGTGCCGCCGGCAAAGACGGACTGCGGTCCAAGCATACGCCAATCAACGTGTTCGGACCGGCGCCCAGCGCCTGCAGCCTGTGGGCCAGCCGATTGGCTTGGCGGTTCAGTTCGCCGTAGGACACCGTTTGTCCGTCGAACACAACCGCCGCCCTGTCCGGCGTTGCGAAGGCTTGTTTTTCAAATAAACCTTGCACGGTAAACTCGGGCATTGCCGGACAATCCGCTCCGTTCCCTGCATCCAGCAGCCGCTCTTTCTCCACATCCGTTAGCAGATCGATCCCCGTCAAACGTACCGCAGGATCGGCGGAAACGGCTTCCAAGATGCGGATGTAACGCTTCGCCAGCAGACGGATTGTCTCCGGCGCAAACAGCCGAACGGCGTACTCCCAAGTACATTGCAGCGTTTCCCCATCAGTAGGGTCCGTTGCCACTTGCAGGGAGAAATCGAACTTGGAAATGCCCGGATTGATTTCTTCAACCTTATAGGTCAAGGCGCCGGCGCGAGATGGCTGCACCGCTTCGTTTTGGAACATAAACATCGTATCGAACACGGGGTTCCGGCTTAAATCGCGTACCGGATTCAGCTTATCCAGCAGCTCGTCGAACGGATAGTCTTGGCGCTCGAATGCCGCAAGCGCAAGTGCCTTTACGTGCAGCAGCAGCTCCGCAAACGACTGGGATGCCTGCAACCGTCCGCGCAAGGCCAGCGTGTTGACGAACATCCCGACCGCCGCTTCGGTATCCGCATGTCTGCGTCCGGATACCGGCGTGCCGACGATAATCTCGTCCTGTCCGGTGTATTGGGACAACAGGGCAAAATAAGCGGCAAGCAGCACCATATAAAGCGTTGTGCCGCTGTTTGCCGCCAGCTGCCGCAGCGCGTCTGTGAGCTGAGGCGTCAGCGTCAAAGACGCTGCGCCGCCTTCAAAGCTTTGCGTCTGAGGCCTCGGAAAGTCCGCAGGCATATCAAGCACCGGCAGCTCGCCGCCCAGCGTTTGCAGCCAGTACGCCTCCTGCTCTTGGTACGTTCCTTGGGCAAGCTGCCGCCGCTGCCATGCCGCAAAATCCTTGTACTGCACACGTACAGGTTTCAATTGGCGTCCCTGATAGGCTTGCAGCACTTCGTCCAGCAGCACTGCCATCGAAAAACCATCCGCAGCCGCATGATGTACATCAATCAAAAGCGCGTAACGCCGATTCCCGAAATCAAGCAGCTCGGCGCGTATTAAGGGCGCTTCCTCCAATCGGAACGGGCGGATAAACCGGCGGGAAATCGCCTCCAGCTCACTCGCCTTGGCTTGCGTCACCGGAACATGAAGCACAAGCTCAGGCTGGATCGCCTGTACGACCTCGCCGCCTTCCAGCTTCAAGCACGTACGCAGCGATTCATGCCGCCCGGCGGCCTCGCGAAGCGCTTCAATGAAGCTCGGCACGCGCAAATCTCCTTCGAGATGCAGACGTCCAGGCACGTTATATGTCGTGCCGCCCTCCTGCTGCTGGAGCAAGTACATTCGCCGCTGGCCGGGCGAGGCGGGATAATACGGCTGTGCCCCGACAGGCTCGATAGGGCTGAAAGCTTGCTTCTCGCCGCCCCGAATGTACTCGGCCAGCGCGCCCGCCGTCTGCCGATGAAACAGTTCGCCGAGCGGGATCTGCACGCCAAACGTTTTGCGAATCCGGGATAAAAGAACCGTGGCCGTCAAAGAATCGCCGCCGAGCTGAAAAAACGGATCGTGCGCACGGACCGTCGAAACACCCAGCACCTCTTGCCACATCCGAATCAATTCGGCTTCTACGCTGTCATCCGGCCCTGCGCCCATCTCTGGCATACGGTCTGCGCCCGGCATTGACGGAGCCGGCAGCCGCTCCCAATCCGGCTCGCCGTCCGCAAGCAGCGGCAGCGCCTTCATGAGCATCACTTGGCCGGGCCGCGCATAATCCGGAAGCGCCTCGCTCCACCGCCGTTTAAGCGCCTCCTCCTCCCAAGGCGCGGACGGGTCCGAGACGACATATGCCGCAAGCGTCGCGGCGCCGCCTGCAGCGCTATCCTCCCACACGCGGATCGCGCAAGCTTCCAAATTGCAGACGCGCAGCAAATGCGTCTCAAGCTGCCGCAAGTTGATTAGGCGCCCCCGAATACGGGCAAAACCCGAGATCGGCCCGATGCGTTTCAGTTCCCCGCCCGGCGCGTGGTATACCCACTCGCCCGTGCGTGCAGCCTCGCGTATGATCTGCGGGTTAAGCTGACCCTGCGCCACGATATGCAGCTCCCCCGCTGTCCCGGCGGGAGCGGGCCATCCAAAGGCGTCAAGCACGCAAGGGCAGCCGCCGTCCCGGTCGGCAAGCGACGACCAGTGCTTGCATATTTGACGGGTTTCATCCATGCCCAACAGCGATATTTCCGCAAGAGGTTGGCTGGATTTTTTTGTAATTTCATCCAAAATCGTCACCCAGTAACGGAACCAGTGGGCAATGACATCCGGTTCGAACAATCCGGCGTTGTAATCAAAATCCACCCGCAGTTCTTTATTCGCTTCAGTCACGTTGACAAACAGCTCGTACTTGCTGGCCGTGACCGGGCTGGGGAGCAGCTCCGTGTCCAGCTCGTGAAACCGCAGCTTGGGCAAGGGCCGGTCCATATTGAATACGACGTTTATGACAGGCAAATGCCGGAGCCCTTGCTCGGCCAACGCCGCAAAGCTGTAAGCCTGGTAAGCTTCGAGCCGTTGCATGCTTTCCTTGACGGCGCCGGCAAAGTCCGCAAATGTCGTCTCGTGTTGAATCCGGCTAACCACCGGAAGCACATTAACGCAATGTCCCACCAGCGAAAAAGCGTCCATCTGTGCTTGACCGGCCGTCGGCACGCCGACAGTCAGCCTGGAGTCGCCTGTCAATCGGTGCAGCAAGATTTTAAAGGAAGACAGCAGCGTAATAAATAAACTGCTGCCCAGCCGGATGCTGAGCGTTTTGAGCGATTGAACGAGCCCGCTTTCCAGCACGGCCGTATACCGCCCCCCTTCAAGGCCCGGCACAGTTACTCCCCGCAGCGGAGACGGCAGCTCCAATACGGAAAGCGGGCCGGAGAGCTCGTCGGTCCAAAATGCCGACGCTTCCGCGCTGCGCGGATCGGCCATCCGCAGTCGCTGCCATGCCGCATAATCGCGGAAAACCGCAGCCCCCGGGAGCCGGTACCGTTCCTTCCGGACTAGCGCGCTGTAAATTGACGCCAGCTCCCGCATAAATACGACAATGGACCATCCGTCCGCGATCAGGTGGTGAAAAGTGAAAAGCGCCAAGTGCTCCTCTTCCTCCAGCTTTAAGAAATGGATGCGGAATAAAGGTTCGCGTTCCGATAACCGAAACGGGGTCTCAATGCCCTGTTTCAGCCAGGCGCTCTTTTGCCGTTCGCGCGATAAATCATCGTACCCGCTGACATCCAGCAGCTTGATCTGCGCCTCCAGCGACGCGGCGATCACCTGCGTTTCTCCGTCTGCGCCCATGTACGTACGCAGCGCTTCGTGCCGGCGCATCAGCGTATGAACCGATTCGCTCCACCCTTGCAAGCGCAGCGGCCCGCGAAGCCGAATCAGCGCCGATTCATGTAAAACGTGCGGCTTCTCACGGCTGGAAGCCGACGCAAACCAAAGCTGTTTTTGATCCGGCGTCAAAGGAATGACAATATCATGATCGTGCCCGGGCCGCTCGGGCAGCGGAAGTTTGCCGGGGTCCGGGCCGTCCGGAGGCGAATCAGGCAAAAATCCGCCGTGTCGCAGCGCGGCTACGCTGTTCTTGACCGCCTGCACAATGCGGGCTATATCGGTCTCCGTGTGCGCCGTCGACAAAAAGCAATTGCGCCCTTCCCAAATATAGATGCCTTGATCCAGCATGTGGTAGTAAAACAGCTCCAGATCGCCCTTGAGCACAAACCGGAACAAAGAACCGAAATAATCGATCCGGATCGGCACCTTTTCCTCGGTAAAGAAGCGGTTCAAAGTCTCCGCCAAATCGGCGGTTTTCGCATTCAGCTCCGCCTGCAGCTTCTCCCCGTCGCGCTCCAGCCGTTCCAACACGGCAAGCGATGCCGCCATGGCGAGCGGATGGTGGCAGAAGGTACCCGCAACAAATGTGCGCCGTTCCTCATGCTGCGGATACGAACCGTCGCCGAAATCCCACATGCCTCCATCGATGCCGTCCATAAAAGCGGCACGGCCTCCCACAATGCCGATCGGCAGCCCGCCTCCGATAACTTTACCGTAGGTGACCAAATCCGCCTCAATGCCGAACCACGCCTGCGCCCCGCCGGGATGAAGCCGGAAACCGGTGATCACCTCATCGAAAATAAGAGCGGCGCCCGCTTGTTCGGTCGCCTCCCGAACCGCCGCCAAAAACGGCCTCGGCTGCAAATCCGGTCTACGGCTTTGCACCGGCTCCACCAGCACCGCCGCCAATTCATGGGCGTGTTCGCGAATATAGGCCAGCGCCGTCTCGGTGCCGTAAGGAAGCACAACGATGTCATCTACCATCCCGGAAGGCACTCCCGGCGCCAAAGGCATCGACCGATCCCGGTCCGCGCCCGGGCGGGCAAGCGCAAGCACGCCGTCAAACGTGCCGTGGTACGAACCGGCAAATATAACCACCTTGCTCCGCCCTGTAGCGGCCCGGGCCAACCGTAAAGCCACCATAACCGCTTCCGTGCCGGAGTTAAAAAGTGCTATTCGCTCTACGCCCGTCATGCGGCAAATTCCTTCAGCCACTTGGCCGGCCAGGTTCGACATCGGTCCGAGGCACATCCCGCTGCGCAGCGCCTTGTCAATATGTTCACGAATAAACGCCGGGTCGTGGCCGAACAAATTCACGCCGAAACCCATCGTCAAATCAATGTATTCGTTGCCATCCAAATCCCAAATCTTGGAGCCCTCGGCCTTTTCCGCCACGAGCTGGTACACCATCTCTTTAAGCACAAGCCGAAAACCCGCCACATTGCGATTATTGGCATATACAGCGCGGTATTTCTGCGTATATGCTTTGGTCCGCCCGGTGCGTGCCGTATAGCGGTCGATCAAGTCGCGCAAATGCTGCTCTTGACGGAGCGGCAGCGCTTCACGGGCTTTCACATCCATCGGACGGTAAGGCCGAAACGGCTGCCCGCCTTCGCTGCCCGCCGCCGCTGCGCGCACCGGCTCCGATGAATCGCCGCCTGTGCCGTGATCGCCGCCGAATACCGCGGGCGGCGCCGCAACGGACGGCGAGCCGCCGGCAGCGGCTGCTTCGCTGCGCGCATCGACGGAATGCGCGTGAGGAACGGCCGCCGGGAAGGCCGGAGGCTCCGTCCCTGCCGCGCGCTCGGAAGTTTCAGGCGCGACAAAGGAAGGCGGCTGCAGCACATCCAACTGCCGGGCGATAATGTGCAGCTGCTGTTCCATAATCGGCCGAAGCGCATGAACGAATGCGACGCTTGGCAGGTGGTTCCAGCCGCCAGTCGGCTCGGGCGCAGTCTGACGGAGCGCCTCTGCGCTTGGAGGCCCGTCCCAACCGGGCTGCGGCACGGCATCCCCGGTTGATCGTCCGAAACGGTCGATCCCGTTCTGCGTACCGGACGAAGCGTTTTGCGGCAAATGATGCACAATGTATTCGGCCACCTGCTCCAAATTGGTCAGCGTTTCAAAAAAACGGCTCATCGGAATATCGAGACCAAACACATCTTTGATGCCTTGCCGTACTTGGGTCAAGTTGATCGAATCGAGCCCCAGCTCCAAAAAATGGGTATGCGGATGAAGCTCATTCATTTCAAGCTGCGAAACGTCGCTTATCATTTGAGCCAGCGTTTGCGCAACCTGTGAATGAAGAGCGGAATCCGTCGCTGCCCCGGCATGCGACAACTGTTCATGCAAAGCGCTCACTCCGTTCACCTGCCCTTTCTCCATCGTCAAACTGCCTGTTTCTTCCCTCCGCCGCTGCGGCGTCTCGGCGATTTGAATCCAGCAGCGCTTGCCTTCAAAAGGGTATGACGGCAGCGATACCCGATGGCGCTGCCCCTGTGCGTACAATTGCTCCCAATCGATAGGTTCTCCTCGCACAAAGGCTGTGGCCAGTTGAGCCGCCCCTTCAGCCGTTTCCAGCGTCGGCGCCGCTCCACCTTCCCCCGTGGAAAATCGCCCGACAGCCTCCGGCCCGCCCGACGCCGCCCTGGCCGGTTCGCCAAATCCGGACACCCTCCCGCTCTGTCCGGTAAACACGCCTTCGCCAGCAATGCCCTCGCGGTGCAGCCGGAGAAGGCTGCCGCGCAGCGCTGCCGGGCCGGAAGCCGCTATGGCAAGGCGATGCGCAAACATACTGCGCCCGGTGCTCGCCGTGAAGCAAACGCCGCGCATGTCGAGATCCGGTGAACGTTCAAAACGCTCGGCATAACGTCCGATTAACGTTTTCAAGGCGCTGTCGGTGCGTGCGGACAAAACGAGCAGCAGCGCACCGTCCGGCGCAGCGCTGCCCGCGCCGGCCTCCGCCGCTTCCTCCCGAGGTTCGTATTCTTCAAGCACCACATGGCAGTTCGTGCCGCTGAATCCAAACGAGCTGACTCCGCAGCGTCTCGGGAATCCCTGCGGTTCCCAATCGGTCAGCGATACATTGGGATAAACCGGCGAATCCTCAAAACGAATTTGACGGTTAGGCGCACGGAAGTGAACGAGCGGCGCGATTTGCCGATGCCGCAGCGATAGCACTGCTTTGATCAAACCGGCGATACCGGCCGCTTCGTACAAATGACCGATATTCGTTTTGACCGTACTTACCGCGCAAAACTGTTTGCGCTCCGTATACCGGCCAAACGCTTGCGAGATGCCCTCAATCTCCACAGGATCGCCGAGCTGCGTTCCCGTCCCGTGCGCTTCGATATATGTGATCGTCTTGGGGTCTACGCGCGCGTTCCGCCATGCCTGCGCGATGACATCCGCCTGCGCCAGCGCGTTGGGCGCGGAGATGCCTATCGTGCTGCCATCCTGGTTCATGGCGCTGCCCTTGATGACGGCGACAATACGGTCGCCGTCCTGCACCGCCCGGCGCAGCGGCTTCAGAATCACGGCGCCGACGCCTTCGCCCGCGCCGGTGCCGTCCGACTTCCCGTCAAATGCCCGCGCACGGCCGTCGGCCGATTCCATGCCGATGCCCGCCCGAATCGGCAGCAAAATGGTTTTGACGCCGCCCGCCACGGCCATGTCGCAATCCCCGTTCATTAAAGCCCGGCAGGCCAAATGCACCGCCGACAGCGAAGACGAGCAGGCCGTATCGACCGTAACCGCCGGACCCTTTAAATCCAGCAAATAAGCGATGCGGCTCGAAATAACCGATGGTAAATTGCCGATAATAAACCGGGGCAGCGCCTCGGGTTCCGCTTCCGTGAGCAGACGCTCGTAATCGAAGCTGGTTTTGGAAAAACCGACGTAAACGCCCGTCCTGGATCCGGCCACCTTGGCGCCGCCATAACCGGCATCCTCCAGCGCGCTCCACGCCGTTTGTAAAAACAAGCGCTGATTCGGGTCCATCAGAGATGCTTCCCTTGGCGTCAACTTGAAAAAAGCATAGTCGAACGTATCGATCTCATCCAAATAGCCGCCTTCCACCGCCTCCCACTGTCCCGGTTCACGCTGCAGCTTGGCCATAAACGCATCCGCGTCCCGCTTCCTGGCAACGCCATACGGACCGATGGCGTCGCGCCCCTGCGCTGCATGCTCCCAAAACTGCTCCAACGTGTCCGCCTGCGGAAATTTGCCGGCCATGCCGATAATCGCGATATCCCTGTCGTCCGGATCATCCGTCGGTCCCGCCTCAAGCTTAACCGGCTCTTTCTGCGCCGGGTCCGCCGCAAGATGGGCGGCCAGCTTGGCAATGGTCGGGTAAGAGAAGAAATCAGTCACCGGAATAGGCTTTCCGAACTCGCCTTCGAGCGCTTCGGCCAACTGCGTCAGCTGCAGCGAATTGGCACCGAGTTCAAAGTAACTTTCGTCCGTGCCGATTTCCTCCGTTTGCAGCACCCGTTTGCATAAAGCGAGCAGCCTCTGCTCCGCTTCGCTTCGGGCCAGGGCTTTCGGCTTCGCTGCGCGCGCCGCCAGCAGCAGACCGGCCAGTTGGCCGGACACTTCGTCAAATTGGCCTGCCAAATATTGCTGCGCCAGTTTGTAACGCTGCACCTTGCCGCTCGTCGTCTTGGGCAGACGGCGTACCGGCACCACATCCCTAACTTCCCAGCCGCCCCGTTCGTTCAAATGATGACGCAGCTTGACAATTAGCGGCACAAAGTTTTCCGGTTTCTTTGTGTAAATAACAAATAAAACAATCCGGTCTTGTCCTGTCCCCGGGTCGCGCACGCCGCAGACGGCCACCTTACCAAGCTCGACCCCGTCCACTTCCTCCGCGACACGCTCAATATCATGCGGGTATACATTTTGCCCGTTCACGAAAATAATATCTTTCGCACGTCCGGTAATAATGAGCCGGCCCCTGCGCATAAAACCCAAATCGCCGGTTACCAGCCAACCGTCCTTCGTTATCGCTTTGGCCGTCGCCTGCGGATTGTTGTAGTAGCCGGACGTCACATTTTTACCGCGAATGTGAATATGCCCAATGACATCGTCAGGCAGAGGAAGATGGTTATCGTCACAAATCCGGAAATCGCAGCTTGCCATCGGATACCCGACATCGACAAAAGTCACGCAGCAGCGTTCTTCGGGTGCAACGGGCACAACCGCTTCGCCGATGGCCAGGTGTTCCCGGTTCAGATGAACCGCCTTGATGCCCTCATATAACAGAGGATGGGCTACGCCTACGCAGGCCTCAGCCATTCCATACACGCAGAACATCGCGGATCGGCGCAGTCCATGGACCGCCATTGCACTCAAAAACCGGTCGCACACCTCAGTCGAAATCGGCTCGGCCCCGTTATAAATGATACGGATCCGGGATAAATCCCAGTCCTTGACGGCTTCCGGTTTGTATTGATCCAAAAAAAACTTATAGCCAAAGTTGGGAGAGCAAATTAACGTCACCTGATGCTCCGACGCTTTTTTGAGCCAAAGCGAAGGGCGCCGGATAAAAAGCGCGGTAGGCATAATGAATTGATTGACATTGCCGATCACGCACGTAAGATGAAAGGCAATCAATCCCAAATCGTGGGTAAGGGGCATCCAGCCGAGGTAAGCGTCGTTGTCGTCCAATTCCGATTCGGCAGCAGCGTCGCGTATGTTGTGCACCAAGTTTTCATGAGTCAGCATGACACCTTTCGGGTCTCCCGTCGATCCGGAAGAAAACTGGATGAAAGCCAAGCGATCCGGCTGAACCGGATAAATAACGCCTTTGGCCTCCGAGCCATAATCCAGGCTTTCCGTTCGCAATGCGGTCTGCGCCAATACGCCAAAGGTCTGCTCAAGCCCCTGCTGTCGCGCGTACTTTTCCAAGCTTCCCAACACTTTGGCATCGCTGATCAAATAAGGGCGGCGCAGCGTGTCCCAAATTTTGAACAGTTTCATCTTATGTTCGTCGTTGCTGCCGACCGTTACCGGAACCGGTACGATGCCGCCCAGCAGACATCCCCAAAAGACATGCAAAAACGTACGATTCTCGTCAATTTGCATCAGCAGTTCATCCCCGGGCTCCATTCCGCGCGACTGCAAATAATGCAGCGCCTGAAGCGCATGTTCGAATAACGCGCCGTACGATTCGTAAAGCTCGTCCCGATCCCCCGAAATATAAGTGATGCCTTTCTCCGCCTGCCCCCTTCTGTCTTGAACAATGTCGATTAACGTTAGATACTGTTCCATCATCGTCCCTCCGCAGCGTGGTCCGTCAAAGCCGGACCCGTCGTCACTGGGCTTCTGCACCCATTGTGCTTACAGCCGCCCACTTGTTGCCGGAATTCGATTATGACTGAAACTTGGCGTAAAAGCCGGCTAATCGTGTTTAGTCGGCCGTACGGCGGTCTTGGAATCGATTCCCGTTAGCTTGACGAAACACCGCGAATTCGACGAAGCTTAAATCATCATCCGCACGCTTCGCCGGGAATCGTCTTATTCTAAGCAAGTTGACATGCCGTGCCTTCATTGTAAACGAATAAAATTTACTTATATACAAAATTTTTCATAATTTGGTATTAATTTTTCTAAATTTTTGCATAAGGAAAGCCCAGGCGCTGACTCAGCCTAGGCTCTATACGTTTTAATGAAAGGTAAATGCGGCGATACACAGCACTTCACACGTGTCGTCTGATTCTTTCAGTTGATGGCTTTCAGCTTTGACTTCTTCGTAAGAAGTATCCCACTCAAACGGACGGAAAGGATCCTTGCGGGCAGCAATGTCTATATTAATGTTTTCCACGCCGATCTTGGGTTGAATGGTCTTTTCTGAAAACAAATCATCCGTAAGGCCAGAATGATGGCTAGCATCCTTAATCATGCACTTGGTCGCGTAGGGTTGGGTTCACGGATGCCCCTAATTGCTTCCATTAACAATAGCGCTGCCTTGCCTAGGTGGTTTTTGTCTTTATAAGCGATGCCTATCGTGACGACAGGATTTAAATCAGCTATAGGTTTTATGACCAAGGAACCTTCCTGTTCCAGACCGTTGTAAATCGGAACAATCCCGATGCCGAACTCTGCCTTAACCATTTGTTGAATGACAAAGAAACTTCCAACCTCCATACAAGAGAAGGGGTTTCGCCCAGCCCCATAAAGCGCCGTTTCCCAAAGCTCCCGGTAGATACAAGTCGGTTCTTTGACTAGAACGGTTAGCCCCGCGAGATCGCTCGCCGTAATGCTGTCTTGACCGGCTAACGGGTGATTCCTGTTTAACATGACCCCTAATCTTTCCTCGATCAGCGGCTCAAACTCCAGCATGAGTTTGGAAGGTGGAGCCGAACAAACGACGAATTCCAGTTCGCCGGCCCGAACCCTCTCCGCAATCGTTCTGCTGCCGCTTACTTCCATGGTTAACTCCACTTTCGGTCGGGTCTTGCAAAAGTCGGCTATAACGGTCGCTAACTGCTGGCTCGCAACGGGCTCGATAGCGGCAAAACGCACCGAGCCGTTATCTCCCGCAGCAATATCCGAGACGGTCTGCCTCATCGTTCCGATCGACTTCAGTAAAGCCGAGGCCTCCTTATGGAGCCACCGGCCGGCTTCGGTCACGATCACGCGTTTTCCGTCGCGCACGAATAAAGAAACGCCCAGATCCGCTTCGAGACGCTGGATCTGAAGGGTTACCGTAGAGGGAGCATATTGGAGTTCCTCGGCGGCTTTCAGAAAATGTCCAAGACGCACGCAAGCCTCGAAAGTCTTTAAAGCCCGAAGATCCATAGTCATCACCTTCATTTAAATTATTTGAACGATTTATTCATATAATTCAATTTTACAAAACATTCCCGAAATTTTACAATAGGGTCAACTTATTATTTTGGGGGAAGATGGGGTATATGGGTACAAAATCCGCAATTAATTGGATTACTCTATGGGCATCGTTTTTGTTTGTCGTCATACTCGGTTTTTCCCGGCTCTCCTACGGCATGTTCCTGCCTGGGATACAGAGGGTGATCGGGGGGAGCTACGGACAGTTGGGTATACTCGGCACAGTCAACTTTATCGGTTATTTGGTCGGGACCTTGTGTCTTCCTCCTTTGATCTCGCGCTTTCCGGACCGCAAACAGGTCATTAATCGGATAACGTGTTTATTGCTCGGATTGACTTTGATCGGCTCGGCATTTAGTGATCATTTCACCGGGCTTGGGCTTTGGCGGTTCGCGATTGGATTGTTATCGGCCTTCGCTACAGTGTTAGTCCTGTCCATTGCCATGGATGCCGTTCGACCGGCGGAACGAGGAGCGGCATCGGGTCTTATATGGCTAGGCGGATCTGCCGGCATCCTAGTGACGGGTTTATTCGCCCCCTTTACCATAGACCCTTCACACTTGCAGGGATGGCGGTATGCTTGGGTGATCATGGGCGTATTCGGGGTAATTGCCGCAGTCGGTTTCGAGTTTGTCACCAGAAAAAGGGAAGCCGAAAAAATACCCTCGCAGACCGAATCGAAGCCACGGGACAAAGAAAGCGAAAATGTGTACCGTCTTCTGTTGAACCCGAAGAGGCTCTTGTTTCTTATTGCTTCTTATTTTTTCTTCGGATGGGGATATATCATCTATTTCACGTATTTGATTCCCTATCTGGTGAGCAAAGGCATTCCGTCCCTCTATGCCGGGTTGATATGGTCCGGAATCGGATTTGCGGGTTTGTTTAACGGATGGATCGGAGGCAAAGCCATTGACCGATGGCCCAGCGGATATACGCTTGCGTCGGGGTTAACCTTGGGGACGATCGGTGTGTGCGGGGTAATCACTCATAATATGTTAGTTACTGTGCTCGGAGCCGCCACGATCGGGCTGGTTTCCTTTATTACCCCGCCGCTGATGACAACTGCGCTTCTTCGTCGCCATGTCCCTCACCACACGTATGCGTCATGTCTTAGCATAGCTACTGCCTTTTTTGCCTCTGGACAGATTATCGGACCCATCGTTGGAGGCGTGGCGGTCGAACGGTACGGCTTGCAATTCGGCGTGGCATCCAGCGCCATCTTTATGGCTATTGCCGCTGTATTGGCCGGTTTGTATGGGCAACAGCAGCGAAAGCTTGAGATCCGTGATTTGCCTATCAGCGGTTGAAAAAAAATAATTAGTGACAATAGCTGTCACCATTAACGATTATGATGGATTAGAGCTAAACAAAATTTTATAGAGATGAGAGAGAAAACGGGATGATGAATTCCGGCGAGAACGGTTCGGTCATGAGGAAATATTTTCACCCAGGAAAGGAATGAGAAGATGTACGTTACCGTACAGGATTTGATCATCGAATGGAAAAATGAGGCGGCATTAACCCAAAAGGTATTGGACGGGTTGACCGATCATGCGCTCGGGCAGCAGGTATCTCCCGGGGGGCGTACGCTCGGAAGGATTGCGTGGCATTTTGTCACGAATATCCCGGATTATTTAACCGAATTCGGAGTCTTGGTAGAGAAAGTGCCGAATCCGAACGAGGTGCCGTCCGCAAAGGAGATCGCGGAGACCTTCAATAAGGTCAGCTCTCATGTAGTCCAAGCTTTTCAAGAACAGTGGACGGACGATTCGTTGAAGCACGTCCAACATGCGTTCGGAAGATTGGAATCCAACGCGACGATCTTCATGGGATTAATCAAACACATTGTTCATCATCGGGGTCAGGTTACGGTCCTCATGCGGCAAGCGGAGCTGCCTATCCCTGCGGTTTACGGTCCTTCCAAGGAAGGCTGGGTGCAATTAGGAGTAACGCCACCGCTTTGAGTGTGTAAATGAAGGACCGCGGGCAGCGGCTGAACTGGGGCTTATTTTCCGTCCTAGTACGCCGCTGTCCCCGATTTGTCGTAGAAGAAGGTGACGTCGTCCGCGTGTTGGCAGATATGGATCGGCAGCGTGGACTCAATGTGTCCCTTAAGATCAAGAATGAGGACCATACTTTTGTTTATGACGAAAAATCGAGGACAATTCACTTGGTAAAGTCATGATGGTTCTTCCAAATATAAGACTAGTTTATTTAAGCAAGATCAAAGAATGTTTGGCTTTTTTCTGCTTTTTAATAAGCAGTATAAAAGCGATCACCTGAATACTGATGCTGACCCACCATAATCCTGTATATAGCGAGAAAACAAACGGAGTGAACACAATAGTAGTGTGAAGCATCCAGCGGTAGCGCCCTTGTTTGCCTAATTTATTATCAAGTCCAACCGATAACAAGACACTAAAAAATAAAAAGGAAATTAAGGTAGAGACAAAATACATGGTCCAATGAATTTTAGCGGACATATCCTGCTGGTGAATTAAAACCGAAACATAGGAGACAAGCAGTAAAACAAAAGCCCATATAAATAAGATAGGAACAAAAGGCTTTATCATTCTCTCAATCTTATCTATAACGTCTGTAGAGTTCTCGTATTTAGAAAGCTCTGCTTTTTCCACCCTAGAGGTGTTAATTTGATTATCAATAAAAATTTGTAAGGCCGACAAGATATGAGGATGTCCTTGTGCATAAAAGGTACGAGTCACTTCCCTCATTTCTTTCGTGAATAAAGCACTACTTTCTCCAAGAATATCGTATAATTTTGCTAAAATGCTCTCATCTTCAGGCTTCTTCAATGCTAATGCAATAGCGGCTTCCAACTTCCCGAAAGTTTTTAAACGTTCATTTATAAGATTTAGTTTGGCTATGTTATTTCGATTCAATATTTCTTTAAATTCTTTGTACATCCACAAAGTAGAAGTGCCGACCACCACAATTAACAGGGTCACTATCGGATTGCTGCCGAACAAAGCAGCTATATCTTTCCACATATATACTTCCTTCCTGGTTACATGTTCCTTGTGTGACTGCCTCTCTTCCTCACCTTACGAAGGCACGTAAATTCTTTTCAACGGAATCAACGCCTGCTTCTCCGCCGGCATCTTGTCATACCACTCGTTAATCAGCTCGACGATGCCTGCCAAATCCAGTAGTTTTACACCATTATGCTGCGCCGCGGTCCTGGCTGCCGCCGTAAAACCGCCTGTGGACACGAACAAACAGCTCGCTCCGTGAGGGCTTGCTCCTACGAGCTGCTGCACCTCGGGCCCGCCGCTGGTGGCACGTCTATGCTTGACCTGCACCTTGATGATCGGCTTCTCGAACCCGAACGCATCCCGGTGAGCCAGCACATCCACTCCCCCGTCGGGACCTTTCGGACTCACCTTTGTCTGGTAGCCCATCGCTTGAAGCAACCCCGCGACCAGTTCCTGCATCTCCCACGGGTCGAGCTTGTCCACCCGATCTTCAATCAGCGACTTGGCCCGTCCCTCAAACTCTTCCGTGTTAAACTCTGCCGCTTCTTCATCTCGAACGGTGACATTCACAGGTGCAACTGGTGTTTGGTGAAATAAAACCAGAATCTCCTCCTGCCAATCGTCTATCCGGAAAACCGTCAGTGTGCTGCCTAAAGAGTACTTCGCTCTTTGCGAAAACAAATCGCGTGGAATTCGTTTGGACTCCCAAGCCACGGAAATCACATTTGGATACAAAGCATTGATATCCGTTCTGTATTCTGGCGCCTTGGTCACCGTTCCGAGCAAATACTCCCGGGTTTCTCTGGAATAGGTAATCACTCGGTCATTTACAGTGAGCTCACGGCAATATCTCCAAACCTGCCCTGCCCATGATGATCTAGTCCTTGGCTTTTCATTCCCATATATCACATGAACATGTTCAGTAAACTTTTCCTTAGATGCAAATTTCTCGGGAACACCCAATTGCGGCCAGCCGATTGAAGCAATTTTATTGGCTTGCCACTCTGGAATCAACTCATTATAATCTCCTGCCCGCACCATCCACCATTTGGTCATCTCTGTATCCCCCCGTTTGTAAAATGCAGCCTCTCGCATGTAACGAACGCTAAGCCTTTTTGCTTTTCTCGATGTGCTCGTCCCTGATCTTCTTGTCTGTAATATTCGCTGCCGCGACCAGCTCGTAAATCCCCCTAATGTCCGTTTCCGAAAGCGATGGTTCTGGATTCTCTGCCTGCATGCGAACCATCTTGCGCCCGATAAACTCCGAAAGCTCAACATCGTAAACGATAAGTTCATCGGACTGAATTTTCCGCAGCTCCGGATCTATGCTAAAACGGCACCGCATCGTAAACGAAATCATCGAAATGAATTTCACCCGCTTGTAAGCCGGAATTTGCAGCTCCACCGCTTTAATATGCCCGTAGTTCTGCATCAGCGGATTGTACATGTTGAACCGGTTGCTTACACGCCAGTATCGGTCCTTACGCGCACCCTTGATTTCCCCGTTGTAATTCTTCGTTTCGATGACAAAAAGCCCATAAGGAGAAATGACCAAATGATCAATTTGAGAGTATCCTGACCGTGACTTTGGATTCGGAATCAGCAGATCGCTCAGATATCGGCATTCCTTTGGAAGCTGATCCAATTGAATATTGATTTTGTGCTCCCCCAGTTCCCCGATCCGGGTGGCCTCCACTTTGGGGCGTCTCGCGGCGGGTGCTTGTTTAGCTTTCTTTTGGGGCGGTTCTGATGCTGGCTTGGCAAAAAGTGCCCGTAGTTTAGCAAACATACGTCTTCTCCTCATTTATAAAACGATATAAGACATCATTCGCTAAAATTCCATGGATTTCCTTTCTTGGAGGGCACAAAACAAAAAAAGCCTAGGTCTCGATACCTATAAGGTAATCAGAACGAGGCTTTGAGTTGTGTATGGTATGGCTGGCTGACTCAAATGCTAGACATGACCCAGGCCAGTCATTCGCTATGAAGCTGGGACAAAATCTTGATGCCGTCCTGCACGCCTTTGATGTAAATCCACTCTTTCTTCATGTACTCCAGAGCTATTCCCTTGTCTTGCCACTCTCGGAAAAACATCTGCTGATCTGGTTGAAGTGATTGTAATAATTCCATTTCTAAGGCACTAAGCTGCTCCATAATGGGTTGGAAAACGGTTGAGGTATCGGCCTCGTCTGCTAGGTTATCGAAGCGGCAGATTAGGGAGTTGTTACGCCAGTGAGTCATGAATTTACCTCCATCCTGTAGGTTTTAAGGATAGGATATCAGAAATTCGAGAGTGAAGTGGTACGCGAGGACGTACTACAGAAGTCAGCTTTAATTTAGAACTTCAAATAAATTTGAATCTTATTGAAGATGACTTCTAAAAATATTAATTCTGTATCCCTCTATAAACCATGAATAGTCGCTATATTGTTTCCTGTCTCTTTTTGCATTCATGACAGGTGAGTCCTTTTTTAAGATATCATATAGCCAATTCAATGTATTACTTCTATCTTTTTCGTCTACTTCGTTAAAAAGCCGTATTATTTGAGGCCATATTCCCCATGCTGCTCTTTCATCGAGTTCTGTATCCCCAGAAAAATGTGCAGAATGACGTCCAAGAATGAACAATTTCGTTCTATTCCATGTAGATAGTTTGCTCTTTTTAATTCCTAGATGATGACTCAATTCATCTAATGAGAGATTTTCCAACCAACCGCTGATTACATTAACCCAATCTACACTTTCAGACTCAAAGTTTCTCTTTCTACTACTTCTTTCAAAAGGAGAGCTTGCAAATGGTTCTTGCCATTTTAATTGAAAGAGGCCAAGCTCACCTGTTTGAGTATCGAAAATTACACCATCAATGTCAGTAATTACCTTGCTATTTTTTTTGATAACTATGGGTTTGTTGATCATTACATACCTCTTTTGATTGAAGAAAGCATACAGTTGCATTCTAAAAATCTCTTCTCGCTTATTTAATGCCCGATCCCAATCTTTAGAATACCTTCTTTTGAGTTCAGATAACAAAAACAGGACCGGTTGCCCATAAAAGGCACTGTATGAAAATAGTAATTGTTTCGAAGATATTCTTTGTAAAGGAGCTAGTGGCCCATCGACTTTAGAACAATGTGCTACTTTATTTTCTTCATTCAAAGTCAGTAAATCTATTATACCGATTGCCGCTTGAAAGTTTATTTTCAAATACTTCGATAAAGAAACCGCAACTTCTTCTTCAGAAATAACTAATTGAATTAAATTAAATGAATTCAGCTTTTTTATTTTACCAAGCACATTTGAAAAATAACCAACATGTCTCATTGATAAACTTTTTAAAAAAGCTAAAGCATTTAAGTAGACTTGATATTCGATTTCACCGAATTTTGTATCCGGCAGAAAAAAGTCTTTTCCAAGTGTACTCTCTAATTCGTCAAGTGCAAGCTTTAGGTAGAAGTCATCCACCTCAGGCATACTTGAGTAAGCTATAAAGTTTTTTTGTGAAATATACACATTCTTTTTCATTATATTATGAATATATTTAGATTTTTCAACTTGTCTCTTGTCTTCAATCTCGCTATGTTTTAGATTCCATAACATATCTCCACGTTCAACGTATTCAACCCCTAAGATTTTTGTAAGATATATTACATTAATTTCATAAGTGCTAGAAATTTTAATATCAATTAATCCTGTTCGATAGTAGTCTAAATACAGTTTTAAGAGGCTGAGAAGTCCGAATTGTAAAAGTGTATCATAGGCCCAATTATATTCTTCTTGATTCATAACAAACAATTCCGCTTCTTCATCTTTTGAAAAATCATGATCATAAAACTCATTTAATGCCATTCCACATCCGTATGCAAAGAGCTTCACGACTTCAGTTTTCATAAAAGAACCAAATCTTAAACCAAAAAAAGAATTGTCGAAAACAGTTATCATTGCCATAATAGAGGAAATATTTTTATCGAATCCAGAATCAACAAGTTTTTCCTTTGTATGTTGAATCAGACTTTCGACAATATTGATTGGATCACTATTCAGACTAATCACTCCTAATAATTTCCCGGAAATAAACCTAATATGCTAATCGTTAGGAAAGAGAAAGAAATTACGCATACTTGATTCATTTTTAAAGAACAATTCATCTACACCGGATCTGGAATGATAGGCAAGGTAAGAATTTATTATTTGTTGGCAATAAGATTGTTCAAACTTATAGGGCCTTTTGTAATCCTTATATTCGGCAAAATTATTTTTAATATCCATGATTTTGGTTTTGTAATATTCCCACTTTACACACAACAATCCTGTACCGGACGGATCGGGAATTACCGAAAGACGCTGACTTTCCTTTAACCTTTGAAAATCGGTATCCTTTTTGATGATCGTTCCGCAAACGAATTTAAGATTGTGCTCAACCTTTTCCGCCGGATTAAACGCGTCACAACTCGGACTTATGCAAACCAATACCTCTTGATCATCCCCGAATAACACATCCCCTGTCGAGAAATAGTTGACTAACTGGTCGTCATCCAGCGACTCTACTTTATCTATTGTTTGATTCGGATAAGGTAGGACTTTCATTATATGAACCAGTTCTTTGACGGACTTTTTTATTGTTGCGGCACTGGATTTAGAAGAAAGCAAGAAAACAAATATCACCGGAACAAGCGGTCCTAATACTTCTTTTATCTCTTTTGCGAACTTTTCAGAGAGTAATTTACAGTAGCTTTCTTTTATTCTTGAGTCACTTTCTTCCAGTTCCTTATTAAACTTACACTTGGATAATTCTTGATTTGTTTTAATCTCCAGAGCTTCTTTTATCACTTCATCTTTAAGCTGCTTAAACGGATCACGTATTTTTAGATCGAGGTTATTCAGCATATCCAGATAGTTTTTCCACTTGTCAACAGGTATCTCTTCGAGTAACTTTATATTCTTGACATTTTTCCTTCCGTTTTTCCCTTTGTTATGAAGGTTACAAATTTCCTCAATGTAACTTTTAATACTACTTATTAGTTGTTCATCCGGATTACTTAATAATCGATTAATGGCTTTTTTCCAATTATCAATGATACTTTCTAAAATAACGGGATTAATAAAAGTTTCCCTATTAAAATGATTAGTAACCATCTTGGAAACAATTTGTGCATAATCATTCTGCGTAATACCCGACGAACTAAGTTGCAGAATCAGAGCGTTGTCAAACGGGTAAGAAAATCTTTGCATAATAAGAGCGGTTTGATCGTTCATTTTATTTATCGCATCAAAAAAACCGAATGGAAAATAGCCGTAGCTTGATATAATTTGATCGACGAAAGTATTTAAAATATCTTCCGCGCTAAAATCTTCTTTATTGCATATTAGGATCATTGCGTTTTCTAACTTTACTAAATCGTATTCGATTCTCTCTTTTTTTATTTTCTCGGGAGGGCAGTCAGGATATTTACCATGTAGACTTTTTCTAGCCATCTGAGGTGACTTGGTATATATAACGATCATTTTCATTTTTTCTTTGTTGATAAGCGCTCTATCCAGTAATTTTAACGTCGTTTCTCCGCCTGTCGCATCCAATTCCCAATCGAGAACCGACAGATGAGAAGCCTCAATGAGCCTAACCGCTTGATCAATAGATTCAACCGACTCAAAATAATAAGGGCTCGCTTTACAACCTAATTTTTGGAATTGATATAAAAGATTAAACGCTCTGGAGTAATCCTCGGGATATACGTTTGAGGTATCACTTTTGATTCTTTCCTCAATTTCTGTAGGTTGTGCGATTCCTTTAGTCGGTAAGCGGCGATATATTTTCGGTGTGTTATCTTGCTGTATCTTTTCGGAAGCACTTGCTTGCTCTCTCATGGAAAGATTATATTGGATATATTCATTGGGATGTTTCAGTGCGTCATCAATGTATATAATGTCGCTAAAATATTTAAAAGCGATGTCTTTAACACTCTGTGTCCCCATTTTAAGTCCCCACTTTATCATCTTGATTAAAAATTATCTCGAAACAGGCTCCGTTTAAACTTTTCACTTTTTTATCCTGAATAACACTTATCGTATGGTTTTGAGATTCAAGGACTTTTTTGACGATCGTTAATCCTAAACCTCTACCTTCCGGTCGTCCCGTATAAAAAGGGTCAAAGATCTTTTCCGTTATACGAGCTGATATTCCGGGGCCGCTATCCTCAATATAAATGGCGTTCTTGTATTCGTCGAAACGAAACAGAATCACTTTTTCATCTTGGTTTAAGATCCAGTAAATCGCATTATCAATTAAATTGGAGAACACCGGATACATCTTGGAAGGCGATAGGTTTAACTTGATTTCCGGATTCACGGAATTGGTAACTTTGATTTTATTTTTGTTGATCCTAGCTTCAAAAAAACTTAACATATCTTCAACCATGTCATACAATTTATACGGCCTTTTCCTCAAGTTATAGCTTCTGTACATGGGTGACAATTGAGTATGTCTGGCGGAGATTGCTCTAAATCCGGTTTCGATTTGATCAATCCAATATTTTTCCGCATTTCCGTTTATATTACGGAGATTCTTAATGGCATCGTTTACATTTGTGAATAACTGATTAAATTCATGGTTGACTATTTCCGCGGCCATTCCCATGTTCGCCAAATCGGAGTATAGCTCGTTTTCTCTTTCTAAAGTCGCGACTCGTTCAGACAAGGCACCGATAATTTGATTTTCCTCGGTCGCATATGTGAGTTTGTTTGAAATCTCCTCAAGTATGGCTTTCAATTGATTTTCGACCAAACCGTCAAATTGTTTTCGTATGGAATTTTTCGAAAACACATTTTGTATGTCTTGTTCGGTAAGCGCGATGAATTTTTCCATTTCTTGTGCACTTGTTTTTAATTCACTAGGTACATTTAAACTAAGCTCATTTAATAAATTATTAGCCTGTTCAATTCGAGCTGCTAATTGATCATGAAGCACACGTTCTTTCTGAATCATGTCTTCTTTGTATTCTGTCATGATTTTTTCAATTGAAGTAAGAAAACCAAGTTCTGTCTTTTTTTCATTAATCGTTTCGGTTACAATTTTATCTATCTCTGCTAATCTTGAAGACAAACCGTCTTTTAAATATTGTATTCTCGTTTTGTTAAGCGAAATATATTTATCAAAATCATGTTCCAAATAATTGCTTACGGATTTTTGCCATTTTTCAAGTCGAAATTTATATTGATTTTCCAAGATGTCGTATTTTTCTTTAATTTCCTTTTGAAGTCTATTAAAATATTCCTCGACCTCTATGTTATGAGAATAAATGTCCTCCAAAAAATCAGGATCTATATAGCTTGAATATCGAGCATTAATTTGTATTTGCAATTGAACCATCTTATCATTTACATTTTTTATCTTGTTATCGAATTGTACTTTTAATAACTTGTATTTCTCCGATAACATTTTATACTTCAATTCCATCGGTACATTTTCAAAATCGATATCATAGACACTGTGTTTTTGAAAGGAGAATTCTTTGTTTTTTTCTTTATACTCCTTTTTTAATCTTGTTATTTCCTTCTTAGCAGCTACTGCTTCATCTTTTATATGCTTCGCTTCGCGTTTCTTTTTATCGAATTCCATATTATTCCTACTGACATACGTTCCGCGTAAACCCTTAGAACCTTTTCGAGAATCCGATACGAATTCAATCGCTATTCTAACCAAAAGGTTTTGTAGCGTTTTTATGAAATAATGATATTGCTCATTTTCTAAAAGTCCTTCACGACTCGATTTATCCTCCAGTTTTGGGTTCTGTTCGGAATCTAACATTATCCTTCCGAACATATTTCTATGGCTAAATAAATAAAGACCCGCATTTTTGGAACGATTTCTTTCTAAGTTAAGAAAATCATTTTCAAGTTCTCCATAAGGTAGAACACGTACCCCATCCCTAAACACCATTATTCCGCCGGAATTTTTTAAACGTATGTCTATCTTCGCACGTTCTTCTTCACTCAATGAGCTGTTTTTCTTTTGCATTTCTATATGACAAAGCTCGACCTCAAATGTACCGCAATCCTTTTCTCTCCAATTCATTATACCGAATGTTACATCTATCCCCTGCTCAAGAATTATATTGCATTCATTCAATACATTTATTTCTGCAGTAGGAGAATAAATTTTGCCGTAAAATTTACCTTTGTCTATAGTGCCCTTGATCTTGAGGTCATAAATGTCAAATAATTCATCATCAAAACTATAATTAAATTCTATTGTGCGGTTATCTACATACAGATGTACATCAAATTCTTGTACTGCATTTCTGAAAGTATCGACAAATGTACCAAGTTTGTTTCTTCTCGACTCAGAAATGAAATCGGATTTCTCAGGCCTAGGATCGAATACATCTTCCCATCTCTGCCTTAAATTCTTTATAACAATAAGCGTTCCCTGACCTATGTCATTGAGAAGTTGGATGATCGAATCAATGTGATCTATGGGAAGTTTAAAATTATTAATTTGCTCGGATACGATTTCATATAACTGAGCGTTGTTTTTATATTCCTTGCCATTCTCGTCAAACCAACCGGGTAAATTAAGATTTTCTCGCTGGGTGAGTACTAAGTTATTGATGTTGTCTTGTTTAAGTAATTCTCCCCTGGTTTCATTTAGAATAGTAGGTATGGAAACGTCATCGAGGAAAAGATTCGTGTTTTCAAAAACATTCCAATTCAAAAACAATACGTTCCAGTTATGGTTTAGCGATTTCGTAAACATGACAAGTTCTTCTCCCAAAGCGGCCGAAGCTAGTCTTCCTATTCCTTTTTCGCCCATCAATCGCCTACCCTTTTTTCTGGACCGTTGAAGACTTTTTTCTTTCTTTTTGGAATCCGTACCGATAACAAGCCATTTCTCCAATAACTCTTGTTCGGTCATGCCTTGGCCGTCATCATATAGGAGAAGATAAGGAGATTCGTCTTCAAGGGTAAAATCTACGACCACCATTTCGGCATCCGCATCATAAGAATTCTTCATTAACTCTATCAGTGCGGTTATATCGTCCCGTATCTGTTTACGTCCCAGCAATTCCACGGCTCTGGCTTTCGTTCTAAATTTATTGGATGTCATTTTGCCAAGAAGCCCCCTAACATTTAAAAGATAAAATTTAGGAATTTAATCCTATTTACAATTCGATTTATCACTTCACGCTCTAGTATAAACGAAAAATTGTTAAATGTCTCCAATTGGATAGTTCGTATTTATTCAAAGCTTAAATGTAGCCACACCTCTTTTCACGAAGGGCTACACTGATATAAAATAATGATCTATACAGGAAATTTGGAGGCTTATCAATTGAGACACGCGATAGATCTTTTTTCCGGGGCAGGCGGGGTATCCGAGGCGGCCAGAGGATTATTCGATATAATATGTGCGGTAGAGTATGATGAAGTTATCGCAAGCACTTACGGCCTTAATCACGGAAAAGGCCATTTGTTGGTAAAGGATATAAAAAAAATCAAAAAGAAACAATGGGTTAACATCAAGAAGACAAGATTAGGAAACCGACCGCTTGATTTACTTATAGCAACTCCGCCATGTCAAGGATTCTCTAGACATAGCAGAAAAAAAAGCAGTAATAATCGAGATGAAAGAAACAAGCTTACGCTTGAAATTTTGCGTGTTACCAATTTATTTGAGCCGACTTTTATATTCTTCGAAAATGTCGACAATGTTTTAAATTACAAGGTTTTTCATATTTTTTTGGAACTTCTGGCAAATGTGGATACTTTGGGCTATAAGAAACATTCAAATCGTCCTTCTTATCATTTAAGATTTGAAATTGTAGATGCCGCGGATTACGGCGTGCCTCAGCGAAGAAAAAGACTTATATTGATAGGAAAAAAAATCGAAGTATTTCCGAATGGGGATGCGACAATTTTATATTCGTCCAAAGGAACTCCTTATATCAGTAGTCCGTTACCGATTTGGCCGGCTAAAAATAAAGCCCCCAAACTCGGTGAATATTTAAGAGAATTCAATCTTCCCCCGTTAAATGCGGGTCAAACCGATGCTAACGATATACTGCATAAATGTAGAAATTTATCCGACGTTAATCTGCAACGTATTAGAAACACTCCCAGGAACGGCGGAAGCAGATCCGATTGGCCACCTGATCTCTCGTTAGGACTTGCGTGTCATTCGAAAGAAAACGTAAGCTTTGGAGACGTATACGGACGAATGAATTATGAGGATTATTCTCCCACAATAACCTGTGGCTGCTTGGCCTATACCAAAGGAAGATTCGGACATCCGGTAGAAGATCGTGCCATCAGTATGAGAGAGGCCGCTTTGATACAATCATTCCCGGTCAGCTACAAATTTACGGGAAGGTTAAACGGAAAGGTAAACGAAGGTTCCAGTGAAAACATAGCCACTCAAATAGGAAATGCGGTCCCCGTAAAACTCGCCAGATGTTTTTTGGAAGAGTTCCACAAACAACTTAACTTGTCCGAAATAGAAGAGTTGCCGGCGGAGGAACCTCTTGTTGAAGTTTAAGATTAAACACGCTTATCAAGGCGTGTTATTTTTTTTGATGCTGTTTTTTATTTCTTTTAGTTTACAATCTATCATCTCAATAATTTGAGCCAAGTCTTCCTTTAATTCATGTTCCCATATTCTAATTATATGCCAACCTATTTCTTTATAATGTCGGGTTACGACACTATCACGTTGGATATTTTTGTGAATTTTCAATTCCCAAAATTCCTTGTTTGTTTGAGGCAATTTACAATGTATCGGACAACCGTGCCAAAAACAAGAATCTATAAAAATCACAAGTTTATATTTTTTTATCGCTATATCCGGTTTGCCAAACAACGATTTAACGTTTTTTCTGAAACTTATTCCTTTGTGCCATAAATCTCTCGTGACTTTAGATTCGAGCAAAGTATTTTTTCCTCGCACGGCACTCATCATTTTACTTCTTTGCTCTTTTGAAAACTTGTCCATTAAATTTCCCACCTCTCGCTTTTGATCCTGTTCACGCTAATGAATCAACATTACATTAAAGTCAGATCTAATGAGGGAAACTTAATATTTATTGAGTCGTTTCATTACTTATCTTTAAGTCATTTCGATATTAATACTTGTTCTGAAAAACAGAAGTATACCTTATTTACATCATTTATTTTCACATAATCAATTCATCCCATTTTACC
Organism: Paenibacillus sp. RC84; assembly: GCF_041260495.1. Classification (NCBI taxonomy): domain Bacteria; kingdom Bacillati; phylum Bacillota; class Bacilli; order Caryophanales; family Paenibacillaceae; genus Paenibacillus; species Paenibacillus sp. RC84. The sequence continues at coordinate 241,270 of NZ_JBGBYL010000012.1, forward strand.
GAAAAAAACTCTCTCATACCTTCATCATCCGAAGCTTCCTTTAGCTTCACTAATGTTTTTATATCTAAATCATGTAGAAATAATATATATTTATTATGTTGATTCAGTATATCCTTACATCTTGCGAGTAACTTCGATTCGTCCTTTATCTCTCGACAGACCAGCATACCAAGCCAACCTGTATTCCTCCCCAACCGACCTAACAATTGATCTAATTCGGGATTGCCGGGATCATCGCTATAATTTTTGCACTCAATGAAAATTTTAGGACAATATATATTATATCTTTTCCCAATATGAGCAAAAAAACCTGTTTCGTCGTAATTATCAAAAATTATATCCACTTTTTTTCTGCCGTTATTTATTTTCTTTTCAATTTTTCCTCTTATAAAACTACCTTTGAATATATAATTCAAGCACTCAAACACAAGATTATGATATGAATAGGCATCTTCGTTCCCGGTTGATAATGATTCTAATTGATTTATAAAATTAATCGAACTTTTGTCATAATCATTTAATGGCTGTAAACAAACATTTCTATTGAAGTTCTCCTTTGGATAGATACAGCAGTTAGAAACCAAATCAATATTTTTGGGGTTTATAGTGTCTTGTTCTACGTTGTTTTCTTCCTCTTTTATTAATTGCTTCTCGATAACCGGTATATTATCAATAAAAATACTAGATGAGCTTTGAATTCCGAATGAAGATGAGAGAACCTCTTTAAGTTGCATTGCAATTTGTCTTCCAAGTTCAGGAGGAAAAGATGTATTTATTTGCTCGAATTTAGAAGAAAGAGAGCCCGAAAATTTAAACCAATTTGGGAAAGTTTGAATCGCTGCCGCTTCCTCCCATGAAAGAGAGTAGTAACAGTCTTTAGCAACATTTATTAAATCTTTGCGGTACAATCTATATGCTTTAAGCGAGGGTGCTATATCGTTGAAATCCACTTCTTTATATCTCATATTTACTTTATGTCTATCGATACTTTTTCTGCTAAACTTCATTCGATTTTTAATATTATTAACATCATGATTATTTATCACTTTTTTCACAAAAATCAATTCTTCACTTTTATTAAGAAATTCAAATTTCCTATCAATATCTTTATGAATGCCAACCGTAACCCATATTTTTCGATTTTGCGCAATACCATGCTCTTTTGTATTGAGTAGTTTGGAATACAATTTATAGTCCATTCCTTCGTAAAACTTGCTAATCTCACTAACGTGTGCTTTTGTACTTTCAATAACAAATGCCCTAGGCTTACAATGTGTTATAACTTGAAAAATTTTTTCCTCTTCATATAATTTACTATGCTGTTTCGAAGGATTTGCTTTTGAAAAAGACACTGAAGTAAGCGAGGCTAATATTATATCCGCTTGCGGTATATCCTCAATATTAATTTCCAATAAATTCGTATTAATGACAGTAGCATTAGACCAATTTCTATGGGTCTCGCAGCAATCGGTATTTCTATTAACTCCACAAAGAATCTTGTAACCCGCTTCACTAAATCCGTAATCCATACCGCCGGCGCCAGCGAAAAAAGAAACTACTGTATAATTCACTACAGGAACTCTCCTTCTTTCAAAAAGATACTATTACATAGTATACACAATAAATCCGGAACATCATGGTTTAGGAATAAAATACTCCTACATAATAAAACAACTTATCCTTATAGCCTTTAACAGCTAATAGGATAAGTTGTTCAGTAACATGAAATGCGAGATGATATATAATTTCGTTCAAACTCTAATTCTTTTTTACAAGACCGTAAACAAACAAAACCACAGCAATGATAGGAATTATGATTTCAAAAACATATAAATTCAGATGCATAGTTTCTGTCGCAAAATTCAACAAGATGAACAAAAAAATACCGGACAACATTAACTTGTTAGAATTCATTAAAGCCAGCCCCTAAAGTAAAATATGTTACGTCACCATACAAGCGAAGCATGCCCGTCAACTTTATCAAAATCTTCATCGGATGATAATTGCAAGCCTCCTCCTACCGGTAACTGTATAGATGGGTCAATGGAGTAGACTTTTTCCTGATGTGCATAATGGCTGTATGCATCTGCACGTAAAGTTCCCGTTATATTAGGAGCAAATCTATACTTCATGTATATACGATGGTTGATAGCTCTGGGCCAATCATGCAGATTGAATTTATACGCATACCTGCCACCATTAATTTCATAGACATTGCTGATCGAAGTTAATCATGCAATGCTAGGTATGGTTAATAATTCCATTGTAAACGATATTTTCTTTCCCTTCATTAGATAAAACAAAAAAGCACCCTCTTTTACACTAAAGAGAATGCTCCTACGAATTATTTTCTAAACCTATTTGATGTCAAAAACATGCTCAAAGCATACCCAAGACCAAATACCACGCCGGAAGAAATAAAAAACACATAAAACAGGAACGCCTCCGCCGAAAAGAGATTTCCGCCGCCAAAAACAGCAAATATAAACAAGGTGGGAAAAACAAACACAAGTGCGCACCCGATAGGATAAAGAAGTATACGCATAATTCCCGATTTTAATTTGGATGCAACATAGGAACATATCAAAAAATAAGCGGGAACCAAGATGATGAAATACGCGATTCCCGCCCAATACCGAACGGCTCGTAAATCCCCTTCGCTAATGGTTTGCTCCCAAACTAACCATAGAACCATTTCGTAAGCCTACAAACCTGCGTAAAAAGACAACAGACTATTTAAGAATAGAAAGAGGTATTTAAGAATTTTCATCATGTCGCCCTCCCTTGTATGTTGGTTTGAAGTCAATCTGCCAATCTGGCTGATAAGCCAATTGTATTTGACGGCCTGTGTAAAATGTAGTTCTAACTTTTATAGGACCTGCTTGTCATCTTGGGTAACGACAAAAACCCACTGCATTAATGGTCAAGACCCCATTTAACGGACAAATGAAAAAAGCCTAGGCTGCAAGCTGGCGTCGATATTCCATCGGCGTCAGCTTGTTTAGCTTTCGCTGC